>NZ_BAAGVC010000002.1:0-476410 GCF_054781075.1 Cyclobacterium sediminis | reverse complement strand
TTCTCCTTGCATCTTCGGAGAACTTTTGTAATTCACTCATTTTGTCCGATTATAGGTTTACAATTTTTAATTAAATTGTGTCAACCTATTTCAGTACACGACCGGATTATTGTAGCGAGATTCCACCCCGATAAACCGGGGCAAGTTCTGGTCTTTGAAAAACAAATAGAAACAGATGAATTTATGCTGGATTAGAAGGTTTGATAACCGTGGATCATTGGTAATTCCGTTCATTTCCAATTGCAAATTGGAAAGGATAGTAGGGGGTTTTGCAAACCTACACTCAGCTCACGAAGGCTTAAACTACACCTAGGGGGGCCAGCCGTCAGAATGCTTAGTTATTAGGTAACGTTTTTATTTTTGAAGTGTTTGATTTCGTTCAGTTCAGATTCTTTCATTTCCTTTTCCTCCTCAATATCATAATCGTCTTGGATTCCAAGCCAGAATTTTGCAGAATTTCCAAAATATTTACTTAATCGTAAAGCCGTGTCAGCAGTAATTCGACGATTTCCTTTAATAATTTCCGAAATTCGGGTTTGTGGGATTTTCAAATCCTTTGAAAGTCGGTAAGCAGTAATTTCTAGAGGCTCAAGAAATTCAAAATTCAAGATTTCTCCAGGATGTACATTTGCTAACTTTTCCATTTTTTTTTTTAGTGATAATCAATTATTTCCACTTCACTTGCGTTTCCTTTGTCCCAAATGAATATAATCCGCCATTGTTTGTTAATCCTAATACTGTAATATTCGCTTAATTTTCCAGTCAGTTTTTCAAGTCGGTTTGAGGGTGGAATTCTTAAATCTGCAATGTCTTGCGAGTTATTCAACATTCTCAATTTCCGACGTCCAACGTTCTGAATTTCTATCGGCATTTTTTTGACCCGGATTCCGTTCCAAATCTGTTCGGTCTTTTTCGAGCCAAAGGAAATAATCATAATTTCGTCTTACGTTACTAACGTCAAAGATAAGTAAAATATTTTAATTTACAACGGATTTTCTCAAATGGTGCCTAACGGCTCTGGCGATGGCAAGTACGGGAATTTAAAACCGAATCTTTGTCCGCCAAACCGAATGTTATTAAGTTGTAATATCTTCATTTTTAAGTAGTCATCCCGCATTTGCTATAGCCGATGTTGAACGAATCCTGCTAAGGCAGGAAGCCGGCTTTAGTGCCGTTTCTTCCTACATTAGACTTATCATTAATATTCAACATTTTAAGCTATGAAAAAAAGCAATCTATCATTGAAAAAGCCTGTGAAAATGTACCAGGCTTTGATTTACAACTCAAAAGACTCCGTAGATCAATAACCATTTCGGGGACACTTCATAACTTCCCCAGAGAATTGGGATCTTACATAGGGTTTTACCCGCATCAGGCATTATGGCATCTTGGCCAGTGCCTTCAAGGCAACACATAAGGTCAGTATCGACAGTCAGATCGGTCAGGTCGTAATAGAAGTAGGAGAAAAACCGGCTTCCCTGTTCAGAAAGTGTTCTTATTGCAAAACGGAAGAAAGCATACTCTGGCGTGCTTCGACCAAAGAGGGCCTCCAGTCACCTGGTTTAACAAAACCAAGAAACAAAATAATAAGCCTCAATTAGCTTAAAGGGACAGGTATGTCCAAATGGTAATAACAGCCTAAAATTCACTCCAAAACCGTTTACCTATTCAATAATAAATACTAAAAAAAGGAACTCTAGGACAAAGAACAATTTAAAAACAGCAACTTTTTCATCCTCACATCGCTAAAAAAGCAAAAGAAGAAAATCATTCCCCATAGTAAACCAAGTTCCCAACACCCTTCAATGTTTCATTGAAGTTTACCCTGAAAGTTTCTCAGGGTTCAACACTGCATTCAGACTAGGCTGTTCCAGCCATCAGAATGCTTAGTTATTAGCTTGCGTTTTTTATTAATTTTTCTTTTTCAATTAGTATCAATATTCCTCCTATTATGAATCCGCTAATTAGCCCGCCAATGTGGGCAGCGTTATCAATTCCGCCTAGTAATCCGAATAGCAAACTTACCCCTGCATAAAGTCCTAGTAGCATCCAAGTCATTCCACGCATATGATTCGGATAGATTTTGAATACGGTAAAGGCTAAAATTAAACCATAAAGCCCGAAAATTGCTCCCGAAGCTCCAACACTAATTGTATTCTCGTGCCAATAAATGCTGGTTAAACTGGCAAGAATTCCGCAGACTATAAAGCTCAATAACAATTGGGTTCTTCCTAGTATTCCTTCTAATAGACTTGCACCTAACCCTAAACCGAACAAGTTCATAAACAAATGCAGTAGTCCTCCGTGAATAAATACGGAAGTAAAGAGTCTCCAATATTCTCCGTTCATTACTTCAAACCTTCTATTTCCACCAATTTCTAAAAGTTCTTTTGGTGTAGGTGAGATAATATTAAGTCCTGAAAATATCATTACCACAAAAACAAGAATATTCAAAAGAAGAAGGATTGCAGTCGCTTTATTTGGTCCTCTTGGGTCGAGAAATTCCAATATATCTTTAAGGTCATCTTCTTTTAATGGCTTGTCCTTTTTAAAGTCTCTTAGTTCTTTTTCGTCAATTTTTGGAATGATTACCATCAATAGCAGAACAAAAGCTCCTATCCCAAATGAACCGAATATCCACGGAAAGGTATTCCCAAGTCTATGCTCAAAAACGTCAGATTTAGGGACAAGAATGATTTGTTCCGATTCCTTGATATTGGGATTCTTTTCTTTGATTGCTTCTATAAAACCGTCTCTGTCGTCCGAGTAACCAAGTTTTTCAAAGTATTTCGCATTTTGGAAATTATAAGTGTCAAATTCTCTTTCAGATTTCTCAAGGAAACTTCTGTATTCAGTATCTTTTTTATCATCACTAATTCGATTGCTCAAATTCTTTGTGTACTCAACTCCATACCAAACATTATCGGAATTTTCAAAAGGACAGGATAGATATAGATAGAAGTTTAGATTGTCATTGTTTCTGCCTGAAGTCCTTGCTGTGACATATGCAAGACTGGCATTTTTGTCAACTCTAAATGAGCTGATATCGAAGTACTTTTCATCGCTCTGGCTTTTAGTTTCGTAAGCGTTGGTAATTGACACTAAGTCAAATGAAGCTTTTTCAATATAAGTCTGGCTTACAATAATGGGGACTGCAATTGCTGCCGCCATAGCAAATTGATAGCCGAAATATCCGTTATCTCTTTTGCCTCTTATGTTTAGAACTCTGATTCTCCTTCTAAGCCAAATTAGTATTGGTATCCATGGAAGAGCAAAGGGAATCCAAAAATTAAGCAAGTCTTCTTTTAATGGAAGAACTCCGAGTTTAATGTCAAAAGTCCACCTGAATAGGTTGTAAAAAAGAATAGTCCCAATTGAGACTACTAAAAATGGTAAGTATACTTCCTTTATTTTTATTCCAATGTTGTTCAATGTTCGATTCGGTTTTTTAATGCAAGCTAACGGCCCTGGCTATGGCAAGTGCGGGATTTTGAAAGCGATTCTTTGTCCGCCGGACCGAATGTTATTTAGTTGTAATATCGTCATTTTTAAGTAGTCAGCCCGCATTTGCTATAGCCGATGTTGTGTGCTGCCTTTATATTTCTTCGTCAATATGTTCTTTTATTTTAAAGGTCTTTGTTTTCAAGTCGAAATAGTGATAAAATGCGACAGACCAATCAGTTTCTGGTTTGTTTATAGCTCCAAAAAATTCAATTGTATCATTTTCAATTCCGTTAAACCAATATCCGTGAAAATCAGCAATTTTTAGAAAGTCATCTCCTGTCAACTCCAAAAAGTCACTTTTTCTCAAAACAGTGTCCATCAGAATTTCATTTGATCTTCTTACTAGTAAGTGCTTTTCGCTGTCTCTGTATTTGTCAATATACTTTTTTCCTTCAATTACAAATTCGTTAGTCACATATGAGTCAAGGGATTTACTTTTAATTGAAATTTTCAGATTCTGAGAAGAAATGATTGTGTCAAATTCTACAGTAACAATTTCTTCAGGGAAGTATCTTTCAATGACATTTACATCATTTGACCTTTGATTTTCAGAAATGGTCAAGGTGTCGATTTACTCATTAGTGCTTTCAATTTTTTCAATTTTCTGGTCAGCTGTTCTTTCGTCATTTTTTTGTTCTCCGCAGCCTAAAAGCAAAAGAGTCGATATCAATATCAAGAATTGGTTTCTCATTGTTATTTTTTAGGTTGCACACAACAACGGTCTCGGCTATGAGTAGTTGCGTGGGTTAGCACTTAACTTTGCAAGTACACACCAAGTTGGAAATTCCGCAGGAATTTCCAAAGTAGGCGAGAACAAGCAATTACTTATAGCCATTGTTGGCGGTAGTTTTTTATTCGTTCATTTTTATTTTGTGTTCAGTATATTTCAAAGATTCAATGTCCGAAATATTAAATCCTTGTTCAGAAATATAGTCCACATTTTCTTTCATTGAAACTTGAATTTCTTTTTTAATGGTCAGATTTCCATATTCTTCATAGGCTTCTGGTAAATAGATTGAAAAAGATTTTCCATTTCTAAAGGTTCCAATTTGCGTGTCTCCATATTCGTTTTCAGGGTCTAAAAAGAACAAGTAGTCTTCTTGCGTGTCAGTTTTATTTTTAGAAAATCCAATTGAAAGTTCGGGAATCGCTGTATTTTCCTCATATCCACTTAACCAACCAACAAGATTGTGATAAACATAAAAACTAATCGGGTGGTCAACTTTGATTATTTTCCAATCTCCGTATTCCGCAATTCCGAAACTGTATATTTTATATTCTTCATTTCCTGAAAGTTCTCCATATTCTTTAATTCCTTTGAGAATGTAACTTTCAGTTGTGCTTTTTGTAAGTATAAATCTGTCGTAATCTTCGCTCTTTATTTTCTTTAATTTTCCGAGGGTCGGTTTTTCTTGTTCAGCGGTATTTTCTTTAGTCTCAAAACTATTAGTGTTTTGACTAATTGGATTGTTTTCCTTTTTCCCTCCAAACTGATTGAAAAGAATTAAAATAATTACTATTGCGATTACGCCTATTATTATGTACTTCATTTGTTTTTTCAAATTACCGCCAACTTATTTATATGCGCAATTTTATTACACAATATATCCGCATGTGGTTGAATTGGTGTAATTTTATTACCTTTTATTTTTAGAATATCTCCTTTAAATTCCGAAGGATTGATATTTATGTTTTTCTTACCAATCCATATCAAAACCGTTCTGATTAACGTTTTTAAATAATCCTGATTGTCAGCGGTTAACCATACTGATTATTTAACCTACCCCCCCCTTAGCTCTAAAAATAAATAAGTTTCATATATAGAGGATTGGTGCTAAGGTGCAGCAAAAGTGCACTTTATTCGCCTTCCAACTACCTCTAAAACTAAGGAATAAATACTAAATAAAAAAACCATTGAACCCTTAAACAGGGGTTTTTGGTCAAATGCTTTGGTTAAAAACTAAAAAATGCGGCCAAAAAGGCGGAAATCTTCGGCTAAAAGGTTCAATTAGCCACTTTATAACTGGAATTTTGAAGTAAATAACTGCAACGAGTAGGTTAGCTTCGACAGGCTCAGCCTCCGGGAGGGTAGGTTATCAACATTTTCAATTCCTACGGCTTCGACAAGCTCAGCCTCCGGGAGGGGATTCCTACGGCTTCGACAGGCTCAGTCTCCGCCAAGTTTAACGAAGTGTAACTTGGACCTTCAATGCTGAAAGTTTTCGAATTCATTCAAATTGATTAACGAAATCTGCTCAATAGGAATGGGCTTTAGCCCATTTATAAAAGCCATAACAATTCACCCGGCTTTAGCCAAAATTTGGAGGAGAGATGGGTGCTGGAAAAATTAGCCATCAACCAAGGTTTAGCGCCTAATTAATCTTTTTATTCTTGAAAGGTGAAGATTGGGCTAAAGCCCCGAAATATAATATTACAATCTAATCCCCCAGCTGAAGCTGGGGGCTATTGATAATCAGAAATCAATTCGATTTTAAATTAGATACTCGACTCCGCTGGCTTCGACAAGCTCAGCCTCCGGGAGAGGGTACCCACGAATGCTGAAAGTTCCAACTGGTTCAAGTTTAACGAAGTGTAACTTGGACCTACAATGCTGAAAGTTTTCAACTTTCTTAAATAGATCCTAAATTCAATTCAGCTAGAAATAGCCGGGTGGTTGCTAACGTTTTTCGATTCCTACAGCTTCGACAAGCTCAGCCTCCGGGAGGGTAGGTTATTAACATTTTCGGTTCCTACGACTTCGACAAGCTCAGCCTCCGAGAGGGTAGGTTATTAACATTTTCGGTTTCCAACTGGTCCAAGTTTAACGTAGTGTAACTTGGACCTTTAATGCTGAAAGTTTTCAACTTTCTTAAAAAAAACCTAAGTTCAACTCAGGTAGCTTTAGTCGCATGGTTTATCCTTGGATAGCCTGTTGCCCTTCCTCCTTCTGGTTTTAATTGGTGTTTTCAGTATTATTAGCTACCTGCCCGTATTCATGTACTTTAACATGAATTTGAGGTGGTGCAGAACTTATGATTTGGTTGTTTTTTATTTCAGCTCCTCTGGGAATTGCCGGATCATCACTGTGTATTTCTTGCAACCAGGGAAACCGTTCGCTCCAGGGGGCTTGATTGATGGGAACTGCATTCAATCGAGGCCATAAGGACAATTCACGGTCGACCAGGTGGTGTTTAAACCAATCATCATATCCTCTTGCATCGTATACAATGGATGCAAGCGGGCAATTTTTTATCGTATTGTTACTAATTTGATTGTGGCGACCACCACCAATCAATATTCCGGAAGGACTGTCTTCAATGTGATTATTGACCACACTAATTCCTGAGGCCAAATCATCTAAATAAATGGCCCAATTGTGATGGTGACTTGCTTGTCCCAGTTCACCGATAGTATTGTCCCGAATCACGGTCCCGCCCATGGTCCAGTCTCTACCGCAATAAATGGCGCCGGCATCCGAGGTATTTAAACATACCTTTCTGATTTCATTTTCAGCTATCAAATGATCATTCCCGGAAAATAGAATGGCATTATGAGGCGCAAAACTAATATGGTTTCCTTTCACAATATGCCCTACCCCAGTCAATTTAACCGCAGGGGCATACGTTTTTACATGCCTTGAAAAATAACTGATGGAACAGTTTTCTACAAAATGAGATGCCTTTGTTAAAGTATTTTTATCTCCACCTGAAAGCAAAATACCGGCGTCTCCTAAATATTTAAGCGTACTATTGCTTACCCCACAGTTATATCCGTCAGTTATGGCTACAGCAGACCTGCCTAATCCATACATCTCAGACTGATCAATGGTTACCCATTTGGAATTGGTAATATTGACAGCCAGATTATTATGATACTTAAAATTTATATTTTCAATTTTTATTTGATTGCAATCTTGAATCTCCAAAAGGGTGAAATCTTGGTAGGCAATCTGAATGGACTCGACTTCTTCATCTGAAAAAGAATGAATAAAACGAATGGTTCCTGTCTTGGGGTTGTAATAATATTCATTTTCTGTATCCACATATTCCGGTTGATTGATAGCGTAAAAGAGTCCCCCTGAGGGCGCTCCCATTCCATAATTGTGTGGCGCTGCAAGTTGGATCTCACCGGATAGGGGGTTGATGGAGTCCACCCGAATAATTTCATCCGCCCATTTATAAGTCCAGTACCCATTTAGAAACAAGGGCAAATCTTTGTTATAATTTTGTAAGAGTTGAGCGGATAAGAATTTCGGAGGCAAATGCTTGGTTTCCTTATCTTTTGGCTTTTTACCGGCCCTAATGATTGAATCTGCTTGTATAAAGCCTTCATTGGGATAACGCGATATGGACAATGGGTTGCCGGCAATATAGATTTCGGGCCAACCGGCATAGCCCTTGAATGAATCCGGCCAAGGGGTCATTATTAACTTTGAGTCAGTATACTCATACAACCCGATGGCTTTATCCAGACAGGTTAAGTCTTCAATTGGCAGGTCCATGCTGGAGGTGATGGTTACCCCATTGGGCGATTCGGCTTTGATCACAAGGTTATTTACACCCGAGAGACGTAAGGGTTGGTCTACGACGTACTTTCCATCGGGAATCACCAATACCGAATCCTTATTTTTTATAGACAGATCAATCCTACTTTGCAAACTTTGCTGCTGTTTGCATGAAAAAAGGGAGCATCCCAGAATGATAATTAGTGTTAGCTGACAGAATTGAGTGCACTTTATTGGGATCATTTTATCGCTCATTGAATGTAGAGGTAAATTATTCTTCCTTGATTATCTCAAAATAACGTGCCATCCAATATGGCAAAAGATATTCATCTCCGCAAAGCTCCCTAACATCCTGATCAAAGAATCCTGCATCGACCTGAAAAGAACTGGTATTATGACGGTGCATGCACCTTTCCATTGGTGAAAGAGGAGTGCTAAGGTAATCATTCCTGAAATTCGGTGGGCTGAATATCAAATCTTTACGGTGTGAATTATTGATCTTGTATCTTACCAGGTCAAGCGGATACTCTCTTAAATGCCAGAAAATAGAGGCTTCATCATTCAAGCCACTTGAAGCATAGGCTATCATATTCCAAAGAGCATTTCTTTCCACCTTCTCAACTTCCCAATGGTTTTGTATCGCTCTTTTGTAGGACTCTTTAAATTCAGGGAATGCATAACTTGTAAGCACCCAGTACGACATAAAAGCGAGATGATCATCAACATGGTTCCATCCGCCCATGCCCATATCAGCGCCATCGTGAATATAACCGGGTGTTTCTTTGAATTTGTTTACATCCATAAGCATATTATCCAAATAGCCATGCTCGTTTATCATGCGGTAAGCCTCAGTCTTATAAATCTCTTTCCCTGTAAGGGCATAAGCCATCTGCAAACCCGCAATCAGTTCCACACTTCGGGTTCTTCTGTCTACAATGGTCTTCGGGAACCAGTTGACATATTCAGGGTTCCATCTCCCCCATTTGGTTGGTTTTCCGTCAATATCAGTAAAATAGTAGTCGTTCTCAAGCAAATGGTTCATTACCTGGTCGAAAAAGTGTGCTATTCTCGCCCTTTCACTTTCAGTTTTGACTACAAATTTGTCCATCATAAAAGTGACAAACAAATAGCTTACAAATTCATCCGCACTGGTATGTCCTTTCCATTCCCATTCCGGGTCTGGAGAATCTCTCCATCTATCTACGTCTGAATATTTGAAACCCTTCCGCTCAAATGTCCTTGATGGAAATCCATCCATTTGATTGACAGAATGCAACCTCTCATATGCCTCAAAAGATTCCCAGGCATAGCGAAGTGCTATCTCCTCACCAGTAACGGCATATCGCAGGGCCTGGCTACCAAGCCAGAAAGATGTCCAGCTTCCGTCATTGTCGGTATCCGTCGCCACAGCAGTGGTCACATCCCCCGGCACTTTCAGGTGAAGCTCTGAAGAAAAACCATATCTCATATGCCTTTGACGTATCTTGTTTTGAAAAAACGCAGCCTTTTTTGCCAATGTCATTTCCTTGTATACTACTTTATTGAGTCCGGAAGGAGTAAGTAAAAATAAGTTTCCTTCATTGTCTGAAGCCATGTCAATGACTTTATCCCTGTTCAACCATCTTTTTGAAGCAAAATACCTGAAGTTACCGGAGGGCTCCCGAAGAAAAGCACCTTGAGGAGTACCGGCCCATAATCCTTTATTGTTCACTACAATTGAACGAATATCCGGAACAGGTACTTTGGTCTGGAGAGCAAATGTTTCCTTACCTGAACTGATGTCAATTCCATAATATCCCTCTGGACTGCCTATCAATACCTCATTATTTCTAAAAGCAACTGAATTAATGCTACTTTTTTTATGCAGTTCAACAAACTTTGATTGGTTAGCTAAGCGATAAATCGTATTGTTTATCAAGGTAAAAAAGGTGCCGTTATGAATGTATACAGCTTTTAAACTCCCATCCGGAATTTTAATTTCTTTTTCCTTTCCTTCGGAAACCATTGTTACAACTTTATCCCCGGCAAGATAAACTGTACCATCTGCTGATACTGCTATTTTTTTATGCTTGCCCTTCTTTAGATTCCCATAGGGCACTCCTGCATAGGCATTGGTCAACCATTTATCATCATACAAATAATAGATGTATTGGGTTTTTTCTTGTAAACAGATGTCTACAGGAACTCTTTTGGAAAGTGGGGAATATAGATTATCCTTAGCAAGCACATCGCCGAAGCCTCTTAGAAGGCCTTTGTTGGACAATACAAAAACATTATTGTCATAATCCACCACTATTTTCTGCATTGTGGCCCCTTTAATATCCTCATTCAATTTGTATTTGACCGAAACAGGCTGTAAAAACCCTTTATCAGGCTCAGCTCCATAAAGTCCACTTGCAAACAAAACAATTACCCCAACTATAAACCATTTAATCATACGCATCTTTCAAGATTTTTTTTGTTGTTTATTAAAGATCAGGCCTCCAATTGCCTCTTGCAATCGCTTTAATAACAACCTAATTTTCTTACGATTCCAACTCTTTCTAAGGAAGTGACCTAATCCGGGTTTAAGCATTTAAAGTATTAGGAGTGACAAGCATACCATGCAGATCTTTTGTCATAGGCCAATTTCCCAACCTGCTTCCTTTTCCAAGAAAGAATCATTTCTTTGAATATACTTCTCTCTCAGGCTATTGGGCCACTTGGTCGGTGCAGTATTAGGATCATAATAAATTTATTTTCCTGCAGGCCACCGGAAAATCCATCAGGGCTCGCTGGGTCTATCATTTATGGACTATCGGGAGGACAGCCCATTCCTCCCTACTTATTTTGATCTAAATGAATTGGCTAACGACTGGGTGATGGTAAAAAATTCTTACCCATTGCTTAGGGACAAGTGGAAAGCACCAAAAAAGCCAGATAAAGCCGGTTTGATTCGCTTGGGTCTTCCTTGTTGCTCTTGCTTATTGCAATTTTGTGAAATAAAGTGTCCTCTAAGGCTCAATTTATAGTAAAGGGCTAAAGGAAACAGGGTGAAAAAGAAATTGGCACACCAAAGGATTTAGAATCCCTAAGAAGGTGCAAAGGATATAACTTGTCCTGATCATTGGGTTCATATCCAAAGGCTTTTTCCCGGATCAGGGATTAAGGACGGGGCCTGCTGAGCGATCTTTCCCAACTATAAAAACGGTGCCTGCCGGATCCATAATCCAATGGTTTTCTTTAGGTATTTGTTCCAATTCATCGCAAGTTTCCACTCCCTTGTCTTTTAAGTATTTCGTCGCCTTTTCAACATCAGGGGTTTTTAATTCAAGCCAGGTTTCTGAATGGGTGTAATTGTCCACGCAATCCAACCATAGCGTATTCGAACCAAATTTCACTTGGTGAGTACGTGAAACAGTTGGATTGCTGATCGGCTTTTCGGATACGCTTAGCTGGAGTATGTCACGGTAAAATTCAACTGTTTTTTCATATTTAGCTTTCGGAATTTTTATTGCAATGTTTATCCCACCATCAAATTCTATTTTTTCCATTTTCTTTCGGTTTTTTCTTGCTTGTAGGGTCGCGAAGTGCCTGATAACCTACTTTATAATTACCTATAAAGATAATAAGAAGTACCAAACAATCAGCCCCCTGCACCAAGCCCTAACCTGTAAAATACAGGACAGGTTATACGCGCTATATGCCCCTAGCCTTTCAGACAGCTAATGGGATAATCCGGTATTAATATTATCGCTTCCATCACTTTTAACACCCTATCCTATTTCGTAGCTTTTTGCCGGAAGTCCTGAGCACGGTCCTTGAGCCTGTCGAAGGGTGCCGAAGGGATCCTGAACATTTCTCATGGTGCAACACGGTATTTATACCAGGCTGTTCCAGCCGTCAGAATGCTTAGTTATTGCAGCCATTATTCAATTCTTTTACTACCGTTTGAATCAATTTTAGAATAGGATTAAATAATTTATCTGTGATGGTCTCGATCATTCTTCCAAAATCGATGGATTGTATCTGAGAAAAACGCTTTCCTTCTAGTACGAAAAGCAAACTTAAGTTTCATGGACTTACTTCTTTCGATTGCTTCTTCAAAGATCCGGGATTGGTCAAGTCAACGTGTTAGTTAATATCGTTCTCTTTGCTGGACAGCTATTATTGTTTTGTGCCTAAGATTGACAAGCCAGGAATTGCGAATCCTGACTTATCAGACTATAGCTTAAAAATTCACCCCCAGGTATATGTTTGGTTCTATAGCAAAGTAGTTTGCCCATTTATCATCCAACTCCTTAAATCCATCAGGCGCATTGTTATCAAACATCCAGTGGTTGAAGTGAATTTGAGGTGCTGTAAAAAATCGTTTTTTCTTACCAATTGCAATAGGGTAACCCAAATGGTATGTTTTATAAATTTAAAACCCATTTCCAACTTTGTTACCGTCTAGATCCTGATAGGTTTGAAATTGCAGACTTAGTAGTGAAATTTGGTTTTCTTAATCAAGCTAAATTTGATTAGCCCTCAACCAAGCTTTTGGTGTCGTCCCTTCGATTTTTTTAAAGAAGGAATTGAATACTGTTTTAGAATTAAAGCCACTTTCATAGGCTAGTGCTAGAAGGGTAAGGTGGCTATTAGCAGGGTTTAAGGCATTCTCTTTAAAGTTCTCTACACGAAAACTATTGATGTATTCATTGAAGTTTTGCCCCATTCGTTCATTCAGCAACCAAGAAAGCTTGTTTCCGCTAATATTCACCTTTTCGGCCAGCTCTCTTAAAGATATAGATGGATTTTTAAACCATTTCTCTTCCTTCATCCCTTTGTCAAAAACTTTTAAAACTAGGTCGATTTCGGTAACCGACATTAGGGCTTTGGGAGCGGCAATGCGTTTTTGTTTTTCGGAATCAGTTGGTAATAAACTTACACCGAAAACAGCTTGTACCATATCCTGAAATCGCTGATACTGGTGTAAAGGTTTAAGCAAGGGAATATTCATGAAGTTTATAATTTGCCCTCTGCGCATTTTGATGTTTTCTTCCAAAAAGTCCAATGCCATTTCATGTTCCCCTAAATGGACCATCAAAAACAAGGGCCAGGCAAAAAGCGCCTCCCCAATTTCCTTTTTTATCATGAACTTCGCCCTGCTGATATCTACATCGATTTTATCCTCTGGATTGACCAATTTGTACAATACCCTGCATTCTTCCGCCCTCTCTGCCAAAGGGGTTTTATCTAAAAAGACAGTTAATTTTTCGTAATCTCCTGTTAAGATTAAGCACAGTTGTTTTAGCCCAATGGGATGTGTAAAATTGGGATTGATGCTTAATGATATTTCTATACATTCTAAAGCTTTCGTATATTCCTCATTTAAAAAATATATATTGGCTTTAGTAAAGTAGTGATTCGGGGATAAAGGGTTTATTTTTAAAATATTATCAGTATGGCGGAGTGCTTTTTCGAAATACCCTATCGCTGTATACAATTCACATAAACCCTCTTCTGCTTCTGTATAGGAAGGATTCAGTGCTATTGCTTGTTGAAAAACCTTTTGCCCGTTGATGAAGTCCCAATGCCCCCAAAAAAGTAGTGTTGCTTTGCCAAAATAACCTCTGTAGGATTGTTTGTCCAGATTAAAACCTTTGCTAAGGTTCGCTTCTGATAACCGTAATAATTCTTTATTATTTGTCCATGATCCATACATGGCATAACTGTACGCCAAGCCAAAATAAGGTAAAGCAAATAAGGGGTCTATGGTTACACATTGTTCATAGAGAGCTATTGAATTTACCATTCCTTGTCCATCCCACATTAAATGCTGGTGACGACCTTTAAGATAAAGGTCATAGGCCTCCATATTTTTAGTTGGTGCTTCAATTAAATGTTCCTGAATGTTGAGATGACCAAAATTTTCCCGGATCCGGTCAGCAATTTGTAAGCTTATTTCATCTTGGACTGCGAATATGTCCTCCAAATCTCGATCGAAATTTTTTGACCAGAAGTGAGTGCCATTATCTGTACTGATCAACTGCGCTGTAATACGGACCCTGTTTTTGGCTTTCCGAACGCTTCCCTCCAATACTGTACTCACCCCTAACTGATCACCAATAGTTCTTACATCCATATTTTTATTCTTAAATGCAAAAGAGGATGTGCGGGCAATGACTTTCAAGCCCTTTACCGTGGTCAAGGCGTTGATTATTTCTTCGGTAATGCCATCGCTAAAGTATTCGTTCTGCGGGTCGGTACTCATATTCACAAAAGGGAGAACCGCAATGGACTTATTGGATGATGATAGGGTCAGATGGTCGCTCATTTTCTACTACACTTTATGAGGGTTACTATGCACTGACATTAAATTTTATCATATTTCTTTTAATTGGCTACACCAACAGGGTACCTATTTTTAAAGAAAACAATATAAGGGCTATTAAAGCATGTTAAATTAACTGGACACCTAATGATGAACGAATCCTGCCAAGGTAGGAAGCCGGCAGTTTTTGCCATTTCATCCAACTTGTAATTTATGCGTTAGTTTTCAACCTTTTAAGCTATGAAAAAAAATGCAATCTATCATTGAGAAAGTCTGTAAAAGTGTGCTTAATTATGCTCTACAGCTCAAAAAGCTCCTTAGATCGATGACCAAATGAAGCAGTGGTAAAACCAGTTTCCCCGGCTGGGTGTAGCATCCTCTACTCCCTTTTATTCCTAACTTACTTTGAAGTCGAAATCTTTTGCCATTTGCAATGGCTTCTGAAGACCCCCTTTATGTAAACAAATGGACAAAATTTTGAATACTGTACTGAAATTGGAGACCCCATCCTAATCAACATTACACTCGGGTAGCATTCATTTGCAATTCATTCAAGTATAAACTATTTTTAGTTATGGGAGAGGCTTATCAAATAAGAGATCAGGAAATCGAGCCTGCCTGAGGCAGACAGGCATGACGAAATCGTCAGGGCAAAAAATGATTATTGTAGCGAGATTCCACCCCGATAAACCAGGGCAAGTTCTGACCTTTGAAAAACAGATGAAAATATGCTGGATTAGAAGGTTTGATAACCGTGGATCGGTAATTCCGTCCATTTCCAATTGCAAATTGGAAAGGATAGAAGGGTGTTTTGCAAACCTACACCCAGCTCACGAAGGCATAGACTACACCTAGGGGGGGATTAAAAGAGTAATCTTATCAAACTGCCAAGAAAGCAAGCCGAGTGGAATTGTTTATATTTAGAACAAACCAATTTTAATTGGCTTGCTGGTGTTTCTAAATTGTACTAAACTTTCGAACTGCTCATCAGCACCCATGAAATTTAGCGTTTGGTAGCGTTTCGTGCATTATTCATGATTTCTTTGTTCTTTAAATTCCACTTGCATAGTAGTAATATCAAGTACTTTATTTTGGTCTTCTTCTTTTTCTGATTTAATTCTTATACCAGATTGAAATTTAATTTCTACCAAAAAACGTTTTTCACGAGTTTCACCAAGTATATCTTTAAAGGATACATTTAAAAAGAGTTTTGGAAATTCAACAGGATTAAACATATCGTTAAAAACTTTCTTTCGTGCAAAATCTTCTAAAATTATTGAAGACATAAACCATTCAATATATAAATTTGGCATTCTTATTTTCACAACTGTTTCATTAGTTTTATATGGTAGAACAAAATCAATTGTATGATTCATTGAAATCATGTGAAATGGTCCCGTTATAGAACTCCCATCTAAACTATTATACTTTATGAACTTATTTTCAGGACCAAACGATACTTTAACAGTATCTGGGAAATTCTCATCAAAAAAGTGCTTAATTTTCTCTATATCACATTCCCAATAGCAATTAGTCCGTTTTGATATTTCTCCTCCAACATTAATCAACTCAGCAAATGCATCACTTCTTATTCCTTCTGAATACTCTTTGGTGTTGGTAAATAAATTTGGACATAACATTTTATCTTTAACTATTCCATAAATATAAATCTGAGTGTCTTTAACAAACAAGTCGGGTTTATATGATAGCTCCAACTGTTTAATTAGCAGATTTCTTGTTTGTTTCAATTCTTCACGTTGACTATTATAGGTCAACCAAACTATAATAGTTGCCACAATGGTAAATATGGTTCCTGATACACCTCCTATAAAATCTCCAAAAATGCCAAAATATTCTTTATCAACTTCCGAAAACCAATGAATATGTCCATTAATCCAGAAATTAATAAATGTTAATACAATTGTCAAAAGACCTAGTATTAATAGGATCAATAGTAAAATTTTTATTGTTTTATTCATAGTTAATTTAATAACCCTAATTCATTTATCTTAAAGAACGAACGCTAACAATTGTATATAATCAAGCCTCCCTAAAAGTTACATATATATATCTATTATATTCCCCTAAACTAACTAAAAACTTATAAATAAAAAAGCCCTTTACAGCCATTAAAAAGGGGTTTTTTACAGAAAAATGAACCGAAGCACCAAATTCCTCCAAAGCGTTTGTTAAATGTTTGCTTCCATATTCGCAAGATTTACCCCCAAATAGTCAATTGCCCTACTATTACCTTGTAATCTCCTAACTGCTGATTCTCTAGTGATTTTAACCCTATATAAGAGCGCTCAGAAAATCCTGTAATGATCCGAGTTTAATTAAAAAAACCAATGCAAACCATCATTTACTGTAATGCTTTAATTTAAACCTTCTCTCTTGTCAGTTTTTGGTCAAATGATTTGGTTAAAAATTAAAAAATACTGCCAAAAAGGCGGAAATTTCCGGCTAAAAGGTTCAATTACCCACTTTATAACTGGAATTTTGAAGTAAATAACTGCAATGGGTAGGTTCTGAAGTATCCTGGCTTCGACAGGCTCAGCCACCGAGAGGGATTCCTACGGCTTCGACAAGCTCAGCCTCCGGTAAGATTCTCTCTAACACTGGTCCAAGTTTAACGTAGTGTAACTTGGACCTACAATGCTGAAAGTTTTCAACTTTCTTAAATATCAATCCGGTTTGAATTTATCGGGTAAGTATTAAACGTTCTTCGATTCCTAAGGCTTCGACAAGCTCAGCCTCCGGGAGGGAATTCCTACGGCTTTGACAGGCTCAGCCTCCAAAGCAGAGGGGTTAAGTAAGCCTAAAAAAAAATAAGCGTGAATCCTATCCACGCTTATTTCTTTTTTGTGACCCTTTGGGCTATTGAGGTTTATTGCTTGCTGATGGTAAAATCCATCTTGCCGGCCTGTACATTGCCATTGCTTGTAAGGTTGATTCGGTACATTTCTTGTCCCCACTTGCTTGCTACGCCTTCATCTTCTGGTAAATCAAAAGGCATTTTCTCTACTGCTACCTCCATGTCATTTGGATTGTAATGGATTTCAAATGGTGACACCTTTCCGTCTTTGCCCTTATAGGCAATGGAGATTAGACCGGGTTTGACCACCTCTACAGGATAAACGGTCATCAGGTGTTGGATAATCTCTCCGGCCTGGGATAGCTTGTAGGAATCTTTTACCGTTACCCTCTTTCCGCGGTTTAGCGCAAGGTCTCGCTGCCAGGAAACCAGACCTGCGGCTTCGGGATAGGACTCGCTAATACCCAAAGTCATGGATGAACTTCTTTTATTGGCTTCATATGACACCTTGCTGGCCTGGTAGGCCCTACCGGCTTTTTGGGTTACTCCATTGATAGTAGGCAGGTTGTGGTAATCAGAACGGTTGAACCAAATGGAGTACCGCTCCCCACTGAAGGTCCTTCGGGTATAGGTGCCACTTCCAACATCGATTAGTACAGGAAGCCCATCGTAAAACACTACATAGTTTCCGATATCATTGTGGTTGTGGCTTTCATCATTGTGCCCACCCTTTGCTGCTAGAAAAAAGCCATCTGAACTTCCTTCCTGGTCTCTGGCTACCATTACCTGAATGTCTTTTAGCCAAACATCTTTAGGCAAGGGAAGCCCCTTTTCTGCATGGTCCAATTCTTCCTGCATAAACACTTCAAAGAAATGCCTGAAATAATGAAACCTTGGCAGGGCCTTTTCATTTTGGTCTATATAGTAGGCTCCAAACTTCATCATGTCCGGATCCTCAATGGCCTTGCCATACCTGTAAATCATGGCTGCTGCCATTTTTGGTTTGGGACTTGCATCCGCAAAATTCAAGAAATAATCTTTGCTGATCTGCGCCCTATAAATAAAGCGCCCCATATTTTTTACCTTTTCATCTTCGAAAGCAAACTGAAAAGCACCGTCAGTAGCCTCATTCAATAAGGAAAGGTTATCAAACAAAGAAGCCGCAGCAGCGCCCCAATACCCCGGTCCTTCATCACAACCTCCATCTTCAGGATAGGGTGTCAAAAACTCGTCCAGCACTTGGATGGCTTTATTAATATGGGCTACTCTTTTTTCCTCATCATCCTCCAGCAATAAGGCTGCATTGATCCAGTTGGAGCAAATCCATGGATTCCAGTTGTTAGGTGGTCTTCCATTTTCATTGGCAGCCATCCAACCGTGATGTTTGTTCATCAAAGGTTCAAAAATTCTATAGTTGGTTTCATACCGGATTCTTTTTCTTATCTGCGGGGAAATCTCATCAAATTTATCTCCCAAAAAGTAATCTGCCCAAGCCAAATAAGTGGCCGTTTCGGCGGCAAATAAGTCTACAAATGGCTTGGACACATCCATCAAACCGGAGTATTCATCCGATTTTGGCAAATGGGCAGGTACTCCCCAAAAAGATTCTTCGCAAATGGACCAGACGCCATTGACTATGGGATCAATAAACCTCCCTTTGTTTTCATAAAGCTCCGCCAAAATCATGGCGCCTAAAACCCTCCTTTTTTCAAAGGTGATGTCTTGGTATTCTGTTCGGTTTCCATTTCTGTGAATTAACAAAGACTTGGTGGCAGGAATATAAGGCCAGGAATAATCGATATGCTCATTGGCATAATCAAGGAAAAACTCCATTTGCTCTTTGTCCGCCTTGCTCCAGGCTTCCCTATTGGCCAATGCCGGAAATGGTTGCCAATCTTTCATTGGAATCAATACTTCTGCAAGCTCTTGTTCACTGTACTTGCTACTGACCAGATGCTGGCCGAGCAAATTTGCGGATAATAAAATCCCTGAAATAAGCAGGAATAGGTGTTTTGTTTTACTCATTTTTTTGTGGGTTTATTCAATTACTTATAATACAGCCTGTGCGATCCCTCTGGTAAAAGGATTTTCATCCATCCATCCTCGGTCTCCGGCCGTTCTATTAATTTATCGTCAATGTATAGTCTTTTCGAAGTTTTATTTTTTAAATAAATGGCTGTTTTTTCCCTAGCAATGACACTTATAAATCGATGATTCATCCATAAGGTAAGCTTTTGATCTGCTTTAAATTCCAGCTCTCCATCAGAAAAATCTGTGGCATTTTTAACGAATATAAAATTGCTCGCTCCGGCTATTTCTCTATGGATAAAGAAATCTCCCTGAAAGTGAAACTTATCAAAGGAAATGGTACGATCCGGTGTATGGCTGTTCAAAACAAGGTCCTCTGCCCCATCCTTATGTTGTATTAAATGGGCATCATAGGTAGCCTGCAAACTTGGCTGAAGCTGCATGCCTTTGTCCGGTTCAGCCAGAGGGTTTAATAAAGTCACAATATTTTTCTTGCCTGATTCCTCCGGGGAATAAATGGCTTCCAATCTGGAATGCTTTGGGTGATTGGGATACCTTGAGGGGATGGCAGAGGCCACCAGGCTTTGGTTGACCTGCGCTGGGCTTGTAAGGTAATGAATACCCAAGGCAGTTCCTGTTACAGTGGGAAAATGATCGATAGCAGCCCGATAAGATTCATTCACTGAAAGGGTATCAATATGACTTTCATTGGCCGGATGCAGGTAAGAAACGATCTTTTGCCCTTCTTTTACCTCCACCTCATCCAAAAGGAGTAGGTATGCTTTTGACGTAGGAGTTTTGTGCATTAATATCATGCTACGGTTGTGAACAGCGGAAGGAAGGGCAGGCCCGGCATTCCCCATGGCATAATCAAAATCTTGTCGGCTAATGTGCTCCACAATTCCATTTCCTAATCGGGAATCATGGTCTTTTCCATCTATGGTAAGGGTATTGTTTAAAGCGGCAGACCGGGTGGGCTCCCCTAGTCTACCTCCATTAACCAAAAGCCTGTTCCCCATTCCAGATAAGGCCAAACCATTGGTTTCCTGATGGGTATGCCATTCATCCTGGCTTTTTATATTGTAAAGGACCGCATGCATACCCAGGGAATCATTGGGGCTTTCCCTGAGAAAAGCTCCGCCATTTTCGTACACAGTACTTTGGGGAGATCTTGGATAGGGCAATTTTTTTCGCGGTAGCAAATAGGAAATGATATGTCCCCTTTTCTTGTCATGCTCGTGAAACCAGGAGGCATAAGAAGCCGCCAATTCATCAAAATTACCTACCCTGGCATGTAATAAATCATTATTCAAGGTTTGACTGGGTAGCATGTCTCCTATGATGGCCATCTCTTTGTTGTTGTTTACACTGGCACTAAAGAGCCATCGGTGGTACTTTTGCAGTCTTTCATTGGCATAATACCTTTGATCTATCCCGGTAAATTCCAGTACATCCATATAGCCGGCTTTGGAAATGCGGCTGTCCCCACCTCCTACTCTTTCCCAAGCGTAATGGATGGTGACCGGTGACACGCCATCAGGGGTTATTTGATGCATAATCCCTTTAAAATAAGCATCATCAGGCTCGGTTCGCACCCCTTTGTAAATGTCCCAAGTCCCATGCGTACCTAGCCTTACATCTGCCCAACTGCCTTTGCGGTTGATCTTGGAAAGCTGTGATTCAATCAACTTTTCGCAGGCAAGGATTTCTTCTTTGGATAAGTCATTGTACACGATATCTAGGGCAAGTATGGCTACAAAAAACGAACTCATGGGAGGCACTACGCCACCCCAATCCCTTTTTTCTGTAAGCGTCAAATTTGAATAACCATTTAAGATAAGGGCTTTGACTCTTTGGGCATATCTGGCTTTGTCTTTAGGGTAGAGGATATAAGATAGAGCCACAGCCCCCATATAATCCTGTAAATCATAGGCTCCGGAAATGGGTTGATTGAAACCTTCCTCGGTGATCTTCAAAGCATCCTCAGCCATGGACTTCCAGGGTTCATAATATGCTTTTTCTCTGAGTGCCTTAAACTGATCTTGGGTTACGATTAGAAAAGGATGGCTAAGGGATTGGGCAAAAACCGAAGACCTCTCCAACATTAAAAAAATGCTAAGTGTTACAGTTAAGGTTAACTTGAATTTATTCATTGATTTAAAAATTAGGTATTTAATCCAAATTTAATGTGTAAAGCGCCAAAAGACGCTGCATAAAAGCAGGCCCTCCTGTTATGGTTTCATAGTGTTCATGCTTACTGGTGGCTTTTGGTAAAGGACTGTTCTCATCCAAAAAAAGCCTTATGCCCATTTGGGCAAAAAAATCAGCTCGCTCCTTGTATGCTTTATTTCCTGTCAACTGAAATAAGGTGCTCATAAGTTGTATTACATCCGCAAAAGCATCCGGATTCTGAGGTACAGACAAATCAGGACTTGCTTTCAGGTATTGATCAGCGGCAGCAATTATCATAGATTTATATTGGTCGGCAATTTTTGAATAATAAGGCAAAAGTTGCTCGTATCTTTGGTACAAGAGATTGGCCGTTCCGGCATGCGTTCCATAGCCATAACCAGTCGCCCAGGTTTGGGTATAAGGCTTGTTCATGGATCGGTTTCTGGGCGCTCCGGTTTCCGAATGCAAGGTTACCGCAAAGCCACCTCCACCTAGAATTTGGTGGGCTGCAGCTAGAAAATCGGTATCCTGTTTCAATGCTAAATCCAACACCCTCTGTTTCAAGGGTTCATTTAAATGTTTGGCAGCTTCAAAAAGACATCTTGCCAACTCTAAATTACTGGTGGGCCAGACATAATCAGCCCCTCTCAGAGCCGGAAGGTACCCGGTGGCAGTTTGTTGACTGTTTTCTTCCATTCTCCGAACCAAAACCTCTATGGCTTCCAGCAGTTCTTCCCTTCTTGGTCGATTTAAATTCTCTTTACGCCCCAGGGCTATTGCCCATCTTTCTATCATTTGGCCGGCATACCTAGGAAAGTCAGAACCTTTTTCCGGGCCATGAGCGGAATAGGTAGCATGCCTGCTAAAATCACCTGTGCTTTTGTTTTGGATTTGATGGTCCCACTCCCCAATCGCAAAGCGCCAACTGGCTTCAGGACTCAATTGGTAGCTTTTATCCCAAAAAGGCCAAACATTGGCCTCATGGTAATCTTTAGCCACAAACCCACACTTTTCTTTTTTAAAATCCCAAAACAAATGCTCCCCCCAAGCCAATAAACCTGTTGTTTCACTTTGGCAGTGGTCGAAGAAATAGCCTATGGCCCGGTCTGCCTCAGCGGCATATTTGGGATCTCCGGTAATGGTTGTGAGTTCATAAAGGATTTCATACAAGCCAATTTCCCATAGGGGATTGGAGCCTCCAAGCGACCTGTCTGTTTCTCTAATCCCATCTATGCTTCCAAAAACATCAACATTAGCTATTTCCATGGACTTTCTGTCCAAAGCTGAAGCAAATAACGGAGAGCTTATCTCTCCGTAACGATCTCTTCCGCGGGAAATCATTTCATCTGCATAAGCTTTTACTCTTAATAGGTAATTCTCCTCCTTCGATGCATTGCCATTTACCTGTCCCATCCCTTCAGTAAAGCTATTGCAAATAAAAACCAGTAAAAGGAGTAAGTATTTAATGGATTTAGGGTTAATCATTTTTTTATTAGTAAAGGTTAAAGGAAGGATAAGCCATTACAATTATTTTTTTTATGAATCACTCCATTTCGTACAGATACAGTACCGAAGGTTTGGGCCAGGGTTTTGGATAGGCCCTGTCTCGGTTTGGAGGTAGGGTTTCCCATTTTAAACGGTAGGTTTTGCCATTTTCCGGCGTTCCCAGGTCTTTGGTACTTCTTATTTCCAAACCCTCAAAGTCGCCTTCAAGCTCCAGATCAGCACCAAAGCTATCGGGTTTCAATACCTCACCAATGGTATTTAAATCCTTGTCGAGTAGCAATACTCCTTCACCATATTTTATGTGCTGGTAACCCAATTCATAGTTCCCGTCTTCCCTCCGATTAAAGTCTCCCAACCGCACCTCAGAGGGAATACTGCCACGACCGGAAAACTCCCAGCGGTAATCCCAATCGGTTACTTGTTTGGCTTTCCAGGCATCCTCTTCGATCCTGCTGACGTAAAACTGCAGGTTACCTTCATCATCGTATTTATGAAAGGCCATCAAAGGTTTATTGTTTTCATCCAGGCATAACTTTGCTGCCAAATTGATGATCCCTCCTTTGGGCGGTACCGGGTCCACTATCACTGATTGCTGATCAATGGTAACAGGTACGGTTAGTTTATTGCCAAATGCATCGTACCAATTTTTCATATCAGGGCTTTTGATATAGGAAAGGTCATGATTGGTTTCACAATCAGGTGTATCCCTCCATACCCAATACATATGGTACCAATTGTCCTCTCTTAAAGAAGGTTGAGAGGCATAGGCATTCATCTCTCCCTGTCCATCTGTCAGGGGACTGTCTAGCAAACGTGTCCATTCCTTAGAAGCTACATCGTAAATATTGTAAATCTCATTGCCATTGCCACTTCCCCCGTCTCTGTAGTGAAACAATAGATGCCCTTCCCTGTCTTTCATAAAGTGAGGGTAAGTACATCGCTTTTCGTTTTCGCCTACCATTTTCATTTCTTGCTTCAGGCTGCTGATATCATTGGGCTTTCTACCTCTGAAATAAGTGATAGGATGCACATGCATGTTGCCGGCCAGGTGTAAATACCCTTCTGAATCAATGCCTATGGTAACCGAATTGTGGCTGTCCCAGCCAAGTAGGGTACTGGTCCCCTGCCCTTCTTCCCTATCGAATACAGGCAATTGGTACAGTTCAAATTGATCCTCATCAAGATTTCTCTGCCCTACTGTCATGTGCCTGTCTTTGTTGTAATAGGCAATGTATTGACGGTTTTTATGGGTTAGCATGGAAAAGCCTACCCTATGACCTGCCCAGACACTGTCAACAGGGATGACTTTACTTAGGTTAAGTTTTTGATCTCGTTCATCGATTACAATGGGCTCATTCGATGTTTCCTGACTCTTTTGATGGCATGAAACCAAAGCCAAAAACACAAGCCCCACAAGACATAAATTGACACGCATTATCCGATTCATCATTTGTTTATTATCTTAAATTTAAGCAGTATCTAGTTTAGGGTTGTTTAAAGGATACTGGAAATGTTACGTTTTAATCTCCTAAAATCACACTACTTCCGGCAAATTCACCTTCCGGAAGTTGTACCGTCACTTTACTGATCCAATGTTCAGCATCCCATTCTACCTGTTGCTTATTCCCTTGTAGATTCAGTTTACTGTTTAATTGAAAGTGCATTTTGTCTAATTTCCGACTGGGATCGGAGACGGCCATTTTCACTATATTTTGATCATCTAAGTGAAGCAAAACCAATCCCGGACCATCCATGGTTAATTCTAATCCATCTCCCAGATCAAGTTTACCTGCTTTGTAAAAATTAGCCTGCACCTGTAACAACTGTTTGTGCCGCACAGCCTGCAGAGCAGGAGTATTGGACAAAATTTCAATTTGGTCTTCAATTTGATAAGCCTTGGTTTCTTCCAAGCCGGCATTAGGTAATATCAGGTAAGCATAACTTGCCTGCTTGACATTATTCCCATGGTTTACCCAAAGGCTAAAAACATCTTTGGTTACATCTTCCCGGGGTGCCCTTGTTTGCTGGTTAATAGTAGTCCAATTTCCGGTGACCTCTCCGAAAGACAGTTCTACCTCCTGAGGTGCTAACATAAAATAGCCTACTCGATCATGGTAAATCCAGTCCAAGTCTTTAAGCTCATGCTTCCCGCGCTCTAAAATTTTTGTTTCCTGACCTACTTTTGCATGAACCTCTCCTTGGAGCAGCAATTGATTTAAGGTAGTAAAAACCGCTTGTTTACCTTTAGCGTTTATTCCTGCTCCCAAACAAACGTATTCCTTGTCAAAGAAGAACCAACTCTTCTTGGCTTTTAAGGGATCAAGGGGACTGATAAAATCAAAAGCTACACTTCCATATAAATCATCTGTAACCGCTCCCACAAAATCTGTATAGCCGGGTTTTTGAATTTGATCCG
The DNA here is from genome assembly GCF_054781075.1 of Cyclobacterium sediminis. Taxonomy (NCBI): domain Bacteria; kingdom Pseudomonadati; phylum Bacteroidota; class Cytophagia; order Cytophagales; family Cyclobacteriaceae; genus Cyclobacterium; species Cyclobacterium sediminis. The sequence goes on along the minus strand of NZ_BAAGVC010000002.1, from coordinate 451,170 downwards.
GACCCGGAAGCCTTTCCTTTTGCAGAATGGTTGCCCCGGGAATTTTCTGAAAATCCATAACCGGAAAAATATCAAAATATTCTTTTCCTGTGATAGAAAGGTGATTGGTGCCATCTCCTCTGTGATGGTTTTTCAATCCTTCACTATTATAGGGAACCTCCATATTGTCATTTCTGGTGGAAAACATTCTTACAGAAGTAAAATAGTCCGGCCGCTGAAAGGTGAAGAATTCCGTCTGCCAAAAGTACTTGGCATAGGACAGGGACGCATATTGAATACCTTCTTCTCGAATCTTTACAATTTCTTCCAAATCAACTTTTCGGTAATCAGTGGCCTGAAGTAATTTTCTTGGCGTTTTGGCATCCAGACCTCGAAGAGCACCGGGTCGGGCAATACTCCTGTTTTTTGCACCTGCCTCTAAATATTTTCCGTAAGCCAGGTTTTTACTGATTCCATCTAAATAATAGTCAACCAAAATGGCTACTTTATCAGAAGAAAATGCGTACCGAGTGTCTGCAGTATATACAAGCCATTCTACAAAAGCATCTGCATAGCCTAAACCGTAGGAACTTGTATTGTTTACCCGATCTACCCGATGGTGAAAACTAAAGTCTCTCTGAAGACCTCGGCTACCTGTAGAGAACTTAATTTCTCCTTCAATAACTTTTAAAACAGCTTCGAATTTTTCTTTCTCCCCTAAAAACAGAAGGTTTTTTGCCAAAATACCGGCAATTTTTATTCGATCCCCACTGGGTCTTGCTCCTGAAGCATTGAGATGGGCCCTGCCAATAATGGGTTGGGCGGCTTTTACCAGTTCTTCCGGTAATTCATCTCCTAACAATAACATAACGGCCACCAGATTATTAGGTGTTCCTATTTGATTGTGCCACCAATTGTCGCAGAAGTAATCATTTTCTACCCAATGAGCCAAGGCATCCGTAACTGCCTGTTTTACTTTTGGACTTCCTATATACTTGGAATTTGGCTGTCTATAGGCTTTTGCTAAAGTCACCATATTTCCTGTGTGGAAATAATGTTCAAAGCCTGTTCTCGATACATCTTGGTAATTGATACCGGGCCAGGTTCCGTCAGGATTTTGAGAAGTAAGCAACTCTTCTATCGCCTCCGCATTCACCTCGGATGCCAGGTACTCAGCCACTACCCTCTCCTTCACCAGATCAAAATCTGTGGATGCAGGAATGGCGAGCGCATAGTCCGTCAGTAAGAAAAAGAGGAAGGCCCCTAAAAAAAGATTACTGCCAAAGGAGGATAATCTTCCTTTGGCAGTTGAGTTATATGTTATCACAATGCTTTTAATCTAACCTTGATTTTCTCCGTATTATTTTCAATCAAATAAGCGGGAATCCTAATTTCCAGTCTTTTTAACCCTTCAATTTGCCTGTCTAGCTCAAGCGGGGCCGGGTCGAGTGAGATAACGGATACCATGATTTCGGGATGAGAGAGGTTCTCCAACTTAATCTTTTTCCCGGCCTGGCTTAGGATGGCACCACCATCCACTATGCTAACATCCGCTTGGGTCATCATTTGCCAGGTGATCATTTTGGTATGCACATTGGTTTCAATCTGATCTTCGATGACCAATGAATGATTGTCAGGTTTGATAAATGTTCTGGTAGCCTTTCTCAATTTGTTACCAAAAACAGGTGTCAAATCAAAAGAAGCTTCAGGCTGGTCTCCATCTTTTACATCGAGCATTTTGGCAAAACCATCATTTACATGGAGTTCACCATTGACGGTCAATGTGCTGTGTCCATAATTATTTTTTGTCAACAATGTCCACCTTTCACATTCCTGACAAGAATTCCAAAGGTCAAAACCTGTTTGCTCCAAGGCATTATAGCCCTGGTTACCAGGATCAATGCTCCATCGAACACCATTCAGCTCCCAGATAAATGAGCCCGCATCCAAATTACCATGTGAAACGGTACCTTTGCCGCCTTTTCCTCCAAAGTAGTAGCCTTCTCCATCACGCATGATTACAATGGGGTTTTTACCATCTCCTTTGTAAACAAGTGGTAATTCCGCTTCATCAGTTTTTTCAAATTGTGCCAACCACACCAATCCGGCTCCTGCAATCCTGTGAAGCTTTCCAAAATCAGCCACCGGTTGAGTGAATTTATCATCTTCTATATACAGGGAATTCCCACTCTGGGTAGCAAACCAAGCTAAAATTATATCGCCAGCATTACTGTGACGATCTCCACAATCTGCATAATTGTAATAGTTGCCGGATGGGGCAACTGTCAATTTCCTGAAATCGGCACTTTCTTTAAAGGCAGGGTAATCACCAATACCGAAATCGGTACCAAAAGCTGTTTTTAGCATGGCAGAGGTAAGTACTGTAAAAGCAGTACCATATCCCCAATAAGTGGAACCTTCAGGATAAGCCCCATCCGGTCCGTATTGCATCAAGCCATTAGGAATTCCATCCAGTGAACGGTGAATGGTTTTGGCTGCCAATTCTATGTCTTGATCAGCAATCACAATAGCGGCTGCAATCATCCCTGCGTTACACACTTGGTTCCAGTTGTTGGTGCCATACATTCTTGCTTTACTCCCATTCCAACTAGGAGCGATTCCTTTTTCGATCAAAGCCTCTTTTGCTAGCTTTACCGTAGCATCCGGTAAGTCATCTCCTACCCAGTCTACTGCCAGGGCAACAGCCGTCGCCATCTCGGCCACATCAAGAAAATGGGATGGGTTCCAATCAGAAAAATTGCTTACAGCGATAACTTCCTCATTTATCTTATCAAGGTATTTCTTGTCCTTTTCGATGATATAAGCAATTCCCAATACATTGACACGGTGCAGCATGTCTCTTGAGGTACGCAATAGCCTACGCCCAATTACATTTCTTGTAAGTACAGGTTCAGTAATTACTTTGTCTGCATTTGCCTTCAAGGCTTGGTAATAGTTGTCCACTAACGGGTCACTCTTTATCTTACGCTTAAGGTTTCTTTCAAGTGCCGAGGTAAGGGCCAATTTAGGGCCTGACTTTTTCAGGTGCCGCTTTAGGTAGTTTACAGTTATCGGGTTCTCCAATTTCACCGTATCCATCGCGGCATCCTCGGGAACTGCAGCCATAAGTGGACTCAAAAGCAGGGCTGTAATCATCAGCAATTGAAGGGTAATTAATTTTATTTTCATGGTACTAAAAATTATCATAAAGTTTATCTATTTCTATTGGTTATGATTATTCAACACATTGGAACTTTGTATTTAGCACAATACCTTCCTATAAAATGAATTTGAAAGCCAGCTAAAATGGTAAAACACCTTAACTAAGCGGGGGATAAGGGTGCTTGGAAAAACGGCTTTATAAAGTATAATGGGTTAGGCCGACAATTGAAAAAATAAAATTGTCTCCTTTGGTACAATCTTTTCATCATATTTGGGGATAAATTGGGTTTACAATGAAACCCGAAATATGCAATAAAGCTCCTATAACCTGCTGAAATTGCTTCAATATCAATCAATTGTCGCTTTTATCCATTTCACCATAGCCATGCTATAATAAAATCTCCAAACAGCCTGATATAATTGAAATTACAACCCTCATGGAGAAAGTGTAGGAAATTCTATTCCATAATCCGAGTTAAAGGATCAATTTAAAATATCCTTATTAATTTTCCTTTCCGTTTATAAAAAAGACAAAAAAAAACTGCTATAATCTGATGGAATCAAATCATAGCAGTTTTTTATATAAAATAATATCAATTAATTATAACCAGGATTTTGCTGCAATTGAGGATTTTGAGCTAAATCATCCAGTGGCAATGGCCATAGGTAATGTTTGGCTTCATCAAATACAGGGTCTGCCCAGTCAGTGCCTTTGTATACATCAATATAGGTATTTCCACTTTCAGGATCTACGCTTGTCTGAACAGTAGCTTCCGCAAATCTTGCCTGGTTTTCTGGGCTCCATCTGATACCCATATCAGGAATTTCAAGTTTCTTACCTTGTTTCCAACGCTTAAGGTCTTTGTACCTAAAACCTTCTAAGAATAACTCTACTCTTCTTTCTCTTCTGATTTCTACGATCAAAGAAGAAACTCCATCATTGGCATACCTTGGATCCATTGGAGGATTTAAAGTAAGGTGTGGCATTGCAACCCTATCTCTCAATAAGTTAATACTCATATCCAAATCACCTTGAGTTATTTCTCCCAATTCAGCTTTTGCTTCAGCATAATTCAACAATACTTCAGCGTACCTTAAGATAATACCAGGAGATTCAGCAGTATTATAAGCCTTACCAATCATATCATCCGCATTGTAATGCTTGATGATATGGTATCCTGTAGTGGTAGTATAACCACCCGGCATACCCACAATTCTAGGATAGTCACGACCATCTGCCCTGTGGTACTTGTATTTTTCGGTATCATCAGGGTGAAGAATGGTTTGACGAAGTCTTGGGTCTCTGTTTTCAAATACTGCTTCAAAGGTTTCATCTCCCATGTATTTTGAAGAAAGCGTAATAGGCAATCCATCAGTATCAAGGAAGTCTTCTACAAAACTTTTGGTAGCACCACCGGTGTAGCTAAAGTAACTTTGCACGTGGTTGGTGTAGATCCCCAGTTGGTATCTTCTGTAAACCATCACCTCGGGGTTTCCGCTGATATCAATTTTACGCATAAAGGAATTGAAGTCATTTTCCGGATCGCCAGTATTGTAAATAGCATAAGGGCTATTTTCAATAACTTCCTGAGCTGCCTCAGCGGCTTCTCTCAACCACATATCAGCATCTGCGCCTCCATGGTATTTTCTCCATGTTCCTTCATAAAGACAAAGTCTTGACTTGATAGCTAGTGCAGCCCATTTATTTAGTCTTCCTGGTTCGTTTCCATCTCCCCAGTCTTCAGGAATATGCTCTGTAGCAAAGTTAAGGTCTTCCAGTACATTGTTCATTGCTTCTTCTCGAGGTGTTCTTGCCGCAAATAGCTCATCAGAATCAATATTCAATTCTCTGTCCACCCATGGAACATCACCAAATTTTTGAACTTTTTCAGCATAGAACCAGCCTCTAAGCAGTCTTGCCTCACCTACGTATTTATTTCTGGTTGCTTCAGGAATATCAGCGGTGCCGTAATTCTCAAGACCTACGTTAATTGCTCTTACAAAGTTCCAGCCTTTGTACCCGAAACGCTGAGGACCATTTGGCACCAGTTGTCTACCTGCCCTTACCTGCTGAAAGAAAGCATGCCTGTCATGTCGGGGAGCTAGGTTATCAGAAAACCCATCCAAAAACCAGTAACTTCCCCAGTGGCTGTTAAACCCAGCAAAATGCGCATGCATAATCGGCACGTTATCGTCATTTAATGCCAAATGGTATAGGCTATTGTTATATACCATCAGGTCATTCTCTGTATTCCAGAAAGTCTCATTACTCACCTCATCGAGAGGATAACGCTCTAGAAAATCGTCATTACATGCTGCAAACACTATGGTTAACAGACATGCAAGTGTATATATATTGTATTTTTTCATTCTTCTTCGATTTTATATTTAGAAGGTAATTCTTGCACCCAAAGTATACACCCTTTGCATTGGGTATTCGATAGCTCCGGAGTAAATGGATTCCGGATCCAAAGGCTTACGAATAGGAGAATATTCCCAAAGATTCATACCTGCGAAATAAATATTGGCATTTTGGAAACCAACGGTCTCCATCCAATTTTGAGGAAGGTTGTATCCTAGGTTCATATTTTTCAGACGGATGTAGCCTGCATTTTGCAAGAACCTGCTTTGTGTCTGAATATTCTTCTTATCATTGGTAGAAATATGAGGGTGTGGGAAATAGGCGTCCCTGTTGTCCTCAGACCAAGAATCTGTAATAAAGTATTTCTCTACGTGTCCAGCATTGAATGGGAAAAACCAAGTCCAGTTTCCAGAGGTAGGCCAGTGGTCTCTTTTCCAGATTCCCTGGAAGAAGAGATTAAGGGTAAAGTTTCTCCACTGGAAATTATTGTTCAAACCAAAACTAAGTCTTGGCGTGGTATTTCCAATAATCTTTCTATCTCCCGGATCACTTAATGTACCATTGCCCGGGGAAATAACACCATCACCGTTCAAATCAGCATACTGAATGTCTCCCGGTCTCCAGTTGGCACCTAGCCTTGACTGATCAGGGGCGTTGTCTACTGCTTCTTGGGTTTGGAAAATTCCAACCGTCTCATAACCCCAAATCTCACCTAATTTTTGTCCAACATAATATTGGTTGATAACACCTTCCGGGTTTTCGAATTTGGTGATTTCGGCCGACCAGTCAGACAAAGCCAATGTGATGTCATAATTTAGGTCGTTGTTAACCTGATCTTTCCAGGTTAGGGCCAATTCCCAACCGGTAGTTCTTAAGTCAGCTGCATTGGATTGAGGAGCACTGGTTCCCAAGATAGATGGATAATCTCTACGCATTAACATGTCTTTGGTTTCCCTTGAGTATACATCCAAAGAAGCGTCAATTTTACCACCAAATAAAGTTACATCCAATCCAATGTTTTTGGATACTACAGTTTCCCAAGTAAGGGTTGGACTAACCAAACCTGCAGCAGAAACAAATGGAGTACGCTGACCTGCTGTCAACATAAAACCTGACTGACCGATACCCATTGTAGGTATATACGGATAATAATTGTTACCTAGCAACTGATTACCCAAGGTACCATAAGAAGCCCTTAACTTAAGTTCTTCCATCCAGTTTTTGGTGCTAGCCATCCAGCTTTCATTGGAAATTCTATAACCTGCAGAAAATGAAGGGAAAAATCCAAAACGGTCTTCTGAAGGGAACCTTGAAGTTCCATCATAACGGCCATTGGCTTCCAGAAGGAATCGCTCATCAAAGATATAATTGACCCTATAAAAGGCACCTCTTAAAGACACATGACTGCTGCTTCCGAAAGTCTGTTGCATACCTGTAGTTGCATTCAGGTCTGTAATCAACGGAGTCAATAGTGTATTGGCTTGTGCCCTGATGTATTTATTTTGCCCCCACTCCTGGTTAAAACCTACCATAGTGGTCAGGTTATGAATTTCAGGTAGCTGAAATTTATAATCTGCGTAAGCATTGAATACATAGTATTGATTGTAATTGCTTTGCTCATTGATAAAATCATTACCACTAAAACCATTGCTCACCATGTCTGCCGCCAGTAAGTTAGTATCTACAATTTCAATCTTACTTGCCACATGTTGGGCTGTTCTATGGAAGAAATTATAGGAGAAATTTGACTTAACGGTCAATCCTTTTGCCGGTGTAAGGGTTACACCTTGGGTCAACCAGATGTCATTGTTGGTCCAAGTGGATCGTCCACCATTTTCCAAGTATGGCCAAAAGTTGGTACCTCCAAAATACATATCGATATACTGCGAATATTCATCCCTATCTCCCGGTTCCAAATAGTAAGGAAGGTCAGGAAATTGAATAGGCATAATTGGGTTTACCCTGGCCAGGGAGTTGATATTTACATCCCAGTTATAGAAATATGGCTTATCACTTTGTTGAGAATTAACTACAATCTTTTCATCCAAGGTCAACCAATCTGTAACCTTAAACTCTGCCTTCATCAAGATATTATAACGCTTAAAATTCTCATTTCTGTCTGAATCCAAGTAACCATCTTTGTTTAGGTAACCTAAAGAAACAAAGTAATTGGCATTTTCCGATCCACCTGAAATAGAAAGATCATGCTGCTGTGTAGGTGCAAAGGTGGTCATGATATTTTCTTGGTAATTATTAAACCCATAAAATCTTAGACTACCATTTGCAACGCCCCATTCATTCTCAGGAATTGGGTTCTCAGACCATCTTTTGGTACCATCTACCATGTCTTGATCATAGCTAGGTACTCCGTTGGTACGAATATTGGCAAGGTTTCTTGCTTGAACGAACTCATAAGGATCAGTCACCGGATCCATATTGAAAATAGGTTTAGCCAATGACATTTGACTATTAAGAGAAACCCTTACTTTTCCTGCCTTACCACTTTTGGTAGTTACCAATACCACACCAAATGCAGCCCTTGCTCCATATACGGCAGCAGCTGAAGCATCTTTCAGTACTGAGATACTTTCAATATCATTTGGGTTGATCCTATTCAGATCCATTGGTACGTTATCTACCAATATAAGTGGAGAACCTCCATTAATGGATTGATATCCCCTGATATTAAAACTAGGGCTTTGTGCAGGGTCACCATTTCTTGGAGCAATGTTAAGGTTTGGTATTACACCTTGCAATCCTTCGCCCACATTGGCAATAGGTCTGTTTTGAAGCCTTTCACTGGTGGCTACACCAACAGCACCTGTAAGGTTAACTTTCTCTTGGGTACCATAACCTACTACTACCACCTCATCAAGAGACTGGGTATCTTCTACCAAGGTAATATTGATTGTGCTACGGTTGCCAACATTTACGGTTTGGCTTTCAAAACCAATAAATGAAAATACAATGCTAGCATTTTCGTCAACAGTTATTGAAAACTTACCATCCAAGTCTGTTGCAGTACCAATAGTGGTTCCGGGAACTGAAACTGTTGCTCCCGGTATTGGCATGCCATTTTCATCTGTAACGGTACCCGATACGGTAATATCAGCCTCAGCACTCGTATTCTTAGCACTGGCCAATTCCGTTGGTACCTTTTTTATGTTTTCCAAATTTTTGTCTAAACCTTCCGTCTGGGCTTTTAATCCCACGGAAAACAAACAAAAAAGGATTGCCGGTAGCCATGACATCGGTTGCATGACCCGGTAAAAATGTAAACTTTTTTTCATAGTGGATTATTTGTTAATTGTTTTAATTCTTTTCAGGACCTTCTCCCGAATTTTTGTTGTAACTCTTTCTGAATTATTCTTTCATAGGCATCGTTAAGTATAGTTCTCAAAATTACTTTTATAAATCAAAATATTGATCTGCAAATAGACCTAATACTTTATATTTTCTAAGTTTAAGTAAAATCTAACTGAATGAAACCATATTTACTTGGGAAAGAATGGTTATTTTAGGTTTCTCCGAAATTTTACATTGTCGAAGTTTAGTTATATTTTTATAAAGAAAAAAATTAATCGAAAAAAAATGTAAATATTCAAGAAACAATTTAACATTAACGTTTTAGTTTTAACCCTTAAAAAGATGTTAAATTTTAATTAATCCCTACTAGTTAATTTTAGTGGTCAAAAAAAAGTTTTAACGGTGAATTTACGACCATCAACTAATCAGGCTTTATGTCCAAGACATCCCTTTTTTATTATATCATAGAGTAAATAATTTATATTTATTTCACAAATTCATCAGTTATTTCTAAAGACAAAAAAACTTAATTAATTAGTTAATCCTCTCTTAGTCGATTACAAAAAGAAAAAAACTTTATCCTTCTAATTAGTGAAGAATTTTGATCCAATAAGCCACCGATCTAAATTGAACATTTTAAATATTTTTCGATTGTGATTAACAGCCAAGCGGTAAAAATTATATGAATGTATTTGTGCAAATATTTAACGAAACCTGCCTTTTCTCATTAAAATCTCACCAATTCCACCGTTAATTTGATTTCTATCAAGCTGAGATTAAAAACATCGGAGGAATTAATTTAATTATTACCCAAATTTCAACCTCTATCAATTGTAAAAACGAGTATGTAGTAATGTAACAATATTTGGATTTTATTTAAAAAAGGTAAGCTACCCTATGGGCATGCTGAGGTATTGACCGCCAAGTTAATTAATTAACCAAAATAAATGTCAAAAAACCTTATCCCTAGAATTTATAATTTTCAACAACAATGCAGTAAAATAATCCGTTAAATATAAAAAAAATAATCACCTAGTATTTTACGACATTTTTTTAAACCAAAATATTCTAAATTAATGTATTCATTGAATTTTTTGGTTAAAAACAAGAGTACATTTAAAAAAAATAGCGAAATTTACCGAATCGCAATAAAGCAATAAAACCATAAATAATTAAGTAATTAGAACTAAGAACTTCACGGGTACGTTACTCATTTAGTGAAGTTTATATTATTGACATTCCCATTAATTGGGTTATTTATTAACAAAAATAAAATTAGCAATGTTTAAATATTCGAGTCAAACCAGGGTTTTAGTGGCTGTGGATTGTATAATCTTCGGGTTTGATGGTACAGATTACAATTTATTAATGGTGCATAGGGGATTTTCTCCCGAAAAAGAAAAATGGAGCCTCATGGGCGGATTTCTAAAAGCAGATGAATCCCTTGATGAATCAGCCAATCGAATTCTATATGAACTCACAGGCTTAGAAAATGTCTTTATGGAACAAATGCACACCTTCAGCAAACCCAATAGAGACCCCATAGAAAGAGTTGTAGGTGTAGTCTATATGGCCCTAATTGATATTAAAAAATACCAACACCAGCCACACGATGATTTCCAAGCCCGCTGGTTTCGAATGGACCAAATTCCGAAATTAATATTTGACCACCAAGAGATGGTCGAAATGGCCTTTAATAGGTTAAGAAGCAAAGCTGCCTTTCACCCCATCCTATTTGAATTATTGCCGGAGAAATTTACATTGCCCAAACTTCAAACATTGTACGAAAAATTGTTTGCCACTAAAATTGACAAACGAAACTTTACCCGAAAATTGCTCTCCAGTAAAATCATTCAAAAAATTGAAGAAAAAGACATGACCGCTTCAAAAAAGGGCGCCTTCTACTATACTTTGAACCCTTCTACTTACAAGGAGAATTTTCAAAGAACACTAAACCTAATTCCTAAAAGTGAAATACCTTCCCTAATAGAATAAGGGAAATAGGTTGATAGTTTTGTCATTCCAGAGATTCGATCACCCAATGAAATGTCATCGCACTATAATAGCAAACTTCCAATAATAGCCGGCACAATTCAATGGATAGAATATAAAAAGAACCGTAGCATTATTAAAATACTACGGTTCTCATCTTTTTCAGCGTAAAATTTTAAATCCGTTTTACTCCAATAAACTTTTCAGCAATTCACGCACTGCTTGCGGATTTTTTATATTGTAATTGGCCTGCGTGTAGGTATAGCCCACCCTTATGGTATAAGCATTCTTTGGCATGGCCTTAAAGGTATCTTCATCTGTCCAATCATCTCCCAGGGCCATGATAAAATCATAATCCTCTCCTTTCATCATGGCTGTTGCTGCACGCCCCTTATTAATATCCGGCCTTTTGATTTCAAGGACCTTATTGCCTTCCAGGACTTGTAAATTATGTCCTCTGGCCATGTATTTCAGGTGACTAAACAATTCTCTCATCCGTAGATCACCTAGTCCACTCTCCACTTTCCTAAAATGCCAAACAAGGGAATGGTGTTTTTCCTCAATTAAAGCTCCAGGGGTACGCAGTACATAATACTCCATCACCTTTCTGATGTCCTCTTTCCAACTGTCATCCACCTCAGCATATAAAATCCAATCTTCTTTTTGGTCTTTTCTTTTTAGCCAAACACCATGTTCGGCAATCATGTCAACTTTTTGCCCTTCAAACCAGGTCCCAAGCGTTTCCTTGTCCCTACCACTAATGATCACTGTCTGACATTTTTTCGCCAGTTTAGCAACCAATACTTTCAACTCCTCGTCTGGGTAAGCATCTTGTGGCCTTCCCTTGAACCCAACCAATGTACCATCATAATCCAAAAATAGTAATGGTTTTTTAGCGGCATCAAATGCCTTCTTCATTTGGGCAATAATTTTCTTATCAAGGGCTTTTGATTCCAAATCAGCTTGCTTCTCTTTCACAAACTGTAACCTGTCCATAAACACCTTGACCCACTGAAAAATATCGTATTTTTTCAAACTTGCCTGCATGGAATTTATCCTCACTTCCTGCTCTTCCTCATCCATGGATAGTGCCTCTACAATGGCACTAGTTACCCCTTCCTGATCATTTGGATTGACCAAAATAGCATCCACCAATTCTTTACTGGCTCCGGCCATTTCAGAGAGAATAAGCACTCCCTTTTTATCGGTTTTGCTGGCTACGAATTCCTTACACACCAAGTTCATTCCATCCCTTAGAGGCGTCACCAAAGCGATGTCGGACATACTGTAAAAAGCACTTAACTCATTGAAAGGGAAACTGCGGTAGAAATAATGAATGGGCACCCAGTTTAAGGTTGAAAATTTACTGTTGATGTGCCCAACTAAGGTGTCGATTTCTTCTTTTAAAGTTTGATAAGATTGTACCTGGTCTCTGGAAGGGACCACCACCATTATCATGGATACTTTCCCTCTGTATTGGGGATTTTCATCCAAAAGCTTTTCAAAAACTTTTATTCGGTTAGGTATTCCTTTGGAATAATCCAACCTATCTATCGTTATCAGCAATTTTTGGTCTCCCAAGGTTTGCTTAAATTTCTTTACGAAATTTTGGGTTTTTGGACTGATGGCTGCTTTTTCAAATTTCTCGTAATCGATCCCCATCGGAAAAGCATCCACGTTTATCAACCTATTATCTGCTTGAATAAACCCACTTTCATTGGAAAGCCCCAAGATTCTTCCCACGGCACTTAAAAAGTGTCGCATGTCATCATAGGTATGAAAGCCTATCAGGTCTGCCCCAACCATTCCCTCAAGCATTTGTTTCCTCCAGGGGAGCATTCGCATGATCTCGTAAGAAGGAAATGGAATGTGCTGAAAAAAGGCAATGGTTGCATTGGGCAACTTTTTCCTCAACATCATAGGGAGTAACAAGAGCTGGTAATCATGTACCCAAATGGTATCATCATCACTTGCTTTGGCTAAAATGGCATCGCAAAATTTCTTGTTTACATTCCAATATGCTTCCCAATATTCATCCTCATAATTAATATGTTGGGTGAAATAGTGAAAGGCAGGCCATATGGTTTCGTTACTAAATCCCTCATAATACAACTCCACATCTTTTTTAGTGAGAAATACTGGAGCCATTTTCAATTTTATAAGCTCATCAATCACCTCTTGCCGCTGCCCCTCATCTTCCACGTCATTTCCCGGCCAGCCTATCCAGATATTCTCCCCTTCTTTATAAATTGAACCCAAGCCTGTAGCCAAACCACCGGCACTTGGCTTAAATTCAAATTTCCCGTTTTTATGCTGCAAACTAATCGGTAGCCTATTTGAAACGATAATTGTTTTTGACATTTTATTGTGTTGGTTTATATTTTAAAAATTTTTACAAAAGTGTATACTACTTTTAACCTGAATCTATAAAATAGAAAGTCAATTGCCTCGATTGAATCATTAGTCTATTTGGTTTACCTAAAGCTCCTGACTAACCCTTCTTCTCTTAACAAGAATCAATCCTTTTAGTGAATATCCCGGGGAAAAATGTCATTTTGGGTATTATTTCCTTTCTAATATAATCAAATTGAAAGGAAATAAAAACCACCAAATAAATTACAGGCCTTATGTACTTCCGTTAATTGCCTCAGTATCCGGCATTTCTTTCCCTAAATAATTTCCCTAAAAAATTACCGGTCAATGCACTAGAGCCTCCTATCAAAAAACCCATAACGCCGGTAATTCCTACTAAAATTGTTCCATTTGAAAAACCCATTATCTGAGAAAACTTATCGGGTAGATCCGATCCGGAAACTGACCAAATTACCAATGGGGCGATGACCCAAACACTCGCAACCCCTATGGCTCCTGCTATGAAAGCAAGAAAAGCTGCTCCTCTAAACCAAGCCGACACTGCCCCTATAAGTATCATCATTACGTAATAAGGAACAATTGAACCCAAAAGAAAAGCGATAAGCGCAATAACTAGTGTGTGTATGATAAATTTCATATCAATCTGGGCTAAATTTTGTATAAAACAAATCGCCTGCTGCTTTATTCCTACCCCGCAAGCCTATGGTTAAATACTCTCCGGAAGCCCATGCATCTACTAGATTATCATAGTATTTACTACCGGGATTCCCTGACTGTCCTCCGGGGTAAACGCCAACTGCCTTAATTTCCGACCCCATCTCTACAATCATTCTCCAACCCGGACCCCAGTCTGAAGCCGAAGCATTGACAATACCTTTCCCTCCTCCAATGGGAATATTATACCTTCCAAAAGGAGTTAAATTGGGGATCAAATGGCTTATATGAGTGTTTTTATAGGTGGACCAGCTGATCGAATCTTTACCTACAGTAAGTTCCCCCATCTCTTCCACCATCCCTAGAAAACCTATATTGATCCAAAAAGAAGCTCCTTCTTTCGCCTTGGTTTTGGCATCATCAAACCAGACTCCATTGGGCTCATTTTTTATAAGGTTGGCGAGGTTAAATTTATTGGGATAGGAAATTGGCAAACCTTCAGTATCCCAGGAGGCGTACAAAGCCTTTTCCGTTTGATTCCACCAGGATTGAAACAATGCCGGAGCCATTTCATCAGCAGCAGCATCATAGTCCCAGGCCTCCAATCGAGCCAACCACTTTTCTCCCAACACTTTGTTCTGCCTATTTAGACTATCAAGCATCAGGGGCAATATTTCCGAAGCATGTAGATTATAATTATCCAATTGCAATGCCTTCATATCGTCAACTGTAATAGCAGTACGTTGCAATAATTGGTCTGAAATTCTTCTATTTCTGAAATATTCATAATTATTGTTGTAAACAAAATAAGGATAATTATCAGAAACCGGATGTTGGTTGGCGGAAGTAACAAACTTCTTTTCGGGATTTATTTCTTCGGCATTATGGGCTTCGGGAATATAGCCTTGCCATTCGTAAATTGGCTTGCTTCCATCCATCAAATATTTGCCCTGCCCGCTCCATTTCAAGGGAAACTTCCCCTGCACCTTAATGCCGATATCTCCGTTTCGGGAAGCAAATACGAAATTCTGCGCCGGAGCAGCATAGTGGGTCAGGGCCTCCTCAAAATCGGAATAATCTTTGGCTTTGTTTAAGTTAATGAATGTTTTTTGTTCATTGGAGTCTCCATGGGCCGTCCACTTCAAGGCAAAGTTTGCCGGCTTTCCTTTCATTTTGAAATTCCTGTCGTAAACGACCGGACCATAATGGGTATAGATCACAGTATCAACAAAATCATTTTGTCCTTTTACTGTGAAAGTTTCAAGCTGACGCCTGCTTTGGATCCATTGCCCATTGTATAAATATTCTTCCCTGGAGGAGTCCTTAAAGGTAATTTTGTACCAATCTTTTACATCTCTGTCTGCATTGGTCATTCCCCAGGCTAAATTCTCATTGAAGCCAATGATAACGCCTAAAGTCCCGGGTAAGGTGGCTCCTTTTACCGTATATTCAGGAGTGCTTAGCTGAGCAGCAAACCATAATGAAGGTAGGTTAAGCGCCAAATGCGGGTCATTGGCCAGAATCGGAAAACCTGAAGCAGTTTTCTCTCCTGAAACGGCCCAATTGTTTGAACCCAAACCGGGTTCTTTTTCCGGTAGCAATTGGGTGATTTTAATAGAGTCAATGTAAGTTGTTTCAGGCTCTTTTACTTTAATCGGCTCAAAGTCCCAGGTTTCTTTAGCTACCACAGGCACCACTCCTTGGGGATGCTCCGGGAAAAGACTTTGCTGCCACTCGGCACCAAACAAGTTGCGGAAATTAGTATTGGCCAAATCACTATCTCCCGATAAGGTTTCCGCCATGTTCATTAAAAATAGAAGCGATTTGTAGGGAGTCCAAGGCTCGGGGTAATAATCTAAAAGTTTGTATTCCAAAGGCAATTCTGCCTGAGAAAGTTGGTCGATATAAGCATTCACTCCTTCGGCGTAAGCCTCCATCAACTGCAGAGTTCGAGGATCATTTTTTTTAAGATACTTCAGCTTATTTTTTGCTCCAAAGCCCAAGCCTTTTCTGCGCATTTCCCTATCTCTTTTTAAAGCTATCTCTCCGACAATTTCAGAAAGCCTGCCTTCAGCAGCCAAAGCCTGAAATTCCATTTGCCATAACCTATGTCTGGCGGTGGTATAACCTTGGACTTTATAAAGGTCTTCTTCATTTTCCGCAAAAATATGCGGGATGAGGTTTTTATCGTAGGTTACCTCCACTTCCGCCTGAAGTCCGGCTAGGTTGACTTCCGAATCAGGATTATAATCCTCACTGTATGCATTTTGCCAGAACCCTTTGAAGGGATCAAAAATCTTGGCCAAAGGAGGTAAGCTGGCCATGTTTATTGATAAACTTACAGCCAATAATAGTGAAAACAGCAATGAAAAAAAGAACCCTATATATTTCATTCAATATTTACCAATACTTTAGCTTTTTCCCATTTAATTTCTATTCCTTTATTTACCACTTCGATGGAAAGCATTTCCTGATGGTCAGTTCCAAAAGTTGGGCTGACATCTACCCGTAATACATCATTCTCTTCATTGTATTGAAAATGACCATGTTCCAGATCCCAATCCGAGTTTAAAATGATTGTCCAAGGCTCATCTTCCTTAGGAATGGTAAACAAAGAATACCTTCCTGCCTCCACCGCTTCTCCTTCTACTTTAACTCCTTTCTCGAAGGTCACATTTGTTGCTTCATTCGCCCCTGTTCTCCAAACCTCACCATAGGGCACCAAATCTCCCCAGATAACCCGTCCTTTAACTGAAGGTGCACCATATTCTACAGCCACAGCTTTTCCACCAATATTACCGGAAGTTGTTTTTAAAGGACTGGCCCTTTCTTTGACGTCATTTGTTGTATCCTCCGTCATCGTTTCATTTGACTTTGAAGAGGGATTTGAACAAGAGAAAACCCCAAAGCATATGGAAAAAACTAATAAACTAAAAAATAGTTTTCTAAGGTCATTCATAGTGATAAAGATTAAATTTCACACTAATCTATGTATTTTTTCCTTAATCAGCCATGCATTAAAGGTTAAATATCAATTTCATGCCACCCATGGTTAATCTATGGTTTAAATTAAATTCCTGATACCAGTTAAAACCTTATTTTAGGACTTGTGGAAACTTCATTTTTTTGGTTGGCAGGATATTTTTAATTTTGGAAAAAAATTTATGGCCTGAAAAATAGGCAGGGCTAATATTGGAGCAATACCCTGAGAAAAAAATAAATCTATTGGTATCGCACAAAATTATTACCAATTTGTGAATTATTTAAATCTTCACTATGCGCTTTATTATCATTTCTATTTTTTTTATTTCTATGGCCCTATTTTTCAGCGTGCATATTTCACCTGAAACATGGGATTATACCGGCCTTTTGCCTTTGCTCATTCCTGTTTTTCTAATGCTCAATATTTTTTTGGTTGTCTTATTGCTTTTCGGAAGATTTCGATTAATTATTTACCCGATCCTGGCATTAATTATTGGATGGAAGTTTCTAGTGGTAACTTTTCAGTGGAACGAGCCCGATACCAGCACTGAAGGCTTTACTTTTTTGAGTTACAATACCATGTTATTTAACAATAGCTGGGGCAAGGATAACGAAAATATGATAACAAATTCCATAAAATGGGCAAAAGAAAACCCCTCTGACATCAAGTGTTTTCAAGAGTTTTATCAAGATTACACCACCCCCTCGAGAAATTCCTTAAAGATGATCAGTGATAATGGTACTTATGAATATGCCTATTATTCTGCAAATGGGAATGAAAAAAAGAAATCCTATGGTATTGCTATATTCAGTAAATACCCTATCATCAATAGTGGTAAGGTCTTTGACAATAAAAGAAATAACGGAGCCATGTTTGCCGATATTAAAATTAACCAAGATACCATAAGGGTTTACAATACCCATTTGGAATCCATGAATATCAAAGCTGCAGACCTTGACAATCTGGATGGAATAAAAAATCAATACCGGGCTACAATTAAGAAATTAAAGGAGGGAATAAAGCTTAGAACTTCTCAGATGTTGCTCTTAAAAAAGCACATGGCAGATAGCCCATACCCGCTTATTTTAGCAGGGGATTTTAATGATTTGCCATACAGCTATACTTACTTCAAACTTAGGGAGGATTTTGAAAATGCTTTTGAAAGCAAAGGCAGGGGCTTTGGTTTTACCTATAATAAGGTTTTGTTTTTCTTGCGTATTGACAATATGTTTTTTGATAAAGCATTGGAAGTATTACAGTTTAAAACTTTAAGGGAGGTAGATTATTCAGATCATTACCCCATTTCTGCGCTTTTTGCCTTTCCTAGCCAGAAGGAAGCCGGCGATTGACTTTTTGCTCAACCACCTGCTTGAAAGGTATCAATAAAACCGGCAGCCAAAACAAGTCTGCCAAAACAGCAAAAATCAAAGAAAGACTTACCAAAATTCCGGTAAACCACGGGATTTCCAAATCACTAAATGTCAACATCGCAAAGCCTGAAACCAAAATAATGGTAGTTAGGACAATGGCTTTTCCGGTGGTCAGAAAAGTATTAATTAAGGCAGTTGGCAAGTCTTGACCTTTCATCATTTGCATCCTTAGATTGGTCATAAAATGAATACTATCATCCACTGCGATGCCAAAAGCAATGGCAAAAACGATGGAGGTGGACAGTTTAAATTCTATTCCAAACCAATACATGACACAACCCACCCAAACCAAGGGAACGATATTTGGCAAAAGGACAAGGAAAGATACTCTCCAGGACCTAAAAAGAAACCCAATGATAATACCTACAAGCAAAAAGGCAAAACCAAGGCCGGTGAAAACCTTATAGGTTACCAGTTCATGGCTCTTGTCAATTAAAAAAGAAGTCCCTGTCAACCTGACTTGAAGTACCTTCTCGTCAATATTCTTTGCCACAAAGGCTTCTAATTCCTCCTTTTGCCTTTTGCCTATTAAACTACCATTGTCTGCTGTTCTAGAAGAAAGCCTGCCTTCTGTTCTATCTTCCGTCCACACTTTCAAATTTTGAGTAGTACCAATTCTTTCTATCAAGGGTTGCATCCTGTCGTATGCCAAGGCAGAAGGCAAAGTAAAAGCCTTGTCGTTCCCTCGGTTTTGTGCTTTATTGACCGCTTTTACAGCCGTCAAAGGAGACATAATAAAGGCTGAGTTGTAATTCTCAACAACAAATTCCTCCAACTTTTCTATTTCTTGAAGGACTTGATAATCCAACAAGCTTCCATCTTTGTCTGCCGTCTGAAGGTATATTTCCAAGGGTTTGGATCCTCCATAATTTTGATCAAAAAATCGGAAGTCCTCCAATAGGGCATGGTCTTCCGGAAGGCTATCCAACAAATACCCATTGGTTTTTACACGGGACATAAAATACCCCGCCACCAGGGTAATCAGCACAAAAACAATGAAAACAAGCTTGCGCCTGTTTATTACGTTAATATAGAAGTATTTTAAAAGTCCATTCCATCTCTTTGCCCATAATTCCCGATTGGAGGATGGCAAAGGAGGAAGCTGAAATAAGGCAAAGGGCAATATGGAAAAAAGAGCCAAAAACATAAACATTACGCCGAAACCGGTATATACACCAAACCACATTAAGCTGGGAACATTGGTGAAATACAAGGACACAAACCCTAGTGCAGTAGTGAGGGCTGTCAAAAAAACCGGTAGACCAAGGGTTTTGAAGGCATTAAAAATGGCTATCTCCTTTGGGAGTTTTGAGGTTAAAGCGCTTTGGTAATGGTTGACCACATGAACCATCCCACTTAGACCTATCACCATTAAAATGGGAGGTTGCATGACGGACATCACATCCAATTCTCCACCCGTCAAAAGCAAAAATGCCAAACTCCAAAAAATACCTGTGATAATAATAACAAATGGTAAAACCACACCCCACCAAGAGCGGTACATTACCCAGAGTAATATCAAAACACCACACATGGCAAAAGTCATGAAGAAGGAAAATTCCTCTTGAAGCAAAGTTACAAATGCCCCTTGAGCCTTGATCTTCCCTGCAGCCTTAAAGCCGTCAAATTCGTAGGTTTTTAACTTTTGCTCTATATTTTCATACAAAGCATCTCCCTGCTCTTTGGCAATCATTTGCTTATTTTCAACCAGCAACAGAAGAGTATTGCTTTTCTCATCAAACAAATTCCCCTTCCACTGCCTGTCTTGATTGATATTTTCAGCGCTTGTGGAGAGGGTTTCACCGGAAGTCCAGTCTAACAAAGGCCTGTAATTAATCCCAAATGGGCTGATAACCGGTTCTTTCTGGTCAAGTATTGAAATCACCTCATCTACCCCTTCCATTTGCTTCAGCTCCTGAGAAAATGCCAATGCCTCTGCTAAAAATGTGCTGTCGAATATTCCTTGTTCATTTTCAAGTGCCAGCAACAAATAGTCATTGTCATTTTGAAAAGTGGCCCTATACCTTTGGTAAAAATCCAAGTCAGGATCATCCTGTTGAAAAAAATTTTCAAAGTCATAATTAAAACTTACACCCTTCCAAGAAAGCAAAAAAAGTATTGACAGCGTTCCTGCAAAAACAAGTGCCCATTTGGACATTTTCCTATTCATTATTTGCGCTTTTTAGTCTTAAAACACGATTTATACATTCCTCTTTCTAACTTATTGCTCAACTTAGAAGGAAGGAAAAGTAAACTTAGAATATTTTTTTCACCTGTTGTATACAATTCTTTTTATTGACCATTAAAACAGCTGCGTTGATCAAAGGTTTTGGCAGCTTGCATAATTTACCATAATTTAGGGCCAAAAATTAGGCACACATGAAAAAAATCACGGTACTTTTTCTTGCAGTCATGAGTATCCATTTCTTATTCGACCAAGAAATTTTTGCCCAATCTCAAAGGTGGCAGCAGTCGGTAAGTTATCAGATGGATATTGAAATGGATGTAAAAACCAATCAATATACAGGAAAGCAAACCATTGCCTATAGCAATAATTCTCCGGACACACTCAATCAACTCTTTTTTCACCTTTATTACAATGCTTTTCAGCCGAATAGCATGATGGATGTTCGCTCAAGGTCCATTTCAGATCCTGACAGGCGGGTTGGGGATAGAATATCCAAGCTCTCGCCAGAGGAAATCGGTTTTATCCATGTGGAATCTTTGTTAATAAATGGACAGGAAGTTGAGATGGAAGAGGTAGGAACCATACTGGAAGTGCAGCTACCGGAACCCATTTTGCCACACAGTACTGTACTTTTGGAAAGCGAATTTATCGCCCAGGTGCCCCTTCAAATCCGTAGAGCAGGAAGAGACAATGCGGAGGGCGTTAGGTATTCCATGTCGCAGTGGTATCCTAAGCTGGCCAATTATGATGAACAAGGTTGGCACGCGAATCCTTATATCGGAAGAGAGTTTTACGGAATTTGGGGAGATTTTGATGTGAAAATCACCATTGATAAATCCTATATCCTTGGAGGAACGGGCTACCTTCAAAATAACAATGAAATAGGATATGGTTACGAAGACGAAGGTGTAGAGGTAAAAAACCCTTCGGGAGCTACCCATACCTGGCATTTTTATGCCCCCAAGGTTCATGATTTTATGTGGGCTGCAGATCCAAATTATACCCATGAGAAATTAATAACAGAAGATGGCATTACGCTACACCACCTTTATGTTAAAAACAAGGAAACAAAAAATACCTGGCCAAAGCTTAAGGAGTACACGGCTAAAACCATGGCTTATTTGAGCGAAAGATATGGGGCCTACCCCTACAAGCAATATTCTGTCATCCAAGGTGGTGATGGAGGTATGGAATATCCCATGGCAACATTAATTACCGGTCACAGACCCATGGGCAGCTTGGTAGGTGTGATGATGCATGAATTGGCTCACAGTTGGTTTCAGGGTGTATTGGCCTCTAATGAATCCCTTTATCCCTGGATGGACGAAGGATTTACCACCTATGCCAGCACCCTGAGTATGTCCGCTAATTACCTCAAACCTACTGCCAATGAAAACCCTCTTAAAGGAGCCTATGTAGGCTATGAAAGACTTGTCAAATCAGGTCTTGAAGAACCTTTGTCTACCCATGCAGATCATTTTCATACCAATACGGCTTATGGCTCTGCCTCTTATTCCAAAGGAGCGCTATTTCTGGCCCAATTGGGCTACATTATTGGTGAAGAAACCAGAAACAAGGCCATGTTAAGGTATTGGGAAGCCTGGAAATTCAAACATCCCAATGTAAATGACTTTATCCGAATCATGGAAAAAGAGAGCGGCATCGAGTTGGACTGGTACAAGGAGTATTGGGTGAACTCTACCAAAACAATAGATTATGTCATTTCTGAAGTTACTGAAAAAGACAATGCACTGACCGTAATGCTGGAAAGAAAAGGCCTAATGCCAATGCCAATTGACCTTATTGTCACCTATGAAAATGGTGAAAAAGAAAGTTATTATTTCCCATTGGCGATTATGCGCGGTGGCAAAGCAGCGGAAAGCGATTTACCTGAAAGAGTAAAGACAAGCCGATGGCCCTGGACAAACGAAACCATAGAAATAAGTATTGACCAATCCACCTCAAAAGTGGCATCCATTCAAATTGACCCTTCAGAGCGAATGGCAGATATTGACAAGTCCAATAACCTATGGACGTCAGCCAAGTAAGTATCTACAAAAGATTTACAAAGCCCTCATCAAGTTTACCACTTTTTGAGGGCTTTTTTTTAGCTAAAAACTTGAGATTCACTATTTTTTACCAAGAAGTTTCAAGCCTCTTCAACAAATCGAAGTAAAAAACAGCATTCCCTTTCATCCATACCAACACTCCTTCAACACCTTAATAAACCGATCACATAAATAAAATTTGCAATTTTTTCTTTTAATCATTGGGATTTTTATCAGGATATATCTACCTTATGAAAGGATTAGTAACCATTAAACATCTAGACATGAGAGTAGCCACTTTATTCATTTTCTGTTTTTCGCTTATAACCGTTGGATTGTATGCACAAGATTTTCCTGAAATAGAAAGGCAGACTAGGGACAAGACCTACCATTTCCAAGAATTTGAATCCATGCAGCTTGATGCAATTGATCCTGACAAGGTTTCTGTCACGACTAGCAATGAGGGAGACTTAGCATTTGAAAGATCACCGACTATGGTTGCACCAATGGGAAACTATAGGGATTTTAAAATCATTAAAATCACACTTCCTCCAAAATCTGCTATTGTGCCCAATAAAGACATTACGCTTCCTGAGCCCAAACAATATTTAGTGAAACGGCTTGTGAAGGCCAAAGAAAATTGAATTTTTTAATTGATTTAGATTTTTGATTTAAGGTTAAAGGTATTGGGTTTCACCCAATACCATTTTTTTTATCCCCCTTCTATTAAAATGCTTAATAGCTTGATTTCCATAGAACTTGGAGCAGTTAATATAAACGATTGCCATTCATTTTTATCTTAGGTTAAAATTGTTCTTATTGAAGCAAACAAAGATTCAGATCAATGAACAGCAATAAATCTAATTTGTTAGTACCAGGTCAAATAACCAACGAAAAGCTTTCAAGTACAGGAGTTTTCGGAAAAACTGAAAATTGCTATTTCAAGTTAACGGTTTACAATGAAACCAGCATCCGGGTCCAAGTTTCAATTAAGAGCGAATTCAGCCCCAACCCTTACAGTGTCATTGCTTCTCCTGAGGAGGTAAAATTTTCTTGGGAAGAAAAAAATGACCACTATGTTTTAAAAACGAAAAAGATAGAATTAATACTTGAGAAAGATAATTTTAGGCTAATCTTTAAAAACAGCTCGGGAACTATCCTTAGTGAGGATGCTGCCCTTTTTGGTATCAATTGGCAAGGTACTGCAGTAAGTTGCTATAAGAAATTACAGCAATGGGAGAAATTCATCGGTTTAGGAGAAAAAACAGGTGGATTGAACCGGTATGGACAAACCTATACCAACTGGAACACAGATCATTTTGGCTATGGAACCAATGCCGACCCTTTGTACTTATCCCTACCCTTTTATATAGGCTTACACCATGATAATTGTTACGGTATCTTCTTTGACAACAGCCATAAAAGCACTTTTAATTTTGGTGCCGGAAACAATCGATTCTCCTACTTCACCGCTGAAGATGGGGATCTCGACTATTATTTTATTCATGAAAAGAATGTTGAGGGAATCATTTCAGCCTACACCACATTGACAGGCAAAACCCCAATGCCTCCTAAGTGGGCTTTGGGCTATCAGCAATGCCGGTACTCCTATTATCCTGACAAAGAGGTTATCCGCTTGGCCAAAACCTTTCGAGAAAAAGAAATCCCCGCTGACACCATTTATCTGGACATTCACCATATGGAAGAATGTAAGGTTTTTACTTTCGATAAAAAGCGATTTGAGAAACCCACTGAACTGATCAAACACATTAAGAATTTAGGGTTTAAAGTGGTGGTCATATTGGATCCGGGTATAAAAGTAGACGAGGACTACCCTCCTTATACAGAAGGAAATGAACAACAGTTGTTTATAAAATATCCCGATGGAAAAAATTATGAGGGACAGGTGTGGCCGGGCTGGTGTGCCTTTCCGGATTTCACTAAGCCTGAAACAAGAGACTGGTGGGCAGAAAAGTTAAATTTTTATTTACAGGCGGGGGTAGATGGTTTTTGGACAGACATGAATGAGCCGGCAACATGGGGCCAAACCATCCCGGACCTCGTTCAGTTTAATTATGAAGGACAAATCGCCAGCCACAAAAAAAGTAGAAATGTATATGGTTTACAGATGGCAAGAAGTACGAATAATGGGCTAGCCAACTATCACCAAGGTAAAAGACCTTTTGTTTTGACCCGTTCCGGCTTTGCAGGCATACAGCGCTATGCAGCGGTCTGGACCGGAGACAATGTGGCCAGTGATGAACATATGCTGGCCGGCGTAAGGCTGGTAAATAGCCTGGGCTTAGGTGGCATTTCCTTTGCAGGATACGATATCGGAGGATTTGTTGGCAACACCCAACCAAAATTATTCGCTCGATGGATAGCCTTAGCTACCTTCTGCCCCTTGTTTCGGGCACATACCATGATCAATAGCAATGCCTCAGAACCTTGGGCTTTTGGTGAAGAAGTGGAACAAATTTCCAAGAATTATATCCGGTTGAGATACAAACTATTGCCTTTAATTTATACCGCTTTCTACAAGAGTTATCAATCAGGCATTCCTCTTAGTAAAAGCCTTTCTATTGATTATTCCTTTGACGACAAAGTCTACCATGGTGCTTATGAAAATCAATACCTGTTTTGTGAACATTTATTGGTGGCGGCAGTGGAAAGCTACAAGGAAATTACTAAAATCTACTTGCCTGAAGGAACATGGTATCATTTTTTTACCGGAGAAAAATTAGATGGGGATCAAGAATTGCTTTGGGAATGTCCCATTGAATACCTTCCGGTATTTGTTAAAGCCGGGGCTATTCTACCCGTGCAATCTGTAAAAACCCATACTGAAGACGTTAAAGATGGTCAGATAAACATACACATTTACAAAGGAATGGGCCTTTCTGAACAATTAATTTATGAAGATGATGGAAAAAGCACAGCTTATCAAAAATCATCTTTTTCCAAAACTCTGATCCGAATGGATTTTACGGCAAACAAACTAAGCATTGAGAAAATTGCAGCTAATTATGAGAGTGAATACCACACTGCCAATTTTTTCTTTCATGGAATGCAGCTGCACAAGGCAAGTTTAGCGGGGAAAAAACTTGAAATAAGCCATAAGAATGTGGCTTTCTTGGATGAAATTTCAGAATACGATCCCTTACCTGAGGCTGACCACTCATTTAAAATCTGTCAAAATGTCTCGGGATTTTCTATAAGCCTTGAGGGTAAAGAAAACCGTAGCATTCATTTGAACTAATAGGGCATAAAAAAACCTCTCTAAAAGAATAGAGAGGTTTCAAAATTTTATTTCTCTTTGTTGTAATACTTTAACGCTTCATCCATTTGACTGTTCAGCTTAGCTATTCGTTTTTCCGGACCGGGGTGAGTAGATAAAAACTCAGGCGGTCTGGAAGACGCATCGGATTGAGCATTCATTCTTTCCCAAAAATCCGGGGCTTCTCTAGGGTCATATCCGGCAATAGACATAAAAATTAAACCCAATTGATCTGCTTCCAACTCTTGGTCCCTACCAAACTTCAACATTCCAACTTGACCACCGATTCCCACTGCTTGCAAAAATATGGTTTCAGTTAAACTTGGATCTTCTCCCATGGCTACTTGCAGCCCACCTATTAATCCATTGGCGACCAATCCTTGAGACATTCTTTCTCTGGCATGACTGGCTATGGCGTGTGCCACCTCATGCCCCATCACCACGGCTATACCGGTTTCATCTTCGCAGATGGGAAGAATACCTGTATAGAAAGCTACTTTTCCTCCTGGCATACACCAGGCATTCACCTGATCGCTCTCCAAAAGATTAAAATCCCATTCGAAACCCTCCGTTATAGAAGAATAACCATTGTCTTTCAAATAAGTATCCACTGCATTTGCTATCCGGTTGCCTACCTTCACTACCTGCTGTCCTTCTTTGGTATTGGTAAGTACCTTGCTCTCTTTTAATACTTGTCCGTACTGATCATAAGCCAGAGGCAAAACCTCAGAATTGCTAACAATGCTAAGCTGTTTTCTACCGCTCAATGGTACAGTTGCACAACCATAGACAATGAGGCCTACAAAAAGAAGTGTTAATATTTTTTTCATATGTAATAAATTTCAGATCAAGATAACAAAAAGTAGGCTCCAAAAAAGGTGCCAGATAAATAGTTAACGCAAAAATAGGCACTTTCTATGAAATGTTGCACCTTTTTTTCCACGTGTATGGACTTGTTTGTTTATGAGAACGTTTTCTCCGTATTTACCAAGACAATGAGCTGAAGTGTAAATCACTTTATTTTTTTCCCTTCTATAAAAAAGGCATCATGCATCATCCCTGCTCGAGTAAATGGTTAATTCAAGAATTAAATTTGACCCTGTTGCTGTTTAGTTCACTTTATATCCTTAAATTAATGACCATGAACAAGCATCAACAGTCTTTTGCCCGTTTGGTCACCCAATCTTTTTCATTTTTCGGGTATATGCTAAAGAACCTACCTTCAATTGTTTTTTGGGGTATACGCGTAAAGGATATTAAATTGGACTCCTGCCATACTACCTTGCCATTTAATTGGCGGACAAAAAACCCATTTAAATCCATATACTTTGCGGCTTTGTGTGGAGCAGCAGAACTTTCTTCCGGTTTACTTTGCAAATTGCATTTGGCAGGAAATGGCAATTTTTCTATGCTTGTTGTGGACATGAATGCACAATTCATCAAAAAAGCCAACACTCCTATCCTAATGAAATGTGAAGATGGCCGGCGGGTCAAAGAGACCCTCGCAGGTCTTAGCAAGCAAGGGGATGTTGCCACGCTCAAAACAATAATACATGGCCACGACTCCCACAATGAAACCGTTGCCAAATTTGAAATTACCTGGTCCTTTAAAAGGAAATAAATACTCCTGTTTAAGTAGGTATTCCTGCTTGTTTGTTGATTATATCAACCAACTGATGGCTTTGTACTACCCCTGCTTTTCTCCACACCACCTTGCCTTTTTGGAACAATATCAGTGTAGGAACACTTTTTACTTGATACCTACTGGCTGCCATGGGGTTTTTATCAACATCAATTTTTATAATCTTTGCCTTTCCCCCTACTTTCCCGGCCGTTTCTGTAAGTATAGGCTGCATCATTTTACAAGGACCACACCAAGTGGCGTAAAAGTCCACCAATACCGGTTGGTCTCCTTTGATAATTTCTGAAAAACTCTTTCCCTTTGCCATATTTGTAAGCTTTAAATCTAAAACAAAATTATTGTTTTCATAGGAAAACATCAGTGATCTACCTCACAAAGTAATAGCCAACCCTTACAATGACAGATAATATTTTTTGATAATGGAAATATGGTGTTCCATATGCCCAAAAATAATGTATAGGAGAGCGCTTAGGGACATAGGTTTAGCGTCTACAGACCCGATATTGTGGATTTGATCCTCCGGAATGGCTTCAATAAAGTTCCAAAGCAATTGGCGATGCAACAAAAAAGTATCCAATAATTCATTTATTGACTGAGAATTAAAAGCCGCTGTTTTGACATAATTGTCCTGATCAAATCCCGGAAAGTCACTTTTTTCACCTCGGCTTATACTCAGGGCTCTGAAATGCATTATTTTCTCGGTATCGATAATATGCCCCAACAATTCATTAAAAGACCACTTGTTTGTTTTGTAACTAAGCAAAGCTTTCTCGGTAGTCAAATTACCGAATAAGTTTTTAACAAATTGTTCTTGCTCCAGGGACAAGGTCTTTATATCCTTTTCAGCAACCAAATCAATATAACCTTTATAAAAGGGTGGGTACGCTTTCGGCAGGGGAATTTTAGGTCCTTTAGTAGTCTCCATAATTTTGTTAATTTTGTAGGATAAATTTAAATATAATCATTCGATATGAATCCATTATTGGCAAAATTTAATACTCCGTTTGAAACGGCACCATTCGATAAAATTAAAAATGAACATTTCCTTCCGGCCATTCAAAAAGGTATCGAGGAAGTAAAAGAAGAAATAAAAAAGATCAAAACCTCAAGTCCGCCGGATTTTGAAAACACCATTGTAGCCCTAGAAAATGCCGGTGAAAAGCTTTCAAGAGCAGCTTCCATTTTTTTCAATATCAATGCCGCTGAAACCAATGATGAAATTCAACAGTTGGCCAGAGAAATCTCGCCTCTTTTGTCTGCGCACAGCAATGATATCCTTTTAGATGAAACCCTTTTCACCAGAGTTAAGGCTGTTTTCGACCAAAGAGAGCAGTTAAAATTAAACCCGGAGCAAAGCACACTTCTGGAAAAAAGTTACAAATCCTTTATAAGAAATGGAGCACTTTTAAAAGGGGATGACAAGGAGCGTCTTAGAGCCATTGACCAGAAATTGTCTAAGCTTGGTTTACATTTCGGAGAAAATGTTTTGAAGGAGACCAATAAATATGAACTGGTTATTTCAGAAGCCAAAGATCTTGAAGGCTTACCTGATGGATTGATTGAAGCCGCTGCTCAGACGGCCCAAGAAAAAGGAAAAGAAGGAACATGGGTTTTTATACTTGCCTTTCCTAGCTATGTCCCTTTCATGACCTATGCAAAAAACAGGGAACTTAGGAAAGAAATATACATTGCCTATAACACCAAATCGGCAAAAGGTGACGATTTGGATAATAGACAAATCATCAAAGACATTCTTAAGCTTAAGGATGAAAGAGCAAAGCTTTTAGGTTATGGTCATTATGCTGATTTTGTCCTAGAAGAAAGGATGGCTGAAGGTGGTGAAAAAGTTTTAAGTTTTTTGGATGAATTGTTAGAAAAAGCAAAACCACGCGCACTTGCAGAACTAAAGGAACTGGAAGCCTTTGCCAAAAAAACCGACGGAATAGAAAAGCTGTTCAAATGGGACATCAGCTATTATGCTGAAAAATTGAAGATGGAGAAATATGCTGTTGATGATGAGTTATTAAAACCCTATTTTGAATTAAATCGAACCATTGAAGGCGTTTTCACCACAGCAGAGAAACTTTATGGCATAACCTTTAAAGAAAATAAAGATATTCCTGTTTACCACTCAGACGTAAAAGCCTACGAAGTCAGCGATGCAGACGGAAACCATTTGGCGGTTTTTTATGCTGACTTTTTTCCAAGAGCAGGCAAAAGAAATGGTGCTTGGATGACAGTATATAGGGGGCAACGAAAAGTTGACGGCAAGGAGTACCGTCCTCACGTCTCTATCGTTTGTAACTTCACCAAACCCACTAAAACGAAACCAAGTCTACTAACCTTCAATGAGGTCACCACTTTATTTCACGAATTTGGTCATGCTCTTCATGGAATGTTGGCCCAAGGCACTTATGGGTCCTTATCCGGCACAAATGTATACTGGGATTTTGTGGAACTTCCTTCTCAAATTTTTGAAAATTGGTGCTATGAAGAAGCCTGTCTTGACTTGTTTGCCAAGCATTATGAAACAGGAGAACCCATTCCAAAATCATATATTGATAATATAAAAAAAGCGGCCAATTTTCATCAAGGTTTTCAAACCGCTAGACAAATCAGCTTAGGGCAACTGGACATGGCCTACCACACCACTGCACCTGATGCCATTGATGATGTATTTGAATTTGAAAATGAGGTCATGAAGCCCACTGCTTTGCTGGACCCGGTCCCAAATACCATGATAAGCACCTCTTTCTCCCATATCTTTCAGGGAGGTTATGCAGCAGGGTATTACAGTTACAAATGGGCTGAAGTATTGGATGCAGACGCTTTCGAATTATTTCAGGAAAAAGGTGTTTTCGACAAAGAAACTGCACAATCTTTTAAAGATAATATCCTATCCATGGGGGGCAAAGAACATCCTTCAATTTTATACAAACGTTTTAGGGGCAGAGCTCCTAAACCTGATGCACTCATCAAAAGAGCAGGTTTGGAGGTATAAAATTGGATATCAATTAAGTCATTCCTACTTAACCCGTCCAAGTCAACAATACTGTTGGGATGGACGGGTTTGTTATTTCAGCTTCGGCCACAAATACAAAAGGGGCTCGAATGGCCCCTTTTTAAACTTGTTTCGGAAAAACCTGTCTAAGTCCGTATGTAGGAAAAAATATATTGGTCTCTTAAATGATGATAAAACCAATTATCAACAACCAGATTAGGGCTGAAACCATTAATAATATGGTGAATTGTTTATCTTTCATCTCCCCGAAATTTTAATTCTTTTTATACAATTAATGTATGAAAAATAACCCATAAAAGCAAATAATACCAAAATAAAATTTTAATATCTCAATAAAATTCAAATTTTTAATTTTATTGATTAGTTAATATTATCCCTAAAAAATTTCATAAGCGTCAAATACTTCAAATAAAATTAATGAATCATTATTATTTTGATTCATTCACTGTAAAACAATTCAACTCTTTTTGTCCGGCTTCGTTTTGAATTGGCCCAACTCGTGGTAATGTTTTTGATTCTGAGACATATTGTCGGCAGTCCATTTGATCTTCTTCGATTGAGGAAATTTCCTTACCGGACAACTTTCTACTTGACAATAATGACAGCAAGGGTCTGGGATACAGGGATCTGCATGAACAAAAACTTCGGTTTTTCCCGGAAGATTTTCTTCCAACACTTCCTCCACCTCATGTACACAGTCATGAACCTGCACAAGGTCATAATAATAGGGAAGTGTAAGGTGCAAGTCAACATGATTGTCGCCTCCATATTTCTGAACCCGCATATTGTGAATATCAATCCAGTTTTTTTGCCGATGTTCATTTAGTATTTGAACCGTTTTATTGATGGATTTTGGATTGGACTCATCCATTAGTCCTGCCACTGACTTCCTGACCAAAAAATAACCGTTATAAATAATATAAAAGGCAAAGAGTAATGAAATAATGCTGTCTAATAGGTACCAGCCGGTAAAATAAATGATGGCAATTCCCAAAATTAAAACAAAACTGCTGATGGCATCGGTTGAAATATGTTTCCCGTCAGCTTCCAAAGTCAGGCTGTTTAACTCCTTCCCTTTTCGCTGCAATACATAACCCAAGACCCCATTTACCACACCTGAAAATCCTATCAACACCATACCCAAAGGCAATTCAATCAGGGGTTCGGGAAACAAGAACGATTTAATGGATTGGTAAAGAATAAAAATTCCAGCAACAATTATCAAAGTCCCTTCGATTCCGGCACTAAAAAATTCGATTTTACCATGCCCATAAGGATGGTTTTTATCCTTAGGTATGGCACTTAACCTCACACTGTAAAGCGCAAAAAAAGAAGCCACTACATTAACAATGCTTTCCAAAGCATCCGTAAGTATAGCATTGGACCCTGTCAAGAGATAGGAATAAAATTTAACTACCAGTAATATTATACTGATAGCAACTGACCAAAGAATAATTCGCTGCTTTTCTGAATCCACACCTGCCACTATTTACTTTTCAAAATTAGTCTTATTTAGGGAATTGAGAAAGGGAAGACCATAATTAAAATTTAGAGCACTCCTATTTTTTAATTAATTATTCGGCTTAAGTTGAGAGAGGTGTAAAAAGGAGATCTGCCAGCTTATAACTAAAATAAAATTACGCAATCAATTATTAAGACGCACCTAATAATTTATGTTTTAAAAGAAAGGTCCTACAGAGAATTCTTATGGAAATACTTGAGAAAATGCCTATTTTGACAACCAAATTCACGCTAACCTCAAATTGTCACGAAACTTATGAATATAAAAAACTTTTATCTCTGTTTAAGCTTTCTATTCCTCACTTCCATCGCACTTAAGGCACAAACGAAATCAGGACAGCAATCACCACCATTGGCTCAAGCCTCTCCTTCCAGTGTAGGTGTTTCACCGGAAAGGTTAGCCCGTATTGACGAAATGCTAAAAGAATCAGTTAAGGACAACACCAATCCGGGCGCAGTTGCCCTCATCGCCAGGAACGGGAAAATTGTTTTTCATGAAGCTTATGGAAATGCTGATGCCAATGGAAGAAAGTTAAGAAAAGATGCCATATTTAGAATTGCCAGCCAATCCAAAGCAATCACTTCAACTGCAGTGATGATGCTTTGGGAAGAAGGCAAATTCCGATTGGATGATCCAATTTCAAAATACATTCCTGAATTTAAAAACCCAGAAGTTTTGGTAAATTTCAAGTATGCAGACACTACCTATACTACTAAACCGGCCAATAAAGAAATAACGATCAGACACCTACTTACACATACTTCAGGGATTGGTTATGGAGCAATAGACAGGGATGAAAGAATGAAAATGATCTATGAAAAAGCCGGTACCATAGACTTGTTTACAACTTCACCGGTCACAATTGAGGAAATAGCCTTGAAAATTGCCAAATTACCTCTTCACCACCACCCCGGAGAGAAATACACCTACAGTTTGGGATTAGATGTTTTGGGATACTTTGTAGAGGTCATTTCCGGAATGACTTTTCAAGATTATTTACTCAAACACTTGTTCATCCCTTTAGGAATGAATGATACAAACTTTTATTTTCCGGCATCCAAAGCTGATCGACTTGTAGCCATCCAGCATAAAGAAAACGGTCAATGGAAAAACTATCCCAATACCTTTTATGATGTCGATTACCCTGTCAAAGGGGCTAAAACATTTTTCTCCGGAGGTGCAGGACTTTCCAGCACTGCAAAAGACTATGCGACTTTTCTACAGATGTACCTCAATGGAGGAGAACTAAACGGGAAACGCTTTTTGAGTCGAACAACCATTGCTTCAATGATGGGTAATCAAACCGGAGATCTCTATGGGGGTGGCGACCAGCATTATGGCCTGGCCTTTGGTGTGTTAACTGACCATGGCCAAGCCAAAGCAGGCTTAGGATCTACTGGAACTTTTATCTGGGGAGGCTATTTTAACACCCAATATTTTGCAGACCCTAAAGAAAAACTCATAGGCGTAATTCTCAAGCAAACCCAAGGAAGTACCGGTGACCAAACAAGCTGGAAATTCAAACAAATGGTAGGCGCCAGCATTGATGATTGATCCATTACACATGTCCCACTGAACCCTAACAGGACTTAAACTCCTGTTAGGGTTCATACACCGGTTCCGGATGATGGTCAGGGTCCAAAGGATCGTAATAATATAATTTTTCAGCTTTGTACTTCTTCAAGTGTGCCGCCAATCTACTCATAAAACTAGGGTAAGCTTGATCTTCTTTTTGCGACCAAACCACCTCTGCCAAAGCTGCTATCCTGGGATACATCAGAAAATCAAACCGCTCTTCATTGGGAACAGTTTCTGTCCAAAGGTTGGCTTGAATACCCAAAATAAGGTCTTCCTCTTCTTTCTTTATACCAAAGGCATCCATATCAAAATGATAAACTGCTTCTAAAGGAGCAAAAGCACCTGCCCACTTTCTTCCATACTTATGATCTTCTTTCTGAAGAAAATCGAAATAGAATGGGATCCTAGGACAAACCACAGTCGGATACCCATTTTTTAGTGAAAGGCTCAGTTGCTCCTTTTTATCATGCCTCCACCAAAAAATAATTGTTTTGTCCTTGGGCAAATTCGCGGTAGCCATCTCATCCCAGGCCAAAACCTTATTGTTAAAACGAAAAAGCGTATCGGCCATCCTTTCAAAGAAATAGTCTTCGACATCTTTCATGCCTGTCAAACCTTCCTTTGCCATCAACTTGAGAACATCCGGATCTTTAGGCCACATTTGATTGCCAAAACTCACTTCATCACCTCCCAAATGCATCATATTGCTGGGAAACAAAGCATCCACTTCATGCAAGATCTGGGATAAATAAGCATAGGTAGACTCTTTGGCAGGATGAAAGGTAAAGTCAGGATATTTTTCTGATCCACCGCCACTGTGTTCCGGATACGCCCTATTGGCGGCTGTGGCATGTCCCGGCATATCTATTTCAGGAATCACCTGTATCATTCTTTCACGTGCATACCTAACAATCTCCTTAATTTCTTCCTGTGTATAGTAGGCGGCAGGTGCATTGGGTTCTGATTGATTGCCAATTCCTCCAACGGTGGCTAATTTGGGGAAACTTTTAATTTCTATTCGCCATCCCGGAGCATCAGTCAAATGCCAATGAAAAGTATTTAGTTTATAATAAGCCATGTGGTCAAGTAGCTGCTTCACTTTTTCCATGCCAAAAAAGTACCTGGACTCATCCAGCATGATCCCTCGCCATGCGTACCTTGGACTGTCCTGAATTTCCCAGTTAGGTAGGGCAATTTCTCCATGTTTTTCCTTGGCAGCATGTGCCAATTGAATCAGAGAAATCACTCCATAAAAGGCTCCTGTTTCATTTGAGGCTTCAATTGTTACTGAATTTTGCTGGATGTTTATTTTATAGCCTGGCTTCAGGTCATTAACCTTTTTGATCACTATGGTTTTTGAAGCTGATTCAATTTCCAGAAGTGGCATATCCAACAATCTTAATGCTTCCTGTTGCAAATAATTTCCTTGATTCGGAAAACCTTCAAGCCTAATACCAACTTTGCTATCCCATAGAAACGCTCCTGGGTTAAGTTGATAATTGGCCGGAATGGGAATAATCTCCGGCTGTTGCTGAGCAATAGTGAAGTTTAGAGAAAAAAGAACAAATAAAATTGCCAAAGAAAAAGGTTTTACTAAATACATTGAGGTAAGGTTAAATATTTTGCCAAAACTATAAAAAATTCAATGATGGGCCGGCTATTAAAATGATAATCTCATCTAAAATTTAAAATACAAAAAAGGAAACACACCTTAGATTTAACTATTAGATATTAAAAAGCAGGATAATATTGTAAATTTGGCTTAATAAAAATAACATATAATTGACTTCAATTCTTTATAAAATATTTACTATCTAACTTCTTAATTGATCATAATGCACCTAACAAAACCCTCCTTTAAACTATTTCCTATATTCCTTTTATTGATGCTCTTGGCTGCTTGTAAGCAGGAAGTCAGTACCTCCCAAAGTCAACCCAATATCATCGTATTTTTTACGGATGATCAGGGCTTTGCGGACTTAGGTATTTATGGCGCAGAGGGCTTTGAAACGCCTCATTTAGATCAATTGGCCACTGAAGGCATAAGGTTTACAAATTTTTATGTTCCAGCAACAGTATGTACCCCATCAAGAGCGGGACTATTGACAGGCCGTTACCCTAAAAGAAGTAATTTGCATGAAGCAGTGCTTTTTCCTTTTTCAGAGGGTGGCTTATCTCCCCAAGAGTATACCATGGCAGAAATGCTGAAAGATGCAGGCTATACCACCTCATGTATAGGAAAATGGCATTTGGGGCATAAGGAAGCTTTCATGCCAAACAACCAAGGCTTCGATACTTTCTATGGTGTGCCTTACTCCAATGATATGGACAATTATTACTACAAAGACATTGACTTTCAGTCGCCTCCCCTTCCTTTTTATCGGAACACCACCCTTATAGAAAATGGTCCTGACCAAAGGTATCTGACCAAACGCTATACTGATGAGACGGTAAAACAAATTAAGAATAGAGGGGAAACCCCTTTCTTTATTTACCTCGCACACAATATGCCCCATACCCCACTTTTTGCTTCTCCTGCTTTTGAGGGCAAAAGTAAAAAAGGTCTATACGGAGATGTGATAATGGAATTGGATTGGAGTGCGGGAGAAATTATCAAAGCATTGAAAGAAGAAGGAATTTATGAAAATACCATCTTTGTTTTTACTTCCGACAATGGCCCGTCCAAAGGATCAGCAAAACCTTTGAGAGGAAAGAAAGCCCAAACTTGGGAAGGTGGCCAAAGAGTACCCGGCATTATTACTTGGCCCGGTACCATTCCAGCAGGGGTAGTAACCGATGAGTTTGTCAGTACGCTGGATCTATTGCCAACCTTTGCCCAAATAGCATCCACAAGTATCCCGAAAGAAATAAAAATTGACGGGATGGATATCAGCACTTTCCTAAAGAACCCCAAGGGAGAAGATTTACCGGAAAGACCTTTCCTTTTTTATGCAAGAAATGGTGAACTAGAGGCCATTCGCTTGGGTAAATGGAAACTACATATCAAAAAATCAATCGGCTGGAATGAAAATGCAGAAGGCACTTTTCAAGTTTCACTTTATGATTTGGAAAATGATATTTCGGAACAAACCAATGTTGCAGAACTTCACCCTGAAATTGTTAAAAAGCTTACAAGCATGGCCCAAGACTCTGATTTGGGCCTTAAGTAAAAAAATAATTGAGCCTAAAAGACCAACTTTGCTACTAAAAAGTCCAAAGTAAATCCCTTACATTAAAAATAACATCTTTCTTGCTGAAGTAAATGGGTAGGCTTTACATTTCAAGTGGTATAAATGTATCCTGCTATTTCTCTCAAAATCAATTTTAGCTATCTTTGCATTCTATGAGCGAAAATAAATTTAAAAGATATACAATTACCTCTGCCTTACCCTATGCTAACGGCCCCTTGCATATAGGTCATTTGGCAGGTTGTTATATTCCTTCAGATATATATGTGCGGTATTTAAGGTCTCAACAAAAAGACGTGGCCTATGTATGTGGATCAGATGAGCATGGTGTAGCCATCACCATCAAAGCCAAGAATGAAGGAATAAGTCCTCAGGAAGTAGTAGACAGGTACCATGGCATAATGAAGAATAGTTTCGAGAAATTTGGAATCAGTTTCGATCATTATTCTCGGACCTCTTCTCCGGTACATCATGAAACGGCCAGTCAATTGTTTACCGATCTCTACCAAAAAGGTGAGTTTGATGAAAAAGAAACCGAACAATATTATGATGCTGAAGCCAAACAGTTTTTAGCAGACAGGTATATAGAAGGCACTTGTCCCAATTGTGGGTACGAGGAAGCATATGGAGACCAATGTGAAAAATGTGGTTCATCTTTAAGCCCAACCGACCTGATCGATCCTCGTTCAAAACTTAGTGGCAACACCCCCGTGTTAAAAATGACCAAACACTGGTTTCTGGATTTGGGCAAATACACGCCTTTTTTAAAAAAGTGGATCCTTGAGGACCATGCCAATGACTGGAAAAACAATGTTTTGGGGCAGTGCAGAAGCTGGCTAGAGACGGGTGACGGGCTTCAGCCACGTTCCATGACCAGAGATATGGATTGGGGTATTCCGGTGCCTATCACCGGAGCCGAGGGCAAGGTTTTGTATGTTTGGTTTGATGCTCCTATTGGCTATATTTCTTCCACAAAAGAATGGGCCAAAGAAAAAGGAAAGGACTGGGAATTGTATTGGAAGGACAAGGACACCAAACTGGTTCATTTCATTGGAAAAGACAATATCGTATTTCATTGCATCACTTTCCCTGCCATTTTAAAAACCTTAGGAGATTTCATTTTGCCGGAAAATGTACCTGCCAATGAATTTCTAAATTTGGAAGGTCAGAAAATATCTACTTCTAAAAACTGGGCTGTTTGGTTGCATGAATACCTGGAAGAATTTCCCGGACAGGAAGATGTTTTACGTTATGTATTGACCGCAAATGCCCCTGAAACCAAGGACAACGATTTTACTTGGAAGGATTTTCAAGCCAGAAACAACAATGAGTTGGTCGCTATCTTCGGTAACTTCGTCAACCGTGCGGTTGTCTTAACCCACAAGTATTATGGAGGCAAGGTTCCAAAACACCATGGTTTAGAACCGGTCGATGAAGAACTTATCCGTACCTTAGGGGAGTATCCTGATAAAATTGCGCAATCGGTAGAGAAATACAGGTTTAGAGAAGCCCTATCATTGATGATGGATTTTGCCCGTACAGGAAATAAATACTTGGCGGAAACAGAGCCTTGGAAAACCATCAAGACCAACGAAGAAAGAACCGCTACCATATTAAATATTGCGCTAAATATTGTTGCCAACCTTTCCATTTTATCTCAGCCATTCTTGCCTTTTACCTCTGAGAAAATAAAAGGCATGCTTGGTCTTCAAAACTTAAATTGGGAAAAAGCCGGTCAAATGAATTTGATAAAAGAAGGAGAGACCATAAATAAAGCAGCCTTGCTTTTCCAAAAAATTGAAGATAGTACTGTCGAAGCGCAAATTCAAAAACTTTTGGACAGTAAAAAGAAAAATGAAGCTGCCAAATACAAAGCCGCTCCAATGAAAGACATCGTGTCTTTTGATGACTTTATGAAATTAGATTTAAGAGTAGTCACCATTGTTGAGGCAATTAAAGTCAAAAAATCCAAGAAACTTCTTCAACTAAAAGTAGATACGGGAATTGGTATCAAAACAGTATTAAGTGGTGTGGCAGAGCAATTTAAGCCTGAAGATTTGGTTGGACGTCAAGTGACAATGCTATTAAACTTGGCACCCAAAAAGATGGTGGGCATTGAATCTGAAGGAATGATTTTGATGGCGGAAGATGCTGAAGGGAAACTAAAATTATTAAATCCTCACGAAGCCACCAATCCAGGTTCCAGTATCAGTTAAACTGGCTATCGGATTCCTTATTGGTAACCAAACACTTGACTCAGTCCAGCAATTATTGTCGCAGATTAGCGGTCAATTTAAAGTGATCAGAACAATTTTTCATGATATGAGTTGTGTTTTCAAGTCAAAATGCACAAAACATGGATATTCTGATCACTTTTCTTTTGATTATGGCAAGTACCAATTCTCAAACCAACATAGAAATTAAAGACCTGCAGTGGAAAAATAGGGTTTTATTGGTATTTCCTTCTGATAAAAATGCCAAAGGATTGGATTTAGCGGATGCGATTCAGGAAGACCTTGTCGAACGTGATCTGATTTATTTTTATTTTGGAGGTGAATTGGAGAGTAATTCCCAGTATACTTTTACAAAAAATCATCAAAAAGAATTGCAAAAGCTGTACGGGTCAGGTACCGATAAAGGTAATTACGTGTTGATAGGAAAAGATGGTGGATCCAAATTACAGGAATCCGGCAATGATATTAACTGGCCATTGCTTTTTTCTACCATTGATTCAATGCCCATGCGTATTCGGGAAATGAATAATAAACCTCAGTAGCACTATAATGTTTTCATTCCCTATCCTTCATCCATCCGGTGATGCTTATTCTTTCTTTGTTTGTCGGCAATACCTCATGCGGAACCTCTCCACTTAAAAAGACGACTACCCTTCCGCCCAAAGGTAAGAAATCCTGAAAGTCTTCTATCCCGTCAGGTCTGGTGTAGTACATCCTTAATTCCCCGCCATCCGATTCATCCCAAGTTTCGTTTAAATACAACACCACACTCACAATTCTATAACTTACAGATTGAAACTGGTCAAGGTGTCGGAGGTAAAATGAACCCTGAGGGTACATGGCAAAATGGGCTTCAAAAGATTTAAGCCCTAAATAACAGCGTTGATTGATTGCTGTTCTCAATTTTTCCATCTTATCCCAATAAACTTCCTGTAGGGGTGTCAGGAGGGATTCATCCATCCACAGGACTTTATCACTTCTAATTTCAGGTTTTATGGCAAAAGACTCTCCTTTTCCTATCCCGGCCAACCTAAATTGCCCATGCATAAGCAATTCTCTCTGTTCCTTGAGCAACTCCTTCCTGAATTCTTCGGGTATATAGTTATCCAAGACACACCAACCTTTGTCATAAAGATCTTCTACTATTATCTTATTCTTTTTTTCCCATTCATCCATGGATCAAATGTCGCCTAATATTCGAAATATTCTTCATTTGTGCTTCCAAATAAATCTTGAATAAGCCTAAAAAAATATGTGGGGGTGAAATTCTCAATTTTATCTCTTATTTTTAGTATTAAGCCTTAATTTTGTTTTTCTAAAAAGAAATAAAAAATATGCATTTAAAATCAGACGACATTGTACGATTGGAAATTGATTTTATCACCGGAGAGGTACCTCCTCCATTTAGTCATATTTTTAAGTTGAAGCTCTCCTTCAGCAAGAACTTTGTAAATACCCAATTTAATATTCAATATACCGATAGGGAAACCTTGACTCCTGAAGAAATCGTTGATGAAGGTTTTACCATGGCAGATGACTATAGTTATAAGGGTGAAATCCCCAAGCTTTGGGAAGGTATCTTCAAAAAGCTTTACTCTTCGTCCAAATGGTCTAACCTGAAAACCCTCGGGGAAAAAGGTGGCATTAAATTATTGGCAAAGGACATTCATGGAAAGTTGATTCGTGACATCCCATTAAACCAAGAAGATTGGTACTTTACTTGTCAAGATTTCATTCAAGCCATTTATGAGGTCAGCAAGAAAGAGGCGCCCATGCAAATTAGGTATTTGGAAATTAAGAAAGAACAAAAAACGATGGTTGAAATCGTTTACAAGTTTTCCGTAAGAAAGGTATTACTTAATATTAATGGTAAACAAAAAGAAATGGCCTGGGAAAGAGGAAGGGAACTTGCCTCACTCATTTTCATTCCTGATTACGATTATGGTGTAGCCATGGAGGATGAACCCGTGAAAAATGGCAGGTATTTGGATTGTGGGGATGGGATTTGGCATAACTTTGAGAAAGGCATTATCAACCTTGATCCATCATTCGATGCCAAGAAAAAAATCGAACATGCACTGAGTCAGCTCCTATGATTTTTCAAGGCATTAGTGGTTGGATATTTTTCTGATATCTGATTTAATTTCTAAAATCATTTTACCTATTTCTTCCAGAGAAACCGGGGCTGATGGAGTGGGATCTGGAAAATGTGAGCTTATAAATGCCTTGGCTTCCCATATTTCCATTACCTCCTGAATGGAGATATCGTAGGGTTTGTAGGTTTGATTATCCGAAACAGCAAATAATTTACCTCGCTCTTCAATGTAATTAAAAACCCTTTTATAAACAATTCCGTCGTTTTTGGTTACCAACACATAGGTTTTACCATTCTTGATTTCCATTGGACTTTCTAAATAAGCGCCCACGACAACTGTTCCCGGCATCAAGGGCAACATGCTGTCACCACTTATTTCAAAAGCCCGGTAGGTTTGATTGCCATCCAAATTAGGCAGCCTAAAATTGGGTAAATTCTCCATATACTCCGGATCTGCATATCCATTAAGATAGCCGGCGGAAGCTTTTTTACCCACCATGCTAATCCTTTCCTGCTCATTCTGATCCAAGGTAACTGTGAGAATCTTTAACTTCTCTCGTTGGAGAAATTGCCGCCCTTTGCTAGCAATATCCCAACTTGTCAGCTCGTCCATTGAAACATCAAAAATATTGGTCAAGGTAAGCAATGTTGAAAGCCTTGGTTCGGATCTGCCATCCTCATAGGCAGAAATCATGGTTCGTTGAACACCTAGCTCTTCAGCCAGTTGAGTTTGGGTCAAACCTGACTTTTTACGTAATGCCTTAATATTACTCCCTAGAAAACTCATGCCGAATACAAATAAAATTGATGGTCATCTTTCCATTGGTTTTTGAAAGTGAATTTCAATAAGTCCATTTTAGATTGCTCACGCAAATTTAACCTCAGTTTTATTTCCTCCATTATCTCCTCATCTGATAAGGCCTGATTCACCAACAAATACCCATAATATGGCTTCATAGCATTTTGAATATGAAATTTAACTTGTAGGTTGCCGGACATCAATTTTTTTGTCGTAAAACTAATATTGTGTAGGTCTCTCATATTTCAATATGTTTATTTAATAAACAATACGAAAATATAAATGTTATTTTAATTAACCTATTACTATTGAATAAAATTGAGGCATAGGTATGAAAAAAGCCTGTGAAAACAAATTCACAGGCTTTTCCCTACTTAAAGGCGGATAATATTTTGAAAAGAGGTTATTTTCCAAACTTCTTTTTTAGCAGCGCAAGCTTATCCTCCATACTTTCCTCGGCTACTTTTTGGTTTCCTTGTTGCTTTCTTCGAGGTCTTTCTCTTCTACCACCCGAGGAGGTATTGCTCGCGAAAGGATCGGACTTGAGACTTAAGCCAATTCTTTTTCTAGGCAAGTCCACTTCCATTACTGTCGCCATTACTTTTTGGTTGACAGCCACAACTTCCTTAGGGTCCTTGATAAATCTGTCTGCCATTTGGCTTAGGTGAACCAGGCCGTCTTGGTGTACACCTATATCCACAAAAGCCCCAAATTGGGTGATATTGGTAACAATGCCCGGCAGTTTCATCCCTACCTTGAGGTCTTTCATTTCATTGATTCCATCTTCAAACTGAAAAACCTCAAATTTTTCTCGAGGATCTCTACCCGGTTTCCCCAACTCTTCAAGAATATCCTTGAGGGTAGGCAAACCCACCTGTTCATTGACATAATCTTTAAGAGGGATTTTCTGAAGTAACTCCTCTTTCTTCAGCAGTTCTTCTACAGATACTCCCATGTCTTTTGCCATCTTATTGATCAAAGCATATCGCTCAGGATGAACGGCACT
The DNA here is from genome assembly GCF_054781075.1 of Cyclobacterium sediminis. Lineage (NCBI taxonomy): Bacteria > Pseudomonadati > Bacteroidota > Cytophagia > Cytophagales > Cyclobacteriaceae > Cyclobacterium > Cyclobacterium sediminis. The sequence continues at coordinate 408,330 of NZ_BAAGVC010000002.1, read as the reverse complement.
ACTATCCAATGGGTTCTTTCCATTACGGATTCTCAAGAATCCGGCAGCCTGCTCAAAAGCTTTTTCTCCTAACCTAGGCACCTTTTTAATCTCTGCTCTGCTTTTAAAAGGGCCATTTTCATTTCGATAGGCAACAATGTTCTGTGCCAAAGAAGGTCCAAGACCGGAAACATAGGTTAGCAATTGCTTAGAAGCTGTATTTACCTCTACCCCTACACCGTTTACACAGCTCATTACCGTATCATCTAGGGAATTTTTTAATGCAGTCTGATCCACGTCATGCTGATATTGGCCCACTCCAATGGACTTGGCATCAATTTTTACTAATTCTGCCAGAGGATCCATCAACCTGCGACCTATAGAAATCGCCCCTCTTACAGTAAGATCAAAATCCGGAAACTCTTCTCTAGCCACATCAGATGCAGAATAAATAGAAGCTCCACTTTCATTTACCATGACCACCAATACCTCTTTAGGAAGACCAATGTTTTTTACAAAGCTTTCTGTTTCTCTACTTGCTGTTCCGTTACCTATAGCAATTGCCTCAATTTTATGTGTTGCCACCATGTGTTTGATCAAGGCACCGGATTCCATGGTTTTCTTCTGTGGCTCATTGGGGAAGATGGTTTCATTCTGAAGAAACTGACCTTGGGGGCCCAGGCAGACAACCTTACACCCTGTCCTAAATCCTGGGTCTATGGCCAATACAGATTTTTCTCCCAAAGGAGAGCTCAACAATAATTGTCTAAGGTTTTCTGTGAAAACTTTAATGGCATCTTCATCCGCCTTTTTCTTGGCATATAGCCTCACTTCTGTTTCCATAGATGGTTTAAGCAACCTTTTATAGCCATCTTTCACTGCCAACCTTACCTGATCAGTGCAGGTATTGTTTTCTCTAACAACTGCCTTTTCAATAATTTTGGTGGCCGTTAGGTCATCAGGCCCGGTATCCAACATCAGGAAAAGTTCTTTTTCTCCTCTTCTCATGGCCAAAACCCTATGAGAAGGAGCGGTTTTGACAGGTTCTCTCCAGTCAAAATAATCTTTGTACTTGATGGCTTCTTCTTCTTTTCCGGGAATAACTTTTGATACAAACTCTCCTTCTTCAATAAATAGCTGCCTTAATTTTTTCCTAATTTCTGCATCCTCATTGATCCATTCAGCAATGATATCTCTTGCTCCATTCAAGGCCTCATCTATAGAAGCCACCCCTTTTTCTTCACTGAGGTATTCTTCCGCGGACTTGTCTAAATCAATTGAATTTTGTTCAAAAATCAACTGCGCCAAGGGCTCAAGCCCTTTCTCTTTGGCGATGGTACCTTTGGTTCTTCTTTTGGGTTTGTAGGGTAGGTAAATATCTTCCAGAACGGACATTGTTTCCGCAGCATTTATTTTGGCGGCCAATGTATCTGTTAATTTACCTTGTTCATCTATGGATTTTATTATGGCTTCCTTGCGCTTGTCCAGATCCCTTAACTGTTGCAATCTATCTCTGACAGCTGCTACCTGCACCTCATCCAAACTTCCGGTGACTTCTTTTCTATACCTGGAAATAAAAGGTACTGTTCCACCCTCATCCAGTAAATTGACCGTACTGATTACTTGCTTTTCTCGAACACCTAACTCAGTGGCAATCTTGGAATAATGATTCAAATCTGACATGAATAAAAATAATTAAATCCTGATTTTGTTTATTAGGGCGCAATTTAAAGCTATTTTTTTGGGATATTGTAAAAAAACTTAGAATAAGATTATTCGGTTATTTCAAAGCAAATTGTATATTTACAAACAAATTTATACTTAGAAAACAATGGATCAAAGCCAAGAAAAACTATACAATTTAGTTAATTTAGAAGAAATTAGTGGGGGTAGTCAAGAGTTTATCCATGAGATGATAAAACTTTTTATCAGCCAAGCTGAAACTACCATTACCGGTTTCAATCAGGCTATTGATCAAAAAGATTACGCCACCATCCGTAACCTTGCACACCAGATAAAGCCAAGTATCGATAATATCAAAGTCACCACATTAATGCCAATCATAAGAGAGATAGAAAGATTGGCTGAAAGCGAAAGTACCTTAGAAATACTAGACGCAAAAATTGGTGTCGTAAATCGTGAATTGGAAATTGTAATCCAACAATTGCAATTGGAGCTTAACTAAAGCTCCTTTGCAGCAATCCTCACTCCTTTATGCGCTTTATCGACCCAAGGTAGACTTAAGGGTAAAAATACCTAATTCGCATTTCTTCTATTTTTACTGCTTCTTCTTTATTTTGCTGTTTGAGGATTTCCACCCTTAGTTCATGACATGCTTTGGCAACGTAAGAATCCGGAAAAGACCTGGCTGATAATGTCAGTAGTTCAAAAGCCTCAACCAATCTTTGATCACCACCTTTCTTTAAAAGTTTTTTTCCTTTCAAAAAGTTGGCTTTCCAAGCTTTGGCTTCGGGGCGCATCCTTTCAGCTTCTTGGAATACTTTGAATGGAACGACTTCTGAAGGATCCTTTTTTTCTGCAATGGGAGCTATTTCCGAAGAGGCAAAGAACGAAGCAATTGCCTCAAAATAAGCTTGGGCTTCCTTTTGATTGTATTCCGATTGTTTAAGCTTCTTTTCTTCTTTCGGGGAAGTGAAAAATGAAGCTTCTCCAATAATACCGGGGATGCCATAAGTTCCTCTAAGCACACTTGATCCTGATTGAGAAAATATGGTGAAATCTGAAACCAAACTATAAGGGCCTTTTCCTTTAAATAGTTGGTCGACCAACTTTTCTGCAACTTCCTTTCCTAATGTTACACTTGCCTGATTTTCTTCCGCACTGCCATGAAAATAAATAATTGGGAAATTCACCTTGGGGTCGGCCGTGGCATTGTGGTGTATAGAAATAAAAATATCCGCCTTATTCTCTAAGGCTATTTTGCTTCTTTCAGCCAAAGGAATAAAAGTGTCCGTGTTCCTGGTAAGTACAACCTTGGCCTCAGCCCCCTCCAGCATCTTCCCAAGCAGCAAAGCAACCCTAAGGTTAATCCATTCCTCTCTTTCACCTGAAGGTCCTACCCTATAAGAATCAGTGGCAGCTGTACCTCCATGTCCGGGGTCTATGCATATGATTTTACCTTCTAGTGCTTTTACTTGCCCCATAGCTGGTATAGAAGCCGAGTAAAACATTAATAGAATTAGGAGTCCCCCCAAACCAATCGGTTTTAGTGCAATTCTCATGAGTAGTTTTTTATATATGCCTTGTCAGTAATATTATTAGGCATTCGCTTAAATAAGGGTGTAAATATAACTTATTTTTATAGCATTGCACAAAACCAAAATTCAGGCGTTCAAATTAACTGCCTTATTAAATATTTTGTCTTCAGATTAACTGTTTAAAGTTTTATTCATTAGAAAACCAAGGGCCAGACGTTTATTTCAGGAAAAATTCAAAACAATACCGAATGGGGCTGTAAAAAACCCATCCAATTAGTCTATGGTATTTTTACCCATAGTAGCCCTGTCAACTCTTGGAAAGGTTAAATAAACGCAAGAAAACAAGCCTTTTAAATACTGAAGAATGTAGCTCTATGGTGAAGTCGGAAATAGCTCTTAATTGGCTGGGATTCTCCACCACGGCAGATCAACATTAAACCACAATTGAAAAAGGGTATAAGATGGCATTCATTCGCATTATTAATCAATTGATCCAGGAAATTCAATGCTCTTTTAGGCCTTTGCGAATACGGTCAATAATCAGGGTGGTAGATATATGATGGGAATAAGGAATCACTCTCTTTTTGTGCTCAGGTATGTTTCGGTATTCTTTAGCTTTGATTTCCATTTCTTTGTCATCCACATAACCATAAGCAAATAAGTCGTACCCATTTTGAATTAAAAATCCATCGTCAATCTCTCTGGGGCCATCGAGCCTTACTTCATCTACATATTTACATGATGCTAACATGATAGCTCTTTCTGATTGATTCATTATCGGACAGCGTTTTACTTTACGAACTCGCTCATCAGAAACTACATGAACAACCAGCCTGTCTCCCAGACTTTTTGCTTGTTTTAAGAAAGAAATATGACCTGGATGGAGCAAATCTGCAACCATTTTAGCGTATATGGTTTTCATTTCAACTGTTGGGTTAATTTATTTCCTATTTTTTTCCAAAATTTTTCTTCAGGATACTTTGTTTTAAATAAGGTCAAGTAATGCCGACATTTTTTTTGATCTCCATTAGATAGCAACTCAAAAAAATACTTTTTTGCACATACCCTTACAAGAGGGCTATTAAAATCAGTCAATTGACTATCAAAAAGAAAATGATGAATTGACCTGGGATTCCGCCAGTCACCATAGTTTTCCTCAAGGAAACGGGTAGCATTCGCAGGCACATAAACCGAAACACCCTCCATGGTGGATTTTTTTAGTGCGAAGGAACATCGCTTTCTTTCTACAACTTCCCCGAAAATCTCTGAATAAGTTATAAAATGTTCTCCTTGCTTTACAAAAAGCACCAATTCTACTACCGGACCACCCTTTATCCTGCACTTTATTTTAAAAGGGACAGTCGAATGACTGCACTTTAAAATTTTAAATGGGGATTTTTTCAATGCCGAAACCAGCAGATTAAAATCGATATTATCATCAATAATACCCAAATCAATATCCAAATCCCATGGAATAAAGCCTTTATTCCGCTCATGCCCCAGTAAAGTCCCAAAAGCTAAAAAGGGTTTTAATCCCAAGGGATACATTAAGTTTAAAAATAATTCGAGAGTATCTTTAAATGAAACCGAAAAAGCAGGCTTTACTTTTTTGGCAATCAGGTGTTTTTCTTTATAATTTGGGATAAACTTATTTTTTTCGACAAAATGAGAAATAAGGTTTTCCAACAAGTCTTCTGAATATTTAACTCTTCCAGACCTGTACAAAGCTTCCACCATTGCTAAGGATCCAACTACATTCCAGATTCTGTTATCAAAAAGCACCCAATGACTGACCATCCTATCAGAAAACCATCTTGAAATAAGGACTGACGGATAATAGAAAGTTTTTATCAGGTACTTTTTTTCAATCATAATTACTTCTATAAGCCACTAAAAACTGCTCCTCCAATCCTAAGCCGCGTTGAACCACAATCAATGGCCATTTCATAATCCCTGGAAAAGCCCATTTGGCATTGCTCTAAGCCAAACCGATCTGCCATCGTTCTTAATTTATTAAAAAAAGGAATAGGGTTATCTTTTTTTGGTGGAATGGTCATCAAGCCGGAAATATTAATTTTTTGATCTTGCGCATATATCAACAAATCCTCTGCTTCCTGCTCAAACACACCATTCTTTTGGGGCTCTTTTCCCAAATTTACTTCCATAAAAAACACCTTAGGAATACCATCAGGTACTTTATATTTCACCAAAAAATCTATTTCCCTTTTTGATGATACAGACTCGATGGTATCAAAATTTTGAAGCACAGCCTTAATTTTATTTGTTTGCAATTTTCCAAAATATTGCCTAATAATTTGAGGATGATTTGCTTTCAAGGTTTTTAATTTTGGAACACCTTCTTGAACATATTTTTCTCCAAAATCAATATGCCCAAGACTAGAAAGAAAGACAAGGTCTTCCACAGGTCTACCATTGCAGGCAAGACAAATCGTTCCACCTCTTTTTAAGAAACTATCAATTATAGGTTGCCCAATAAATTGAAAATAGTTTTCTCTTAGGACCTCAGTTTTCTGGGGCAATGAGAGTTCGTACGCCATTTTTTTTATTTCAATAGGGTTGAGTTAAGCTACTATTAACCAAAGCCTTTTCCCTTTGGATTTTATCTTTTTATCCAAGCCTATGGATATCATTTTTAGGCAAAAAATAAAAAACCACTTCCACATAAATATACCTTGTATTTTTACAATGGCACGAGGTACAATCGCTTCCCAAAACATCTTTTAGAAGGTATATGAGAGGGTTATTAAAACTCAAACTGATAAATCCAGCGAGAAAAATGCTTAAAAAAACGGTCTCCATAATATATTATGGAGACCAACAAGTCCTTTATTAATCAATCTTTAGCAATTCTGCTGTAGGTTGTTTTACAGACTCTTCCTGAACAATCCTTTCTGTATCTGATTTCAATTTTACATTTTCAGAAATACCCAACGGACTATCCAAAGGAATATATGGCGCAATTACTATGGAAACGATGGATGTCAATTTGATTAGGATATTCATAGATGGCCCTGAAGTATCCTTAAATGGATCACCTACTGTATCTCCTGTTACAGAAGCCTTGTGTGGCTCTGATCCTTTGTAATACATTTCACCATCGATCTCTACACCTTTTTCGAATGATTTCTTGGCATTGTCCCAAGCGCCACCGGCATTGTTTTGAAAAATTCCCATCAAAACACCAGAGACGGTTACACCGGCTAACATCCCTCCCAGTACCTCATGGCCAAAAAGAAAGCCTACAATAATAGGGGAAATAAGTGCTATGGCTCCCGGGGCCACCATTTCTCTAATGGAAGCTTTGGTAGATATTTCTACACATTTCTCATAATCCGGCTTGGTTTCAAATTGCATGATACCTGGAATTTCCTTGAATTGCCTTCTTACTTCATTCACCATATCCATGGCTGCTCTCCCCACTGCTGCAATTGCAAGGGCTGAAAAGATAAAGGGAATCATTGCCCCAACAAATAAGCCCGAAAGCACATCTGCCTTATAAATATCAATCGTAGTAATCCCTGAGATCCCTACATAGGCTGCAAACAATGCCAAAGCAGTCAATGCTGCGGAAGCGATGGCAAATCCTTTTCCACTAGCAGCTGTGGTATTTCCTACAGCATCAAGTATATCTGTTCTTTCTCTTACCTCTTTGGGTAAACCGGCCATTTCGGCAATCCCCCCAGCATTGTCTGCAATTGGTCCAAAGGCATCTATGGCCAATTGCATGGCTGTGGTAGCCATCATACCTGCAGCAGCTATGGCTACACCGTATAAGCCTGCGGACATATAAGAAGTAAAAATACCCGCAGCCAAAACTAAGATTGGAAGTACTGTGGATTGCATGCCTACAGCTAAACCTCCGATGATATTGGTGGCATGCCCCGTAGAGGATTGTTTAATGATTGAATTGACGGGACCTTTGCCCATTGCCGTATAGTACTCTGTAATGATACTCATTAGGGCACCTACAATCAGACCTATAAAAACTGCTCCAAACACGCCCATTTTAGTGAAGGAAGCGGAATTTAACCTTGACATTACCAAATCACCATCCGGCAACATATAGTCAATAACGAAAAAAGAAGCTGCTACAGTAAGTAAAATTGAAAGCCAGTTGCCTTTATTTAATGCTGCTTGTACATTTCCATTCTCCGATTTTATTTTAACAAATAAAGTTCCTACTATAGAAAAAACCAGACCTAACCCGGCAATCACCAAAGGCAAAAGCACCGGAGCGATCCCACCAAAATTATCATTACTTACAATCTCTCTACCCAAAACCATGGATGCTAAAATAGTCGCTACATAAGATCCAAACAGGTCTGCTCCCATCCCGGCTACATCTCCTACATTATCTCCTACATTATCTGCTATAGTAGCAGGGTTACGCACATCATCTTCCGGTATTCCGGCCTCCACTTTACCTACCAGGTCCGCTCCAACATCTGCAGCTTTGGTGTAAATTCCTCCACCTACTCTGGCAAAAAGAGCAATGGACTCGGCTCCTAAAGAAAAGCCTGCCAACACTTCAAGTGCTGTTTCCATTTCATGACCATTCACATCTCCGCCTGTAGAGATTACAAACATATTGTAAAAAATTATAAACAGACCTCCCATGCCCAATACAGCTAAGCCTGCCACCCCAAGTCCCATTACAGTACCTCCGGTAAATGAGACATTCAGCGCTTTAGCAAGGCTGGTTTTGGCAGCTTCAGTTGTTCTAACATTGGATTTAGTGGCAATTTTCATTCCTAGGTAACCTGCAAAAGCAGAAAGTACCGCTCCTATTATGAAGGCTATAGCAATAACAGGACTGGAGTTGTCTAACAATGTGCCGGACCAACCCAGAATAATGGCAGCAATGACCACAAAATAGCCCATTACCTTCCATTCTGCTTTTAGAAATGACATGGCACCTTTGGCGATATACCCTGCCAACTCTACCATTTTTTCATCGCCTGTAGGTTGCTTTGTAACCCAGGCCGATTTTATGGCCATAATCAAAAGGCCTAGAATACCCAAAAAAGGGACCAAATAGAGAAATAATTGTTCCATACTGACTGTTAAAAGAATTTGGATTTATTTTAATTTGGACAAATATATTATTATTCCACTCGCCACCAAGAAAGAAAAGCTAAAAGATACTTCTTACACCGAAATACCGTAATATTCTATCCTATTTCGAAAAGATTGCATTATCTATTGCCTAAACACGCACTATAACCGCAATTTTTAATTTCTAAACTAAATTTATTCCCATATTATTAATCTAACCCTATTTTCTTTAAAAATTAAAAAACCATCGATCAGGAAAGAATTTTACCGCTGAAGACATCCATGATAGGAATTTTTGCATTTTTATTTGTATTTGTTATTCTGAAAAGGATTGCACTTCCTAACTTACCTAGGGTACAAAGGATTCTGGGTTTGAGAATGTCTCCATTGAAGTTCCTGAGTCTAATTGCCCCTCATTTGCAGATGTAGTATAGACTGACTATCAAAGGAATTAAACCTTAATATAACTTAATTTTAACCACTATGAAGTTCTTCAAATTTAGCCTATACCTATTTATAGCTATCCTTTACCTCTTTCCACTGAAAGGCTTCGCCCAAGAAAAAGGGCTTACCTTGGCACTATTTGATGTAGATGCTACCCCTCCCATTGGAAGCTTGCTGGCCTATGACCCCTTAGAGAAAAAAGACGATCTTGGCTTGCGTGCAAAAGGAGTGGTCATTTCAGGTAGTGGTTTACCCATAGTTATTTGTGCCATAGACTGGATTGGCATCGCCAATGAAAGTCAGGATGCCTTTAAATCGCGACTTGCCAAAGCAGCATCAACTATACCATCCCGGGTAGCTGTACATACACTTCACCAGCATGATGCGCCTATTAGTGATTGGGGAGCAGAGAAGATTTTAAAAGAGGCTGACTTGGATCCGAAGGCCTATGAAAGTTCTTTTGACAAGGTTTTACTAGATAATTTGGATAGGGCTATCATTAATGCGTTGAAAAACCCTCAACCCATTACACATATAGGAACAGGCAAAGGAATTGTAGAAAAAGTAGCCTCAAACAGGAGGATTTTAGGAGCCGATGGGCATGTAGCCTATACCAGAACTTCTTCCACAAAGGACAAGAAAATCAGGGATTTTCCGGAAGGCTTAATTGATCCTGAAGTTTCTTTGGTAAGCTTCTGGAATGAAGAGGAGCCTCTGGCTGTGTTTAGTTATTATGCCGTTCACCCGCAAAGTTATTACCTGACCAAAATTGCTAATCCGGATTTTCCGGGAATAGCAAGGTATATGCGTCAATTGGCTGTTCCCGATGCCATGCATGTTCACTTTAATGGCGCAGGGGCTAATGTTACCGCCGGGAAATACAATGATGGTGCAAAGATCAACCGAAAAATCCTTGCGGAAAGGCTCGCTAAGGGAATGGAAGCTGCCTGGAAAAGTACCGTTAAAACAAAAATCACTAGTGATGATGTCTATTGGCAACAAGAGCCAATATTACTATCCCCCAAAGAAAGCCTACCGGAAATCGCCCAGGAAATGCGGACGCAAAATGCAAGGTGGCTTACCAATAATGTACAAAAATTGGCCTGGTACAAAAGGCAAGCTCTTGGGAAAAAAATAGATATTAGCTGTTTGACTATCGCTGATGTAAGAATACTTCACCTTCCAGGAGAACTTTTTGTTGAATACCAGTTGGCGGCAAAAGCCGAAAGAGAAGATCTGTTTGTAACCATGGCCGCCTATGGAGATTACGGACCTTTCTACATTGGCCCCTCTTCAGCCTATTCACAGGGCGGTTATGAAGTGGGAACCAGCCCGGTAACTGCGGCCGCAGAACCCATCATAATGGGAGCCATAAAAAAAATGCTTCATAGAGAAATACCGGACGATATAACAAAGAGTCCTATGGTATTGGAATCCGAAAGTAAAAACCCTTTGCGAACATTGGATCAATGGGAAGCTAAAAAGGCTTCTTGGAAAAGCAATATGGCTTCAATCATGGGTACGCTTCCTCCAAGGGGTCACTTGGAAAAACCTGATTTAATTTACGGAGATTCTGCCGTTGCTGAAAACTACACCAAACATCACATTACCTTCGCAAGTGATGAGCGTAACGAAGTGACTGCCTTCCTTTATATACCCCATACCATTAAGGCAAAAGCACCGGCCATGCTTGTTCTCCACAGTACAGGGGATTTAGGTAAAAAAATAGTTGATGATCAAGGACCTCGGAAAAACCGAGGGCTTGCCAAGGAATTGGCACAGAGGGGTTATGTGGTCATTGCTCCGGATTACCCTAGTTTCGGGGAACAAAAAGATCATGATTTTTCTAAAGACGGTTTTGAATCCGGTACTTTACTGGCAGTATGGAATCACATGCGATCTGTTGATGTGCTTACCAATATGAAGCAGGTAGATCCGGACCGTATTGGCGTTATTGGTCATTCCTTAGGAGGCCACAATGCCTTATTCGTAGCGGCCCATGACCAAAGAATCAAAGCCGTGGTTACAAGTTGTGGTTGGACACCTTTTGACTATTACGATATTGGGGAAGCAGGAATAAAAAATTATGGAGGAAGATTAGGACCCTGGGCACAAGACAGGTACATGCCGGCTATCAAAAAACTATTACCGGAAGCCCAACTGCCTTTTGACTTTACGCAGATAATTGCATCCATAGCTCCAAGACCAGTTTTCACCAATGCACCTTTAAATGATAGCAACTTTTCAGTAAAAGGTGTTAAAGCCGGAATAGCTGAGATTCAGCCGGTTTACAATTGGTTGGGCTACCCCGACAATTTAGTGGTCAAATACCCAAATGTCGACCATGATTTCCCTGAAAACATCAGAAAAGAGGCTTATGCTTTTTTAGACAACTTTTTTGGTTATACCCCAATAAAAAAACTGGAATTTGAAAAATGATCCCTTTCATTCCCCTTTTAAATAAAAAATAAAGGCACTTATTCAATTGAAATGTGAAAAATTTCATTTCTTTCAAGAAATATTAGATATTAGTTTATTAATCAGTTAACCATTAGCTAAAATTAATTATGAAAGGTAACGTTACCCATATTTTGTTTTCAATCTTAATACTGGGATTTTACTCCTGTAAAGAGGATAAATATGCTGAAGCACTTAGTCCAGAAGAAAGCATAGCAACCTTTAATGTTCATGAAAATTTTGAAGTAAAACTATTCGCTGCAGAACCGCATATCCAAGACCCGGTAAATGTGGTTTTTGATGAAAAAGGTATAGCCTATGCTGTAGAAATGCCCGACTACCCTTATAAACCTGAAGAGGGGAAAGGAAAGGGTGTCATCAAAAGGTTAGAAGATACTGATGGTGATGGCCTGGTGGATGCTTCAACTGTATTTGCAGAGGGCTTGGCTGATGCCACCAATTTAATGCCCTGGAAAGGAGGGCTTTTAGTAACCGCCGCCCCCCATATATACTATCTAAAGGATACCGATAATGATGGAGTAGCTGATGCCAAAACATCTGTTTTTAGTGGCTTTTTTGAGAATAATTCTGAAGCCCAAATCACCAATCTTCGATTGGGTATAGACAACTGGATCTATGCTGCCAACAATGGGCAACGGAGTGATGTCACCTATAAGGATGCGCCGGAAGAAGGCCCCTTGCAACTCCGAGGAGCTGATTTCAGGTTTCGATTGGACAAAGAATTGTTCGAAAAAGAAAGTGGTACGGCACAATTTGGTCAAACATTTGATGATTGGGGAAATAAATTTTTCACCCAAAACACCCTTCATATCCAACAAACAGTAATCCCTAACAGGTATCTGGAAAGACATGGGAAATTATCCAATAGCTCGGTCAACCATAATATTTCAGACCATGAGCTAGAAATGTTTCAATTGACCCCTCCGCCCTACTGGAGAGCTGAGCGTACAAGAAGAAGAAATATTCAATACCAAGAACAAGAACTCAACCGTGTAGAATATGCTGAAGATCATTTTACGGGTGCTTCAGGTGGTACAGTTTACGATGGAGGGAACTTTCCGGAAGGCTTTAATGGCAATATCTTTACAGGGGAAGTGGCCGGGAATTTGGTTCATCGGGACATTATTGTGGAAGATAAATACAGCCCTACACTTTTGGCCAAAAGAGCTTCTGAAGAGCAAGACAAAGAATTCCTTGCTTCCACAGATCCTTGGTTCAGACCTGTTGGCTTTACGGTGGGACCTGACGGTGCATTATATATGGTGGACTTTTACCGACAGCACATTGAAACACCGGTTTCTATTCCTGATGATTTAAAAGAAGACATGGATTTTATGAAAGGGATGGACCGTGGTAGAATCTATAGGATTGTACCTAAATCAGGTGTTTCTACCATGGAGGTTCAGGACTTTACTAGGATGGATCCAGAGACCCTTGTTTCTCACTTGGCCCACAAAAATGGTTGGTGGAGAACAACTGCCCAAAGAATTATATTGGAAAACCCAAGAGATGAATACATCCCATTATTAAAAACACTTGCCGCAAACGAAGACCCCAATGCCCAACTGCACGCATTGTATTTGTTACAGTCTATGGATGCATTGGAAATAGACTTAGTAAAAACGGCATTGAAAAGTGATTATTACGGCATAAGAAAGAATGCGTTAATGCTTGCAGAAGCTTTTCCTGATTTAAAGGAAGACATTGCCGCAATGATCGATGATGAAGCCCCCATCGTTTCCTTACAAGCTATACTTAGCCTAGGTAACTATGAAGATGATTTCACCATCAAGCAACTGGCCAAAGCCTTGGTCGAAAAAGGAGAAAACAAATGGTTCCGCTTAGCTATATTAAGTTCCAATGCAGGCTCAGGTGAAGCCATTTCAAAAGTGCTGGAATCCGAATATCAATTTTCAGCGCAAAAAGAAGACTGGAAAGAAGCTTACCTTAAGGAAGTTGATCATATACTTGTTGAAAAAGGTATCTGAACCAAGTCAGAATAGTTTTACTAAAAAGCGTTCAAGTTAAATAGGGTTTGCAGTCTGTATTTAACTGTTTGCCAATTCATTTATTATAAAAAAAGCACTGCCACGAGTATGAATAGAAGAAAATCAATAAAAACCCTTGTTTTCTCAACAGGAGCCGTACTTTTCCTTAGCCAATGTGGCAAACCTCAGGAGGATTACAAATTAGAAAACATCAAAGACTGTGAGGACTTAACAGGGCTAAGTGAAGAAGAAATTGCTAAAAGGAAAAGTTTAGGCTATGAAGAAAAATCTCCATTAGAAGGAGATAAATGTGACAACTGCCAATTGTACCTTCCGCCTACAGAAAAACGTAAATGCGGAGGTTGCCAATTATTTAAAGGGCCAGTAAATGCGGATGCCTATTGTACCTATTGGGCACCTAGAGTAGAAAACGCCTAGAAAATATATTGTTTTAGTTTTTCTGATAATTCAGAAGAGAACTATTAATAAAGGTCACCTGCTTAAAGTTAGGCAGGTGACCTTTTATTTTCATGGCTAAGGAAATAGATAATGAGAAATAAGCATTAAACATCTACAAAGCTTCTTAACTTTAGAAGGATTTTTATATCTTCAAATCAGGAATAACCCCCTCACTACTTTCTACTCAAAATGAACAGATTAATCGTATTAGTAGATTTTTCACCATATACGCCCACTCAGTTGAGGTTGGCATGCAGTTGGCAAGAAATTTATGGTTTAGATTTGGTATTTGTGCACAAGATGGATGGCCTGGCACCTACTCTTTCCAATACCAGAGAAAGTGATAAAATCATTGCTTTTAATAAAGCAGAAACAGAGAAAAAATATTTACAATACCTAAAAGATTGTGAGCTTAGCCCTATTCCAAATCAAACTACCTTTGAAGCTGTTCCCCATCAACTTACCCATTTCTTGGAAGGTTTTCTAAAACCTGATGACCTTTTACTATTGGGATTAAAAGGTACTGGCTTTTTGAAGAGAATATTAATTGGGAGTACTGCCACCAGCATAATTAATCAGCTCAATCAGACAGTAATTGCACTTCCCCAAAGCATAGATTTTGCTATTCCTAAAAAACTCGTATTATCCTGTCAGGAAAAATATCCCCTTAATGATGCTGCACTAAAGGTTATTCTAAATACCGTAGGTAATAAAATTAAAGAAATTGAGTTATTGACCATAATTGAGAACAGAGCAGACCTAGAACCTAGCAAAATGTATTTGGAATACCTTAGATCTACGATTGGTGAAGCGTATTCTTATAAAATCAGTATTTATGAAAATACAGATGCCTTTGCTGAAATTAAAAAAAGGTTTAGCCAATGCCTGGATGACTTTATTGTCCTTCAAAAGGGTTCTAGACATCTCAATGACAAACTATTTAGAAGGTTTTTTATCAATGATTTGATCCACGACGGCAATACCCCGCTAATTATTTTACCTGCTGAATAATAAACAATTACGACCCTGCCCCTTAAAAAAACAGCCAGGGGATTTATTCCTCCGACTGCCTTTTTTTTTGTAATTCTAAACCTTTTTAATTACCGGATCAGTCAAAACTTTTCAAATAGGTTTTGAAATTTTTGATGTTGGTGTTTTCATTAATTGTAACGCATTCTATTTGGGCCATTTCGCAGAAATCTTCCAATACCTGCACATTCAAATTCTGACTAAAACACGTATGGTGTGCTCCACCGGACAGTATCCAAGCACCACAGGCTCCCTTAAAATCAGGAAGTGGCCGCCACATGGTTCTTGCCACTGGTAATTTAGGCAAATCATGAGGTGGTTTAACAGCTTCTACTTCATTTACTACCATTCTAAACTTATTGCCCAAATCAATTAAAGAAGCGTTAAGCGCATGCCCGGCAGCCGCATCAAAAACAAGCCTAACAGGATCTTCTTTTCCACCTATCCCCAAAGGGTGAACTTCACAGCGAATTGGGCCTTCTGCAAGGCATTCATCAACTTCCAGCATATGGGCACCAAGTACAAGCCCCCCCTGTTCCTTAAAGTCATAGGTATAGTCTTCCATAAAAGCATTCCCTCCGGGAAGTCCGGTACCCATTACCTTCATGGCACGAACTAGTGCCATGGTTTTCCAATCCCCTTCACCCGCATAGCCATAACCTGCATTCATAAGTCGCTGAACAGGCAAGCCCGGTAATTGCTTCATCCCATGAAGGTCTTCAAAAGTATTGGTAAAACCCTTAAAGGAACCTGCCTCTAAAAAGCTTTGAAGGCCCAATTCTATCCTGGCTGCCTCCCGCAAGGAAGGATGCCTGGCCCCACCTTTTTTCAAAGAGTCAGTTAAAGCATAAGCATTGTGGTAGACATCAATTAATTCTTCCATTTCCGCTTCACTTACCGCATTGATTTTTTCCACCAAATCTCCCACACCATAGGTATTAACCCCAAAGCCAAATTTAATTTGCGCCTCCACTTTATTGCCTTCGGTAACCGCTACTTGTCGCATATTATCGCCAAACCGAACAAACTGAGCACCTTGCCAGTCCATCCATCCACTAGCAGCCCTACTCCAATAATCGATTTCCCGATGAACATCAATGTCTTTCCAGTGGCCTACCACCACTTTCCTAGGTATATTCATCTTGGTACAGATAAAGCCAAATTCCCTGTCACCATGTGCACTCTGGTGCAAGTTCATATAATCCATATCTATACTATCCCATGGGATGTTTTCTCCATATTGGGTATGCAAGTGCAAGAGTGGTTTGTCAAGCAATCTCAAGCCGTTGATCCACATTTTGGCAGGTGAAAAAGTATGCATCCATGCCATAACACCTATGCAATTCTCTGCTTTATTTGCCGCTAAAAAAACCTGTGAAATTTCTTCTTGAGTGGTCACTAGCGCCTTAAAAACAATGGTAACTGCTATATTATTGGAAGCATTCAAATGCTTGCATAAGACGTCAGAATGAGAAGACACTTCTTTTAAAATATCCTGTCCATATAAATGTTGGCTACCGGTAACCAACCAAAGCTCATTTTTTTTAAGCTGCATACGATCTTTTACTTAATTATTTATTAAACTTAGAGAAAATTCATTTAATAATTAAATGCTAATTTTCCTTTTCACATATTTGCTACATCGAAACAAGGCCAGCCATTCATACTAATCGAAAAAAAAGGGCTTGTTTAAAATAGACAATATGCTAAATATAAAAATAGAATTGGACATCAGCTCTTGATTCTCCATAAACCTAATGTAATTAATTAATTAAAGCCTTTGAAATACCATGAGTAAATACGAAGAACTGAAAAACAATTGTTACAAAGCAAATATGGAGTTGCCCAAGCTGGATTTGGTGGTTTATACCTTTGGAAATGTAAGTGCTGTAGACCGAGAAAATGGAGTATTTGCCATTAAACCAAGTGGAGTTCCTTATGAGACATTAAAACCGGAAGACATCGTAATTGTAGATTTTGACAACAATGTGGTGGAAGGGAAAATGAGACCATCTTCAGACACCAAAACCCATGCTTTCTTGTATAAGCAGTGGGAGAATATTGGAGGCATATGCCATACCCATTCCTGCTATGCCGTTTCTTGGGCTCAAGCTCAAATGGATATTCCTTTATTCGGAACCACACATGCTGATCACAATACCAATGATATCCCCTGTGCCCCTCCGATGAGTGATGCTAACATTTCCGGAGACTATGAGCACATGACAGGACAGCAAATTTTGGACTGCCTTGCAGAAAAAAATATTTCTTATGATGAGGTAGAAATGATACTTATTGGAAACCACGGCCCATTTACTTGGGGAAAGGATGCTCAAAAAGCGGTCTACAATAGCAAGGTGTTAGAAGAAATCGCACGTATGGCGTATTTGACCTTGCAAATCAACCCCAAGGCACCGAGATTGAAAGATGCTTTAATAAAAAAGCATTATGAACGAAAGCATGGAAAAGAGGCTTATTATGGTCAGTCCGACAAATAAATAGGCTATTTTATCGCCTTGGGCAAAAAATAAAAACCTCCGGGACATTATCCCGGAGGTTTGAACACTTAAAAAAACCACCAACCTTTAATTAAATCTAATCAACTGTTCTTTCGAACAGCCATATTTAATTTATCTGCCAATAAATACATGACAGGTACTACTACTAACGTTAAAAAGGTCGCAAAGGTTAGGCCATATATTACAGTCCATGCCATTGGTCCCCAAAAGTCTGCATTATCACCCCCAATATAAAACTTGGGCTCAAAGGATGACAGTAATCCATAAAAATCAATATTCATACCTATGGCCAATGGAATCAGGCCTAACACCGTGGTTACAGCAGTCAATAACACCGGTCTAAGTCTGGTTTTCCCGCCTTTTACAATACTGTCTAAGAGATCTTCTTTGGAAAGATTCTGATCTTCAGAAATATTAAGTTCTTCACGCTTTCTGGATCTTATTAGATCAGTGTAATCAATCAATACAATGGCATTGTTTACCACAACACCTGCCAAGGAAATTATCCCGATACCTGTCATAATGATGACAAAGTCCATATTGAATATCACAAGCCCTAGAAACACACCTATTGTACTCAAAATTACGGAGGCCATGATAATAAATGGCGTGGTAATGGAGTTGAATTGCGCTACTATGATAAGGAATATTAAAGAAACTGAAATCAACAATGCTCTAGTTAAAAACTCTGCAGACTTAGCTTGTTCCTCTTGCTCACCTGTAAAACTAATATTGATTCCTTCCGGTACTTCAAAGTCCTGCAACAACCGCTTGATTTGGTTATTAATTTCTGTGGCATTGTACCCATCATTTACATTTGAAAATAAAGTAATTACCCTCTCCAAGTCTTTCCTTTTGACAGAACCATAGGTAGAACTGTATTCTAAGCTAGCAACGGAGGAAATAGGTATCTCCTTTTTGTTTCCAAACTTATCTCTAAAGCTAATTTTCTTGTTGAGCAAAGCGTCGATATCATACCTAAATTTATCTGCGAGCCTTAGTTGAATGGGGTAATCATCTTCCCCTTCCTTAAATTTAGATACTTCTAAGCCGAAAAGTGCTGTTCTCAGTTCATTGGCGATGGTTGAAGTCGAAAGTCCAAAACGTCTGGCTTTTTCCCTATCAATGTTTAAAATCAGCTCAGGGTTTCCTAGCTCCAAATCAGACTTTAACTCCTCTATACCTTGTATCCCAGACTCATTGATGTGCTCTCTGACTGAATTCACATAAGCAATAAGTTGTTCAAAGTTCTCTCCAGTAATTTCTATATTGATTGGTTTTCCAACGGGAGGGCCGTTTTGTTGCTTGCCAACAGTCATCAATACACCGGGATAACCCTCAGCCAATTCCCTGATCTTCTCCATGATCTCATTGGTATTGATTCCTTCTCGGTATTGATACTCTTCAAAGCCAATTGTTACCTTTGCCTTATGGGGAGTTGATGCCTGACTTGGCCCTTCCATGGGGTCGCCGGTACCTTCCCCGATTTGAGTAATCACAGACTCTATGATTTCATCATATGGCTCAAGTAAAGCAAACAGATCATCTTCAAATTCCTCCATAAATTCGTTGGTGGAAGTAATGTCTGTACCTATTGGTTTTTCTACATATATACTTATCAGGGCCGGCTGATTGTCAGGGAAAAACAATATCTTCGGCGCACTTACATATAGTAAGCCTAGTGACAGCACCAATAAAATCAAAGTCCCTCCAAAAAAGAGGTAGGGTTTATAGCCTCTCAGGGCAAAAAGTAACGTTTTTTCATAAAGGTCCTCCAAACGAACCAAAAATACATTTTGGAACCAACGAATAGCCCTTCTTAAGAAGAAAACGTTAAATATAACCAGCAGAGCAGCCAAGAACAGTAAATTCCCAAATGCTATCCAAGCTAGGAAATAACTTACGATAGCCAATGCCGTCAAAACTGCTGCAACGATCATCGGTTTCTGAACAGGCTTTTGCTTGTCTACATCCTGTACTTTCATAAACAAGGCCGTCAAAACAGGATTGATTACCAAAGCTACGAATAAGGAGGAAGACAATACGATAATCAAAGTAATGGGAAGGTATTTCATAAACTCCCCGATGATATCATCCCAAAATGCCAAGGGAAGAAAGGCTGCGAGTGTTGTCGCTGTTGATGTTATAATTGGCCAAGCCACTTCACCAACACCTTCTTTTGCTGCCCTAACTGGAGATTTACCTTCCTGCATCAGCCTGTAAATGTTTTCTACGACCACGATTCCATTGTCCACCAGCATTCCCAACGCAAGTATCAGGGAGAACAGTACCATGAGGTTTAAGGTAACACCCAAAGAATTGAGCACCAGGAAGGAGATAAACATTGACAGTGGAATGGCAATTCCAACAAAAAGTGCGTTTCTAAAGCCTAAGAAAAACATCAACACCAATACCACAAGAATTACCCCGGAAATGATACTGTTTTCAAGGTTATCTACTTGCGAACGAGTGGTTTTGGACTGATCATTGGTAATGGTAACCTCCAGATCCTCAGGAAATTTGTTGATTTTTACTTCATCAATTAAGGCCTTTATTTTATCTGAAGCATCCAAAAGATTCTCGCCACTTCTTTTTATGACATTGATAGTAACTACCGGTAACTTCTTACTTCTGGCAAAACTCTCTCTTTCCTTATAAGTATCCTCAACTTCGGCGACATCTCTTAGGTAAACAATATTGTTGTTCTCAGTCTTGACGATTACATCTTCAATTTCTATAGGTTTGGCAAATTCACCATCTATCCTTAGTGTTCTTCTGTAATCACCAGATAAAATATTACCACCCGAAATGGTAACATTTTCATCAGAAACAGCGCCTGAGATATCGGAAAAAGTAACCCCTAAAGCTTCCATTTTATAGAGATCTGCATTGATCCGAATTTCGCGCTCAATGGTCCCGCTCAAGTCAGCACTGGATATTTCTGTTAATTTTTCGATCTCATCTTCCAAATACTCACCGTAGGTCTTTAGCTCTTGCTCTGTATAGTTTCCCGAAATGTTTACATTCATTATTGGGAACTCTGAAGTGTTGACCTCCAATACATCCGGATCTCTATCCAAATCATTCGGCAGCTCACTTTTAGCTTTATCTACCGCATCCTTGACATCCTGTATGGCCTTGGATATTTCCACATTGGGATTAAACTCAACCACGATTGATGAAAAATCCTGGATGGAAGTGGAGCTTACATCTTTTAAGTTATTAATTGATTTCAACTCTTTTTCTATGGGTCTGGAAATCAGGTTTTCCATATCTACGGGGGAGTTTCCGGGATAAGCTGTTCCTACATACACTGTAGGAATCACAATTTCCGGAAAGCTTTCTTTAGGCATGGTCCTGTAGGCAAACATCCCCAGGAAGGTAATAATCAGTGTAAGGATTACCACACTTGTCCTATTATCTACAGACAGTGAGGAAATTCCAAATTCTCTGATTACTCCTTTTTTCTTGTTTTCTTCTGAAGCCATATTATAATTAAGATGAGATTTTTACATTAAAATTATCTCCTACTTCCCTAAACCCTTTGTCAATAAGTGTTTCAGATCCATCTAAACCTTTAGTGATTTCAGTATGTCCTTCATAGGTCAATCCTCTTTCCACATATTTTTTGTGAGCCACACCTTTTTCAACTACAAAAACATAACTTCCCTGATTGTCTTTAAGAATGAGGTAAGTAGGGACTATCACCGCCTCATCAACATTATAATCCTGAATATTTAAAACCGAAATCATATTTGGTTTTACATTTTCTACTTTCGGTAGAAAAACCTCTACTTTAAATGTTCTGTTATCCGGATTAATAATTTTTCCAACCGCAGTTACTTTGGTTTTAATATTTTTGTCTATAGAAGGGAAATAAATACTTACAGAATCCCCTTTATTCAAAATTCCTACAAATCTTTCTGAGATATCTCCCTCAATAAATAAATCGTCTTCCCCTACAAAATTGACTACAGGAGAACCAGGTTGTACCAACTCCCCTACCCTTACTGTAAGTTCCTCTACTGTTCCATTAAATGGGGCAGTAATGGTAGTTCTATCCTTTTGAAGTTCGATAGAAGCAAGGTTTTTCTCTAGGGTTTCCTTCCTGTTCTTCGCCTCTAAAAATTGAATTTCAGTACCTATCTTCTGGTTCCAAAGTCTCTCTTGTTTTTCAAAAATTGTTTTGGCTAGCTCAAGCTGGGTTTTAATTTCATCCAAATTTCTTTTAATGGATTCTGCATCAATTTTAGCAATTACTTGGCCCTTTCTAACAGACATGCCTTCACGGGTAACAATCTCTTCTACCCTACCTGAAACCTCTGCACTGATGTTTACATTCTTTTTGGAAAGTACAGAACCGGTCACTTCCACATAATGTTCAAATTTACCTACTTCGGGTTTTACGGTAGTTACCAATACTGATTTCCTACGGTTTTTCCGAAATTCCGGATCCAAGGAGGATATCTCTTCCTCTAATTCTTCGATCTTAACTTTTAAGGCTGCTGATTCAGATTTGAATGCTTCCAATTGGTTTTTTTTGGAAGAAAGATCATCTTCTTGCTGAGCGCAAGAAAACATTCCCAACGCAAGGGATAGGGTTAAAAACTTAAATGTATTTTTCATAAACATGTATAATCCTTTTCTTATTTTAAAATTCCCAATGCTTTTTCTAAATCTACTCTTGCGATAAACGTATCATAAAGAGCAGAAAAATAATTGGTCTCTGCCTCTTTAAGGGTGGCATCTGCTTCCACTACCTCAAGGTTAGACCCTACCCCTTCTTGGTATTTAATTTTCGCCATATTGAAAACCTCCAGTGCCAAATCTCTGTTTTCTTTTTGCACTTCCAATTCTTGTAAGCTGTTGATCAAATTTTGTTTGGCTTGAAATTTTTCTAATTGAATGTTTTGTATGGTAAATTCTTTCTGAACTTCTAATTGCCTCATTTGCACCCTATTTTGCTGGATTTTATGCTTTTTGAGAAACCCATCAAAAATTGGAATTTCTAATGTAACTCCAACAATAGAACCTGTAAACCAATCTCCTGACCAGAGTTTTGAGAAATTACCTCCAAAAGCATTCCTTTGAAAGGTGTAATTGGCATCCAATCTGGGCATGTATTGGATTTGATTGTTTTTCAAATCCAATACTGCCAAATCGTAATTTGTATTGATTTGATCTACTTCTATTCTTTGTTGACCTTCTTCACTTAATAATCTTTGGGTTTCAAGGTATTGGGTAAAATCATCTAATTTATCGGTTAAGACAATTTCTTCCTCCTCAGGGAAGCCCATTTGCAACTTTAAAAGGGCCTTGCTTACACTGGTAGAAGTTTTGGCCTTGTTCAGTTCTGTTCTAATATTATTATTTTGAACCCTTATTCTCGTCACGTCTATCTTTTCAGCAAAACCTTCTTCATAAAGAATCTCGGTTTCTTTAAGTAGCGTATCTAATCGATTCAGGTTTGCCTGAATTAATGTCTCTCGTTCTTTACTCACTAATACAGAAAAATAAGCTTTTTTCACATTTTCTACCACTTCCAGGTCAGTAAACTCTTTATCAAATTCCACCAATTGCTTATATGTTTTGGCTGCTTTAAGGCCTATAAAATAAGAACCGTTGAAAATCATTTGACTTACGGTAGCTGTCAAATTTGCTGAATAAATCGGGGAAAATTGAACCCCAATAAAAGTACCTTCAGGTGCTTCCGGATCAAAAAACTGAGCGGGAAATGGCGATATAGGTACCTTAAGATTTTTGGTAGCATTCAATCTTGTAGTAATTTGAGGTAGCCCTTCTGAGGTTCGTTCTCCGATCAAACCTTTTGCAGCTTGTATTTCTAATCTTGCATTTCGGGCTTCTGCGTTATTTTCCAGGGCATAGTTCACACTTTCTTCTAAAGAGAAAGGCAGTTGCTGGGCCTGAACTTCAGCTAACCAATGGCCTACCAGCCAAATCGTAAGGGAAAGAATAATTGGTTTAAAATTCATAAAGTTAAATTTCCTGAGTTTGTAGTTTTTTATAGTAATTTGACCTTCCCTGGTCAGTAAGAATTCCATGTATAAAATGATCTAAAATCGCCAATTGGCATTCTAGCAAAGTATAACTTGACTTCGAATAATTAAAAGTTAAAGTATTTGTAATTTGATCCATACGCATATAGGCCAATAACTCTGAATTGATCTCCATTCGGAAATCCCCGGATTCTTTTCCTTTTTCTAATACCATAATAATATTCTGAAGTACTTTTTCCGTTTTAAATTCATTTACCTTTTGCCAGCATTTGGGGTAAAATCGTTGGATGTCTTGCATTAACAATGGATTCATACTGGTAAATGCCTCCCTTAGATACCTTGTCATGCGCAACAAATGGTCAATGGCACTTTCATCAATGCTTTCCATCTCATCTAAATCACACCTGTACTCTTTTATTGTTGCCTCTATGGCAGCATTAACCAATTCTTCCTTACTAGAGAATTCTTCATAAATTGTTTTTTTAGATATTCCCGCAATCCTGGCTATCTCATCCATAGTGACTGCTCTTACCCCATACACTAAAAAATTTTCTAGTGCTATTCGAATTATATTTTGTCTCGTTTCCAAATATCCCTTAATAATAAACTCAGGGAATAAACTAGAGAAACTATCAAAAGGTTCAGAGTTTCTTCAAGAATTTCTATAATTTTTACACTCATTTTTCTTTGCTCTACAAAGGAACTATTTATTTTTTGCAAAAAGGCTATATTAAATTGGGTTTCTGAAGATTTCTTCTTGCTTAAACTTGAAGCCAGAAGGGCAATTTCATCCTTTTTATTTCTTTGACTTAGGGGCAGTCCGTGTTTTTTTCAAGTTATACTGGCTAATCAGTTTCTTACTCCACCTGCACTGCGAAATTTTAAAACCAATTTTGTACATTTGCCCATTCAAAAAAAGCTATCGATCCCTTTATGAAGATTTTGTTTTTTCAATCCCCGGAGAAGACCATTTACGCTTTGGAAACCACTGAAGCGTACAAAAACAATGAGCTTGAGAAATTAAACTGGCTATTTGGAGGTGCTGTCCATTTGGAAGACCTTAAAATTCCCGGCGAGTTTATTGGTCCAAGAAAGGAAATGATTACCCCTTGGTCTACCAATGCGGTTGAAATAAGCCAAAATATGGGAATAAAAGGGATTCTTAGGATCGAGGCCTTCTACCCATGGATTGAAGGTAGTTCTTTCGACCCTATGCTTCAGCGAATGTACAAAGGACTTGACCAAGAAGTATTTGCAATAGCCAAAACACCGGATCCTATACAATATATTGAGGATATCCACACCTACAATGAGAAAGAAGGCCTGGCATTAAGTAAAGAAGAAGTAGCTTATTTAGAAGGGGTTAGTCAATCTTTGGAGCGACCATTAACGGATAGTGAAGTTTTTGGTTTCAGTCAAGTTAATTCAGAACATTGCAGGCACAAGATCTTTAATGGCACCTTTATACTGGATGGAAAGGAAAAACCCATGACCTTGTTTCAGTTGATCAAGGCAACCTCAAAGGCCAATAAAAATGGGATCGTTTCTGCCTATAGTGATAACGTTGCTTTCGTTAAAGGACCTAGGGCGCTTCAGTTTGCGCCAAAATCTTCAGAAAAGGCAGATTTTTTTGAGATTAAAGAAATAGATACCGTGCTTTCATTGAAAGCCGAAACCCATAACTTCCCTACAACAGTAGAGCCTTTTAATGGTGCTGCTACAGGCTCAGGCGGAGAAATCAGAGACAGGATGGCAGGTGGCACCGCCTCAATTCCTTTGGCCGGAACAGCGGTATATATGACTTCATATCCGAGGTCAGAAGCTGGAAGAAGTTGGGAAAAAGACCTTGAAGAGCGAAAATGGCTCTACCAATCCCCAATGGACATCCTTATCAAAGCTTCAAACGGTGCCAGCGATTTTGGAAATAAATTTGGCCAGCCTATTATTTGCGGAAGTCTGATGACTTTTGAGCACAAAGAAGGAGACCTGGATTGGGGTTTCGATAAAGTCATTATGCAGGCTGGAGGAGTTGGGTTTACAGCAGCTCCTTATAGCCATAAAAACAGTCCTGAAAAAGGGGATCGTATTGTCTTGATGGGCGGAGACAATTACAGAATTGGCATGGGAGGTAGTGCAGTATCTTCTTTGAATACTGGTGAACTTAGTCTTTCCTTAGAGATGAATGCCATTCAGCGGTCAAACCCTGAAATGCAAAAAAGGGTTGCCAATGTAATTCGAGCTTTGGCTGAAAGTGAAGACAATCCCATCATTTCTATCCATGACCATGGCGCAGGTGGCCACCTAAACTGCCTTTCAGAGTTGGTGGAGAATACTGGTGGAACCATTAATTTGGAAAAATTGCCCGTTGGGGACCCTACACTTTCTGCCAAAGAAATCATTGGAAATGAATCCCAGGAAAGAATGGGATTGGTGGTTAAGGATAGCCATCTAGCAAAGATTAAGAAGATTGCAGACCGTGAAAGAGCGCCATTTTATAACATAGGCCAGACGACCGGGGACATGCAATTCAAATTTAAAAACACCCAGACAGGAGAAAAACCTGTCGATTGGAGTTTGAATCATATGTTTGGTTCTTCCCCAAAAACTGTTTTGGTGGACAAAAAGGCCAAGCAAAATTTCACAGCACCTGAATACAAAGTTCAGGATTTTGAGCAGTATTTGACCAATGTACTGCAATTAGAAGCAGTGGCTTGCAAAGACTGGCTCACCAACAAAGTAGACAGGTCGGTTACCGGTAGGGTGGCCAAGCAACAGACAACTGGCGAACTTCAGCTTCCATTGAATAATGTAGCAGTAATGGCCATGGATTATTCTGGAAATAAAGGAATAGCTACTTCAATCGGACATTCTCCTATAGCCGCTTTAGTAAGTCCTGAAGCGGGATCTAGATTAGCAATAGCAGAAGCACTTACCAACTTAATATGGGCTCCACTAACCGATGGACTTAAAGGAGTGTCCCTAAGTGCCAACTGGATGTGGCCAGCCAAAAACGAAGGGGAAAACGACAGGCTTTATCGAGCAGTGGAAGCCACGAGTGAATTTGCAATAGCATTGGGGATAAACATTCCTACGGGTAAAGACTCCTTGTCCATGACCCAGAAATACCCAAGTGGTCAAACGGTAAAATCCCCCGGAACGGTTATCATTTCAACTGTTGGAGAATGTTCGGACATTAACAATGTTATTTCTCCTAGCTTAAAGGCTAGCCCTGAATCAACATTGCTATACATAGATTTGTCTAAGGATGAAGCAAAATTGGGAGGCAGCTCCTTTGCACAATCACTAAATAAAATTGGCAACGAAGTACCGAACATTAAGGATGCAGCTTATTTTAAAAGTGCCTTTGCAACCATTCAAGAACTGATCAAAGAAGACAAAGTACTAGCTGGTCATGACATTTCATCCGGCGGTTTGATCACTACCTTATTGGAGATGTGTTTCCCTGACCAGAATAGAGGCTTAGATATTCATACTTCAAATCTTAAGGAAAAAGATTTGATCAAAGCCTTATTTGCAGAAAACCCGGGCTTGGTTATTCAGGTAAAGGATGCGGCCGATGTCTCTTCATTATTGAATTCAAAAGGGGTGTCTGCTGTGGAAATTGCAACTGTAAATACTTCAGGCACCATTCAAATTGAGGGTTTAAATAAGTCTTGGGAAGTATCAGTATTGAGAGATATTTGGTACAAATCCTCCTATTTGTTGGATCAACAGCAGTCGGGAAAAGAACTGGCCAAGGATCGATTTGACAATTATAAAAATCAACCTTTGAACTATACCTTTCCTGAGCAATGGAAAGGGACTTACGAAGCATTGAATTTGGACTCCAATAGGAAAACAACCACGGGTGCCAAAGCAGCGATTATTCGTGAAAAAGGAGTCAATGGAGATAGAGAGATGGCTTATTCCTTATGGTTGGCCGGATTTGATGTCAAAGACATCCACATGACTGACCTGATCTCAGGTAGAGAGAACCTTGAAGATGTAAACATGATCGTCTTTGTGGGTGGCTTTTCAAATTCCGATGTTCTTGGTTCTGCCAAAGGATGGGCCGGAGCTTTTCTTTACAATGAGAAAGCTAAAAATGCTTTGGATAATTTTTACGCCAGAAAAGACACATTGAGTTTAGGTGTTTGTAATGGATGTCAGCTAATGGTTGAATTGAACCTGATCAATCCTGAACATAAGCAAAAAACCAAAATGCTTCACAACGACAGTCATAAGTTTGAGTCGTCATTTGTGAATGTGACCATTCCTGAGAATGATTCTGTAATGTTTGGCTCCTTGTCCGGTTTAAGACTAGGGGTATGGGTAGCACATGGAGAAGGTAAATTCTACCTTCCGGAAGAAAAAGAAAGTTACAATTTTGGTATGGAGTATTCTTACAGCGCATACCCCGGTAATCCCAACGGATCAGACCATAATGTAGCAGGCTTGGTGTCAAAAGATGGCCGCCATCTGGCAATCATGCCACATATTGAAAGGGCAATTGCCCCTTGGAACTGGCCATATTATCCTGAAGATATACGGAACGAAGAGGTTAGCCCCTGGATCAATGCCTTTATAAACGCTAAAAACTGGGTTGCTGAGAAAATTTCTCAGTAAAAACTTAGTCTAGTTTTTGGATATTTACCGACTTCTTGTCTATGACAGGGAGTCGGTTTTCTTTTGCTTATTTTATTGGCTGAATTTTTTTTCTAACCCCCAGTATTATACAAGGGTTTCTATTACATGATTAGTTTAAACATTTTATTTTTTATTTTTATAAAAAATAACCCAAGAGCGCAAATGCTTACCCAGGTGAATTTTGTATTCTCGGCAAAACAAAACAGCTGTTCTTGGCGTTCCCCGACTAGTAGGTTAACATTTTCAACCCGGATTATGCAATAGGATTTCCTTCGTATATGTAAAATTTGCAATCTCAAGAAAATCTGGCTTTTTGAAGGTCATGGCACCAAATTGAGGGTCTATTGAAAATTTCGGGTTGAAGAATGGATCAGAAATTGCAGTAGCAAAATGAAATCGGTTAGACCAACATTTTATAGATTTCTCAGTTGATTTAACGAAGAAAGCTTATCAATCGATCAACAAAAATTAAAAAATATGCAAAAGCAACCACTTTTAGAATCCCTTAACCTAGGAGATTTAAAATTAGACAACCGTCTTGTTATGGCCCCTATGACAAGGAGCCGGGCAGATAACCAAGATAAAGCGCCCACCGATTTACATGCCGAATATTATAGGCAAAGGGCTTCAGCAGGATTGATCATAACTGAAGGCTCCCAAATTTCTCAAAGGGCAGTAGGTTATATCAACACCCCGGGCATCCATACCAAATCCCAAGTAGCTGGTTGGAAAAAAGTAACCAAGGCTGTACATGATGAGGGAGGTAAAATATTTTTGCAGTTATGGCATGTGGGCAGAATCTCTCATCCCGATTTCCATGAAGGAAATTTACCTCTGGCTCCTTCTGCCATTAATCCCAAAGCGAAGTCCTTTACACCCAAGGGATTTAAGGACACGGTCACCCCTAAGGAAATGAACCTACCGGAAATCAAACAAACAATAGCAGACTTTAAGAATGGCGCAAAAAATGCTTGGGAAGCGGGATTTGATGGAGTAGAAATCCACAGCTCCAATGGATATCTATTGCATCAATTCTTCAGTCGAACTTCCAATGTAAGGCTTGATGAATATGGAGGAAGTATCGCCAATAGATCCAAAATCTTATTTGAAATCATCGATGCAATTAAAGAGGTGATACCTGAAAATAGAATTGGACTAAGATTAAATCCATCATTGAACGGGATTTTTGGTATGACCATGGACGAAGAAAGTATTCCTACATTTGATTATATCATAGAAAACCTCAATAAGTACAATCTGGCTTATCTGCATCTTTCAGAACCATTTAATGATGTTTCAGATATACCCTATGCAGAAACGGAAATTGCCAAACGCTACCGCCCTATCTACAACGGTAAATTAATTATCAATGCAGGATTTGATCAACAAAAAGGTAACAACTTTATTCTGGAAGGATTGGCAGATGCAGTCGCCTACGGAAAATTGTTTATTTCCAACCCGGATTTGCCCGAGAGGTTTGAAAAAAATGCAGCATTAGCAGATTGGGACGAGTCCACTTTTTATACCCCCGGTGAAAAGGGCTATACAGATTACCCTAAGATGGATTGAATATAAGGCCATAAATAGCTAAACTGCGACTTAGGTTATTTAGGTTTACATATAGCCTCACCATAGCTCAGCTATGGTGAGGTTTTTATATTTTTTACTTCTTTTAAGGCTTTTATTTGCCCCTTTAACACCATCTCTTTCCCCATATTTAGCTCACCAAACCGGCTCTCCTTTTGAGGAACTTAAAAACTATTTCAAAGGTTTTAGATTCAATATAAATTACTATGAAATACTCAATTTTAGATTTAGCCATACTTAAAGAAGGACATGATGCTGCCGATGCCTATAAAAGGTCTTTGGATCTAGCCCGGCATGCAGAATCCTGGGGATACAAGCGATTTTGGTTAGCAGAACACCACAATATGCCCTATGTGGGAAGTTCAGCACCCACCGTATTAATGGGACATATTGCAGGAGGAACGAAATCTATTAGGGTGGGTTCCGGCGGTATAATGTTACCCAATCACAGTCCATTAATGGTGGCCGAACAAATTGGCACTTTGGAGACGCTTTATCCGGGCAGGATTGATCTGGGTCTGGGCCGAGCTCCGGGAACTGATCAAAAAACGGCATCAGTTCTACGAAGAGGCAGGTTAGAAACGGTTCAGGAATTCCCCCAAGATTTGGAGGAATTGCAAATGTTCTTTTCTGAGGAAAACATCGATGCTCCTGTTCGAGCTTATCCTGCGGAAGGGCTCGATGTGCCGATTTATCTTTTGGGCTCAAGCATGGACAGTGCTGTGCTCGCCGCAAAAAAAGGACTTCCTTACGTTTTCGCAAGTCACTTTGCACCTACTTACTTTAGCCAAGCAAGTACTTATTACAAACAGAACTTCAAAGCTACCACACAAAGCAACCTTCCTTATTTGGTAGCCTGTCTGAATATAGTTGTGGCAGATACGGATGACGAAGCAGCTTATCTGGCTACATCCTTTTACCAAATGGCTTTAGGGATCATCAGAGGAAGGTCCTACCCTCTTTCTCCCCCGGTAAAAAACATGGATGAGATATGGAGCCCCCAGGAGGAAGCAGCCATCAAACAAATGACGCAATATGCTTTTATAGGCAGTTATGAAAAGGTCAGCAAAGCGTTAGCGTCCTTTATAGAAAGACATGAAATAGATGAGGTAATGGTTACCACTAATGTTTTTGATCATGAAAAAAGGCTTCGTTCACTTCAGTATACCGCCAAGGCATTCCAATCTCTTAGTCATCAAAATCAATTGTAAGCTTTTGCATTTAAAGGCTAGATATAGGTGAAGTAAAATTCACCTATTTTTTTGCCCAATTTTTTAATCAGGATTATGCGATAAGATTAGCAAACGCAAGAAAATAAGACTGATTTTGAAGCGATTATAGCAGCTAAAAGAGGAGCTATTTCCCCTTTCGGGATCAAACATTTTTAAAGGTTATTCAGGCCATTGTTGATTTCAGTAACCCAAGATCCAATCTATTATTTGACCAGCCGATTAACAAAGGATGCACTGTTTACAACTCAAACTTAGGCCGGACTTCAGGAAGTAAAATATTTTTTTTGATTTTTTTTCCATGATGCTGTGATTATTTTACTAAAATAACGAATTACTAAGAAAAGTAATCCCAATGACAGTTTCAGAAAATAAGCTTTCGGATGCCTTCTTAAAACACCTCGCTGAGAACAAAGGCATACTTTACAAAGTTGCCAGGTCTTATAAGCGTGACGAGGAGGAAGTAAAAGACTTAATTCAGGAGATCACTATTCAAGTCTGGAAGGCTTATCCAAGTTACAAACCAACTTTGAAATTTTCAACATGGCTATATCGAATCGCATTAAATGTAGCCATATCCAGTTATCGAAAAGAGAGTAAAAGAGCTGCCATAAACACCATGATGGATGATAGGTTTGTGGAGATTGCTGCTCCGGCAGAAACAACCTTAAATGAAAACGTCCGCCAACTCTATTCTCTCATCAGTGAGTTCAAGCATTTTGATAGGGCTTTAATGCTGTTATACCTGGAAGAAAAAAGTTATGCAGAGATCGCTGCAATCATGGGGATAAAGGTATCCAATGTGGCAACAAAACTCAATAGATTAAAAAGTACATTAAAAGAAAAATTCACATCAATAAATCAAAAATAAAATGGAAGAGCAAAGCATTCAAAATTTATGGAAAGTTCAAAACAGTAAAATAGAACAGGTAATTCAACTGAATACCCAAATATTAAAATACCAGGTGAGTCAACGTTCTCGTAAAGCACTTTTTGGTCTCAAGGCCGAAAAAGTCACAGGTTTAGTATTCGGAACCATTTATATTGCAATTTTAGCAACGATCCTGTCGTATACAGTTAAAAATCAACCTTTTACCAATCCTCTCTTTGTGCTCTCAATAGGAGCCATATTGTTAACCAACATTAAGGTGTTATTTGATTATGCCAAACACTTGGTCATGGCCAATCAAATTGATTTTTCCGGTCCCGTGGTTTCCATTCAGCAAGAATTGTCGAATCTAAAACTGAATTTGGTCAGCAACATGCGCTACTGGTACCTACAACTACCATTTTATACCCTTCTACAGATTGGGTTCATTGATTTTTCTGGAGAATTTCCCTTGGCATGGGTCATTATTCAAGGCAGTTTCACTTTATTGTTAGCTAGCATCTCCGTATGGATATTTATTCGCATGAACCCGAAAAACATTGCCGATAAAAAGGTGAATTGGTTAATAAACTTAGCAAGTGGGAAGCAAATTGATAAAGCAGCCGAACAATTAGAGGAGCTTAAATCTTACCATTTATAAAAATCTGCTGAAAAAGTAAAACGGTGGTGGGATGAAATTTCAGCCAAGAATTAAGTTATTTCGATGGCGTTGTGTCCCTTCTTAACTCGGACAACCAAAGGGTGCAATATTAGGACTTTTAACACAGGAAAACCAGCCTATTTATTCACTGTTTTAGGAAAAATAGGAAAAACCTGTTTGCCAATAGGCAACTGATCGTCAGAAAGGCAATGTAGAAAACAGCATAAAACAGCTGATTTTCAAGTGATTTCACCAAGCAAAGAAAGAACCATTGCTTTAACAGGCTTCATCCGGGTAGTTTGGAGATCAATATTATACGCCATAATCCATTACCTCAAACAAACATTCTACCAGTTATACCTGATAGAATGTTTGTTGTTTTTATGAGATAAAATTACCAGTTTGTGTTCTGTTTCAAATTTAATCTTGTATTGTACTTCAGGAGGACAGATGATAATAGCATTGAGTCTTTCTGATTAATCCAACAAATAAATAACCATATGATGAGAAAATTGCTCCTCTTGTTTTTTGTATTCACCGGTATTATTGCCTCCCAAGGCCAGACCACTTCCCCATTCGGAAATGTGGTGCTCACATCCAAAAGTGGCAATACTCAAGTTCAGGTAAAACAAAATGGAGAACTACATGTAAATGTTGCTCCGAATGATGCTTTGAAGTTTAAAGAGGATGGCTTTGTTCACTACAGTGACTTTGGCGCTAAAGGAGACGGTAAAACAGATGATATCCATGCCATTGCAGGAGCCCATTCGTATGCCAATCAACAAAACTTATCCGTAAAAGCCAATAATGGGGCCAGTTACTATATAGGAGGCAAAGATCGAACTGCCTATATACAAACCAATACTGATTTTGGAACGGCTACATTTATCATCGACGATCAGGACGTGGAAAATATCAAAGCCTCTGTTTTCATAGTAAATTCCAACTTAAAACCTTTTAAACTAGAAGGCATCACTTCTTTAAAGAAAAATCAAAAGAAAATAAATGCCAAGCTTACCGGTCCATCGCTGATCAATGTCACCAATGACAATGTAAGACACTATATCAGGTATGGATTGAATCAAGACAATGGCTCCGCACAAACGGATATTTTTTTAGTGGATGAAAATGGAAAAGTGGATATGGATGCTCCTATCATATGGGACTTTGAAAATATCACTGAAATCACTGCACTTCCAATTGACAAGGAAACCCTAACGATAAAGGGTGGACGCTTCGTCACCATTGCTAATCAGGCTGAATCAAAATACAACTACTACAGCCGTAACATAACCGTTAGGCGTTCTAATGTGATAATTGATGGACTTGAGCACCGCGTAACTGATGAGGGGGGTCATGGTGCCCCTTATGGAGGATTCTTAAGTATCCGTAATTGTGCCAATGTAACCGTTAAAAACACTGTATTGACAGGCCATAAAACCTACAAAACAATTGGCTCTGTAGGAAAACCTGTATCCATGGGAACCTACGACATTTTGGTGGGCCATGCGCTTAACGTTTCGTTTATTAACTGTAGTCAAACAAATGATATTGACGATGGTACCTACTGGGGAATAATGGGTTCTAACTATTGTAAGAATCTCCTTTTCGATAATTGCACATTTTCCAGATTTGATGCGCACAAAGGAGTAGCCAATGCAACGATTAGGAATTCTACCTTGGGTCATATGGGAATCAATGCCATTGGATCCGGTACTTTTTTGGTAGAAAACTCTACTCTTCGTGGAAGAAGCCTCGTGAACCTACGCTCCGATTATGGAAGCACTTGGCAAGGGGAATTGATCATTAAAGACTGTACTTTTGTTCCAAATGGTGGGGATAAAAGCAATGCTACATTAATTAGCGGATCATATTCCGGCCAACATGATTTTGGATATACTGCATATATGCCGGAGAAAATCACAATTGAAAATCTACACATTGATGATTCCAACCACACGGATGACTACAAAGGACCAACCATATTTTCAAATTTCAATTCCAAAAAAACGGACGAATCCTATCAAGAAAAATTCCCTAATGTAATAACCAAAAAAGTTATTCTTAAAAATGTTAGCACAGCGAGTGGCAAGGAAATAAGTGTAAGTTCTAATAAATTTATGTTTAAAGATGTAAAGGTTATTACCAAATAAGCTTCACCTAAATTTTATTATCCTATTATACACAGCCAATATCCCGATTCAGGTATGGGTCTTTAAAAACACCCTGAAAGCTTTAATTCGTTTTCTGGGTGTTTTTTTTGTTTCTGTATCAATATAAATCTTCATGATGGCTATCATGTTACCCGTATTATACAAGTGGGCCCTAATTGCGGGAAGGAGGGCAACCCTGAGAGCTCAGACTATTTGGAAATTTTAACATAGCAATGTTTTCAGCACGTTTTAATAAGGGTTAATCCATATTTTGAGTTGAAATTAGGCTTCTATTTAATGGTATGTTCCATTCTAAGAAATTTATGTAAATCTAAAGCCTATTTTAACCTTCATCTCTAACTTAGTAATTAATTTTTTGGATAAAATTAATTTTTTTTATCATAATAAAACTTTTTAACCAATAACCTGCCCTACCCAAAATCGGCCAATAGACGAGAATAAAGGCTATTTTTTCTTTTTTAAGTAATATCATTACGCTACAATTACCGATCAAACAAACTTTAATCCTTTCATCACAGGTTTTGTTGGAATGCTTTTTGATTAACTGATAAACCTAAGCATTCAAATGGTTATAAAACAACTAAACTAACCACTAGAATTTAAAATTTTATATAAATAATGAGACTATTTAAATCAATATTCAACGAAAACATTTTGTTGACATCGCTAATAATAGCTATTTCTTTGGCAAATTATTCATGCGACAGTAAAGGGGAGCAGGTAGAAGTAGAAACCCTTTCATTGCCTGTTACCACTGTGAAGAAGGACTCTGCTATCACTACATTCGAGTATCTAGGAGCCATTGAGGGGAAGGTAAACGTTGAAATCAGACCACAAGTTGAGGGATTACTGGATAAAATCCATGTGGATGAGGGAGATTTTGTAGAGAAAGGGCAATTATTGTTTAGTATCAATGCACTCCCCTATGTGGAAAGGCTAAAAAATGCCCAGGCAGCAGTAGAAGTTGAAAAAGCAAAGTTAGAAAACGCGAAAATCGAAATGGAAAGGCTCCAACCTTTGATTGATCATGAAGTGATTTCTGATGTACAAATGAAGACTGCCCAATCAAATTATGAGGTAGCAAAGGCTTCTTTGGCTCAAGCCGAGGCCTTAAAGGCCACAAGTCAGATCGATATGCAATTCACGCAAATAAAAGCTCCAGTAAGTGGCTATATAGGATTGATCCCTATGCGTGTAGGTAATTTAGTTGCCAAAGGAGATGATGAGCCGGTAACCACTTTATCAGATATCAGTGAAGTCTATGTATATTTTGCAATGAGTGAGTCAAACTATCTATTTTACAAAAAAATGAAAGAAGATTCCACCGCTCGCCGACTGAACCCCAATGTTAAGTTAATATTGGCAGACGGAACCATCTATTCTGAGGAAGGAGTAATCGATGCTGATGCGGGCCAAATAGACAGAAACACCGGAGCCATCACTTTAAGAGCCAAATTTGATAATCCGGACAAACTTCTGAGAAGTGGAAACACCGGTAAAATCATTTTGGAGCAGATACATCCGGATGTGCTCATGGTTCCTCAGGAATCCATAACCAAAATTCAAGACAAGAACTTTGTATTTGTTTTAAAGGCGGATTCGACAGTGGAAAGAAAAGAAGTGAAAATAAATGGGAAAGCAGGGCAAAATTTCATTTTGAACGAAAACAATATTTCTGAAGGAGCCACCATTATTCAATCAGGGGTAAACAAAATTAAAGATGGAATGAAGATAGAGCCCTATCAACAAGTGCCGACCCATTAAGCTTTTCTAATAGCCATAATCTAACTACAACCAACTTTTATATCTATGATTAAGAAAATCATTGAGAGGCCTGTCTTGGCTTCTGTTATATCGATTTTAATAATTATCGCAGGGCTGATTAGTTTAATGCGATTGCCGGTGACCAGGTTTCCGGACATTGCTCCCCCAAGTGTACGTGTGGGGGTGAGTTATCCAGGTGGAAACGCAGAAACAGTGGCTAAGTCTGTGCTTCTCCCCTTGGAGGAGGCGATAAATGGAGTTGAAAACATGACCTATATTCGCTCTAAAGCCACCAATTCCGGTCGTGGAAGCATCAATATATTTTTCAAGCCAGGTACCGATCCGGATATTGCAGCCGTTAATGTGCAAAATAGTATTTCCCGAGAAATTGGTGAGCTCCCACCAGAGGTAATTCAAGAAGGAATTTCAGTGGTAAAAAGGCTCAGTGGTAATATCATGACCATCAATATTATCGCTGAAGGAGAAAACTCTCCCTATAATGAAACTTTTATACAGTCCTATTCAAGGATTAATGTGAAAAGGGAATTGTTAAGGGTTGAAGGGGTAGCCCAAGCCTCATTTGTAGGTAGAAGAACTTATGCCATGAGGGTGTGGCTAAACCCTGAGAAACTGGCCTTGTATGGATTGGTACCTCAAGACATTACGAATCAAATCAATGACCAAAACTTTGAAGCAGCTCCGGGCCGCTTTGGCGAAACATCTGAGGAAATTTTCGAAACCATTATTAAACACAAAGGACGGTTTAGTACACCCGAGGAGTATGAAAATATTGTGATCAAATCCAATAAAGATGGATCTATCCTGTACCTGAGAGACATTGCACGTGTAGAGTTGGGAGCTTCCAACTTAGGCAGTGATAACACCGTAAATGGCCAGGCAGCGGCTACCATAAACATTACTCAGACCAGTGATTCCAATGCCAAGGAAATCGATCAGAATATTCGGGAAGTAATGGAGCGCATTTCTAAAAATTTCCCAGAAGGAATCACCTATGAAATATCCTATTCTGTAAGAAACCAAATTGATGAATCTATTAATCAGGTAGTCTTAACAATAATCGAGGCTTGTATTCTGGTTTTTATTGTTGTGTTTGTCTTTTTGCAGGATCTGAGATCCACCATTATTCCTGCCATTGCCATTCCTGTTTCACTGATAGGTACTTTCTTCTTTTTACAATTATTGGGTTTTTCAGTAAATGTTTTGACCATGTTTGCCCTGGTTCTTGCCATAGGGATTGTGGTAGATGATGCCATTGTGGTCGTAGAGGCTGTTCACCATAAGATGACCCATAGTAAATTGCCTGCAAATAGAGCCACGGTATCTGCCATGAATGAAATCTCTACAGCCATTATCTCCATAACCATTGTGATGGCTGCAGTTTTCGTACCTGTAGGCTTTATGGAAGGGCCTGTAGGTTTATTTTACAAACAATTTGCTTATACCTTAATATTTGCCATCCTTATCTCCGCATTAAATGCATTGACTTTGAGCCCGGTATTGTGTGCACTTATGCTGAAGCCTGCGAAAGAATATGAGGATAAAACAGCAAGTAAATTTGGAAGAGTAAAACACAGGCTTTTCACCGCTTTTGAATCCGGATTTGATGCCTTTACGAACAAATACATTACCTTGGTGACCCAACTTCTAAGAAAAAAATGGATCCCTTTAAGTGCATTGGTAGTCTTGTTGGCTTTAACGGTATTATTGTTCAGAAGTACTCCTAGTGCATTTATTCCCTCAGAAGACGATAGTTTCCTTACATATTCCCTCACCATGCCTCCTGGTTCCTCATTGCACAGGACCTCAGGCCCAATGCAACAGGTAGATTCTATACTTAGACAACACCCTGCGGTAAAAAGTGTCAACAGTATTTCAGGGTTTAATGTGATGGAGAACGCTCCCAGTCCATCATTTGGTATGGGATATATTAACCTAAAACCGATTCATGAGCGGGGCGAAATTCAGGATATTGATGCTTTAATAAGTAATCTTATCAGTGAGCTCTCCCATATTCCTGAAGCAGAAATTAATGTGTTTGCAAGACCTACCGTTCAAGGATTTGGAGAGTTTTCAGGTTTGGAAATGATCATCCAAGACCGAGTAGGTGAAGATTTCACAGCATTCAACAATGCCGCTGATATGTTTATCGCTGAATTGAATGAAAGACCGGAAATTGAAAATGCTTTTACTACTTTCAACGCTAATTTCCCGCAATATCAAATGAACATTGATTATGTAAAAGCAAAAAACATGGGTGTCAGTGTTCAAAATATGATGCGCTCAGTACAAGCTTACTTTGGTAGGCTGCAATCAGGTGATTTTAACCGCTTCGGTAGACAATACAGGATTTTTGTTCAGGCTGATATTCCTTACCGAACAGAGAAAAAATCTATGGATGCCATTTTTGTCCGAAACAATCTGGGGGAAATGGTTCCTGTAAACACCATGGTTTCACTTGAAGAAGTCAATGGGCCGGAAATTGTTAACCGGTACAATTTGTTTAACTCCATTACCGTTAATGCCACCCCTGCCGATGGCTACAGTACCGGAGATGCAATGAATGCTATAGAAGAAATCGCTGCCGAACTGCCTACCAATTACAGTTACGAATGGACCGGAATGAGTTTGGAAGAGAAAAAATCCGGTCTTCAAACGGCAATAATCTTTATTTTAAGTATTGTCTTCGTATTCTTTCTTCTTGCCGCACAGTATGAAAGTTATTGGTTACCTTTTGCTGTATTGCTATCCATACCTTGCGGGCTTTTAGGCGTTTTTGTCGCTATTAATCTCGCAGGCATAGACAATAATATATATGTGCAGGTTAGTATAATCATGCTCATCGGCTTACTGGCCAAAAATGCCATATTGATTGTAGAGTTTGCAGCTCAAAAACGGGCACAAGGCCTTAGTATTTTTAATGCGGCTGTAGAAGCTGCCCGATTAAGAATTAGACCCATTATTATGACATCATTCGCTTTTATCGCGGGTTTGATTCCATTAATGCGGACCGTGGGAGCCTCTGCTCAAGGTAATAAATCTGTAAGTATTGGAGCAGCCGGAGGAATGCTTTTCGGCGTAATTCTTGGAATTTTTATTATTCCTACCCTCTATCTGGTCTTCCAGACTTTACATGAAAAAACAAGCAGAAGGTTAAATAAAAACAAGCCCGTAGAAGCTTAAAAAAAATGAAAATTATGCCATTAAAACATAAAATAAAAACCAGGACTTACGCCTCGCTTTCTATCATTTTGGTGGCCATGATCACGGTCTGGGGCTGTAAATCAGGAGAAAATTATGTGCAGCCGGACTTGAACCTTCCCGCCACATTTAAATCCCTTTCAAGCGATCAATCGGACAGCTCTAAAAATGACACATCCAATATTGGGAAACTGGCTTGGAGAGAATTTTTTGAAGACAGCACTTTGGTGCAATTGATCGATAAAGGATTAAAAAACAACTTATACCTTCAACAAGTGCAAAAGGAAACGGATATTGCCAATGAAGGTTATAAGCAGTCGAAGGCGAATTTTTTACCTCAACTTACCGCCATTCTTGAAAAAAGAGATGACAGGTATTCCGAGAACTCCTCCACCAGAGAAAATGTAAAATACTATGAGAACAAGGAGACTCCCAACCAATGGTATGTGGCCAGAGCCAATAACCTCGCAGCCGTTCAATCCAGCTGGGAGATTGACTTATGGGGAAAGCTCAGACGTTTAAAAGAAGCCAATCAGGCCCAATTGAGACAAAGAGAGGCTTACACTAAAGCTGTGGAAACAGACTTGGTTGCAGAAATTGCAACTTCTTACTATAGGCTGCTTATGCTAATGGAACAAAAACAAGTGGCTGAGTACAACTTACGATTGAATGATTCTACGCTCAGCATTGTAAACCTTCAGTATAGAGCCGGAGAAGTTTCTTCATTGGCCATTACCCAAACAGAGTCCCAAAAACTAATATCTGCTTCCTTGGTACCTCAAATTGAACGAGAATTAGAGGTGCAGAAAAACAGGTTAAACGAGTTATTGGGGGAATACCCCAAAGATTCAATGGAAGTTGTGAGTGGCTTAGGCGATACCAGATTGCTAAGCGAAATTGCTGTGGGTGTTCCTTTTGAGCTTATTCAAAACCGGCCGGATGTCAAAGCAGCTGAATTGGCTCTGATAGAGGCCAATGCCCGGGTGGGGGTCTCTCAAGCCATGCGTTACCCCTCTTTGTCCTTAAGTGCCCAGCTAGGCTATGATGCAATCAATTTTTCGAATGTTGTAAATCCAGGCTCTCTGTTTGGCGTGTTTGTAGGTTCGCTTACACAACCCATTTTCCAAAACAGAAAGTTGAAAACCAGGTATAGAATTTCCTTATCAGAAAGGGATATCGCAGAGCTTTCTTTCCGAGAAAAAGTTTTGCAAGCCGTTGCAGAGATTTCTAACGGGATGGTTACCATCCAAAAACTTGAAGAAGAATATGCCTTGGCAGAAAAACGTTTAATTAATGCCAGAAAAGCGGTAAAAGAATCCTATTTATTGTTTAGCAGTGGTTATGCCACCTATTTGGAGGTTATTAATGCCCAAAGTAATGCATTGGATAGTGAACTATACATGGTAGACGTGAAAATGCAAATGCTAATTGCCAATATTGAATTGTATAGAAACTTAGGAGGCGGTTGGAAATAAGCAGCTGGGATTTAAGGTCTCCTAAGGGAGAATTTTAACAACGCTTTACCCACATTTGTCACAACCGCAACCGGATTGGGCTTTATTGCGCTTTTTGAACCAAGTGCGATAAACCCATCCACCTATTACGGCTATAAATAAACTAAAAACCAATATTTCCTGCCACATAACTAAGAGAAAATCTGATACGTTGCCAAAGCTCCAAGATAAGCTATAATCGTCATGAAAATGGTCTGTAAGATAGGCCATTTCCAACTTTTGGTCTCTCTGTAAACCACAGCCACTGTACTCATACACTGCATGGCCAAGGCATAGAAAACCATTAAAGAAAATCCTGTTGCCCGATTAAATACTTTTTCACCGGTATCAGCATGAACTTGTTTTGCTAATTTCTCCCGAATGGTTAATTCGTCTTCAACATCTTCACCAACACTATAGATTGTAGCCACTGTAGCTACAAACACTTCCCTCGCAGCAAATGAGGTCAAAAGTGCAATTCCAATTTTCCAATCATAGCCTAAAGGTCGAATGGCCGGTTCTATGGATTTACCCAAAATCCCTATATAAGACGACTCAAGCTCCTTGGATGCATAAATATTCCTAATTTCATCTTTTTCACTTTCAGTTGCCTCCTCCAGCATTGCCATTTTTTCAGCTTCTACAGCCTCCATCCTTCCTGATGGACCGTAACTGGCCAAAACCCACAAGACGATAGAAATTGCCAATATCACCTTCCCTGCCTCTAGCACAAATATTTTTGATTTGTTGAACATGGTCAACAATACAGTTTGCCATCTGGGCATTCTGTAGATGGGAAGATCCGCCATCAAAAAGCTCTTTTCTTTGGTCTTGATAATAAACTTAAGGGCTAGCGCCCCCAATAGGGTGAAAACCGTTCCGAAAAGGTACATGACCAACAATGCGATGGCCTGTAAATTTATTCCCATCCAGGCTTCATCAGGCACGGTCAATCCAATCAAAATAATATAAACCGGTAGCCGCGCTGAGCAACTCATCCACGGTGTTACCAAAATGGTAATCAGTCGTTCTTTACTATTACTGATATTCCTACTGGCCATTATACCGGGTATGGCACAAGCCATTCCGGAAATCAATGGCACAACACTTTTGCCATGCAAACCAAAAGGACGCATGATGCGATCCAT
Organism: Cyclobacterium sediminis; assembly: GCF_054781075.1. Taxonomy (NCBI): domain Bacteria; kingdom Pseudomonadati; phylum Bacteroidota; class Cytophagia; order Cytophagales; family Cyclobacteriaceae; genus Cyclobacterium; species Cyclobacterium sediminis. The sequence continues at coordinate 366,333 of NZ_BAAGVC010000002.1, read as the reverse complement.
TAAAAAAACAACTCTAGAAAAGTATCCGGTATCTTCTAAAAAGGCCAAAAACCCAAATAATAAGGCTATCTGAGGAATAAAAATAACCACTCCTCCAATACCGGTGATGATTCCCTCGGCCAGTAAATCGGTAAAAACTCCCGGAGGTAAGGTTTCCATAACCCAGCTACTTAAAAAAGCAAAGGTTCCGTCGATTAGATCCATCGGAGCTTCTGCCCAGGCAAATATGGCCTGAAATATAAGCAGCATTATTCCTAAAAAGGTCAAATATCCCCATACCGGATGCAAGAAAATAGCATCCAATTTACTATGAAATTCTTTAGGTTTATTGACTCCGGAAAGCACAGATTTTTCCAGCAAGGTATCAATTTTCTTATACCTCTCTGTGGTTTCTTTGGATTGCTGTTCTTCAGGATCAAAATGAAAAGCCTTGGCTTTTTCTTCAAGCCAAATCTTTTTATCATTTGCCAAAGTAGGATCAAAAGATGAAAACACTAATTGCTGAAAAGCTTGGTATGGTTGACTAAATCCAAACTTTTCCTGTACCTCTTCTAGCAATTCAGGCGAATCAGGTGTGTGAAAAGTTTTCCCCACCACAAACTTATCCTCCGTAAACAAGGATTTAACTTCTTCAAGCCCTTCATTATTTCTAGCATCTGTCATTACCAATGGTACTCCAAAGGCTTTGTACAAGGCAAAAGTCTTGATAGACAAACCTCTTTTTTCTGCCAAATCCTTCATATTGATTACAAAGGCTATAGGAATACCCAAATCCATTACTTGAGTTCCAAGCAGAAGGCTTCTTTCCAAATTACAAGCATCCAAAATCACTAGGGCCGCATCAGGTTTGGCTTCTCCCTGTCCATTCAGCACCTTGTGTGCAATGACCTCATCCTCAGATTTGGGCAATAGACTATATGTACCCGGCAAATCAATCAGTTCAAATCTTTGCTCACCCTTATGAAAATAACCGACCATTTTGTCGACGGTCATTCCCGGATAATTACCAATTTTTTGATTTAAGCCTGTGAGTTGGTTAAAAATACTGGACTTCCCTACATTAGGATTACCAATGATGGCAATTCTTCGCGTTCCCAATCGTTCTGCTATTTCCATTCCCTACTCTGCTTTTAAATGAATCAAATCAGCTTCTTCTACCCTTAAGGCGAGGATATTGCCATCAATAATAAAGGCCATAGGGCCATTAAAAGGGGCTTTTTTTAGCAAGCTGATCTTCTTACCGGGCAAAACTCCCATTTCCATCATCCTTACCAGCAGGTTAGAATTGGTAATACTGGAAATTTCGTGTACTAAATTGTTTTTAAGTCCTGCTGCAGTCATAGGAATTTGATTTTAAAGCTTTTCTGCATCTTTCATTTCAATCCGCAATTTTAACATATTTTTCTCGTAAAAATAAGAATTTCAGCCTTTATTTAGATTGAATAAATTATACCTGATTTAAGGTAATAACCATAAAACATGAGTTAGAAGTTCGATAATAGCCAAACCATTTAAAAATATATTCATACTGAACCTTAATGAGCTGCTTTAAATAGCTGGCTACTAATTACTACTAAAGTAAAATGCTCTTTCCTCTGGGCTTACTTTCCTTATCATAAAGATGAAATTCCCTAGCAAGAGGAAAAATTTAACTTAAATAATAAAAAATAAACCTTGGCTTAGGTAATTCTTGTCACAAAACGGCTTGCATTAAATCACTAAATTTAAATTGATTGAAACAATGGATCTACTAAAGCATATAAATGTATAGAATTGGCACGGATTTTTGACCAATTTGGATATGGGATTTGTTTTAGGAAAAGCAGAGGAATTTAAAAAAATTTAAGTCCTCACTGTTCTTGATTTAAATGATCAGGTACCTTAAGATTCACGATCAATTTAAAATAAGCTGTTAATTAAAATCTAAATTGTTATGTTTTTCGAACGTGTTTATGATAAAAGTTTAGCGCAAGCCAGTTATGTTATCGCTTGTCAGGCGGCCGGAGTAGCAGCCGTAATAGATCCTAAAAGAGATGTGGACACCTATTTAAAAATTGCTGAAGAAAATAATTTTACGATTACTAAAATATTAGAAACTCATATTCATGCTGATTTCTTATCCGGATCTCGGGAGTTGGCTTCAATTACAGGGGCCGAAATGTACCTTTCTGATATGGGAGATGAAGATTGGCAATATGAATTTCCTCATAAAAAAACCCTTAATGGTGACCATATTGAATTGGGTAACTTGGATTTTGGAGTAGTCTCCACCCCGGGACACACTCCGGAAAGCTTGAGTTTTATCCTTACAGACAAAGCCGCAAGCGATGCCCCAGTCATGATTTTTACCGGAGATTTTATATTTGTTGGGGATGTAGGAAGACCCGACTTGCTGGAACAAGCTGCAGGAATCAAAGGAAGCCAAGAAATTGGCGCAAGCCAACTATTTGAATCTCTGCAACATTTCCAAAATTTTCAGGATTTTATTCAAGTTTGGCCCGGGCATGGGGCAGGTTCAGCCTGTGGGAAATCTTTAGGAGCCGTACCCTCCACTACTGTCGGTTATGAGAAAATTAGAAATTGGGCATTTAAATTATTGGATGACAAAGATGTTTTCACCAACACCTTATTGGAAGACCAACCTGAGCCTCCAAAGTATTTTGCTAAAATGAAACAGCTCAATAAAATTGAGCGAAAACTAATTACAGAAGTTCCGCTGATTAGACATTTGGATAAAAACGAATTCAAAGAAATTTTACACGGAGAAATGTTCATTATTGATACCCGAACTCCAGAGGCATTTGCCAAAGGATTTTTAAGCAGAACTTTGAATATTGAAAACAACAACAGCTTCCCTACCTGGATGGGATGGTATATGAATTACGATAAACCATTTGCATTAATTGCCGAGCCGGATGAATTGGAAGATCTTTCAAGGAAATTGATGAGAATTGGGCTAGACAATGCATTTGGCTACATCAGCCCTTCCGAGCTAAAGGAAACCAGTGACCTATCATTTAACAAAGAAGCACCTATTGATAAAGAAGAAGTAAAAGAGAAAGTTGTCAACCAAAATGCACAAATTATAGATGTAAGGGGAGCCTCTGAATACAAAAAAGGCCATATTGATGGAGCCGTAAACTTATTTGTTGGAAAATTGAATGAAAACCTTGATCAGGTAAGTAAAGATCGGCCGGTTATCGTGCATTGTCTATCAGGCAGCCGTTCTGCCATCGCTTATTCTTTACTAAAGGCAAATGGTTTTGAGAATGTATACAATTACTCCGGCGGTTGGCAGGACTGGCAACAGCATTAACCCATCGATTTTAAGTTGAAACCTGCTCCCCAACTGTTGTTTCTTTGAGCAAGTGAAGCCTATTTTATGCATTGTTTTTAAAATAAGAATTGGTTAATTGCAAGTTGATAATTTTATCTAATCATGCCTTATATTGGGTGTGATTTGATTTATTAAGACATTCAATAGCAATGAAAACTACCCTACAAGAACTTGCCCATGAGCTGGCTGAACTGGAAGCCTCACTGATTGGAGTTACCCATGAGTTTGATGTTTACCTAGACCGGATACCTGTTGATCAAAGAGTTGCCGCTATAAACCTGATTCAGTATTTATATTTCAGAAGCGAGGATAGAAAATCTCTCCAATCAAAGCTGCATTATTACGGTTTTTCAGCACTTTCCAATTCAGAAAATCACTTGCATAGGCAGGTACAAACCATCAGGCAACGATTAGGCCATACTTATGAAGAAGGAGAACTTAACCCTTGCACCTATAAATTTAGCCGAAAACGACTAGAACAAAACAGCAAAATACTGTTCGGAAAGCAAGCTCAAGCCAAAATGCCGACTGTAATGGTCACATTTGCTACAGATTTTGCTGATAATCCTGAACTTATTGAGCGGTTGTTATTGAATGGCATGCAAGTCGCCCGTATTAATTGCGCCCATGACGATCAGGCAGTTTGGCAGAAGATGATAGATCAAGTCAGAGCTGCTGAGGAAAAAACCGGCCTATCCTGCAAAATATATTTTGACCTTGCCGGACCAAAGATCAGAACCAGCCTCCTGGCCAAGGGAAAGGAAGAGGGAAAAGTGAAAGTTGAAGAAGGAGACGAAATCTGGTTGGCAGAAAGTAAACAAGATTTTTCAGCTGAAGACATTGTCATAAGCCCCAATGAAAAAGGTATTATTTCCTCTCTTCAAGAAGGCCATCGCGTCTTCATTGACGATGGCGAAATAAGTGGTGTTGTCATAAAGGCGATGCAAGGCAAAGCGGCAGTAAAATTGGAAAGGGTAGCATCCAAGAAAGGGAAAATTAAATCAGAAAAAGGAATCAATTTTCCCGATTCCCCCTTGAGCATCCCATCCTTAACCGATTATGACAAAGAATGTCTTCCTTTTATCACAGCGCATGCTGATTTATTGGGCTATTCTTTTGTAAAAACTCCCGGTGACATCACCAAATTAAATAATGAACTTAAAAAATTAAAATTAAAGAAACATCCTGCAATTATTCTCAAAATAGAAACCCCGGAATCCGTAAGAAATTTACCTGCCCTATTGTTTGAAGCCATGAAGACACCGCCATTTGGAATCATGATCGCAAGAGGGGACCTGGCTGTAGAAATAGGTTTTGGAAGAATGGGAGAAATTCAGGATCAAATTTCATGGATTTGTGAAGCAGCCCATGTGCCGGTGGTCTGGGCCACACAAGTGTTAGAAAAACTGCAAAAATCCGGCATGCCCACCCGATCGGAAATTACTGATGCTGTACAAGCTTCTCTTGCTGAATGCGTCATGATCAACAAAGGCAACCATACCATAAGAGTCCTGAAAACATTAAAAGAAATAATGCAAAGAACAGCAGGACACAGAACCAAAAAAAGGTTCATATTCCGCCCCTTGAGCATAGCCATTGATTTTATAGAATCAAAAAACATCTACAACATCCCACCAAAAGCCGAGGAAAAGTAATTTAAAGTCCTGACCATAAAGTTTTTTTACGGAATTAACTATTCCTTAAACAGTACAGTGCAGGATACCTTTGAAAGAAAAACCATTTACATTTAGCCCCAAACAATAATAAAATAAACCCATGAGGACATTGACTTTTTGGACCTTACTTTCTTTAATCTTTGGCATCAATGCAAGGGCTGAGTCAGACTTAACCGCAGAATATTTAAGATGTGAATACCTTGAAAATCCCTTTATCGATGAAAGAAAGCCACGGTTAAGCTGGATTTTAACCTCTGAAGTTAGAAACCAATACCAAACTGCCTATAGAATTTTAGTGGCAAGCAAAGTTGAACTTCTGGAACCCGGGAAAGCGGACCTATGGGATTCAAAAAAAACCATGGGGGACATTACTTCTCAGGTGGTCTATCAAGGTAAACCGCTCCAATCTCGACAGAAATGTTACTGGAAAGTACAGAGCTGGGACAAGAAGGGGCAAGCCGGTAAGTGGAGTGAAGTTGCTACTTGGGAAATGGGACTTCTCAATGAAAATGATTGGAAAAGTGAGTGGATAGGAAAGGATTTTTCAGCCAATACCCAAGCCATTCCCTATAAAAACAAAGAATTATTTTTACCCCCCTCTCCTATTTTAAGAAACAAAATCAACCTACCCAATAAAGTAGCCCAAGCACGCTTATATATTACCTCACTGGGTTTATATGAATACAAAATCAACGGCAAAAAAGTAGGGAAAGACTTTCTTGCACCCGGCTGGACTGATTATAACAAAAGACTGTATTACAATGTATACGATGTGACACAGCAGTTGGATCAGGGAGAACATGTGCTACAAGCCACACTCTCACCAGGCTGGTACAGTGGCTATATAGCCTATGCATTATTGATAGGAAACCCTGTTGTCAGGGCCTTTTATGGTGACACACCTGCACTGAAAGCACAGCTGGAAGTCACCTACAGCAATGGAGAAACAGCCATTTTTGCCACCAATGCGCAATGGAAAGCTGCTTCCGGTGGGCTGGTAGAATCAGATATTCTTCATGGGGAAACCTTTGATGCCAGAAAAGTCCCTGAAGGTTGGAGCCAAACTAATTATAATGACGAAGCCTGGGAGAATGCAAGCATTATAAATGGTGGAAAGCGTAATTTACAATTATACCCTGCTCAACCGGTACAAGTCACTGAGTTTATTAAACCTATAGAAATCCATGAAAAAGAAAATGGTAATTTTATTTTCAATATGGGGCAAAATTTTGCGGGATTGGTAAAATTAAAAGTAAAGGGAAATGCAGGTGATAAAGTAGTATTAAAGTTTGGGGAAATGTTGCACCCAGACGGCAGGTTGATGGACGAAAACCTTCGAATGGCCAGGGCAACAGACACCTATATACTCAAGGGAGATCCTGAGGGAGAGGAATGGACCCCTGCATTTACTTATCATGGCTTTCAGTACGTAGAAGTCAGTGGATTTCCTGGCAAGCCTACAGAGGAAAATATCACAGGTTTAGTGCTTGGCTCTAATACGCCTAGAGTTGGTCGGTTCGAGACAGACCACCCTATGGTCAACCAATTGTACAAAAACATTGTTTGGACACAACGTGCCAATTTTGTGGACATCCCTACAGATTGTCCCCAAAGAGATGAAAGAATGGGATGGACAGGCGATGCCCAAACCTATGCCGGAACGGCGGCCATCAATATGGATGTCTCTGCTTTTTTCACCAAATGGATTCAGGATCTCCACGATGCGCAATGGGAATATGGAGCCTATCCTGATTATGCCCCCGCTCCCCCAGTGAGGAGTACAGATACCTATGCTCCGGGATGGATGGAAGCAGGTATTATCAATCCCTATGAACAATTTAAGGCTTATGGTGATACCAGAATCATTGAATCGGGCTGGGAAAACATGGAAAAATTCATGGCTTTTCATCATAAAAAAAGCAAAGGGGCTTACTTCTATCCGGAAGGTTCTTTTGCAGACCTCAATCCTAAAGGGGGATATGGAGACTGGCTCTCTATAGGTAAAAAAACCCCTCCGGACATGTTGGCTACCATGTATTATGGCCATGCGGCCGACCTTATGTCTGAAATGGCCACAGCCATTGGCAAACCGGAAAGAGCCATGCATTATCAAAACTTGACAAAAAAAATTAAATCAGCATTTGCAACCCATTACCTCAACGAAGAAAATCTAAGGCTCAAGACAGATGCTACAGCTTATGGTGATGGAGCCGGATACGTGGATGGAAAGATGGGATTTTCGGGAAATACACAAACAGCTTACGCCAATGCTATTTTCTTGGATTTTCTTGATGACAAACAAAAACAAATAGCCGGAAACCACCTGGCTCAGCTCATCCATGAGAATGATGGGAAATTAGCCACAGGTTTTCTTGGTGCCAAGCAGCTCTTACCCGCATTGTCGGCAACAGGCCACAGTGACTTGGCTTATCAACTATTACTCAACGAGGAATACCCTTCTTGGGGGTTTGAAATAAAAAATGGGGCCACCACTATTTGGGAGCGCTGGGACAGCTATGTAAAAGACGACCCCGATAAAATGGCCAGCCTAAACAATGGCATGAACTCTTTTAGTCACTATGCTTTCGGTTCAGTTTTTGAATGGATGTTTCACAATATGTCAGGCATCAAAACCGAGGAAGTGGCTTACAAAACCTTTACAATTGCCCCTGAAATACCGGAGAAGGAGATCAATTATGTTGCTGCCAGCCACCAATCCATCCATGGAAATATCAGTAGCTCTTGGAAAAGAGTAGGAGAAAAACTCTATATGGAAGTAAGTATACCTGTGAATACACAAGCAACCGTATTTATTCCGGCCAAAAGTGAACTAGACATAACCATGGACAACCAAAGGCTGGACCAGCACGAAGACCTGCAGAAGGGTCATTTTCTTGAAGGAAAACAAGTCCTGAAGTTAGGTTCAGGTACTTATCGTTTCGAAAGCACCATAAAGTAAATGATTCGCTAAAAAAATAATAAATCGCTGATATTTGCGAGCGTTTATTCTTTTAACCTCTCAGCTAAGTTAAGCCCGTCCTATTTACATGTCTCAGCAGGGCGGGCTTAATTTTTATAGCTATAGATTGAAATACCAAACAGACAAGGGATAATACCTTTTCTCTTCAAAGAATAAAGGTAGTCAATCCATCATTCGAAAAACCTTTTCCCAAATATCGGCATCAACCGGAACACCTAGCCGCAGATTTTCTTCTCTTCTGATAAAAGACTGCTCTCCCGGGAAATTAATGTCCATTCCATCAAAAACCTTAGATTTTTTCAGATCTGCAATGGTTTGTTCAATTTTCTCATCCAACTTGGTCTTAGAAATTCCCATTACCTCAGGGTGAATGCATAAAAAAAACTGTGAAACACCAAACTCCTCTTGCTGCCTACCAATTTCATAAGTAGACTGCCCACCAGAAAGACCTGAAGCCAAAAGGTCCAGCATCAATGACAATCCTGCTCCTTTCCATAAACCTATAGGCAAGGGAAGCTTCTCAGCAATAATTTCAATGGGGTTATTGCTAAGCTTTCCGGCCGCATTAAAACCAGCGGCATAAGGCAATTGCTCTCCTGATTTTTTATAAATCGCCATTTTACCATAAGAATACTGAGTCATGGCTGTATCTAAAATTACGGCTTTGTTTTGATATGGTAGACCTATTACCAAAGGGTTGTTGCCTAGTTTAGGCTCTTTTCCTCCCCATGCAGGCATGTTAGGAATGGTATTGGTAAAGCAAATACCGATACACCCTGCTTCCGCCGCTTGCCAGCCATAATTGCCTGCTCGCATCCAATGATTGGTGTTTCTTAGGGCAACACAACCCATCCCATTTTTAGTAGCCATGGTGACAGCCTTTTTCATGGCGATGGAGGCATTGTACATCCCTGCACCCAATTGTCCATTCCAGCGCTCCATGATTGGCAAAGCAAATTCTTGTATGGGTTCCACCTCCGGAACTACCATCCCTTTCTCCACCTGCTCCAAAAAGGCAGGGAAACGATTCAATCCATGAGAAGCCACTCCATCTAGACTGGCCATGGCAAAAAGCTCAGCACAAATTTTGGCCTTCTGATCCTCAAATCCATGCTGAATTAAGATCTTGGAAAAAGTGGTTTTTAAAATTTCAAATGGGATTCTAGTGGTAGTGTCCATATTGGTATAGGGTATAAATTAATTTTGAATAAAGTAAGCAATTTTACCGGCCGAAAAAACCCAGTAATCAATTTTCCCTTAAAGGAAGTGATAACTATTAAACGATCCATTAAAAATATTTCTGAAACCATAGGTATCGGCCCTTTAAAAAGCTCACCCTAACCCCCATAAAATGAACGATTAATCCATAAGCTATTTAAATTTTTCTGAAAACCAATTGCCGTTATAAAAATAAATTAATGATTTTATTATCTATTTTACCCTCAATTTTATAATTTGCGCAGATTACAATATCATTTTTTTATTTATGATATTTTTTTTATATTAGATTAAGTCATAAAGTAATGTATAGGTATTTATCTATTTCTATTTTTTATATTTTTCTATTTACACCCCTGGTATTAAATGGAACAAACTTTTCTATCCCCAACTATTCAAGTATAAAGAAAGACTATAAAATTACTTTATCAGAGGACTACTCCTATGAAATTGAAATCAATCAGGTAACCACCATCTATGACAAAAAAGGATTATCACATGCATCCTATCACTTTATCATAGATCAATTCACCAACTTAGATAATTTTGATCTGAAGGTAATAGACCCCATAAAGGAAAAAACCATAAAGAAAATAAAAGCCAAAGACCTTCAAGAAAGAGATTTAATAACAAGTGGAAATATTTATCAAGATTTAACCTTAAAACAATTTAACCTGCAGTCAACTTCCTTTCCGGTAAGGGTCGAAATGAAGCTAAAGCTTAGAAAATCAGGTAATTTTTATTTCCCTTCCTGGAGGCCACAAAATTTTTACCATCAAAAAGTAGAGCAAGCACGCTTGGAAGTAAACTATCCGAAATCCCTAGGGATTCGTTATAAAACCCAGCAATTTGAAGGTGTTTTCGATGACAATTCAATGGGCGACCATCAATCGCTAGTCTGGACGATAAATAACCTCGCTCCTGTTCCTGAGGACACGGAAGAAACAGATTTGACTAAAATAATTTTAGCGCCCGAAAAATTTGGGATGGATGGGTTTGAGGCAAGAATGGACACATGGAAGAATTTCGGTCTGTGGTTTTATCAATTAAATAAAGGTAGAACCAAACTTCCCGAAGGATTCAAACAAGAGCTTCAGGAGATGGTCAATGGTACAGATAGTTCAATTGAAAAAATACAAATACTATACACCTACCTACAGAAAAACTACAGGTATGTGAGCATACAATTGGGCTTGGGGGGTTGGCGTCCGATGGAAAGTGAAGAGGTACTTTCTAAAAAGTATGGGGACTGTAAAGGGTTGACTTTATTTATGCAAGCCATGCTATCCGAGATCGGTATTTCTTCGGATTACACTCTGGTAAAAGCAGGGGAAAATGCCACTTTTGACGAAGATTTTCCATCCAATCAATTCAATCATGCCATCTTAAGGGTTAGAACCGGTGATAAAAAATATTGGTTGGAATGCACATCCAGCCATTTACCTGCCGGATTTTTGGGTTCATTCACAAGGAACCGAAAGGTATTGGTCATAACGCCTGAAGGTGGGGAAGTAGATCAAACGCCCACTTATTCTGACCCTGAATTTAACACCACTGTAGTTAATTCTTCTATCCTTTTACAACAAAATGGGAATGCTGAAATTAAGGGAACATTGTTACAAAAAGGATTCCCGGCCGAAACAACAGTCATGAAAACTTATGACAAAAAGAAGGATGAAATTAACAACCTTTTCAATGGACAAATAGGAGGAAATGGCTTAATAATTAATTCCCTCAGTTTGGACAAACAAATTGAATGGCAGGATATTCAAACTCAAATTAACTTCTCAGGAATGGTGCAAAGGTATTACAAAAGTACCGGCAAACGGGTGTTCATCCCTATTTCATGGCACACTTGGGAACCTAACATGGAAAAATCCACAGAACTTTACATAGAGGAAGTAAATATCAGAAAGCATCGCTCCTTGAACGCAGAATCAATCCCTCCTTCCCTATCCATCACTGAGGATAATTATGAACTAAAAATGGAGATTATAATTGATGATGAAAATATATCAATAAAAAAACACATACAATTCACTGACACCGACCGCCTCTCTGATGAGGAGCAAGACGAATTACTCACAGCTTTAAACAAAAAAATACAAGGAGAATTAGTTTTTACCAAACAATAATATCATGACTTTTTCAAAATTTAAAATAGGATTACTTATACTACTCATTTCCCCAAATTTTTTATTCTCACAAGAAATGCGCTTTGGTAAATATAGTGATGCTGAATTTATATACAACGAGGTAGCATTTGAACCGGAAGCAGATGCAGTAGTTTTACAAGAATCCAGTTACAATATGTTTCAGGGAGTAGTATTGGAAAGCAAAATACACCGGCGAATAAAAGTTTTAAAAGAAAGCGGAAAAGAACAAGCAAATGTCACATTGAAATACTATAAAGGAAATGACAAGATTCAAGATATCTATAAACTAAAAGCACAGACTGTTAATTTAGTCAATAAAGAAATCCAAATTGAGAAATTATCTAAATCAGATTTTTATGAAGTTGATGCGGGAAATGGATGGATGGAAATCAGGTTTACCTTTCCACAAGTACAGGTAGGCTCTATCATTGATTTCACTTATGTTAAGGCAGATAAATCCATTCTATCTATTGATGGTTGGGTTTTTCAAAATGAAATCCCTACCCTAAAATCAATCTATGACATCACCTTTCCGGATTTTATTTGGTACAAGTCTTTGAAACAGGGAATCAAAACCATTTCCCATGATTTCAAAACAAAAACCAAAGGCAATTTTAGATGGGAATTGGACAGTTTAAAGGGTTTCACTGCGGAACCTTACATGGCCCATTTCCAAGATTATTTGGAAAAAGTAAGTTTTCAGCTAGAGGGCTATGAATTTAGACAACAGGATAGTTTTGGTACGGATTTAAATCAATACAAATCACTATTTGATACTTGGCAGGATTTAACAGACTTCTTTGCGGATCGCTTAGAATTTAAAAGCTACATGTCCCCAAAAAAGAAAACACGTGAAATTACTGGTTTGGATACCGAAGGAACAGACACTTTACAGCTTGCCAAGGACATCTATAAGCATGTCAGCAATGAATACAATTATTCAGGATTTTCTGCCATTGCTCCTTCTAAAAATTTTTCGGAAACAATCGCAAGTAAAAATGGAAATAGGGCAGAAATAAATTTATCTCTCCTAGCTCATCTTAGAAATCATGGCATTATAGCCTATCCGGTTTTGATAAGTAGCAAAGGAAATGGAAGGTCTGATCTTGTACCTTTCCCTTTTGTAGACCAGTTTAACCAATTAATTGTCGTCACTTCCATTGCTAACAAAGTATATTATTTAGACGCCACAGATTCATCCATCCCTTTTGGGTACCTGCCTTCTCAATTTCTAGTCAATCAAGGTTTTCTTATGCTTGAAGAGAATAGTGGACTCATTGATATCCAAAGCCATCACTCATCAGGCTATTACGTTTTTGACAATATTCTTATTGAGGATGAGTCATCCTTAAAAAGGGAAACTGCCGTTAAAGCCATGGGCTTTGATGGTGTGTATAATACAGGCCTATTTAAGGCAGAAAACAGCTCAAGTGCTGCACTAAAGGAAAAGTTGATCACCTACCAACAGGAAAATCTTAATCCTGTCTTTACCTTTGAAGAGAATCCAAAATCAAACTTTACCATCATAAAGTACACAACAACGAAAGATCTAGACGAAAGTCAAAACTTGTATGTAAACCCATTTCAGTTATTGAGATGGGAACCGAACCCATTTGTGAGATCCACGCGAACATTTCCAATCGATTTTGATTACCTATTTACTGACAGGTATGGGGCTAAAATCGAAATCCCTGATGGCTATACTTTAGATGACTACCCTGAAGATGTCTCCATGACCTTACCGAGTGGAGCCATGTCTTTTTCATTCAAAGTCAATATTATCAATGGTACTGCCATAATCAATTCAATAATCTCTGTTTCCAATCCACTCATTGGACCTCAAGAGTATCCTGACTTGAAATACCTCATTGACATTATTTCCAGCAAATTTAAAGAACCATTGGTATTTGTAAAAAACCAAACTTTGGTGCCTGAAAGTAATCCTGCTGAATAAAGCGCTATTAAATCCAAACTACAATCAAGTCTTTGAAGGGTAACAATAAGTAAAAAGGAGCATATTGTTGGTTAATTCCTGCATTTTTTACTTTTTGCATTCCCAAAAAAACTAGCGATATACCTATGAAAATTATCAGTTGTGAACATCCTGGCGAGTTTGTGTCAAAAGAAGCTGAAACCCCACAAGCAAATTCCGGAGAGGTTATGGTAAGCATTCAGCAAATAGGAGTTTGTGGCACCGATTTACATGCCTTTGCAGGCAACCAAGCCTTTTTCACCTATCCTAGAATCCTTGGACATGAAATTGCGGCCAAGGTTGTAGCTGGCAATGGCACCTCTTTTAAAGAGGGAGAGCCGGTGGTTGTTATCCCTTATTTAAACTGTGGCAAATGTGGCGCTTGCAAAATAGGAAAAACCAATTGCTGTGAAAAGCTGAAAGTATTGGGCGTTCACACCGATGGGGCCATGCAAGAGTACATGGCCTTACCCGAATCAATTCTCATCCCTACGCCGCAATTGACCTGGGATGAAATGGCCATTGTTGAGCCGCTTTCAGTGGCAGCACATTCCGTTAAACGTGCCGGCATTAAAAAGGGGGATAAGGTTTTGGTGATGGGCTGTGGCCCCATAGGGTTGGCCATAATGGTTTTTGCGGAGTTGGCCGGTGCAGAGGTTACTGCTCTGGACGTAAATCCCTGGAGATTAAACTTAGCTAAAGCAAAGTTTAAAGCAAGCCATAGCATCAACGCGTTGGAAATAGAAAAAAATCCTTCTCTCAAAGAGACCTATAAAAATCAATACAACCTTGTATTTGATGCCACAGGGAACAAAAAGGCCATGGAGGCAGGCCCTTTTTATGCAGCGCATGGAGGCAGTTATGTTTTAGTTGGACTGTATAAGGATCAATTGGCTTTTCACCACCCTTCAATACATGCCAAGGAATTAAGTATACTATGCAGTAGGAATGCCACAAAGAAAGATTTTCTGGAGGTTATCAACACCTTAGCCCAAAAACAATTCCCTACAGCGCATTATACTACCAATAAGTTTGGTTTTACACAAACAAAAGAAAAATTTCCTGAGCTTACCCAGGCTGACAATCAGGTTATCAAAGCCTTAATTAAATTTTAAAATATTACCATTTAAAAACTCCTAACACCGATTATACATTGGCTTTTGTAACTTGATTCATTTATTTGCGAAATTTGTGCTTTAAATGAAGTCATTGTATGAATAGGTTTTCTATCTTTATTTTCAGCATTGTTTTTTCAATCTTCCCCTTACTTTCACAAGGTCAGGTAAGTAGTGGGTATCAGGTTCTAAAAACCAACAATGCTTTTGTTATTAAGCCCTATGCTATCGATTTCACGAGAATAGATACCGAGGGTATGAGTTTGGACTGTTCGACCACTAACCTTAGTAACGAATTAAATTTTAGTCATATTTCGAATTATTTTGATGAGGATACCCAAATCCTTTTTAGAAACATCAAAATTCAAGCAAGGGTGTACATCGACATTTCAGGCACCATTCAAAACCTGTATTTCATTTCAGAAAATGATCCGGAGAATTACTCCATAGACTTTAATGGATTGGCAACCACCATTAAAAGGAAGTTAAAAATTGACCAAAATAAGGAGTGTCTCACAAAAATGGAAGACAAATTTATTTCTTGGTATATTCCTCTCTTCCAGTATTAGGCTCAAAAACTCTTTGTTCTAAATTCCTTTAGAAGCTTATCTTCACATGCTGCCTTAAAAATAAATGGTAAGAATTCTTGGGGGAGTAGGAATAAAAAAAGCCCGAATAAATCGGGCTTTATAATTTTTAGATCCGTTTACTTCTATTTTAGAAATAACATTTCTCTGTATTTTACTAGTGGCCATGATTCATCATCCACTAACAATTCAAGCTTATCAACAGCATATCTGATTTTATCAAAGAAGGCTTCTTTTACATCAGAGCTATAAAGTTTCGCTTTAACGGCGATATCATCCTCTTTATTTACCCTTTTCCTTGCTTCAATCATATTGCCAACATCAGCCTTAAGTGATTCAATATGCCTTGATATTTCCTCAATCGTCTCTATGGCTGCAGAATTATCCAAACCTAAACCTTTCAAGCCATTGGCATTGGTAATCAACTTGTTTTGGTAAAGAATGGCTGTTGGAATAATGTGGTTCAATGCCAAATCTCCCATCACACGAGATTCGATTTGAACTTTCATTATATAGTTTTCCAAGCGAATCTCATGTCTTGCATGCAATTCTCTTTCATTCAATACTTTATGCTTACCATATAGCTCAGTAACCTTTTTAGAGATTAGTACATCAAGTGCTTCAGCTGTACTCTTAAGGTTAGAAAGCCCTCTTTTCTCGGCTTCATTGGCCCACTCTTCAGAGTAACCATCACCTTCGAAACGTACTTTTTTACTATCCTTAATGTATTTTCTAAGCACATTAACAATGGCAAGTTTCTTTTCTTTACCACCACTAATTTCCTTATCAATATCTTTCTTCATTTCCTGAAGAACATCTGCCACAATCACATTCAAAGCTGTCATTGGTCCTGCAGGGTTTGCAGTAGAACCAACAGCCCTAAATTCAAATTTATTACCTGTGAAAGCAAATGGAGAAGTTCTGTTTCTATCTGTATTGTCAAGAATGATTTCAGGAATTTTAGAAATTCCCAATTTCATGTACATATTGTCTCCTTTTTCAATTTTCAGGTTACCATTTTTCTCTAACTCGTCAAGAATACTGGTAAGGGTACTTCCTAAGAAAATAGAAATTATAGCAGGAGGAGCTTCATTGGCACCTAGTCTAAAATCGTTTCCTGCGGATGCAATGCTTGCTCTAAGCAAATCAGCATTTTCATATACAGCTTTGATCGTTGCTACCAAAAAGCATAAGAATTGAAGATTTTCTCTAGCGGAATTACTAGGTTGGAAAAGGTTAACACCTGTATCCGTAATCAAAGACCAGTTGTTGTGTTTACCACTACCATTCAATCCTGCAAAAGGTTTTTCATGGAAAAGGACTTTAAGGCCATGCTTTTCAGCCACTTTCTCCATTACTTCCATCAATAGTAGGTTATGATCAGTAGCTTTATTGATATCTTCAAATAAAGGAGCTACTTCAAACTGTCCCGGGGCTACTTCATTGTGACGAGTAGAAACAGGAATACCTAATTTCAAGGCCTCAATCTCAAAGTCTTTCATGTATTCCTTAACTCTGGAAGGAATAGACCCGAAGTAATGATCATCTAATTGCTGACCTCTTGCAGGGTTGTGACCAAAAACAGATCTTCCGGCCATTACAAGGTCAGGACGCGTTGCATAAAGCGCTCTGTCTACAACGAAATACTCTTGTTCTACACCCAATGAAGGGTTTACTTTTTTGACATTTCTGTCAAAAAGCTGACAAATTTCTACAGCCGCTGAATTGATGGCTTCTGTAGACCTAATAAGAGGAGTCTTAAAGTCCAGGGCTTCACCTGTGTAAGAAACAAATATGGTAGGGATGCAAAGGGTTTGATCGAATATGAAGATTGGGGAGCTTGGATCCCAAGCTGTATAACCACGTGCTTCAAAAGTCGTCCTTATCCCACCATTTGGAAAAGAAGAAGCATCAGGCTCTTGTTGTACCAAGGTACTACCTTTGAATCTCTCCATTCCAGACATTGCGTCGAAAAAAGTATCATGCTTCTCCGCAGTTGATCCCGTTAATGGTTGAAACCAGTGCGTATAGTGCGTTGCTCCTTTAGACATGGCCCATCCTTTAACTGCAGTAGCGATTTCATCTGCAGTGGACATATCAATTTTTGTTCCTTTTTCAATCGCGGTTTTGACTTTTTTAAATACAGGACTAGCTAAGGTTTCCTGCATTTCTTTTAAGCCAAATACATGAGATCCGAAATAATCAGAAATTTTTAAAGAAGGTGCTACTGCATTGACCTTAGATCTGCCTTGCACTTTCATTAACGCTTTTTGTCTTAATGTTGCCATTTGTATAGTTTATGGTTTAAAAACTAATTACAAAATTAGAAAAATAAATGAGTTTTTCTCTATAATGGTCATTTTTAGAGGTCTTTTTAGTAATTTTTACATTTTTGACAACAAACGCGCCTTAAATATCCATCATAACTGGTGATTTTTTTCATTTTCGTCAAATTTATTGCAAAAATGGAAAACTCAATGATATTCACTAAATTTGCACCGAAATAAAAGAAATCAAAAGTTTGAAAAAAGTAGCATTCTATACCCTCGGTTGCAAATTAAATTATGCAGAGACCTCCACTATCAGCCGTATGTTTGAAAAAAAGGGCTATTTGAAGGTTAGCTTTGAAGAATCTCCCGACATATTCATCATCAATACTTGTTCAGTAACTGAAAATGCTGATAAAAAATGTAAGAAGATCGTCAAGGAAGCTAAAAAAATATCTCCCGATGGGTTCATCGCCATCATCGGATGCTATGCGCAGCTCAAACCAAAAGAAATCGCCACCATTCCAGGGGTTGATGCTGTACTAGGAGCTGCGGAAAAATTTAGGCTGATAGAACTACTTGACGATTTCTCTGCAGGGCAGGAAGCCAAGGTATATGCCTCTTCTATTGCAAAGGCAGAAGAATTTAACAATGCCTATAGCATACATGACCGAACCAGGACTTTCTTGAAAGTGCAAGATGGATGCAATTATGGTTGCGCCTTTTGTACCATTCCCTTGGCAAGAGGTAAAAGTCGAAGCGATACTATTTCTAATATAGTGAAAGCGGCCAATGAAATCGCAGTAACTGACGTTAAAGAAATCGTAATTACAGGAGTTAATATCGGGGATTATGGTATTCAGAATGGTAAAAGAAAAGAAAAATTTATTTACTTGATTCAGGCCTTGGACCAGGTTTCCGGAATTGATAGGTTTCGAATTTCATCCATAGAGCCTAATCTTCTGACCAATGAAGCCATAACCTTTGTTGCTCAATCCAAACATTTTGTCCCTCACTTTCATGTGCCATTACAATCCGGAAGCAACACCATCTTAAGAAAAATGGGGAGAAGGTATTTGAGAGAATTGTATGAAGACCGCGTCAGTAAAATCAAAGGACTAATGCCTCATTGCTGTATTGGGGTAGATGTTATTGTGGGCTTTCCAGGTGAAACTGAAGCATTATTTCTAGAAACTTATGAGTTCTTAAAAGAACTCCCCATTTCCTACCTGCATGTATTTACCTATTCTGAACGAGCCAATACAAGGGCTGCAGAAATGGATGATGTAGTACCTATGAAAATAAGGAATAAGAGATCTAAAATGTTGAGGATTCTTTCAGAAAAGAAAAAAAGAGCTTTCTATGAAGAAAACATTGGCAAAAAATATACTGTATTATTTGAAGGTGATGTAGAAGATGGTAAAATGTTTGGCTTTACAGAAAACTATATTAGAGTTAGCGCAAAATACGATCCGCTTTTAATCAACGAACTTAAAGAAGTGACTTTAATCGGCATTAATGAGAAGGGAAGCATGGATGTTTTAGAACCTGAAATTGAAGCAATTCACCATTAGAAAAATAAATTGGTAACGTTAATCAACCGATAATACGACTAATCTTTAATTTTATAATTTTTATAGTGATAGAATGAATATCATGCGTTAAATTGGTTTTTAGAAAGATTTTATCCCTAATCCAATTTAATAAAAATGCTCATTCATTCTAAAAAGCTTCTCTTTACAGCATTTGTACTTCTGCTACAAATTAATCACACTTTTTCCCAGAAAACCAAAAAGAAAGACTTTGACACATACCAAGCTGTTAAAATAGCTGATGATGGAAGCTGGTGTTGGTTTCAGGATGAAAGGGCATTATTGATTGACAATAAAGTAATCTTTACCGGAGTTACATCTCAAGGGTACAATACGGTTAATGCGTGGAATTTAGATGACAATAGTTCGGCTACCACCATTATTACCGAAGGTTCTCTTCCGGCTGATGACCACAATGTGGGTTCACTTATGCTCAGACCGGATGGGAAAATTTTAACTGTCTATTCAGGGCACACCTATGACCCCTATATAAGACACAGAACCACCGTCAATCCTTATGATATCAGTGAGTGGACGGAAGAAAAAGTCTTTACTGCCAACGCAAAGGTTTGTTATTCCAATACCTATTACCTAGAAGAAGCAGACATTACCTATAATTTCTTTAGAGGAAATGGAAACAACCCCCATTATATGGTTTCCAAAGATTTCGGTGACACATGGACTTTCGGCGGTAGGCTATTTGAATTTCCCGGAAGATCTTATTTGAGGTATGCCTCAGATGGCAAAAACCGCATACACTTCATTACCACAGATGGTCACCCCAGGCATATGAACAATAACATCTATCATGGATATGTGGAGAATGGTAAGGCTTATAGATCGGATGGATCACTCGTTGGCCCCCTAAGCACTACAGAGAGCAGCAAGTTTCAACCATCAGATTTTACTTTAGTCTTCGATGGAGACCTTGAAACAAGAGAAGATGTTGGCTGGACCAGCGACATCCAACTGGATGAAAACGGTGAACCTTATTTCGTATTTACAGTGGCCAAAGATCCGGTAACAAGAGGTGAAAGGGTTAATGTTTCAAAAGGAGGATTTGACAATAGGTACCATTATGCACGCTGGGAAAATGGCCGGTGGATAGAAGATGAAATTGCCTATGCCGGGAGTCGTTTGTATCCGGATGAAAATGAATATACTGGATTGATAAGCCTTAACCCTAAAGACAAAAACATTCTTTATTTCTCTGCGGATGTTCACCCGGTATCCGGTGAACCCCTACTTGTGGATGGAGAAAGAAGGTATGAAATTTTTAGGGGGGAAAGATTGAATGAAAATAGCCCTTGGGAATTTACTCCGGTTACCTTTAATTCAAAAGAAAACAACCTCAGGCCTATCGTTTTGGCCGATGACGAGCGAGAGATTGTACTGTGGCTGACAGGAAGGTATACTACATATAAAGACTACCAGTTGAAGGTATATGGTAAAGTCATCAAGGATAAAAAAAAAAGGATAAAGAGAAAAAAAACAAAAAGATAACATTCTTGATCAGCAAGGATCCAAACAATTACGAAGCAGACCTTACCATTCCTTATTTTGCTATGAAACTGGCCAAGGAAAATGGATTTGAGACCAAAGTAATTCTAGGAGAAGGGGAAAGAAAAGCATTCAGCCTACCGGAATTAGAAAAAAATATGGATTGTGACCTTCTGGTCCTTTTCCTGCGGAGAGTGGCGCTTTCTTCTGAACAAATGCAACTGATCAAAAACCATATTGCTGATGGAAAACCTATATTAGGTATAAGAACAGCCAATCATGCCTTTTCTGTAACTGAGGAAGACATTCCTTTCGGTTATGAAGATTGGTGGGAATTTGTACCAGAAGTATTGGGACATGAAAACAAAGGCTATGGACCTGCAAAAGCAGCAACTCATGTAAAGGCAGAGAAGAAGGTCGGTAAAGGAATATTGAAAGGCATTATTCAAAGTGAATGGCAAAGCCAAGGTAATCTCTACCTTTTGGAGAATAGCCTGGATAAAAAAGCCAAAGTAATACTTAGTGGAACCTCTGATGGTAAGACCATGCCAATAGCCTATACCAGAAAATATAGGGATGTTAACGTATTCTACACCTCTTTGGGATATCCTACTGATTTTGTACACCCCAATTTTAATCAAATGCTGGTAAACGCAATACACTGGACACTCAATATAAAATAAGCCAAGTACAAACTTATACATTCAACTATGAAAAGCTTCATTTTAACCCACCAACCTATTTTATTCACCTCCTTGCTGTTTTTATTTCTAGCCCTTGGTTACCAAAGCAAGGCACAGAAAAAAACCGGCTGGAAAACGGGTACAGATAAAATCAATATCACCCCTTCCTCTTCATTATGGATGGCCGGTTATGGACATAGAGACCATACAGCAGAAGGCAAATATGGAGAACTCTGGGTAAAAGTACTGGCCATTGAAGATGCCCACGGGTACCAAACCGTAATTGTAACCTCTGACTTGCTAGGCCTCCCAAAAAACCTCTCGGACGAAATTAGAAATGCTGTTAACAAGAAATTTGGGCTTGAAAAATCACAGCTTGTTTTGAACAGCAGCCATACCCATTCCGCTCCTGTTCTTGGGAAATCCTTGTTTGACATTTACCCCATGAATGATCAGCAACGCAAAGATGTAGCGCAATACACAGATCAGCTTCAAAACGATATCGTAGCGAGTATTGGCAAGGCACTTTCCAACATGAAACCCTCCCAAATTTTTTCCAATAACGGAACGGCACGCTTTCAAGTCAATAGAAGAAACAATAAAGAGAGTGAAGTACATTTGTCAACAGACCTTAAAGGGCCAATGGACCATGCAGTCCCTGTAATTAAGGTAATGGACGACAAAGACCAAATTACTACAGTCCTGTTTGGTTACGCTTGTCATCCAACTGTTCTTAGCGGTTACCAATGGTCGGGAGATTATCCGGGGTATGCCCAGGAAGTAGTGGAAAAGAATTACCCGGGGGCCATGGCCATGTTTTTCCAAGGCGCCGGAGGAGATCAAAACCCACTACCAAGGAGAACCTTGCCTCTGGCCAAGCAATATGGGACAGTTTTGGCAGCAACAGTTGAAAGAGTGCTTTCAGAGGACATGAAGCTTTTAGAGCCTTCCCTAAAAAGTGCGTATACAGAAATAGACTTGAGTCTGGAAGCACCTCCTAGCAAGGCCGAACTTAATCAAATAATCAATGAGCAAAGCGGCTATATGAAAAGGTGGGCAATAAGAACATTAGGAGAAATAGAAGCCGGAAACCCTCTTCCTTCTTCTTACCCTTTCCCCCTACAGGTAATCAAAATAGGCAATCAAGCCCTTTTCACCATGGGTGGTGAGGTAACGGTAGGTTATGCCAATCGACTGAAAGAAAAGTATGGACCTGACATTTTTGTAATGACTTATACCAATGATGTCATGAGCTATATCCCTACTGAAATCATCCTTAAAGAAGGGGGATATGAAGGCCATACTGCACAAATGGTATATGGGCTACCAAGCAAATGGAAGCCGGGCTTAGAAGATCAAATCCTTTCAGCCTTTGATAAGTTAGCAGCAAAATTAGCCATTCAACCAATAAAATAAATCGAACCTTTTCCAGTAGACCCCATGAGAAAAATAAATCAGAAAATTATCGCTGTAATAGTCACATTTCTTATAAGTAGCTCCCTTTCATTGGACTCATTTTCCCAATCCAACGCCTATGAAGTTTTGTTTGATGGAAAATCCTTGGATAAATGGTGTCCCAAAAATGCACCTAACTCAGCCATAAAAGGATGGAAAATTGAAGACGGAATGCTTTTTATGGATGGTGAAGGTGGTGGAGATATTATCACCAAGGAAAAATACAGTGACTTTGAACTGGTTTTTGAATTTAACCTTACAGAAAATGCCAATAGTGGTATAAAATATTTTGTAGATACCATTTACAATGAAAAAACCGGAAATATGATGGTTAATGGACCTGAATATCAAATTATAGATGATTACAATTACAAAGGAGTGAAAGACGACCCTAATGGAACCACTTCAACAGGAGCTGCTTACCTTTTCTATCCACCAAAAAACAAAGAATTAAAACCCCATGGCTCATGGAACCAGGGCAAGATTGTAGCCAAAGGAAAAAAGGTAAGTCATTATTTAAATGGGAAAAAATTAGTGAGTTACACCCGAGGGAATAAAGATTTTCTAAAGAAAAAATCAGAAAACAAATTTAAAGATGACAAAAATTATGGGGAGCTAAAAGAAGGACATATCTTGATAACAGACCATGGTGATAAAGTCTTTTTTCGTAACATTAAAATCAAAAAGTTATAGTGAAGAAGGGTCCTTGCTAAAGGGTTTCTGAAACAATTAATTTACCAATTGCTGATGAAATACAGAAACGTATTTCATCAGCAATTGGCATTTTAATGCAATTCCTTCCTAAAAAAATAACGGCTTATTACTTATAGGTCATGACAGGAGATCAACCAAAGGCTTGCTTTAATAACCATCCATATATTGTTCCTCCACCATTTTTATTGCGCTTTTTACTTTCGCCTACGCTGTGATAGGCCTTTCTTTCCCTCAAAGGTTTATTTATACTCTTCCAACATCAAGGAAGATTTTTGGTCAAAGTTATCAGCGATTTTAGACTTCTTGGTCAAATCCCAATAACTCTGGTCTTGCAACACCAATACTTGTGTGGCAACAATCCAGCTTTGCGTCCAACCCGTAAGGGTTCCCCACGCGCCCCAACCTGCATCGGCATTTGAGGCCCAATACTCCCATCTTTCATAATCAAAAGCCCTAAACCAAGCCCCATCAAGATCTTTGAGCGTTTGACTTTTCACTTGAATCCTTGTTAAGAAGTCGGATAATTTCTCCAATGCCTCGAAGTAAGCAGGATTCCCAGTAGCATGGGCTGCTTCATTCAGGCTAAAGAAAGCAAAATTGCTGGTATACAACATATCGGCTATAGGATCTCCATTTTCAAATATCAATGGTGCTTCGTGCAAGCCATATTCTTGGTTTGAGGCTGTCCGTCCATATTTACCTTTATCTGCTCCCCCCAATTCCTCCATGATGGCCCCACTCTCCACCTGATTCTCCAAAAGCTTACTTACAATTCTGTCTAACCACTCGCGGTGTTCAGGGGTATCTTCCACTTTTACCAACCAGGCCAAAGGTAAAATCATTCTAGCCCTTTCCTGTTGGATGCCATTGGTCCAATGCCAGTCCTCAGGATATTTATCCATCATTATTTCTATAGCTTTTTTAGACTTGGCAAGTAAAGGCTCATATCCTGTCTTGTCATAAAGCCACAAATAAATCGCCCACATCCAAGATTCAAAATGAGGGGCAGGATTAATCGTCTCTTGGTTCCAATAATGTTTCCAGCCCAATCGCTGCAGGTTGGTGTTGTTTAAACGACTACCTCTAAATCCATTTTTTCCGGTAGTTCTAAAATTCGCCAATATGCCCGCAATCATTTCATCATTCCAATCCTCATTTTGCATATGGGCCATTGCGCCTATCACGCCAAGGATGGCCCTGGCATTGTCATCACCATAGTATACAAAAGGATGGGTATTAGACCAGCCTATCAACCCATAGGCTGCAGAATCCGGATCGCTCCGAGGGCCTGATGTAAGGTTTTCTCTGTACAAGAATTCAATTAAATTTTCTGCCGGTATATTGTAGGCTGGATCGTCTAGTAAACTGGCTGCAGCAGCAAGTGCATAGGCACCCTCCCCTTGTACATCCGCCCTTATCCAATAGCGATATTGCTGTGTGCCATCGTAAAAGATGTTGGAAGAATGCCCCTCCAATAATCCCTCTGTCCCATCTCCTGACTGAAAATCTTCAGGAACCGGAGGACCAATAGGATTTGTACCATCACCTTGGTATTTTAACCAGTAATCTTTCCAATTTTCGGCGATGTAAAACTTTCCTTTTTCAAACCAATCCACCCCTTTTTTAACTGAATTAATTTTATCCTTGCGGGTTATATTTTCGGAGGCACCAAAAGAAGGTTCTACTATCCGCGGCCAAGCATCAAAACTAAATTGCTTATCTTGAGGCGTAATTTCATTTATTATATGTGACCACAATGCCTGCCAATGTGCTTCCGGCCCAAATCTGCCTTTAGCAAAATCAGATAATTTACTTAGGGCAATAAAGCCCTGGTCTTTTTTAAATAATAAGGGGTAAGCCGGAACCCCTTCCAACCCATAGACTGCACTGTCAAGGCCTGCCACCTTAGCCACTACCATCAAAGGATTCCTTACCTCTGAAGCAATAACATGGCAATCATTGATGCCCAATATTTTCATGGGATAAAGGCTGTCGCCAAATTGATCTGAAACCACAACCGCCCTTTCCAGCCTGGTCTTCAACACTTCTCCGTTACTTTCCAGACCTTCAAAATCCTCAGGGTACTCCAGATAATATTTAATATTTTTTTCTTCTACCGCTGAAAAAAACGTATCTGGGATAGCTACCCTGTTCTTGGGGTATTCAGTAGACAATACCAATAAGGTTTCACCGCTGCTCATCTCCTCAATGGCCGGCATTATATCGTTATGAAACTCTAAGTCATACCCCTCACCGTCCAACCATTGAAATAGATCCGTGTTTTGGGATCCTACGATGTGAATTTTTTCTTTTGAGCTTGAGTTGCAAGAGGTGATAAGGATTGATAAAACTATAAAAAGCCAGCGTCTATACATAAAATAATTATTTTCCACATAAAACCGCAATATAGAAGAAATACTCATTAATTAGCAAGCTTAACCTGAAATTAGACACAATTAAAAACGGTGTTATTTTCTTATCCGCAACAAATAAATGACCTCGGAAAAATAGGGTGTTCAGCCAATTATTCATAATGAAATTCTTATCTTTAAACCTACTCATATTATTTAAAAAATGCGGATCAATTACCACGGTTTTCTTCTGTTCTCCTTCTTTTATTTAGCCTTATTTCCGGCTCAAGCTGAAAATAACAACGACTCCACCTCATCAAAAAATGGTCCTATAGCGACACTGGAAATTCGTACGATAGAAACCAAGGGAAAGCACTTATTGCATATTTCCCAAGAAATAGATCAAGATTTGTTATCCATTAATCCCGATGTAGTTTTTATTATGGCAGGGAAAAATGACATGACTCAGTTTCATACCCCAAAAGCTGAGCACAGTTTTAAATCTAGCTATCAGAAAATTATTTCAGGGTTAAAACAAAACGGTATAGAAACGGTTCTATTCAACCTTCCCTCCTTAAGTACGGACAATAATGGTTTTAATTTGCCTGATTTCAGGGCTTCACAGCAATTTCAATTAAACAAGGCGAATGCTATTATCCAAAGCCTTGCTAAAGCAAACGAAATCAAATGGATTGATATAAAATCAGCCTATGCTAAAAATAATAGCACACCTGGCTCAAAGTTTAATTCAGATAAAGCCATAAGTCCCAAAATTGCCAACCGAATTGCTGCCTTGCAGGCCTATCAATACCTAGAAAACAATAAGAAGCTGAATAAAAAATTAACTGTATTATTTTTGAGCGATGCTACTACGGAAAGTAAGGTTTCGCGCGAGAAGGAAAAGGTTGAAAGCATTCAATACCACTTTGAAAAATTGGTGAATTGGCAAAAAATTGCCCCCTATTTTACAGTCCCTGATAAATATAAGGAAGAAAGAGGAACATTTAAGGATCCATTTATTTTTGACGATCAATCAAAGGTTACTTCCTTGGAAGACTGGAAGAAACGAAGACAAGAAATCCTTAATGCTTGGCATGCTTATATGGGAGAATGGCCTGAATTAATTGAAAACCCAAATTATGAGGTGCTATCTTCTATTAACAAAGCGGATTATATTCAAAAAAAGATTCGTTTCGAGTGGGTACCGGGTCAAATGACCCAAGGATACCTATTGGTTCCTTATCAAGCCAATAATCTACCGGCAGTAGTAACTGTATATTATGAACCGGAAACAGCGATAGGAGAAGGCAAAGAAGAGAGAGATTTCGCCTTACAATTAGCCAAACGTGGTTTTGTGACCCTATCAATCGGCACCACCGAAACTACTGAGAACAAGACTTACGCTCTTT
Organism: Cyclobacterium sediminis; assembly: GCF_054781075.1. NCBI lineage: Bacteria > Pseudomonadati > Bacteroidota > Cytophagia > Cytophagales > Cyclobacteriaceae > Cyclobacterium > Cyclobacterium sediminis. The sequence continues at coordinate 339,321 of NZ_BAAGVC010000002.1, read as the reverse complement.
ATCATCCACATATAGACAGTGCTACTGTAGAACCGCTTTCATTATTGGCGTATGCAGCAGCGAATGCCTGGCATTTACTTGCCGGATTACCGGAAGTAAATAAGGAGAAAATTGGGATAATGGGACATAGCTATGGAGGAAAATGGGCCATGCTTGCTTCTTGTTTATTCGAGAAATTTGCAGCAGCAGCATGGTCAGATCCCGGAATTGTTTTCGATCAAAAAAGACCAAATATCAATTACTGGGAACCTTGGTACTTGGGCTACCACCCTAGACCTAGAAGAGAGAGAGGTGTTCCTAATGCAGCAAACCCTGCAAGAGGCACCTACCTTCAACTCTTGAAAGACAACAGAGATCTTCACGAACTTCATGTATTAATGGCTCCCCGCCCTTTTTTAGTTTCCGGAGGAGAAGAGGACGGGGAGCATCGATGGGTTCCATTGAACCATAGCATCCAAGCAAATAAATTGTATGGTTACAATGACCGAGTAGGGATGAGTAATCGGCCGGAGCACTCCCCAAATCCGAAATCCAATGCAATCATATACAATTTCTTTGACTATTTCTTAAAATAAGAAAATCCTAAGAAAGGAAACTTTGAAGATTTTCTTTTACAAAAGCGTCATCATTCAGCCAAGGATAAGCTTCATATACTCGGTCAATTTCTTCTGATTGACCGGGAGAAAGAACTTCATTGGGATTGAGGCACCAAGTTCCCTGAAGTAAGCCCTGTCGTCTTAGTACTTCATGAATACCAGGGATACATCCTTTGAATTGATTTTTTGGATCAAAAATAACGGCATTGGAATCGGTTATTTGCACGCCCAACTCAAGCAATTCCGGCATGGCTGCAGGGTTATTGTCCCGACATTCTTTTACCTTTTCTAAAAGTTCAACAGCTTTAGTGGTCCACACTGCCCAATGGCCAAGTAACCCACCAACCACTCTTTTCGTGATTTTTTCTCCATTGACCATGAAGGTAAATGGCGTAAGTAGGTCTGCCACGATATTGTCATCATTTCCGGTATACAAGGCAATTTCTTTATGGCGACTGGAAGAACAAACAGCCCTAACCACATCCAATGACTGGTACCTGTTAAAAGGTGCCATTTTAATGGCCTGAACATTTGGGATATCAGCAAAATCCTTCCAGAAATCATAGCTCAAAAGTCGGCCTCCGGCTGAAGGCTGAAGATAAAAACCAAAAATAGGCATCACCTCAGCTACTTTTTCTGCTCTTTTTATCAAATCCTTTTCTGACCAATCTCCCAATCCCCCTGCGCTCAGCAAACCTAGGTCATATCCTAAGTCCTTTGCCAAAGAAGCCTCGGCTACTGCCTGTTTGGTATCACCTACAATTCCTGCCACCATTGCAAAAGGTCTGGTAATGGCTGCTGCTTTGACTTCTTCCATGGCCATTCTTAAGACCGGCTCAAAAAGTCCATATTTCTTTTCCCTGATTTCAAATTGGGTACTGTGTACACCCACTGCCATTCCTCCGGCCCCGGAAGCGATATAATAGCGAGACAATGCACGTTGGTATTTCTCGTCAAGTTCTCTATCTGCATTTAAAGCCAATGGATGGGCAGGTATCACGGTCCCATCATGTAATAATTGCCTGATTGCGGGATTAATATTACTCATTATTTAATAATTAAAATTTTCCTTCTCTTTCCTGAAAGTGGGTTGGTTTATTTAATGTGGCACCATCTTGCTGAATCCATTGTGCAGTCATCTCAATCATTGTCAACAAAGAAACAGAAGGGTAGCCAAATAGTTGGTGACAGAGAGAGGCATTGTTCAATAAAACTTTGGGCTCCGGCTCATTCTCAAAGACGGGCTTTTTGTCCAATAACTTACCAAATTTCTCCGCAACTTGACGGATACTAATTGTCTCTGGACCGGTGACATTGAGTATTTTAGGGGGGCTGCTGGTATGCAACAATGAACGGATGGCAATTTCATTCGCATCTCCTTGCCAGATTACATTCATATGCCCACTCCTTAAATTGATAGGTTTTTCTGTATTTACCATCTTACCTATTTCCAAGAGGTTTCCATAACGCAGATCAATGGCATAATTGAGTCTATACATCAACATGGGGATGTTGTATTGATGACTGAAGTATTCAAATACACGCTCTCTTCCTAAGCAGGATTGTGCATATTCGCCAATTGGTTCCGGTGGAGTATCTTCCAAAGCACCACCGGATGCATGGTGTACAAATGGATAGATGTTTCCACTAGAAAACACGATGATTTTTGATTTTTTATACTTGGTAGCAACCCTTCCCGGTAAGTAGGCATTCATGGCCCAAGTGGAGTGCTCCTGACCTGTAGTACCAAACTTTTTACCTGCCATATAGATAACATTCTCAACGTCAGGTAAAGCTTGTAATGCTTCGTCATCTAATAAATCAGCAGCTATACAGGTCACCCCATGATTTTCAAGATCAATTCTTAGGCTGTCATCAGAAAACCTAGAAACACCTATTACTTTTTTTTCTATTCCGGCTTCTTTTACGGCTCTGCTGGCAAGTTTCGCCAAGCTAGGCCCCATTTTACCGGCAACGCCTAAAATAATGATATCACCTTTTATTTCTTTGATGTCCTTGACCAAGCCAGCAGTGGGCTTGCAAAGAATTTCCTCTAATTCTTCAATAGATTTCATGGATTCAATAGTAAATTTTAGTGGTTTGATCATTCCCTTAAACCGGTTCGCCTAAAGAAAAAACCATATATTAAGTTATTTTTTATGCATTAAACAAAGAATAAGCATTGCTTAATGCCAAAGTAAACAGCACCAATAAGCCAATTACACCAATAATATTGGTGAACTTATTATTCTTTAGGGAGCCCATAATGTTGGTATCGTTACCAATTAAAAAGAGTCCTAAGCCTATAAAAGGAACTGCGAATATGGTAATTCCCTGAGCAAATACTATCAGCTCAAGAGGTAACCTTCCAAATACTAGTGCTATGGATGCCCCAATTATTATAATCAGTGTGATTAAAATTTTTACTGGTGTACCATTTAAATTCCTTCCCAAAGACAAAGCGTCTGAAAGCAATGTTCCGCCTATACTTGCATTTCCCAAAAGAGAGGAAAAGGAAGCCCCAAACAAACCGATCATGAAAACCATAAAGGAAAACTTTCCATATACAGGCTCTAATGCCATTCCAATATCTCCAGCAGAGGTGACGGTAATCCCCTTAGGGTACAAGATAGTGGCCGCACTAACCATAATCATCGAAGAGATAAGCCCTAAAATAACTATTCCGGTATAACTTTCTCTTAAGGCATCCGTCGATTCACTCTTTGCCCAGCCTTTTTCCTGCACCAGATAAGATTGGTAAAAAGCTCCTGCAATAGAAAAGCTTGAAGCAACCAAAGCAATTACCAAGATAAAAGAACCTTTTGGAATACTCGGATTCAGCCCCGCTAATACCTCAGACCATACGGGTGGTGCAATGATCAGGGTGAAAAGGAATGAAATTAACATTATCCCTACCATGATCATCATTACCTTCTCTAAAATCTTATAAAAGGATTTAAAAAACATCAACGAAATAGCCATCAATGAGATCAACACAATCCACAAACTATTGGTTTGCCCAAGTGACTCTGACAGCGCCAGTCCTGCACCAACCGTATTCCCTGCTTGGAAGGCAGCGGTAACAAAGAAAATGCTTATTCCGGCAATTAAAGCAGCAGCATTTCCCCATTTTTTTCTAAACAAAGTGATGAGGGATTGATCAGAGGCCAAACCTATCCTTGCTCCCATACCTGTAAAAGTCAACATTAAGAGAGCAGCCACTAGGATTACCCAAAGTAAATTGTAGCCATAGACTGCACCCAATTTAGAAGTAATGGTAAGGCTACCGGGACCAAAAACCAAAGCGGCTGTAATTAATCCTGGCCCTAGAGATTTAAACCAACGATGGATCATATGTGTAATTTATGCAAAATTTAAATGTGAATTTATTGTGGTTAAAATTAAAAATGCTTTCGGTTAAATACCTCTGACAATATCACTGCATCTTTTAAAGTCTCAGGGTTTTTCAAAATTTTAGCATACTTGTTACCTACGGTATATTCTCCAGCTACATCTACCACTTCACCCAAAATCTTTTTATTGTCATCTATATCCACCTGATCATCAAGCTTCACCAAGGGCTGTTTAATACTTTGGTAGGCACTTGTATGTGTTTTTTCTCTCGGCTTGTAATCCTCTTCTTCAGCAGGAAATTCCTCTTGTTTTACCTCCGGGAACTCACGATCACCATGCTTATCATCCCATTCGTTTTTACTCTCTTCAGGGACTGTCTCTGTTTGATCTTTTCGAATTTCACGCAACAACTCCTCAAAGGAAGGTCCTTGGTTGGGAGCTTGCTCATTCCCTTCCTTTTCAGCATACTCCTCATCAGGTTTCTTTTTCACAAAAGAAGTGTAAATAAAATAGATAATTACTGCTATTAAATATAATACCGTGCTACCGTCCATAAACCTCCGTAGTGACTTGAAATTAAAATTACAAAAATAATCCGGTATCAGGCTATTTTTTTGACGGGTATCAAATAAAAAGGTTCAATGGTTTTCTGAAAAATGAAGCTAAATAAATTCGTCTTATGCCACTCAAAATATTAAATTAAATGAGCTTTATTATACCATAATATGACCTTAGTCAACTAATGTTAAATTTTAAATATTTCTTCTTTTATTTAAAAAAAATTAATTATATTATAATAATATTTAAATACAGATTATAGTTGTCATAAAACCTGAACCCTGCCATGAAAACTGCACCGCTAACACCCTTTCAATTAGAAAAAGAAATCGCTTGCCCTAACTTATTGGTCAAAACACGTTACGGAAATGTTAATTTAAAGTCATTAATTAAAGACCAAAGAATTATTATTTATACCAATCCATTTGAATTAATTCCAAAAACAGGTGATGATCGGCATAAACTAGTAACAGCATTAGCAAAATTAAAGGAGCTCAACTATCACCTCATTGGGTTCAATATAGATTCATTCGAGAAACACTTGTATGCCATCAACTGGCTTAATTCAAACCTTGAGGACTATATGGTTTTCCCCATTTTTTATCAACCCATGAATGATTTGAAAAGAGATTTGGAACAAAAGCTGTCTATGAAAATTAATATTGATAATCCAATTTATTTTATCAATCAGAAAGGGAACACTCAATACATTGTAAATGGAGATATTCCAAAATATAAAGACATGAGTAATATTGTAAGCTTGGCTTCCAAAATGGTTTTAACGAATCAAAATTTTGACAAAGAATTGTCGGCCGTTGATAATTAAAATTAAACAAGTTGGTCCATTCCTTAAAGGTAGAAAATACCTTCCGTTGGCAATGGACTTCAGTAGCTTGGTGTGATGTGATTAAGTCTGAGGGCTGATTTAATAGCTTGCCTCTTAACTTACAGAGGCAATGGCAGTATCCACTTCTTGATCCTTAGTTAATACCTTGCTTTTTTGGGAATGATCTAATAAAGAACCGGGCTTGACAGACAACTGTAAATTCCCTCCTGCGACCTGCTTACTAAATTTTTGTATGCCGGCTTCCATTTTTGCGCCTATTTCCACTTGAATATTGTCCGTGTAAGCCATTCCTTGGAAAAATGCGTTCTTCCCTATGGTTAGCCTATTTGAAGCGACAACCTTTCCTTTCACTTCTCCAAGCAATACTACATCCGCTGCCTCAATATCCCCCAACACTTTCCCACTCTCTCCTATAATAATTTTCTTTTTAGCACTAATATCCCCTCGAATTTCTCCTTCTATTCTAATATCATTTATGGAAGTAATATCTCCTTCCAAGTGAAAATCACTTGAAAAAAAGGATACAATGTCTGAAGGACTGAGATTGGTTTTCATGGTATGGGTGGGCTAACTTTATACCGATTATTAATACACAATATTCCTAAATAATAGGTGAATGTAAATAAAATAAAATTTGGCGAATTATCACAATATCGCAAATAAAAGGTTTATTTAGCAATTATAACAAAAAATTAAATTTAAATCATGCTATTATTATATACTTTTCCTAGTTAAACAAATTCATCAATAATCAGCCTTTCTTATTTCACAAAACACTTCAAATTCTTATGGTAAATTTTCAAATAAAAATTATTTTAATTGGCTAAAAATAGGCTTCCTTTAATCACTAAACCTTCCAATTTTTCTACCCTCAGGCAAAATGAAATTAAAAAAAGTCACAATTCCTTTTAAAAAGCGTTTATTGATGGATTTTCTAGTAGGCTTTTTGGATCAGAAATTTTTCCCCCAATAAAAACTATTGAAAGCTCAACTTACACACATTTGTAAATTGAATGGTTTAGGTTAAATTTGTTTAGGATTAAATTCAATACATGCAACTCTCCAAATTAGAAATCAGAGGCTTTAAAAGTTTTGGTGATAAAGTAATGATCCACTTTGACAAGGGAATCACTGGGATAGTAGGCCCTAATGGTTGTGGCAAGTCAAATGTGGTTGATGCAATCCGGTGGGTTTTAGGGGAGCAAAAAACCAGGATGCTTCGTTCCGACAAAATGGAGAATGTAATCTTCAATGGAACAAAAAACAGGAAACAGCTCAATATGGCGGAGGTATCCCTCACCTTCGAAAACACCAAAAATTTATTACCAACAGAATACACCCACGTCACCATCACAAGAAGGTATTACCGCTCAGGAGAAAGTGAATACCTGTTAAACGGCATCACCTGCCGATTAAAAGACATTACGAATCTTTTCATGGATACGGGAATTAACTCCAATAGCTATGCTATCATAGAGTTAAAAATGATCGATGAATTACTGAATGACAAAAACAACTCAAGAAGAGATTTATTCGAGGAAGCTGCAGGTATTTCAAAATTCAAAACCCGGAAAAAAGAAACCCTAAAGAAGTTAGGAGATACGGATGCAGATCTGGACAGGGTGGAAGACCTGCTCTTTGAAATAGAAAAGAACTTAAAATCTTTAGAAAAACAAGCCCGACAGGCTACAAGGTATTTTGAAATAAAAAAAGGGTACAAATCTGCCAGCATTGCCCTTGCCAAAAAAGGAGTAATTCATCAACGAGATGTATTAATAAATCTCAACCAAAAACTAGAACATGAAAATGATCAAAAAGTACAGTTAAATGCTGAACTAGCAAATAAGGATGCCTTCTTGGAAAACCTTAAAGCTGAAATGATCCATAAGGAGAAACTACTGGGTAGTAGGCAAAAAACCTTAAATGAACATGTTCATAAAATCCGGCAGTTTGAGAGTGACAAAAAAATAAAAAATGAAAGGCTTCGCTTTCTTCAAGACAAGTCTCACCAGCTGAGAGCGCAGATTGAGCAAGATAAAAAAAGCAATGAAAGGGCCGGTTTTAGCATCAAATCACTGGAACAGGAACATCGGATTTCCGAAAAACTTACCCAAGAGAAAGAACAGACTGTAGAAGAACTAAAAGCTGTTTACGAGGAAAAAAAGGCCCAACACAATGTCTCCCTCGAAAAACAAAAAGTCATGCAAAGTACATTCTCTCGAAAACGAGATGAATTGTACCAATTATCAAAAAGTCAAGAGATCAAGCAAATCCAACTCACAACCATCAAACAGGAGTTAGAAAAAACCGCAACAGATGACAACAGCCAGATAGAAAATTTGGCTGGTTTTGAAGAAAAACTACAGTTAATAAAAGGTCTATTAGACGAGGAAAATGCAGCTTTTGAAAAATTAAAAAAAGAGGAAGCTGCGCACCTGGCCAAGCAAGAAGAGACCTCCCGAATGCAGGAATTGATTCGAGAGGAACTTACCCAAATCAACCGAAAACTTGATGCCAAAAGCAATGAGTACCAGCTGACAAAATCCTTGGTGGACAACCTTGAAGGATTCCCGGAGGCGATAAAATTCCTAAGAAAAAACAGTCAATGGGGCAAAAACATGCCTTTGTTGTCTGACATAATCACTACAGATGAAAGGTATCGGGTAACCATAGAAAATTTCTTGGAAAACTACATGAATTATTATGTAGTGGACAATGATGCAGAGGCGATTGCTGCGGTGAAACTTTTAAGTGATTCGGGCAAAGGGAAGGCGCATTTTTTTGTATTGGAAAGATTTGAAAAATTTAGGTCCAGTCAAAACAAGCTATTTCCCGATGCAGTAGCTGCTACTGAAATAATAGAATATGATTCCAAGTATGCACCTCTAGTTGCCTATCTATTAGATGATGTCTACATCTTTTCCGGAGACATCCACCAAATACCAAAATCCCAAGAGGGAATTTTCATTACTGAGAGCGGAAAATTTATCGACAGAGAATTTACCATTTCCGGGGGCTCTGTAGGTCTGTTTGAAGGTAAAAGGATAGGTAGGGCAAAAAATCTGGAAAAACTAGACAAAGAAATAAAAGTACTCCAGAAAAAAATAAATGAAACCAGGGCCAACCTCGATAAAAAAACAGCTGAGCTATCTAAATTAAAAGCCGTTAACTTCAAGCAAACGCTTGAAGAAAAACAGCTTAAGGTCAATGAATTGAACCAAGACTTTGTTTCAATTAAAACGAAGAAAGAGCAATTGGCAGAGATGCTAAGCACCAATGCCAATAAAAAAGAAGACATTGAGGATAAAATTTTCACCCTCACTGAGGAATTAGAAAATATCGGTCCTCAATTAAAGGAAGAAAAAGAAGCCTTTGATCAACTGGAAGAAGAAATTAACGACATCAATGCTGAATTGCAGGAAGACGCGGAAGAACTTTCCCACCGCTCCTCGCAATACAATGAAGAAAACATCCTCTACCATCAACTTTTAAATAAACTTCAGAGCATTGAACAAGAAATAAGTTTCAAAAAGAGCACCTACGAAAGCAGTAAGGAGAGGATTGAAAAGGCCCAGGCTGATATGGGGCAGACGGAGCAGGAAATCATGTCCTTGATTGACAATAATGAGGTAAAGGATGATGAGCTTATCGAACTGTATGCGGAAAAAGACAGTATAGAATCCGGGGTAAATGATGCTGAAAAAGATTATTATGCTGCAAGGGGAGAAATTGATGAAGTAGAAAAAGCCATCAGAGAAATTCAAAGAAAAAAAGAGCAATCTGATGCCCTTTTGATGGACCTGAAGCAAACGACCAATGAGATTAATTTAAAGCTAAGTGGAATTAAGGAAAGGTTAAGTGTAGAATTTGAGTTGGATTTGGATGAGATAATGGCTGAAAACCCTGATTTGGACGATGAACATGCTTCAAAGTCTGAAGAAGAATTAAGAGAGGAAGTCCAAAAAGCCAAATCAAAATTAGAAAAAATGGGGCCAATTAACCCCATGGCAATGGAAGCTTATGACGAAATTAAAGAACGACATACCTTCATTACGGCTCAAAAGGAAGACCTTATTCAAGCCAAGGATTCCTTAATGTCGACCATCAAAGAGATTGATCAAGTGGCCAGGGAGACTTTTATAGATGCTTTTGAAAAAATAAAGATAAATTTCGTGAAAGTTTTCCGCTCATTATTTACCGAAGAGGACGATTGTGACTTAAAGCTAACCAACCCGGAAATGCCTTTAGAGAGTAGCATTGAAATAATTGCAAAACCTAAAGGAAAGCGCCCTTTGACAATCAATCAACTCTCAGGGGGTGAAAAAACCTTAACAGCAACTTCATTGCTGTTTTCCATTTACCTGCTAAAGCCTGCTCCTTTTTGTATTTTCGATGAAGTGGATGCCCCTTTGGATGATGCCAACATTGATAAATTTAACCAGATCATTCAGAAATTTTCGAATGAATCTCAATTTATCATTGTCACCCATAACAAACGAACCATGGCAAGCACTGATATCATTTATGGTATCACCATGATAGAGGCAGGAGTATCCAGAGTGGTGCCGGTAGATTTAAGAGAATTGGTAGATGAAGAGGCTTCTCAAGGATAGGCCTACCCTATAAGCCCATTATTTCAACTGTGCGACGAAGGCATTTGAGAAAGGGAGCAACAGGTGTTCCCATGAAAGGAAATACCTATTGATCCGCATATTCCCATTTATTTGGGGAGACTAGCAGCAAACCTACCATATACCCAAGTACCTGCTACTGCACTTACCAGGGAGACGAAAACTACCGTAAAACCTGTCCCAATCTGGGCAAACAAGGGTCCCGGGCAAGCACCCGTAATGGCCCAGCCTAATCCAAAGATAAAACCTCCGTATATTTGACCTCTATTGAACTTCTTATCTTTAATTTGGATAGGTTCCCCATTGATGGTTTTAATCGAAAATCTTTTGATTATTTGGATGGAGAGCATGCCAACAAGAATTGCTGAACCGATTACCCCATACATATAAAAGGATTGAAATCGAAACATCTCCTGAATCCTAAACCATGAGATAATCTCTGCCTTTACGAAAATAATCCCGAAAAAAAGCCCCACAAAAAGGTATTTTAATAAAGCCAAGCCTGATTCCCCTTGCTTAACTTTGTCCTTTGAGCCATTGTTTTTTTCAATCTCTCTTTGATCAATTTCTTTTATTAACATGTCAATAAATTTATATTCTTATTTGAATTAAAAGCCTACCCAAGTCATAATGAAAGGCAGTAATAAATGAGTCATTACCAGCCCGCCAATCATAAAAAACACGGTAGCCACTACAGAAGGCCATTGAAGGTTGCTTATGCCCATTATGGCATGCCCTGAAGTACATCCTCCAGCATACCTTGTACCAAAACCAACCAAAAAGCCACCTACAACCATGAAAAAGAAACCCTTTAAGGTAAGGAGATGCTCCCAGCTAAATATTTCTGCAGGCAAAAGGCTGTTAAAATCAGTCAATCCCAATGCCCTCAAATCTCTTTGAGTGCTTTCAGCTATGACAATTGTTTCCGGGTTTGACAAAAATAAGGCAGCCACTACACCTCCTAAAAACACTCCTGTCACAAACATCAAATTCCAGATTTCCTCTTTCCAATTGTATTGAAAAAAGGGGATTTTTGCCGGCACACAAACTGCACAAACATGTCTTAGGGAAGAGGAAATACCAAAAGATCGGTTCCCTAATAGTAAGAGTATCGGTACAGTAAGACCTATCATAGGTCCTGCTATATACCAAGGCCAGGGTTGACTGACCCAATTCAAGAAATCATTCATTATAATAAATTATTATTGTTTACAAAAGGAACTATAATCATCCCTAAACCTTAAATAGGGTATGCGTAGGTACCATCAACTCATCCAAAGATGTGCTGAAAATACTTATTACTACATTTGATAAGAATGGGATAATTAAGACAATTGCTAGAGGGTGCTAAAGGTGTCAAAGCGCACCCTCTAGTTTTTTGGCAATATCAAAACAGGCATTGGCCTACCTACTTATAACATGGTTGTTGGACAAGCATACTCACTGACAGGGAATTTTTCGGATGATTTAATGGCAGCAAATCCTCCCTTGACATTAATTAAGTTGTCATAACCTCTAGCCCTTAGAACAGAGCTGAAAATCATGGACCGGTAACCTCCTGCACAGTGTACCATATAGGTTTTGTCCTTATCTATGGTTTTCATGCTATCATTGATATAATCCAAGGGAGCGTTTATGGAACCTATTACATGCTCACTAAAGTGTTCGCTTGCTTTGCGAACATCCAAGACAATATTTTCAGGAGCATTTTTAGAAAGTTCACTTAACTCTTCCACGGTAATTGATGGAATGGTATCAATTTCTTTTCCTGCTTTTTCCCAGGCAGTCATACCACCTTTAAGAAAACCTAAGGCATGATCATAACCTACCCTAGCTAGTCTGGTAATGACCTCTTCTTCCCTACCCTCGTCCGCTACAATCAATAGCTCTTGTTTCACATCAGGTATCAGGGTACCTACCCATACCGCAAAGCTGCCATCGATTCCAATATTTATAGCGTTAGGAACAAACCCTTTAGCAAAAACTTCCGGATCTCTGGTATCTAGTATTATTGCTCCGGTTTGGTTGGCGAGGTATTCAAAATTTTCAGGATTAAGGGCTTCTTGACCACGTTCCAACACATCGTCGATACTGTCATAACCCTGAATATTCATCATTACATTTTGAGGAAAATAGGCAGGTGGTGGTGTAAGGCCATCCAATACTTTTTCAACAAATTCTTCTTTGCTCATTTCTTGCAAAGCATAATTTGTTTTCTTTTGGTTACCTAAGGTATCACTTGTGTCCTTGCTCATATTTTTTCCACAAGCGCTTCCCGCACCATGTGCCGGATAGATAATCAAATCATCAGGTAGCGGCATTATTTTATTCCTTAGGGAATCGTACAAGTGCCCGGCTAACTTTTCTTGCGTTAAGTCTTTGACCACTTTTTGGGCAAGGTCAGGCCTTCCAACATCTCCTATAAACAAGGTGTCACCTGTAAATAATGCTTCGGGATTTCCTTCTTCATTGATCAAAAGATACACAGCACTTTCCATGGTGTGTCCCGGGGTATGAAGTACTTTAATTTTACTTTTACCAAGTATAAATTCTTGGCTATCCTGAGCAACAAGGGCATCAAAACCCAACTTCATTTCTGTAGGGCCAAATACTATAGAAGCATTGGTCTTTTTTGCCAGATCCATATGGCCACTAACAAAGTCAGCATGGAAGTGTGTTTCAAATATATATTTGATTTTGGCACCATCTTCCTCGGCCTTATCAATATAGGGTTGAACTTCTCTCAATGGGTCAATAATTGCTGCTTCCCCATTAGATTCCAAATAATAAGCTCCTTGAGCTAAACAACCGGTATAAATTTGTTCTATTTTCATAGTAGATTTCTATTCAATTAATGATAGCATAAAACTACGAGGGAAATCTATATTCCAATATGACATTAGTCACACAAGTATTGCTATGATGAAAGCAGAACATATTGAAAAGGCTAATCCGTTCAATGGAACTAAAAAATAGCCAATATTTATTCGAAAAATCTAGGGTTATGAAAACTAGGGGCGCTAGGAGTCAACCCAAGTGAGGCCTGAATCTTATCTATAAAAAGCTAAAAGCCCTCGATTAGTAAGGAAAAATCTAAGTTAATAAAACTTAGTGTTTTCGATTCCTTTAAAACGTCACACAAAAAAACAAAAAAAAAGCTGTTTCCGTAGAAACAGCTTTCTTAATAACTTATAAAATCCTATACTTAGTTTTCAACTTTACCAACAGAAGCATACATAAGTTTCCTAGCATCTGCTTCTCTTAGTTCAAATTGAATGTCACTTATTGGTCCCATTTTGACGTCCCTATCAGCTTTGAGAGAAATCCAAATTTGGTCTCTTTCAGCTTCAGAAAGGTTGTCTTTTTGTTGGTTTACCCAAAGGACAAGGTCTGAAGTATTGATCAACACATCATTGGCTTGCAACCTAGGTTCAGAACCATATAATGAAGTGTTTTTAGGTTTTCCAATGTACAGGTAAGAAATCAAAGTTTTCTTTTGAATCTTCTGTAATTGAGTCGCCTGTGGGATTTTTTGCTCAACCAATATTGTTTGTTCTCTCAATACTGTCGTTACCATAAAGAAAAACAACAACATAAAGATAATATCAGGCAATGCCGAAGTTGGAATATTGGTATCCGCTTTGGTTTTCTTTTTAAACTTTGACATATCAGCTTCCGGTTTTATCAGGTTCAGCAATGGAAATGGCCATTGGAATATTTTCTTTCCCTCTGTCCATTAGTTCCTTTTCAGCAGGGGTCTGACCTGACAGGGTTCTATACTCTTCTCCTGTAAGCCCTACACGCTCTCCATAAATCTCGAAGTAAGCCTGTTTTACTAAATCCAAAACCTCCAAATAAGTCTCATAGCTGGTACCTCTATTGGTTTTAATTGAGATTACTGCGCCACCTGACATGGGGTGATCTGAAGATTCAGGGCTTTGATCTGCCAATCCTTTTAAGGAAGGAGGCAAACTATTAAACAAAGCAATAGCATCTTCATCGGGATTTCCGAAATTCAGAATAAATCGTTTGATTTCGTCAGAAATGCCATTTAAATCATTCCTAAACTCCCCTTCAATCAAGAGATCATCATTTGCATTGATAAGAATATTAAAAATATTCCTTTCATTTAATTCAATTTCCGGTGGGGGTTGATTCGGATCTTTCTTAGGAGGAAGAAAATTTATAATCCCTTTATCCGAAGCAATGGTTGTGGTCACGAGAAAGAAGATAAGGAGCAAGAAGGCGATGTCTGCCATCGATCCTGCATTTACCTCCTGAGCCATTCTACCTCTCTTGCTAGCCATATTATTTAATTATTTTATTAATTTCTGTAATTACAATCCCAACAATTGCAAGTAAAAACAGGGCATAGACTGTTATCAATACACCACCGACCATTTTAGCTCCTTCCGGAGTAATATTGAATGGGTCAGCCATATATTTTGCAGCTACGTCACCGCTAGCGCTAGAATAAGCTATTCCAAATACAGCAGCAATTATCACCACTCCAACGAGTGTTTTTAAAAGGCTCTTAGGATCTCCTAAGGAACTAATCAATGGCATAATTAAAGCTAGTATCGAGCCGATAACAACTAGTAAGTACCCTGCATATAAGAATATATCAGTAGTATCCATTTTATCTTAAATATATAAGTGAATAAATCATTTTATTGAAAAACATTAAATTGACTAGATCTATCTAGTCAATTTATGCTTAACCAAAATGTCTACTAAACTGATGGAAGCATCTTCCATATCATTTACGATAGAATCAATTTTAGCCACACAATAGTTGTAGAACAACTGTAGGATAATCGCAACGATCAAACCTGCAACGGTGGTCAAAAGGGCAATTTTAATACCACCTGCAACAAGAGATGGAGAAATATCACCGGCAGCTTCAATGGAATCAAAGGCACCAATCATACCAATTACCGTACCCATGAAACCCAACATAGGTGCCAAAGAGATAAATAGAGATATCCAAACAAGACCTTTTTCCAAACGTCCCATTTCTACTGATCCGTAAGCTATGATAGATTTTTCTACCATTTCAATACCCTCAGAGTATCTCATTAAACCTTGTGTGAAGATAGATGCTACAGGACCTCTGGTTCCTTTGGTTACATCTTTTGCGGCTTCAATTCCGCCTTCATCTAAAGCATTTTCTACTTTGGCCAACAATTTCTTTGTGTTAGTCGTAGAAAGGTTTAAGGTAACGATTCTCTCCAAAGCTACAGCCAAGCCTAAGATCAAACACAATAATACTGGTGTCATAAAGGTAGGATCACCCTCAATAAACTTGTCTTTTATAACTTGATGAAAAGATTGCTCTTCGGCAACGATGTCATCATCAGTCATAACTGGAGCTGGGGCCGGAGCAGCTTCTACCGGTGCGGCCTCTTCAGTAGTATCAGCTTCTGATTCTGTTTCTGTTTCTTCTTGTGCTTTTGTGATCATCGGAGCAAATAAAATTCCGAAAAGCATGAACAAAGCGATTAACTTTTTCATAGTGTAGTTTTTAATAGACATTTAAAGGTTGAACGGTTTCTAATTTTAAATTGATTTTTAAAGTTATAATTTTTTCGGCTCAAATTGCAAATGATTCCATTATTATTTCTAAGAATTTGTCGCAAATCCTCAAGTAATATTCATTTGACATGGGCTAAGCCCTTGAAATTCCTACTGTTCTCTAATTTGCAATAGTAAGAAAAAAAATACTCATTTTCATAAACGCCACCCCCCGCATCTAGTATAGGAAGGCAAGCATTCACTTATATAAAACTAACTATTTAAAAGTTAAAACGCAAATAAAACATTCCTTAATATAAACCTATCTTACTAAATATCAAATATTTAAGACCAATATTATTTTTTAAAAACCCGCTACTTTTTATCCTAGGTAATGGAAAATACCTACCTTAGGATAAATTAATCCCAAACTCATAGGTAACTCAATAAAGGATTTGCCCTTAATAATCTCTTGAATCCAGTGTGGAAATTTTGGCAAATTCCTATGTGTAATTGAAAGCAGACCTATTATTTCTCTGCCCTTATAGTCTCAAAATTTCGGCACAGATGCACTGCTGCTTTTTCCTTTCCACTTAAAATATCCCGTAAATTTATAGGATTTAAGAATATGGATTCCCCTTCTTTTAATAGATGCTCATACCTGATTAGTGAAAAATCTTATTTTAATCGGATATAATATTGATTCTTAAGCAACTGACTGGTCAAGTATTAAAAACCTCCATAATGAATTAATTTAAGTCACCCTTACCGTCCTTTTACAGAACTTTGTAGTGGTCTATATTTAACTTAATTTTGTTCATTCATCGAATCCTATGAATAACTATATGAAAGAATGTGAAATTTGCCAATCCTCAGAATTCAAGGCTATTGTGGCCCAAGAACGAATGTATGGTACCGGAGATATTTTTGATTATAAGGAATGTAGTTCTTGCAAAGCACTTTTTTTGGCAGACATTCCTGAAGACCTAGGTAAATATTATCCTTCAAATTATTACTCTTTTGGTTCCTTTAATCCTAGCAATGCCCTTTTGGCACTTCTCAAAAAACTAAGGTATAAAGCATTTTCTCGGGGGTTCTCTTTCAATTCTCCGGTTTATTATGACTGGCTCTCTCCTCTTACCTTAACTCCTACCAGTAAAATTGCAGATATAGGATGCGGGAATGGACAACTATTAGCTGAAATGGCCTATTCCGGTTTTAAGCGACTCGATGGGTATGACCCTTATATACAAGCAGCTTTTTCTTCAGAAAATTTCTCTATTTATAAAAAGGACTTTTTTGAAATTGATCAGAAATATGATTTGGTAATGTTTCACCATTCTTTTGAACACCTACCCAATCCTGTTGAGGTCTTTACAAAACTTGTGACCATGTTAAATCCGGAAGGGCAAATATTGATCAGAGTGCCTGTCACCGATGCCAAAGTTTGGAAAGAAGAACATACTTTTTGGTTTCAGCTGGATGCACCAAGGCATTTATTTATTCCCAACACAAAATCCATGGAAATTTTAGGAGAGAGGTTTGGACTTGAACTTTTCAATACCACATTTGATAGCATGGACAGTCAATTTTGGGGAACAGCTTTGTACAAAAAAGGAAAACCTTTGGTTGGCACCGACATCGGCAATGAATTTAGTAAAAAAGAACTGGCCGAGTTTAGGAATAAGGCACTGCAATACAATAAAATAAAAATAGGTGATCAGGCCTGTTTTTATTATAGGAAGAAAAAACAATGAAAATCAAAGCTTTTTGACAAAACTGAAAATATAGACCGGCATAAAAAATTAAGAATTTCTATTATAAGACCTTTTAAACCGTAAGATTCACGCTTCTTAACCACTCCTTATTCATTACTGACTGGTAAGCGCTAATTCTATTATAACTTTAAATTTGCAAAAGGCCATTTATTAATCGTTCAAGCCGCTTCCTTAATCAACCTTACTAAAAAAAAAGCTTAAATTGCTTTTCTTGTTGGCAAATAGCTAATGTAAATCCTTTGTATCTGATTCCTCTATCGAACCAAACAGGAACCAAGCTTTCTTTAACCATTCCAATACAATTACCCATTATGAAAAAACAATTGAATATTTTTCTAGTCTTGCTCTTGCTTATCAGCTCGGCCTGCACCAAAGAAACAGAAGACAAAATTACTGGGTCAGCATCAAACTTGACCCTCGTTCCGGCTTTTCCGGAATTAACGTTCACCAGACCTGTTGATTTTCAGCATGCAGGAGACAAGTCAAACAAGCTTTATGTAGTGGAGCAGCGAGGAGTCATCTCTGTTTTCGAAAATGAGGAAAAAACTGGGTCCAAAAAAACCTTTTTAACCATTGAAGACCGCGTGGAAGATTCGGACAATGAAGAAGGCTTACTAGGCTTGGCTTTCCACCCCGACTTTGAAAGCAACGGCTATTTCTACGTAAACTACACGGCATCCAATCCGGATCGTTCTGTGATTTCAAGATTCAACCTTTCCTCCACGAACCCAAATGAGGCAGATCCAAACAGTGAGTTGGTATTGTTAGAATATGAGCAACCTTATGGCAACCATAATGGAGGGCAAATAGCTTTTGGCCCGGATTACTACTTATATATAGGAGTAGGTGATGGTGGCAAAAGTGGAGACCCACACGGACATGGTCAGAACCGTAGTACTTTATTGGGAAATATTCTTAGAATTGATGTGGACCAGGAAAATGGAGATAAACACTATTCCATTCCCGAGGACAATCCATTTGTCGGAAATACTGAAGGTTTTAAGGAAGAAATCTATGCTTATGGCATGCGAAACCCTTGGCGGTTTAGCTTTGACTCTGCCACAGATCAACTGTGGGTAGCTGATGTAGGTCAAAATAGCTATGAAGAAATTGACATCGTAAAAAATGGCGGCAATTACGGATGGAATACCATGGAAGGCTTTCATTGCTTCAGGGCTGATGAATGTGATCAAGAAAACCTGGAATTGCCAATCTGGGAGTATGATCGGGATGAGGGAGATATTTCCATTACCGGTGGATTTGTATACCACGGCGAGGCCATATCCCGGCTGCAGGGACTTTATATCTATGCAGATTATGTATCGGGTAGAATTTGGTCTCTAGACTTTAGTGATCCTGAGAACCCTGTAAATACTGAGTTATTCAAAGCTGATTTTCCTATTTCCTCTTTTGGAATGGATCAACACCAAGAGCTTTATATCTGTGCTTTTGACGATAAAATTTACAAATTTGAATTGGAGTAAAAAATGATAAACAAAAGCATGCCCGGCAAATTTGTCGGGCATGCTTTTGCTAATTGTGTTTTCTAGTTAGCACTAGATTTTAATAAAGTATAGACCTTGATCTTTTTAAAGTTCTAAGTCCATGCTGAAACCTCTTGATTTAGCTTAATTCGCGACTGCGAATACTCTTGCGGAGTCAATGAAGAAGCTTTGGCAATCTCTTTATTTAACCTTAAACACCACTCCTAATTGCCTAAACCTGAAAAAGCCTGACGCTCCATATAAAAAGTTAAAAACTTTAATTATTTTAGGTCTAAGTGACGCTTCACTAAACTTAGACCAGACGGCGACTTAAAGGCTTTATAATTGGTCTTCTAGTTTAGATATTCTTAGTAGGCATCCTATTCTGCGTAGCTTTAGGTTTGGTATGTTCCTCGCCTTCTAAATAAGAGGCAGAAATATCTCTTTGATTCCCTGAATTACCATTGGGTATAGGATTTGATTCAGGAAAAGTATGGACCGCATTGTACTTTTCTACTACATTCTTGTTCCATTCTGCCTTTTTCTTTTCAGAAATTAACCCAAGAACGTAGGCAGTATTATTGAATCCAAGGTGAGCATCCCTCAAAGGTCTACCGAATCGGTCAATAATCGACTTATTGGCGGTACCATTTTCAATGGCATCAATGCCTTTCTTTAAAGCAAATCCTAATGCGGCTGCACTTATGGTCTTATATATAAATTTCATTCTTTTAATATTTAGTGATTCTCAATATGCACAATAGGAAGAAATAATCATGCCATAGTTTACATTTATGCATTTCGGATAATAAATTGCTTTAAATGAGCAAGATCTAGTGGTTGTATTCGAATTGTTGATTTGGACAAGCATACAAATCCAAAGGTGGAGGTTATACTCGATACTTAGTAAAACTTCTATTTACAATTGGGAAAAGCATTACCAGTCTAGGCAAATAACATTCAATGATTGCAAATGAAAATATGCCTCAGCTGGGTGTAGGTGAGAGCCTCCTCCAGTTCTATGGTTGAGTAGAATCAATTTTCAAACTTCAGGCTGACAATATTCAAATTATTGGACGATAGGTTCTTTAGGGTGTAAATAATCCTACAACCAGCCATGGGTAAACTTTCAAATGACTTCTTACATTTCATTATTTACGAGAACTACGTAATATTACGAAATATTCGTAGGTTTTTCAGGTTTCATTTTATATATTAGCCTTATGGAAGAGCTGACCACGTATGAGGAACAGATAATGAAGATATTTTGGAGGCTTAATCGGGCTATTCTCCGGGATGTATTACATGAGCTTCCTGAACCCAAGCCGCCCTATACTACGCTAGCTTCCACTGTAAAGGTGTTGGAGAAAAAAAGATATCTCGGTCATAAGACTTATGGCAAAACCAATGAATATCACCCTTTGATTGCTGAAAGTGATTACCGGAAGAAAAGTTTTAATCACTTGGTGAAAAACTTTTTTGATGGATCCATGGAGAATGTCTTGTCGTTTATGGTGAAGGAAAACAAGGTGTCTGAAAAGGAAATTCAGGAAATGCAGAAATTGATAGATAGCTACGAAAAAAAGAACGAGTCATGAACAACTTGATCAATTACTTATTGGAAGGTAGTTTTGCATTTGGTTATGGATGGGCCTTTTACAAAGTTCTATTTGAACGTTTAACGTTTTTCCAAGGCAATCGGGCTGTTTTGGTTGGTATAGTGATTTTTTCCTTGCTTTTGCCTTTAATTTCATTTGATTATAATATTTTCAACAACGCTTCAGTGAATACTTTCAATAATCCCATGCAGTGGATTGAAGTTAAAGTCATTACAACTAATCAGGCATCCGAAGGAATTGCATTCTCTTGGCATGCAGTCCTGATGTTCGGGTATTTTATGGGAGTGGTTTTCACTTTGGCCAGACTAATATTGGGAGTTGTAAAGACAATAGTGCTAATACGAAATTCATACAAGGTTCAATACGCAGGAAGAACTTTAGTGGTAAATCCCAAGTTGGTTCCTTCTTCATTTTTCAAACACATATTGTTACCGTCTTTTGATCCGGAAAATAGCGAGCACCAGCAAATTATCTTGCATGAGTCTGTGCATGTGGATCAACGTCATTCTATAGATCTTATGCTGATTCAGTTAGCAAAAGTGGTATTTTGGTTCCATCCCCTAATATATATGTTGGAGAAAAGCTTACGAGAAACCCATGAGTTTCAAGCTGATGAAATTGTCACGCAGTCTTATTCACCCATTGCCTATTCGAAACTATTATTGAAGCAAATCAGTGCTGACTGTGGGCTTCAATTCATGAATAATATCAATCAATTTCAAATCAAAAAAAGAATAATTATGATGAACAAATCAAAATCAAACAATATGCTCAAAGCAAAATTTCTGCTTACAGTACCCTTGTTGGTGCTTATGATTGGGCTTTTCTCCTGCGATATGACTGGAATGAACAAAAAGATTATTGGTACTTGGGAGGGAAGTGACTTCTCTTTTGAGCAATCAGAAGGGCCTGAAATGAGAGAGATGATCGAAGGGGGCAAGCAGCTTCATATGGACGGTAGGCTGATTGTTAGGGAGAATGGAACTTATCAAATAACAGTTGGTCAGGAGGATATAAATGGAAGTGGTGTGTGGAAAGTAGAGGGCAATAGCTTTATAACTACTGATGCCAGAGAAAATGAAGTCTTCTATGAAATTATAGAATTAAGTGATAATAAGCTTGTTACCGTTCAGGAAGTAAAGATGGATACGCCACAGGGAACTGTTGCTGGTAAAATAATCCTTACTTATACCCGTTAAAAAATTTAAAAAGACCTACGAAATAATCGTAGGTTTATTTTCTGACAAGCGGTTTATTGCTTAAAAGCCATTGATATTCTCAGTGGCTTTAATTTATTGTAATAGATGTAAACATTCAAAAGCAATCCATACTTTTAACTTTCAATTTTTCAGCTTCAACTATTCTGGTAATCAGTTTATGGAAAAGGGTAGCATTATGCTGTGATCGATTCATTCCGTAAGCGGTCAATGTGTCTATTGCTGATTATGCTTATTTGTCTGATCTCTTATTTGATAAGCCTCTTCCATAACTAAAAATAGTCTATCCTTGATTGAATTACAAATAAATGCTGCCCGAGCGTATCGTTGATTTGAATGGGGTCTCAAATCTCAGTCAAACGGTATTCAAAATTTTGTCAATTTGTTTACTTAGATAAGGAGGTCTTTCAGAAGCCATTGCAAATGGCATTTAAAAGATTTCGTCTTCAAAGTAAGTTAGGAATAAAAGGGTGTAGAGGACTCTACACCCAGCCCGGAGAACACCGATTTCCATGCGAATGAATGACATCCTGCAGCAAACTTCCCGTACCTACGCAGTATATTAATTCGACGTTACTGGTTCCCTTTTAGCATATTTTTGGGATGCTGGTGGGTGTCAAATATATCTGTCACTATAACCTGTTTTTCGTCTATCAGATAAACGATTTTAAAGTGGGATTCAACCAGTAAATAGCGATGGCCCTGATTGAGGGATTTTAACATTTCTTCTTTCTGCCCTCTTTCCGGGTTGTCCGATAAACTCTTGGCTTTTTCAAGTATCTTTTTTCGTACCTTTAAAGCATAAGCTTCGAACGCCAAACTTCTGTAGTGTTTACAAATTTCTTTCAATGATTCATTGGCCGGCTCGGTGACTAAAACATTCATCCCGGTTACCAGTTTTCCGATTCATTTTCCAGATCCTCAATACTGATCACCCTTCCTTCTATAATGGCTTTATTTGAATCCTTTGCTCTAGCTATCAATTCTGACTTAGTGATGGGGCCACCGTCCGGTTTATAACCTGCTATTGGTTCTTTCTGGGAACTCAACAAATCTTTGATCTGCAGGATTACCTTTATATCTTCCAATTTTGCCAACTGTTCGATCAGGTTTAATTTTTCTGCTTTGATATCCATTTCTCTATAATGTACCGTCACCTTAAAGTTAACGTTTTTTTGGGATTTGTAGGTTTCATTTTATGGGATGATATTTCAAAATCGCACTTTTTAGCTTTTCATTCTCCCCCTGGCTGTATTTTTCGGTCGCTGAAGTGTATTTGCCTCAGCTGTGAATTTGCAATTAAGTCCTTCTATCTCTTTCGAATTACACAATACCATCTTGAGCAATTTCTTGCTTGTAAATTTCTTAAAATCACACACCCATTCTGATAATTTCGCATCTTTTTGTTGAACAACCAAGTGAAGGTGATTGGTCATGATGACATAACCGAAAGAGGAAAAGTCCCTTTTCCTTTCTACAATAAGCCAGGTTTTCCAAGATAAAATCTCGATAGACTTTTCTTGAAAACATAGCTGCCCATCCCATCACTTGGAATGTTAAAAAATAGGGCATTTCATCTGTTTCTAGTTCAATAGGTCAGATCTTGCCCCGGTTTATCGGGGTGGATTCTCGCCACGATAATTATCCCTTGGCATTACGATTTCGTCTTGCCTGTCTGCCTCAGGCAGGCTCAATTTCCTGATCTCTTATTTGGTAAGCCTCTCCCATAACTAAAAATAGTCTATCCTTGAATGAATTGCAAATGAAGTCTGCCCGAGTAACTGAATAAAGTGTCGTTGATTTGGATGGGGTCTCAAATCTCAGTCAAACGGTATTCAAAATTTTGTCAATTTGTTTACTTAGATAAAGAGGTCTTTCAGAAGCCATTGCAAATGGCATTTAAAAGATTTCGTCTTCAAAGTAAGTTAGGAATAAAAGGGTGTAGAGGATTCTACACCCAGCCGTGGACAATGTACAATTAATTTATTTTTGCACTGACAAAGTTGAATAATTCGCCCCTGACTAAAAAAAACAAAACCCTAACTATCAATATTTCAGACAGTTAGGGTTTTTCTATGAAGAGAGGAAGGGATTCGAACCCTCGATACCATCGCTGGTATACACGCTTTCCAAGCGTGCTCCTTAAGCCACTCGGACACCTCTCTGTGGAAATAGTTCGTTTCTTTGAGCCGACAAAGAAAAATATAAAAATCAGTTCTTGCAAATAATTGGAAGCTTTATTCTAGAAAAAAACACCTAATCTTATTCCAAAAAAAGGCTGTGACTGATATAAAACTGAAGATCAACCCTTTGTGAAAATAGGCCCTATTGATTTAAAACTGACATTTCTCCGGCCAAGGGCATCATCATCCGTCTTTTGATCTCGGTTTCATCCGGTTCATTGGCCAATAGAAACATCATTTTGGTGATTGCTGCCTCAGTGGTGATGTCTGCACCACTCAAAACCCCTACCCTTTTCAGGTCCATGCTGGTCTGGTACCTCCCTTGAATTACCCGTCCCCCATTGCATTGGGAAACGTTTAGTATCAAAATCCCTCGGTCTACAGCATCTTCCATCTCTT
This sequence comes from Cyclobacterium sediminis, assembly GCF_054781075.1. Classification (NCBI taxonomy): domain Bacteria; kingdom Pseudomonadati; phylum Bacteroidota; class Cytophagia; order Cytophagales; family Cyclobacteriaceae; genus Cyclobacterium; species Cyclobacterium sediminis. Next base: position 315,141 of record NZ_BAAGVC010000002.1, on the reverse strand, counting down.
TGATAAACCAACTTTCACTAGGACTGTTACCTGATCCGTAAGTTTCTAGAACCACCCCCTTAAGGCCTTCCATACTCAAACTATGATGGATCACTTGTTGGGTGATGCCGGGAAACAGTTTGAGCACCATAACACTTTTATCCAGCTTGTTAACATATCGAAGTTTCTTCCCCTCTTCATAAGGTCGAATGGCTGAATAGTTGTAATCAATGACAATGCCTGATTCAGCCAATGGTGGATAATTTTCTGACTCAAAAGCATCAAAGTGAACACTTTGTACTTTTTTGGCACGGTTGCCACGTAATAGCAAATGGTTGAAAAAAATACATACCTCCGGCACTATAGGCTTTCCGTTGGCCTTGGAAATGGCGATTTCCAATGAGGTCATTAGATTTTCCCGGGCATCAGACCGCATGGCACTGATCGGCAATTGTGCTCCGGTAAAAATCACAGGTTTATTCAGCCCTTTTAGCATAAAGCTTAACATAGACGCACTATAAGCCATGGTATCAGTTCCATGAAGCACTACAAATCCATCATAGGTATCATAGTTTTCAAAAATAATATAAGCCATGTCTCCCCAATGCTGCAAATTGATATTGGAAGAGTCAATGGGCTCCGGAAAGGAAATCACCGTAATACTGATATTAAGATTATTGAGGTTGGGGATTTTTTCAAGTATTTTCCCAAAATTAAATGGTACCAAGGCCCCATCATCGTCATAAGCCATCCCCAAAGTACCTCCGGTATAGATGATCAATACCGAATGTTCAATCTCTTGCTGTGCCGCTGTATTAAGACGTACTATTTTATAATTCATCAGGCAACAATTTGAAAACTTTTAATGCGTTCCTGTTGGTTATTTCCGAAACCTCTGCAATACTAAACCCGGTAAATTCTGCCATTTTTTCGGCGATATAAGGAATGTATTCCGGTGAATTTCTCTTGCCCCTAAAAGGCACAGGCGCAAGGTAAGGACTGTCTGTTTCCAACACAAGGTGCTCCGGCCCAAGTTCTCCGATCACTGCACCTACCCCACTGTTTTTGTAAGTGAGGGTTCCCCCTATTCCTAAATAAAAACCCATTTCAATGATTTGTTTGGCCTGGGCTAAGGTTCCGGAAAAACAGTGAAAAATACCTGTCAAGCGCTTATCCGCCAAAGGCGCTAGTAATTCAATGGTTTCATCCAGTGATTCCCTACAATGTAAAATCAAGGGCAACTCCTTTTCTTTAGCCCAATCTACCTGGATTTTCAAGGCAGCTTTTTGCTCCTCAAGGTAAGTCTTGTCCCAGTAAAGGTCTATTCCTGTTTCCCCCACTCCATAAAAGGTATGCTTGTCCCACCATTTTTCCATCTCGGTAAGGATCTTTTCAAAATTTTTGTCTACATCACAAGGATGTAAACCCAGCATGGGATAACAATGGCCCGGAAACCTTTGTTCAAGGGCAAGCATCCCCTCAATTGATTCCAGGTCTATATTGGGCATAAAAATCTTTTCTATTCCTGCCTCAATGGATCGCTCCACCACAGCTGTGACATCTTCACTAAATTTCTTACTGTATATATGTGCGTGAGTTTCAATAAATTTCATGTGTATTCTCGGTTTTTCCAGGTTAGTTCAATAGGGTAAAAGTAAAAAATTACCGTTGCCCAACTTACCCACCAATTGTATATTTCAAAGTAAATTAAATCAAAAATACTGACTCTGGTCATTGTTTTACCGGCAAATGTGTGAATAAATAGGGATTGAAAGATAATTTTAAATAGCCAAAAAACCACAGTCCACCAAGGTATAAAATACAAACCCACCATTAAGCCGGCATAGAATGCAACTTGAAGACCTAATAATAACTGCCAAACCAGAGGTAAAAGGAAGGCTCCCCGCATCCAACGTTTTCTTTGCTGGAGTAAGTTCCATACGGTTTTTTCCGGCTTGGTCCTTACCAACGACTCCTTATTGACCAGATGAATGGGACGGTAGCCCTTATTATACAAAGCGATAGACATGGCCAGATCCTCAGTTACATCCTTTACCACCCCTCCAAAACCTCCTGCACGCTGATATGCAGTTCTTCCCATGGCCATATTATTTCCCATTGCGGTAAGAGAATATCCAATATCGGAAACCACTTTTACCTTACCCAAAGTAAGCCACCAATCCAAGGCCTGCATTCTTGCAAACAAACCTCCACCAGCCACTGTAGTGATTCCGGTAAGGAGCCCAAATTCCTCTCTGTAAACTTTAGCCAATGCCTTACACCAGTTGGCAGGAACCACACAGTCGGCATCTGTAAAGACCATAAGGCCGGATGTGACCTGCCTTGCCATCTCTTCCAGCGCTTTGGCTTTACCATTTTCTCCTTTTTCAGGTCTTTTCTGCAAGGGCACCAAAGTACGATTTTCTGCTTTACCTACCCAAACCTGTAATAGGCTGAGGGTTTGATCCTCACTATGATCGTCAGCTACCAAAAAGCTTATTTTTTCAGGCGGATAATCAATTTCTTCCAGAGCCTTTAAGCATTCGGGTAAGTTGCCGACCTCATTCCTACAAGGCAACAAAACAGTAATATTCGGTAAAGTAAGTGCTTCGGTTTCGTATTGCTTAAAATTAAACCGAATCAAAACACACAAGGTAGCATAAAGAAGGGAAACTAAAATCACCAATAAAAGTGCTACCGAACCTATCATCGCTTACAATACTTCTGTTTTGAAACCTTTACTAGCCAAAAAATCTAAATACGGTGGTAAAATTTTCTGCAGGTTTGCTTTTGATTTTTGCTGATCATGAAACAAAACAATCGAACCATTTTCTGTGTGTTGCTTTATTTTCTTCAAGGCTTTTATGGGTTGCAGCTCTTGTTTAAAATCCCATGATATCAAATCCCAAAGTACAATTTCATATTCTTGGGACAAACTGCTTAAAAAATTGTTGCCCAACCTGCCATAAGGAGGACGGAAAATTTTTGTACGAATCCCCAATTTCTCTTCAATGACTTTTTGGCATTTCGCCACATCATTCAAATAAACAGCAAGTGAAGTTTTTGGCGCTTTTAGGTGGTGAAAAGTGTGGTTTCCTATCCCATGCCCTTCTTGGGCTATTTCCAAAGCCAAAGCGCTGTGTTTTTGGACATTGTCTCCAACCATAAAAAAACTGGCTTTCATCCTATAATCATCCAATTGACGCAACACAAAATCAGAAACCCCGGGAACCGGCCCATCATCAAAAGTCAAATAAACCGTTTTTTCCTTACGATCTCTGTGCCAGGTATATCCTTTAATCAACTTTTGGGCTATCCCCGGAACTTTATACAATCGCATATCAATTGAATTGAAGACTTAATAAAGTAATGTCATCTCTTCCCGGAACCCCATCTGAAAATTTTTCCATATCCTCCAACAGTCCTACATGAAAGTCTTCCGGAGTACTGTCCCTGCAATGATTGATATAGCTTAGCAACCTTTCTTCCCCATACTCCTCGTCCTGAGGATTCATGGCCTCTGTTAATCCGTCCGTATACAGGTGCAAGACAAAATGATCTAGATTTTCTCGTTCTCCAAGTTCCAAAAAGGGCAAGTTCTCAAATGCCCCTAAAATAGTGGTGCCTGCCTCAAGTAATTCTGCCGAATCTTTTGAATTCAAACATAAAATTGGAGGGTTATGCCCTGCATTGACATAAGTCAACTTCTTTTGGCTATAGGAATAATGTCCTAGAAAGAAAGTGATAAATCGTTCACCCTTGGTGGCATCAAAGATGGACAAATTCAATTGTTCAACTATGGTTTTCAAGTCTGTGCCACTTCTTAAAAGTGTTCTAAGGGCCGCTTGGAAATTGGACATCAGCAAAGATGCCGGCATTCCTTTTCCTGACACATCCCCCACACAAAAATACACATCATCTTCTGTTGGCTGAATTAAATCATAATAATCCCCGCCTACAGAAAAATGGGGAATATAAGTTACTTTCGCCTTGAGTTTCTCATGGTTGGGCAAGGTGGCAGGAAACAACATCCGTTGAACATTGCTGGCAATTTCCATCTCTTTTCGAAAACTTTCCTGTTCCAATTGCTTTCTGGCAAAGCGCTTGTTTTCCAAGGCAACCACCAAAATATTCGTCAATGCTTGGGTAAAATCCAAATCCAGACCCGCATCTTCATCTTTTGTACTTAAGAAGAGAATGGCCAACATTTTATCTTTGTGATAAACGGGCACATAAATATTTACTTCAGCAAATGAATACTCCCCGGAAAGAGAAAGGCTCAATTTTCCTAATTCCTTGTTTTCCTGAACATCGCCCTTCTGAATTTCCTCAGGAAGCTTTTCTTTCACCTGGTGAGAAATTCTTCGAAGGAAAAATTGTTCCTGTTGGTTGTATACATACAGCACCATGGATTTAATATTCAAATGAACCAGACAGGTGAATTTGAAAATATTTAAAAGAACACGCTCATTTTTGTTTTCATTGATGGCTTGGGTGATCTCCAGCAATGCTTTTAATTCCAGTTCTTTCCTTTGGTATTTGATGGTCTCCCCAGTCATAATTATAAGGTATTGTGTTTGAGTAGACCTTCCTTGGTGGCAAGGAAATAATAATTCTTGGCTTTTTCCGTTAGAGGCAGTGCTTCAAAAATCTCATTTTCAGGAGATTCATAACATCTTACCCAGGCCTTTTTCAGCAAAACCTCCAAATTCTTTAACAGTCTTTCATCCTCCCAGCCTAAACTAGATTTCAAGTATTGAAAAGACTGAAGAAAATACAATTCGTCTAAAAGGTCAAATTCATCATTAGTCATTGTCGTGTGGCCATTTAGTCCAATGACAAAAATAAGGGATTCATTAGTTTTTCCTTCCTTTCCAGGTATATTTTCCTAAAATAGCATAAGGCAAAGTCGCCAATACCATCAAAGGGTAAATGCAACCTGCCAAGAACCAATTTTTATTTGAAAATTTAAGACCGTAAAGTTTCAAAACTTTTCCCAAAACCGCCTTTTCCGCTATAAATTTCAAGCTCCATACAAAAATTAATGTACAGGTAAGTTTCCATGAAAAAAAAGCCAAAGGAATACTTGACAACACAATCAAACAAAAAATAGCCAATAAGACAGCTGTAAACGGATGGCCCTTTTCTCCATGTGCATTCCACTTGCTTGCCCACCTGCTTCGTTGCCGAATCCAATCTCCCGGAGTTGTCAAAGGTTGCGTTTGGACTAGGACTGAAGGACCATTCAGGTAAACCAAGGCATCAGCCCCATACTTTTTATTCATCTTTTTTAATAAAAATTCATCGTCACCTGAAGGAATATGAAAATTGCCTGTATAACCGGCTACTTCCTCAAATGCACTTGTTCGAAAAGCCAAATTAGCCCCGCTACACATAAGCGGATGTCCTTTTTTAAAAAAATAATTACTTATCAATAACAGGCTTGCCCACTCTATTTGCTGGAATTTATAGAAAATACCGTTTGCCGAATGCGTCATAACAGGACCGGCCACCAATTGAATATTCGCTTTGTTAAAAGGGGCCAACATGCTTTTTAACCAGCCTTTTGACAAGCTTATATCTGCATCTATTGTAAGAATAATTTCTGAATGGCTTGCCTCAACCCCCGTATTGAGGGCTGCTTTTTTCCCCAGCCCTATACTTGGTACTACAAACCAATTTTGAATGCCATAGGCTTGTATAAAGCGTCGGATTAATGCCTCTCCCCCATCTTCACTATGATCATCTATAAAAACAACCTTAGTGGCAAAAGGCAAGGAATCCAATAAATTTGGAAGTAGTGCTGCAAGGTTTCGTTCCTCATTTCTGAAAGGCACCAAAATGCAACAGTCAGCAGAACTTGGCAAGCTTTGGGTCAAGTCGCTTGTCTCCGGCTCCCATGTTTTGCCTAAATGGTATAATCCCCAAGTATGGCCAACAGCAAATAAAAAATAGCAGATTCCTAAGGCAAGCATTTCATGGAGCATTTGAGGATTTGTGGTAAATTGCACCGATGAGTAAAATTGTAAAAAATCCTATAAAGGAAAAAATCATTTTAGGAATAGACCCCGGCACCTCTGTGATGGGATACGGCCTAATATTGGTCAAAGGAAATAAATACACTGTCATGGAGTTTGGAGTAATTCACTTGAAAAAGTACAGTGACCATGCCTTAAAACTTAAAAAGATTTTTGATAAAATCAGTTATATTATCGATACCCACGGACCTGATTCTATGGCATTGGAAGCACCCTTTTATGGCCAAAATGTACAGTCCATGCTTAAACTAGGCAGGGCGCAAGGGGTAGCCATGGCAGCAGCCCTTGCCAAGGAAGTCTCTATCACAGAATACTCTCCCAAAAAAGTAAAACAGTCGGTCACCGGCAATGGAAATGCTTCCAAAGAACAGGTGGCTGAAATGCTTAAATCCTTATTGAACTTTGACGAGATACCAAAATTACTGGATGCGACCGATGCCCTGGCAGTGGCTTTGTGTCATCATTTTCATGATGGCAGGATTCAAACGAAAGGAAGGAGTGGTGGATGGAAATCATTCATCAATGAAAATCCGGACCGAATTAAAAAATAAAGATTTGTTAAAAAATTTTAGAATTGTAGCTCATATTTGATAAATTGGTAAAGAACTAATTCAATATACCCATGAGAAAACCAGTGCTGGACTGCGAGAACTGTTTTGCTGAATTTACCAATCAGTTAAATGAACTACAAGATTTGATTCTTGAAGGAAAAAGTCACGGAATGAATGATGAGGTCCGGTCAAAATTGATTGTAAGTTTTGAGAAAACCCATGATGCGGCTCTTGAAACCATCGCTGCCTATTTTAAAAACCAAGGCAAGCCTCCTTTCTCAGGATCAAGGGACATTACTGTGGAAGCTTTTCATGCAGACCTGATCGATGACGGGCAAGGCTGGTTGGACATGATTATCCATAGAATTAAATACAATCCGCTCTATCCCGGAGATTATCTGGGCTCACTCTCCGAAAATATTGTCAAAAATTACTTGGGTTTTCTTGAATCCTTTGAGAGGAATATGAGTAAAAAGCTTGATAATTGAGGAATTTAAAGCCATCCTTTAGCTTTTATTATTTTATTTTTTAAAAGGTGTAGCATTCTGACAATTTATTCCGTCTTGACAGGGAAAATTAGCACAAACAATGCTAATGCTATTCTTTGACCTTATTCCTGACATGCCATGAAAACAAATTTACACCCTCGATTTATTCTCGGAGCGCAGCTTATGCTCTCCTTTATGCTTGTAATGGTACTTCCCTCCTGTGAAGACCAAATAGAAACGACCTATACCTATCAAACTCAGGTGCCGGTATTTATTGAAGTAAATTCTTTTAGAGAAGCTGACATTATCATTGAACCGGGAATTCCTCTCGATCAGCCTGGGAAAATTTATATTTATGGAGATTATCTTTTTATTTCAGAACCCGGTAAAGGCATACACCTATTGGATAATACTGACCCCGGAAATCCTCAAAATCTAAATTTCATCAATATTCCCGGAACAGGTGACATGGCCATCAATGAAAGCATTTTATATGCCGACAATTACGTAGATTTATTGGCCTTTGATATCTCCAACCCTGAAAATATTCAATTGGTAAAAAGAGAAAAAGACGTATTCCCCAATCTCTATTCTAATGAAGAAACAGGAACGATCGTCACCTACAAAGATACGCTGATTACCTCCACTGAATCCAATATGCGATGGAACAGCTGGGGAAGACCTACCTTTAGAACCGATATGGTGATGCTTGAAACCGCAGCTTATGCCAAATCTGATGGAGGACAAAGCTATGGACAAGGAGGCTCCATGGCAAGGTTTACCTTACTGGGAGGCCACCTTTATACGGTAGACGAATACAGCATGCGGGTATTTAATGTAGAATCTCCCATGGATCCCAAATACCTAAGTGACATTGATTTAGGCTGGGGTATAGAAACAATTTTCCCTTTCAAAGGAAACCTCTTTATCGGATCTATGACCGGTATGCACATCTATGATGCAAGCAACCCTGCTGAACCAAGGGAAATGGCTGTATATTCACACATCACTTCCTGCGACCCGGTGGTGGTAAACGATAATTATGCCTTTGTAACCTTAAGAAGTGCTGCCATCTGCCGAAATGGCGCCAATGAACTCCATGTACTAGACATCAAAGACCTGAATGCCCCCACCCTTATTCAATCCTACCCCATGGACAACCCCCATGGACTTGGACTTTCCGGGGACTACCTCTACCTTGCTGAGGGAGACCAAGGCTTAAAAAGTTTTAATGTGGCAGATGTAAAAGAGATTAGCAACAACCTGATTGAACACCTGAAAAACTATGTTTTTACAGACATAATCCCAGGCCCCAAATCCCTGATTGTAATTGGCCCGGATGGCGTTTGTCAATTTGATTACACCAATCCGGAGCAACTGAAAGAACTTAGCTGTATCAATGTGGCCAACTGATCAATGAAAAACCTGTATGCACTTTTCTTTATAGCATTCATTTGGTCTTGCCCTTTGTCCAGCAAAGGGCAAGACTTATCTTTTGTTAACCATACGGAATTTGGTCTGCTTACCGGTACTGACAACTTTGGTCCACGCACCAATTTCACCTTTCAGACTTTCAATGGGCTGCAAATTCATCGGACACATCATCTAGGTTTTGTGACAGGTTTAGACCAATACGGTAACTATTCCGTCCTTCCTTTGGCATTAGGTTGGAAAGGAGTGTTAAACCCACAAAACAGATGGCAGGTATATGGAGCTGTAGATCTAGGTTATGGTTCTGCCCTTTTAGAAAAAATGGAAATTAACGAATGGAATCAGCACCATTGGCGAAAAGGAGGCAGAATGGCTCAAGGAACTTTAGGCTTTAAATACAAAACCAAAAAAGCCAATTTCTGGACGGTAAGTGTCTCCTTAAGGCAACAAATCAGTTATTTTTATATAGGCAATCCTGCCAGGTTATCTCCTGACAGAAACCGAATGGAAGATTGGAGTTATTATGAGGAAGATAAGGTGACCTTCAATAATCTCGTCTATAGGGTTGGGTATTGGTTTTAATAAGATATTTTTTACTATTAAAATCAGTTCGAGGTTTAGTATTTGATCTACTAATAATTCTTAATGACAGCAGGTTAACCGGTTCCCGAGTGGAGTCGAAGGAGTAGGTATACCTGTGCGTTATCCTTTGGCTTCGGCTCCGCTCAGCCGCCGGCATTTGATCCCGATCAGCCGTCAGTATTTAATCTCGCTCAGCCGCCGGAAATTGACTCTAACCTGCCGCCGAAATTTGGTTACCCTCAGCTGCGGCTAAAAAAAGCGAAACCACAATACAATCTGATGATAAGTGGTTTCGTTATTCATTGTATCTGGTAGATAACCCTAGCTTTCAGAAATCAATATGGTAATTGAATCAATCAAGGGAAATAAAATCCACTTGGTCCTCTTCCTACACTTACCTCATCAATAAGTTCTCCCTGAGCATTTACACGCATCACAGAGCCATTGCCCTGCCATCCATTGTGTTCACCTATATACAAAGTTTGCGTGTTGTCATCATAGCCCAAGCCATAGAAGTTGCTGCCTGAATAAAAATTCTCATTTTCAACTGATCCTGTGGTGAGGGAAAGTTTTACCACCACATCTTCTGTAGCTTGGTTGCTAATTACAAATAATTCACCACTGTTACTCACAGAAAAGTTGCCATTGTAGATGCTGTTGTCCACAGAAAACTCAAGGCTTTCCTCCACTTCAAAAGTGGCTACATTTAACTTGTGCAGGTAGATTTTCTCACTATCCTTGGCATAGAGATAGTTGCTGCCTTGATATTCAAAAAAGAAAAACGGGGTTCCTGTTACAGCTATCGTTTTCTCCACTTCATCATCTCCAACTTCAATCACAGCAATGGCTCCCATTTGGCAGGCCACCAATATTCTGTCCCCTATAAAAGTAATGCCCTCAGGCCTTGATGGTGTGGGTATTTTATAAGCGATATTTCCTCCTGTGATATCTTCCACCACTGCCACAAATGATTCGGTATTGTTCCAGCTTGCGTCATAGGGTCCCCAATCACTAATGTACAATTTACCATCAGCTTTAACCATGCTTCGGCTATTTACCAAGTCATTATTAACCGCTCCTATTGAAATAAAATCTGCAGATTGCACGACCTCCACTTTACCCGTATTGGCCACTAGGTAGGTAAAGTCCTCATAGCTAATCATATCCTGCAGCAATCCTGCAAAAGGTCTTCCGTTTACATTTTCAAAAACATTAACTTCAAGCTCGGCAGTATTTTTATCAAAATGGAAAACTTCACCATCATTGGCACCAAAAGCACCTTCATTAATGATTAGCACACCATTTTCATAGGCCCCTTGAGGTATTTCAACCGGATCAGTTCCACATGATACCAACAGGGCAAATAAAAACAACTTACAGAATAACTGCATTTTTCTCATAATACTATATTTAAATTAAATTGAATATTTCTTCCAGGCATGGACCGGAGGCGAAGTACCTGATAATCCACATTGAAAATATTATTGGTATGGAATCCGAGATTCCCTTTAAGTTTGCTTTTCCAGTCAAAAGCATAAGTGATTCCGGTATCCCACAAGCTGTAGGCGGCTAACTGCGTTTGATTGTCGGTGGTCACATAGCGCTCACCGGTCCATTGGTTTTGAATGTAAAATTTGTAAGGACCACTTTGAAGGTTGCCTTGCGTACGTATTTTATGCTTGGGCACATATGGAAGCTGCTTACCTTGACTAAGCGTATTCCCTACATCGCCAGACTGATTGACTGCACTATTTAAGCCATAGTCCACATGTATGGTCCAAAGATTTTCCCCTTGCAAAAACCCTCCTTTGAAGAAATACTCCAAGCCTTGGTTGACTACATTACGCACATTTTCGGCTTGCCAATAAGTACTGTGTGGCAGCCAAAGAATCCAGTCATCTACATTCATATGAAAATAGGTAAGCCTATTTTCAATACTAAAGGCCGATAAATTGGCCTTAGCTGTTAGCCCTATCTCTTTGCTGAGGCTTTTCTCGGGTTTTAAATTGGGATTTCCACCGGGTACCCAGAACCTATCGTTCAATGTGGGTATTTTAAAACTTCTCGACAGGTTGCTTATTAGTTGCCAATTCCATTCAGTTGATTCAAAGAAAGTCCATTCCACGCCTAGTGAAGGAGTAAAAGGAACAGCTTCACTATCATGAATAAGTTGCCTGAGCTGCATAGAAATCCCAAGATTTTGACTTGGTCTGAAATTGGTCGCTTGGTATAATTCTATTCGCTGTTCCTGTCGATTATAGGTGGCTAATTGCCCTTTGATATGTGAAAAACGAATACCTGCAAGGGACTGCCATTTCTGAGAGAAAGCGTAATCCAAGGAGGTACCTAGTAAAAATAAACGGGTTTCATTCCTATCGGAATTGAATACCATCACATCATTGGAAATCCCGGTGCTGGCAGTCCAGGTAAGATTTTCACCGGAATGGGTATAATCTATTATGGCCCTAATACTTCGATCCTCCTGCACATCATTGGTTGATGAACCAAGCAGGGGCTGGATTTGTCGGTTATTGGCGTTGATCCAAAGGTTGGCTTTCAGTGTTTGTGCGGTGTTAATGCTATAAGCAAAATTCTGTACCAAACCAATTTGAGAAACCCTGGCATGATCTTGACGTTTTTCCGGTGTACCGGGACTCGCATAATCTTTATAGGTGAAATTGTTAGCAGTGTAATTTCGGTAAAGGTTGGTTTTGAAAGCCAATTTCTCATTCCCTTGCCGATAACTTACCTGCTGATGCCATCGGCCAAAACTCCCTAATAGTGTGCCGATCTTTAGTTCATTTCCGGTATTGAATTTTAGATCTGAGGACAAATGAACGGATCCCCCGATGGCGTCTGTACCATATAAAGCCCCGGAACTCCCGTAATGTATATTCACCGCGTCAAATCCTCCCACCGGAAATATTGAATAATCTGCTTGTCCAAGGGAAGGGCTGTTTACCGGCAATCCATTCCAAAACAAAGCGTTGTGTCCCGCTGAGGTACCTCGTATGCTTAGAGAAGCGATCATTCCCGGTCCGTATTGTCTTAAAAACAAGCCTGTTTCCTGCTGTAAAACCTCCCCCAATGAATATCCCGACAAATGCGCTAACTTGCCTTTATCGAGTGTCCTAACATACTGGCCAAAAGCATACTTCCTCAAGGCAGCAGCATGGACTTCCACCTGAGAAAGTACTAGCGTATCTTGAGGAGACACAATTGAGGAATCCGGTTCGCTCTGCCAACCTGCAAAAATAAAAACCAAACAAGCAATTAATGACATCCTCTTTCTTACAATTAATGATCCATGTTTTCATACATTCCGGAAAAAGAGGAGAATAGAGAATATTAACAGGTAAGCAAGCCTGGACCTTCACCAAAAAGCATCTGACCTGGTTACCAATGTTCAATCAATTAAAATATTGAAAGCAGCTAAAATTTTCTTCTCAGCCTTTCTCCCGAAAGCTACGAATGACAAGATTTTAATGGCAGGTCTCCTGACTTCCCAAGGTAAATCCGCCTTCTCATCCCAAATAGGACAATGGCAAAGGATGGATTTCCATTTTCTTTATTGTAGTAAAGACTGGGTTACAGTTGCGGGGACAGTTTCGGACTTTCACCAAATTCCCTATTAATCCCGAGCGCCTGGTTAAGGATCGGGAACCATAAATCGGCACAAACATACGCTAAAAACTCTATTTGAAAAAATTAAGTTATTGGAAATGGTCTTAGCAATGATTTACTTTGACCTGAAAATTAAATCTTATTTATCCTTTTTTACGAAAAAATGGCTGCTATCCGTTTGTTAATTTTTGTCCTACTAATCATTTCATCATGCAGGCAATCCGATCAAAGAGGTAGTTTGGATGCATTGAAAGAAGTTCCTTTACGCTATGCCGAAGGTTTTTCGCTTTTTCGTGGAGAAAATTATTATATCATTGAAATTATTCAACAGGATACTGAAAACCAACGTTTTTTGGTGCAGGATAAGCAAGAAAGCATCGAACTTCCTGAACTCTCTATCGATGGAAAAATTGTAGCTGGAAGCCATAAAATTATATTATCGGCCACTCCGCAGGTTGCTCATTTGGATTACCTGGATGCTGCAGAAAACCTTATGGCTTTCCCTGACCTCGATCTGATCACTTCAGAGAAAGTCAGAAAAAGCATCAATGATAACAAAATAATTGATCTGGGTAAAGGACCGGCATGGGATTTAGAAAAGATCATCGACTTACAGCCCGACTGGGTTATGGTATCAGGGTTTGGTGAGACCTCCCAAATGGAAAACCGATTAAAATCCGCCAAAATACCGGTGCTAATAAATAAGGAGTACCAAGAGAAGCATCCATTGGGAAGGGCTGAGTGGATCAAAATTACCGGTGTATTGTTGGGGAAAATGGAGAAAGCGGAGGTAATTTACACTGAAATCGCCGACAATTACCAAAATGCACTAGAACGGGTAAGCCAGATACCTTCACAAGACAAACCTTCCGTACTTTCAGGCTCTATGTACAAAGACATTTGGTATGCACCGGCCAAAGACAGTTGGGCAGCTAAAATCATAGGGGATGCTGCCGGCCAATACCTATTCGACCAAATAGAAGGAAGGGGGAGTTTGACACTAAATTATGAATTTGTCCTAGATCAGGCAGGACAGGCAGCCTATTGGATTGGAGCAGCTGACCATACTTCTTTAGGCAGTATGGTTGATCAAAACCCTAAATACAGTGATTTTGAAGCGTATAAAAAGAAAAAAGTATTCACTTATACTTTGGGAAGAGGAGAAACAGGGGGGTATCGGTATTTTGAAGAAGGTTATTTACGGCCTGATTTGGTACTTTTGGACATGATCAAAATTCTTCATCCTGAAAAGGCAGATGAGCATCAGTTTAGGTATTTCCAAAAATTAGAGGACTAGGCCCATGACCCACCGTGTTAAGTTTATATGCTGTTTGGTTTTAATGGGATTACTTTGGCTATTAAACCTAAGCCTTGGATCCATTGCGATTCCGCTTGTCTCGCTATTGGAAAGACTAGGCGGGTCCTCTTTTCCCAGAGAAAGTTGGGAAATTATCGTGATAGATTATCGGATTCCAAAATCTTTAACAGCAATTTTAGCAGGAATAGGGCTATCAGTTAGTGGTTTACAAATGCAAACCTTCTTCAGAAATCCACTTGCAGGCCCCTTTGTTTTAGGAATCAGTTCGGGTGCCGGCTTGGGAGTGGCCATCTTGTCAATGGCCGGAACCGCTTTTGGCTGGCAAATATTATCAGGCAGTCCCAACTATTGGGCAGCCATTGTCGCATCAAGTGCAGGGGCCATCGGAGTTTTAGTTTTGATGGGGTTGGCAGCCTGGAAGGTAAAAGACAGCATGACCTTGTTAATTGTCGGCTTGATGTTTGGCAGTGCTGCCTCCTCTGTGGTAACTCTTTTGTCCTATTTCAGTGCCGCTGAAGAACTCAAAATGTTTACACTTTGGTCCATGGGCAATCTGGGGAATACAGGGTGGAATGAATTGGGGATTTTAACCGGAGCCGTAGTCTTTGGTTTATCATTGGTTCTATTTTCCGTAAAGTCATACAATGCCATGCTCTTAGGGGAAGTCTATGCCAAAAGCATGGGAATAAATTTCGAAAAATTACGGTGGATCATGATCGTCAGCACCGGTATACTAACCGGCGGAATAACAGCATTCTGTGGGCCCATTGCCTTTATCGGTATAGCTGTACCACATTTGGCCAGGTTATTATTTAAAACCAACGACCACAGAATATTATTTCCAGCCACCGCCATCTTGGGCATATTGGTTCTGTTGGCTTGTGATACCATTGCCCAGTTGCCGGGATTTGCAACAAGCCTTCCGATCAATGCGGTTACCACGGCTTTTGGGGCCCCTTTAATCATCTGGCTGATCATGAAAAGAAACTTTAGTGAGGCATTTTAATTATTCAAGCAATGGAAACCAACCTAGATAACCATAGACAAGCGAAGCCTTGTATTCAAGCCAGAAATCTGGTGCTTGGTTATGAAAAGGATAGGCAAATCAACACGGTAGCAGCCAATGTTTCTTTTGATCTGTTTGGTGGAGAATTAACCTGTATGATGGGGCCCAATGGAGTTGGAAAATCTACCTTACTGAAAGCAATCCTGAACCAAAATCTCCCATTAAAAGGAACTATACTCATGGGTGAAAAGGAAATTGGACTGCTTGATGATCAGGATCGAGCAAAAACCATTGCAGTGGTTTTAACTGAAAAAATTCGTTCCGGTCTTATGACGGTTCGAGAACTCGTCGCCTTGGGCCGTACGCCGCATACTGGTTGGTTGGGGCATTTGAGCAAAACAGACAATGATATCGTGGACCGAGTACTTAAAATGACTCATCTTGATTTGATTTCAGGTAAGAAATTGGCTGAACTGAGTGATGGACAAAGGCAAACAGCCATGATTGCCAGGGCCTTGGCGCAAGACAGTGGTATTTTAATTCTGGACGAACCTACGGCACATTTGGACCTTACGAATCGATTTGAAATCATGTATTTGCTAAAAAAACTGGCAAAAGAAGCCGATAAAGCTATTCTGGTGGTTACCCATGACCTGGAAGTTGCCATGGAAACAGCTGACCAATTATGGATTATGAGTCATCAGGAACCTTTGGTTTCAGGAAGCCCTGAGGATTTAATGCTAGAAGGTCAGATTCAAAAATTATTGCCCGGAAATAAATGGGAAATTGATGCGAATAATGGTAAAATCAGGTTAAAGAACCCAAGTGTGTTACCGGAAATAACCGGCCCCAAACATGTGCGGCATTGGGTAAGAAATGCACTACGGAAAAATATTGACCTACCAATGCCCGAAAAAATAATTACCACAGACAATCCCTTGGAGATAATAGTCTATAAAGCGCAAAAATCAACCAGTTTTTCGAGTATTTCAGCGATGATTAGATTTTTCAAGAAAGGAACATTATAAAAAATCACAAAATTTTTTATTCATTATTTTGATAAATTATTATATTGATAATCAAACAATTGTAAATTAAAATTTTGAATTTACAAAGTAGATCAATCTAACAAACCACAATCTAAAATTCATCTGAAATGAATCGGTATTTAAAGTTTGGGCTCATAATATTTTCATTCCTCCTGGTGTTTATAATTGGTGCTATTGTTTACATACAGATGGTTTTGCCTGATGTAGGTGATCCCCCGGAAAGCATAAAGCTAACCAACAACTCAGAAACGCTGAAACGAGGCAAATACCTAGCAAATCACGTAATGCTTTGTATTGACTGTCATTCCAAAAGAGATTTTAGCTTATATAGTGGTCCCCCGATCCCGGGTACAGAGGGTGCCGGAGGAGAGATTTTCGATCAAGATTTGGGATTTCCGGGTAGATTTATTTCACCCAACATTACTCCCTTCAACCTCAAATCCTATTCAGACGGTGAACTCTTTCGGCTAATAACGACCGGAGTAAAAAAAGATGGAAATCCCATTTTTCCTATCATGCCTTACGCCAATTACGGGAAAATGGATCAAGAGGACATTCTGGCAGTAATCGCCTATATAAGGTCCTTACAAGCTATTGATAAAATTCAACCTGCATCTGAAGCAGATTTCCCATTTAGCTTAATCATGCGCACCATCCCACAAAAAGCCAAATTTTCAACCAAACCTCCAACCTCTGATGTTATTGCTTATGGCAAATACCTTGTAAATGCAGCTGCATGTAATGAATGCCATACCAAATTTAAAAACGGAGAATTTACCGGTGAAAACCTTGCAGGCGGAAGAGTATTTACCATGCCCGGGGGCAATGTACTAACAAGCTCTAACCTCACTCCCCACCCCACGGGGCTTGGAAATTGGAGCAAAGAGCGGTTTGTCGAAAGATTTAAGCAATACAAGGACAGAAGCAAGCTCAAGAAAGTTCAAGCAGGAGAACCACAGACAATAATGCCTTGGAGCATGTATGCCGACATTACAACTGAGGATTTAGAAGCCATTTACAGTTACCTGCAAACCCTAAAGCCGGTAGAAAATGCTGTAGTTCGGTTCGCACGAGCAGAAAGCTTATAAGCAATTCAAGGCTGCTCCATCGATTGGAATGCTTGCCCCGTTAATATAAGCCGCATAAGGGGAGGCCAAAAAGGCTGCCAGATAACCGTACTCTTCAGGTTGGCCAAATCTTTTGGCAGGAATGGCCTCTTTTTTCTGCTGTAGCAATTCTTCAAAATCCACCCCTGATTCCTTTGATTGGTTTTTGATAATCGATTCAATCCTTTCCGTTTCAAAAGAACCGGTGAGTATGGTATTCACAGTTACCCCGAAAGGTGCCACTTCCCTTGATAAAGATTTGGCCCAACTCACTACCGCGGTACGCATGGTATTGGACAAAATAAGGTTTGGGATGGGTTCCTTCACTGTTACTGAGGAAACATTCAAGATTCTTCCATAACCTCTTTGCTGCATCCCTTGCAACAACAGATGGCTCAAGTGATGGTAGGTTTTGAAAAGCAGATCAAATGCTTGTTGGTAATTCTCAGTAGTTTTTTGAAGGACAGAACCGGCTTCAGGTCCATTGGTATTGTTTACCAAAATATCGACTTTCTTTCCGGTAAAAAATTTTTCAGTTTCCGCTTTAAAGGATTCAAAATCTAAAAAATCAACGGCCAAACTTTGATGATCTTGGCCTGCACTATTGTCTAGGGACCGAACAGTGTCCGCCAATTTTTCTTTATTTCTGGCCATTAAGGTCACGGAAGCCCCGCATTTTGCTAATTGGTGAGCTGTTGCCAGTCCAAGCCCACTGGTTGCTCCTCCTACTACTGCTCGATATCCTTTTAAATCTATGTTCATGTTGCTTTTATTTAGAAATTGTCTTGCGTTTAAAATTAAAAAATTGGCGAGCCAAATCAGCTTAATTTTTAAGAAATTATTTATTATTCAACAATTCCTATCTTTTTTATAGGGTTTGTTGGGATTGTATTTAAAATATTAATTATATTTGTCGTACTAATTATTGGCATGACATACGAGCAGTTTAGTAGGTATTCATTTTTGTTGGACAGGACCGCAAGGAAGGTTAAACAATACGCACAGCAAAAGTTCAAGTTAAAAGAATTTGACATTACGGTGGACCAATGGCTGGTCTTAAAGAATTTAAACGAAAATGAACGACTGAGCCAAACCGAGTTGGCCCATTTGGTTTTCAAAGATCACCCTACCTTAACAAGAATAGTAGATATTCTTTGTAAGAAAGGTTATCTGGAAAGGATACAGCATCCTGAGGACAGGAGAAGCTATCAATTGCATCTCACGCAAGAGGGGAAAGACAAGGTAACAGACCTAAAACCTCAAATTGCAAACATCAGGCAAAAGGCTTGGGAAAATCTTGATGAGAAAGATTTTCAAGAATTTAAGCGAATACTGAACACGATTTACAATAATCTAGCAGAATAAATATAACAGATACTTAATATTAGTTGTTATACTAACTATATTTGCACAAACTATTGACTTTTAAAGAGGTTAACACATAAAAATCGACTAAAAGATGATTACTACTGACATTTGCATAATTGGAGCAGGCCCGGTTGGCTTATTTGCTGTCTTTGAAGCAGGTTTATTAAAGATGCGTTGCCATCTGATAGATGCCTTGCCGCAAGTAGGAGGACAACTTTTGGAGATCTATCCACAAAAGCCTATTTATGACATACCAGGATATCCTGAGGTAAAAGCCCAGGAATTGGTAGATAATTTAATGGAGCAAATCAAACCTTTTAAACCTACCTTTTCTTTAGGAGAGCGTGTTGACCATTTAAGCAAGCAAACTGACGGTTCCTACATTGTCACCACCAACGACAAAACTCAGGTTCATGCTCAGGTAATCATCATTGCCGGAGGGTTAGGCTGTTTTGAGCCAAGAAAACCGGCCTTAGAAAACCTTGCAGAGTTTGAGGGAAAGGGCGTTACCTATATGGTAAAGAATCCTGAGCAATTCAGAGATAAAAAGGTTATTTTGGCCGGTGGTGGAGATTCTGCTCTTGATTGGGCCATTTACCTGTCTGATGTAGCAGAAAAGGTTACCCTTGTTCATAGAAATGAAACCTTTAGAGGTGCCCCAGATTCTGCCTCGAAAGTTTTTGACTTGGCCAATGAGGGTAAGATCGACCTAATCCTATCCACAAATCTTAAAAAACTCGGAGGGAATGGGCATTTGGACACAGTATTCTTAGAAGATAAGAGTAAGTCTAAATTTCAGATTGAAACAGATTACCTCATCCCATTATTTGGCTTAAGCCCTAAATTGGGGCCAATTGCCGATTGGGGATTGACCATAGACAAAAATGCAATTGAAGTAGATACCAGGGATTATTCTACCGGTGTGGAGAGGATCTACGCCATTGGAGACATCAACACCTATCCCGGCAAATTGAAATTGATCCTTTGTGGGTTTCATGAAGCCGCGATAATGATGCATTCCGCATTTAAGTTTGTGTACCCGGATCAAAAATTAAGCTTTAAATATACTACCGTTAATGGTGTAAATACATTTTAATCGTATTTTTGCAAAATGGTTACATTTACAGTAGAAGATCACGCTGGCAATCGCCAGCCTATTGAAGCACCGGATGATATGGGCTTGAGTTTAATGGAAATATTAAAAGCATCCGAGTATCCGGTTTTGGCAACATGTGGAGGAATGGCACTTTGTGCTACCTGTCATGTTGAAGTATTAGAAGGTAAGGATGGCCTCGGCGATGCTACCGATGTAGAATTAGACCAATTGGAAGCCCTTCCTGAATATTTTCCTACCAGCCGACTGGCATGTCAGGTAAGAATAAGTGACGAATTGGAGGGAGCAGTTATCAAGCTTAGAGGAGAAGACAATTAATTAATACAAGGAGTTGATACCGAGTATCAGCTCCTTTTTTTTGCCCCATTTTTCTCAGGTTATTATTTATTAAGCCACTTGCTGACTGTTTTTTGGAATTTCTCCTGCACCACCGGTTTGGTAAGAAACCCATCAAATGTTGAATTTTTGGCTTCATTGCTTTCATCTTTAAAAGCATTGGCTGTAAAGCCTATAACAGGAATGTGACTGGTAGCGGGTGCAGCCCTTACGGCTTTAAGCAATTCATAGCCATCCAGCTTCGGCATATTAATATCTGTAATTATCAGATCAATATTTGAGTTTTCCCGAATAATTCCCAAAGCTTCTTCTCCATCATCCGCTTCAATTATAATGGCCCTAGGATCCATTTTTTGCATATAGATTTTTACCAACATTCGATTTACGGAATTGTCTTCTGCAATCAACAGCCGAAAAGCTTTTTTATTACTAGAAACCAAAGCTTTATCATTATCTCCCGGGTTTTCAGAAGACTTCTTTGTTGTGGTTTTCAACAGTCCATCAAATATCTTTTTCAACTTCTTTGGGGTAACCGGCTTGTAAAGAATGGCTTCACAGCCAATGGAATTGTAATTTTTCACAACCACTTCTTGTTCGATACTTTCCACAGCCGCAATAAAATTCACTTTTGAGGACCTTTCTGCTACCATTTCCATCATTTTTTGCATGGTCCACACACTATTGCTTCCCATGATGGAATTATTAAAAATTACCAGGCTTATATTGGTATTGTTTTCTAAGGCAAAAAAACCATCAGTAATGACAGGTGTATGGGTTACTTTAAAACCTAAATTTTCACAATATGACTTGGTAACCTTTCCGGATATTTTATTGGCATCCACCACCAATACTTCCCCCCATTCACTTAAGTCCTCTTTAGCACCTTTTGTTTTATGAGCAATTAGGTCCAAGTCGAAGAAAAACTCACTTCCCTTATCCAATTCGCTCTTCAATTGAATCGAACTGTTCAACAATTTAAGTAGTTTATTGGATATGGTTAATCCTAAACCTGTTCCCCCAAACTTTTTGGTAGTTGAGGAATCTGCCTGTGAGAAGGCATCAAATATTAATTCTTGCTTTTCTTTAGGAATACCAATGCCACTATCTATTACAGAAAATCGAATCTTTAGCTTATCTTTGTCACCCTCTATATGTGAATCCAGCAGGGTCAATTTCAATATCACTTGTCCTTTATTTGTAAATTTCAAGGCATTGTTCAATAAATTGATCAGCACCTGCTTCAATTTCAATTCATCGGCTTCGACAAGATTTCCGATTCGTGGATCTAAGTCAAGAATTAATTCCAAGCCTTTTTTGTGTGCCTGAAAACTTAAAACATCTAAGATGGTTTCTAAAAACTCATATAGATCAAGCTGATAAATATTGGTTTCAGATTTTCCCGATTCAATTTTTGCCAGATCAAGAATATCATTAATAAGGTCAAGTAAGGCATTGGCAGAATTTAAAGCTGTATTGGCATATTTAATCTGTTGCCCATTCAATTGTGTATTGGACAATAGCTCTGTGAAACCTATTACTCCATTCAAAGGGGTTCTTATTTCATGACTCATATTCGCTAAAAACTCACTTTTAGCGCGATTGGCTTCTTCTGCCTCTTCCCTAGACCTTTGTATTTCAAACTGAAAAAGTTTCTCTTGGGTAATGTCGCGCACCAATATAATGCTCCCTACCACCTGCCTGTTCTGCCCCTTGATTGAAGACTTTGAAACCAAATACCAATTTAAAATTTCATTCTTTTCGCATGAAAATTCTACCATTCTGTATTCTTCAGCGCAAGTAAGCAATTCATTAATTTCGGGCCATCCTTTTTGTATGACTTTTAGAGCTAATTTTTGATTGATGGTTTTCAACTCAAGCATATTTGCAGCAGCTAGATTTAGTGTAATTAAGCCACCGGATGTATCCGAAACCAACACACCTTCTTGCATATTGTCAAACAGTGTTCTATAGGCTATTGGTGCTATTTTAAAAAGATTGTAGCGTGTTAATCCCAAGTAGAAAAATGCTCCCGTACCGAGAAAACTAAAGGTAATGAAATCAATAAGTATGGGACCTTGGATTGTTAAATACAGTATATAGACCAGAAATGGAAAACAAAGCCCTAAAATAACCATAAAAACCTGCTTATAATCCGCAGGTGGCACTTCCCTAATTCTAACCAATAGTAGATAGAGACTGACAAATAACAACAGCAAAGTATAACACTGATGGAGCCAATAACCAAAACCTTTGCCCGTCACCATCATCATAAAATCCCCTCTCTCAACCAATTCAAATGAGCTATAAAAATAAGTATGGTAATCGTTCGTCCATACCAGTAATAGATTTACAATTGGGACGATAGCCAATAAATACAGCCTTCTTGAGGTAATCCACTTTTCTCGCTCAGTATATATCAGTGTAAATAACAATACCAATGGAGCAAATGATACTGCACCAATATACATTGATTTTAGCATCAAAAGCTTACTGAAGACACTTGTCATAGAGAGTTCAAATACATTTGAAATGCTGTAAACAAAGCAGGCAACCATTAAACCTGAAAAATATGAAGCTGCTTTGCCATGAACTTCCTTTTTTAAAAAAAATATAAGGATAACCGGAGCAATGGCTACCACCACTAACAAAACCAATATTGTGTTCAGATTTAACGATGATAGCATATTAATAAAACGCATTACTGTTAGGGAATAAAAACTCTTCTAGCCATAATTTACATATTTTACTTAACTATCTGTGTTGAATTAAGGATTTAATAAAATAAAACCAAAAGCTATTTCAGTCATATCAATTAAATTTTATATTATAATACTGATATTTATTATTTAAAACCTTGATTTGATTTATTAAAATAAAGGAATTTTAGATAATTCACACAAAATCAAAAATTTATGATTGGCTAAATCTTCTGCTTGATTGCATTATCTCCATAAAAAAAGGGTTGATTCTTACTCTTTTTATTTCTAAATTGAGATGGAAGGCGATAGACCATTATAATTACAAATCTTATGAATGGTAATATTCATCATCTATCAGGAAAAGAGTCTTCTCAAAGCTTTACCTTTACTTAAAAACTTTTCCGAAGCTTATTTTATATATATATATTATCAGCATTGATTTGTCCCTCTCTATCTAAATACCAGTCTAAATGAGTAGCTCCTCCAGACTTGGCCCAGTCTGAGAATTTAGGATAAGCTTTAGTGAAATCCACTTTTTCCAGGGCATAAGGAATGCTTTTGGGAATATGGAGCGCCCAATTAAAGCCCTCTTTACTAATATAATATTTCCCCTCATTCGCAGTACTTATATCATCTCCTGTCTCAAACCATCCTTTATCCACTAAATCTGTAGGTTTTCTGTTCATCAAATGTACTTCCCTACCCCTATCCTGATTGATTATCATAAAAGGATTATAAGGAGCACTACCTAATTCGGACCTTCTAACAGCATTTTTGAAAACAATACTTACCACCACAGTATCCTCCTCTTGGTGGGGGCTACCCGAAGATACATTTGCCAGAAATGGCAATTGATCATTGACATCATCCATTACTATAACAGTAGCCAATTCTTGCCCTTCTTCAAGGCCATTGGCTCTAATATTTATTTTACCTGTATTTAAACGAGCACCTTTTACACTTTCCACCTGATTCGCAGAAACTGGCAATTGAACACCGAACCCGTTGCGATAACCTGCCCCGGTTGCACGCACTACAGTTGTTAATTGAATTTCTTTGATAAGGTTATTCGCATTTGACAACTCGTTTACTTGATAATCGATTACCAAATCATTCATGTCATAATCCCCAAAACTAGGCCATAAATCTTCGAATAAAAGGGTTCCATAACTATTTACACCAGGAGAAAAACTATTAAAAGCCCTTTCAGCATCTTCAGGATACTCATCTTGATCATCGGTTACCCCATCCTCATCTTGATCTTTTTCTTCAGTGTCGATTGGAACATAATCACCTACATCCACACTAGTGACCGGATTCCAGCTGGCATAAAACATTACATCATTAAAATCGTGATCACAACTACTATAGTCTCTCCGGATATCTTCCCAAGCCATCAATAACAATTGGTCTGTAGCATCATACAAAAACACCATTTGATCTCTTAAAGATTCATTATTATTGGATGTATTTAAGTCCTTATCCGCATAAAAAATGCCATTGCCTCCAGTAACCTGACCTCCTTGCCATCCATTAGATATTAAAAACCAACCAATATAGGTATCCTTTTCAAATGCACCGTTTACGGGGCCTTTCAGTTTTACCTTAGCTCCTGAACTCAACACTCCTGACTGGGCGTTTGGAAAAATTATGGTTTTATTTTTTATATCAGCAACGGTCTCAGGTGCTTCGCCTTTCTTATAGTAATAATAGCCAATCGTATTGCGATAGGATCCTCCGGTATGGACGTATGTGACCCAAACTTCGGCTAGTTCATTTACAAACAATTCCTTTTGGTATTTTTCATCCAATGCTTTTGGATTGTTAAACCGAACATCCTTGCGTTCAGGTAGACTAGTATTTATATTTTTTAGCAATTGATTTGAAATCTGATCCGGTTCCAATAAGTAGGAAGGTTTACCATTGCCTGACCAGCTCCCTAAGGTCAGAAAATCCTCCTGAGTTGCTGCTATTCTGGCATTACTGCTTTCTTCGCTTTCATAAAAAGAATCCGGGAGTATATTCGGGTTTGCCGCATCATAACTGTAGTTTGCCTGATTACCCGAAATAGAAATTACAGCCACAGGTTCTACTCCTATATAACTGGTACTGACCCATACCTGCTCATGAAAACTTGGCAAATCAATAAATATGCTTGCACTTCCTTGCTCACCCAAACGAACAGTTTGCAATAACTTTCCTTCTTTTAAAGGGTTGCCATCATAAATTTTGTAGACGACAAAAGGAATTGGGCTGTTATCTCGCCCCTTTGCAGATAAATTAACTTCTACTGATTTGGTGGTTGTAAAATCAAAACCTGTGGGAAGGTCAATTCCTAAGTAACCTTCATTCATGCTGGGATCAGGGCTGTCAATCGTAGGGTCACAGGCCAAAAGAAAGACCAATATCCCCGAAATAAGTAATAAGCTGTTAATTTTCATAGTAAAAAAAGTCAATAAAACTCGAATCAAGTCATACAAATATACTAATAAAAAATGTCTTTTTTCCACTTAATTAATCAGTAAAATAAAAAAATAGCAAATAATATTTTTCACAATTTAATTTATGGCCTTCAAATAGTAAAAAAGTCTTTTTATAAAATTATAATTATAAAAAAAAAAAATCTTAAAACCCTTTTTCCTCCAGCTTATTGTCCAAAGACAATGTCAAATTAGTCGCTGCCCGTTTAGGAACCTCTGGAAGGCTAAAATCCAAATCTGCCACCTTAATCACTTCATCAAATCCTGCCTTCTCTGCTCCATTTCCGGAAGTAATCAACCACACCTTTTTTCCTTGTCGACGGGCCAATTGAAGCAATTCATAACTTCCTTTGCCATCGGCAGACTGGTTGTCATACCTACCTTCCCCGGTAATTATCACATCTGCTGCTGCAATCTTTTGAGTCATTTCAATTTTCTCAAAGAAAAAATGGGCTCCTTGTGCCATCTTGGTAGGAAAAAAAGCACCTAAGCCAAGCGCTATACCTCCTGCTGCACCAAAACAAGCTTGGTCTTGAATTTCACTGCCTTTAGCTTTTTCAAAAAGTTGATAAACATTTTTTGCTGCCTCCACAAACATCGGTTGGGCTTCAGGTTTTATGCCTTTTTGAGGTCCGAACACCGGAATTGCACCTCTGTCACCAAAGAAAGGATTACTCACATCACAAAGGCATGTAAATGACAATTCAGGAAGTCTTTCTTTGATTTGTATAGCTGCGATTTTAGTTAAAAAGTTAGAACTAAAAAGGTCCAATTTATCCCCATGCTTGTCTAGAAATTGAACTCCTAAAGCAGCCAAAATTCCTGTTCCCATATCCACTGTCGCACTTCCTCCCAAGCCCAAAATGATATTTTTCGCTCCATTATCATAGGCTTTTCTAATCAATTCCCCGGTACCATAGGTACTACACTTCCAAGGATCCAACTCATTTGGCTTTAACCACTTGATCCCTGACACTGTGGAAACATCAAGGTAAGCAGAATCGGTAGCCGACTCGTAGCCATAAAATCCTTTTATAGGTCTTCCAATGGGATCACTGGCTACGGCATAATGCTTAGCCAAACCCAAATGTTGATTCAGGAGATAACAAGTCCCGTCACCACCATCCGCTATAGGGGCTGTTACTATATTGTGGTTTTCGTTCCTTCTTTGAATCAAGTCACGAATTATCTCTGAAGCCTCATCTGCTTCCAGGCTTCCTTTAAAGGCGTTAGGTGCGATCAACCAGTTCATTGCTTGTCCAAAATTTTCATCCTTTTAAAATAATCCTTTGTTGCGGCGATGACTTTCGGGGAAAGGTAAATCGCGGATAGCATGGTGGGGAAGGCCATAATAGCATATACCCCATCCACAAAACTCATGACGACTTTTAAAGAGGTCACCGCCCCTACTACAATGGTTATCAGATAAAAGTAATTGTAATAATCGGCTTTGTCTGCACCAAACAGGTAGTTAAAACACTTGTGCCCATAATAGGAGTAGGTAAACATTGTAGAAAGTGCAAATACCAAAACTGCTACCAGTAATATATATTTTCCTAAACCAGGTAATCCTTTTTCAAAGGCCGAGAGGGTTAGTAAAACACCGTCTTGTTCTCCGGACGTCCAAACTCCGGTTACCATTATCACCAATGCGGTTAAGGTACAAACCACTATAGTATCTATAAATGGCCCCAACATGGCAATCAGTCCTTCTCTTACAGGCTCATTGGTTCTGGAGGCTCCATGCACCATAGGTGCCGTGCCTATGCCGGCTTCATTGGAAAATGCAGCTCTCCTTGCTCCGGTAATAATCACCTGACCAACGGCTCCTCCCAGTACTGCTTTTCCGGAAAAAGCATCTTCGATTATGTGCCATAACATATCAGGAACAGCTCCCAAATTTTTATATAAAATCACAAATACCCCTAAAAAATACATGGTAACCATAAATGGTACAAGTCGCGAAGCTACCTTTGCTATTCTTTGTATACCCCCCAATATAACGATTGCCACCAATATCATCATAGTAATACCAATGATCCATCGGGTTGATTGACCGTAATCCAGTCCCCATGGCCTAAGCATCACCACTCGCAACACTTCCGTCAGCTGATTGGCCTGAAAAACTGCAAGCAACCCCATAATACCGGCCACACAAAAAATTACGGCTAGAAAGCGCCATTTCTTACCCATTCCTTCTTCAATAACATACATGGGGCCTCCCTGAATATGCCCTGATGAATCCTTTCCCCTGTACATGATGGCTAGTGTACAAGTGAAAAACTTTGTAGCCATCCCAACGAAAGCCGAAACCCACATCCAGAAAATAGCGCCTGGTCCTCCAGTACCTATCGCAAGGGCTACCCCACTGATATTTCCTAAGCCCACGGTGGCTGCAATGGCTGATGACAAGGCTTGTAATGAGGTAATGTCCCCTGAGGCGTTGGGGTCATCGTATTTGCCACCTACTACTTTCATGGCATGTTTTAACCCCCTAAAAGGTATAAAACCTGAATAAACCAACATAAAAAATCCGCCCCCTGTCAATAATAACAACAAAGGGGTTCCCCATATCCAATTACTAAATGCTATGATATACTCTCCCAAACGTGATATAATTTTTTCTTGATACAATTGCCTTCAACTGCACAAAGTAATCAATAATAATCTAAACCAGAAAAAGGAAGGTAATATTCTAGACTGAGAGGCATTTGAATTTGTAATAGCATGAAATTACCTTCCGCAAAAAAATCTTAACCGTAGCAACCCCCTATAATAACCACTGAATTACTGACATTTGCAGAATCCCCATAAATAAGGCCAGATTAAAAAGTAAATTTTAAGAGGAAAAGACAATTTTAAGCCAATAAATGAATTTTGTTGGCTAGACTATTTAATGAATCTTTCTAATTTTGCACTCATTCTACTATTTCAAATGAAAATGACCCGTAAAAGCAAAACTATCGTTATCAAGATAGGTTCCAATGTACTAACCATGGAAAATGGAAGCCCTGACCTTAATCGCATGGCGGGTTTAGTAGACCAAATGGCCTTCCTTTTAGAAAAGGGTTTAAAGGTGATTTTGGTCTCCTCAGGTGCAGTAGCATTTGGAAGGAAATCGCTTTCTTTAATGCCCAAAACCGATGCAATCTCAAAAAAGCAAGTATGGGCAGCTTATGGACAAATAGAACTCATAGGGCAGTATAAAGAACTCTTTTCAAAGAAAGGACACCCCATTGCCCAACTTATGGTGACAAAGGAAGACTTTAGAGACAGAGCACATTATCTTAATATGAAAAATTGTCTGGATGGCTTATTAAAGAACAATGTGGTGCCGGTAATTAATGAAAATGACGCTGTGGCCATAACGGAATTGATGTTTACAGACAATGATGAATTGGCAGGTTTAGTAGCCGCCATGGTGGATGCTGACAGCTTGCTTTTACTAACCAATGTTGATGGCATCTACAAAGGACACCCATCAGACCCTTCTGCAGAGCTAATCACACATGTTGGCCAGAAAATGCCAAACTTGAGTCAATATATTTCTACCCACAAATCTTCCTTTGGGAGAGGAGGAATGCTTACAAAGATGACCATGGCCAAAAAGTCCGCCAACCTGGGTATTGAGGTACTGATAGCCAATGGCAAGAAAAACGATGTATTAGTTGCCTACTATAACAAAACACTGCAATGCACGTACTTTGAGCCCGGTAAAATCAAGGACAATCATAAAAAATGGATCGCCCATAGTGACAACTATTCCAAAGGAGAAGTTACCATCAATGAAGGTGCTAAAACGGCTCTATTGTCCGACAAAATCACAAGCTTGTTACCCGTTGGTATATCAAAAATAAAAGGAGATTTCTTAAAAGGGGACATCATACGCATCGTTGACCCTTCAGGCATAAGGCTTGGTTTGGGTAAAGCCGAGTACAATGCCATTACCGCCAATGAGAAAATTGGGCTTAGCGGACAAAAACCATTGGTACATTATGATTACCTTTACATTTCTGACTTAAATTAATACCCATTCAGGTATAAAAAATATTTCTTATGACCAATCAGGAAGACCTATTTGTAAAAACTCTGGCCGCAAGCAGAGAGCTTTCTTTGCTATCAGAAGATAAAATTAACAAAATATTAGATGATTTGGCGATGGCAGCCATCAAATACACTCCGGAAATTTTGGATGCCAATCAGGAAGATTTAGACCGAATGAATCCCAATGACCCTAAATATGACAGACTTAAATTAACTGAAGAAAGATTAGAAGGAATCGCTAGTGACCTTATCAACGTAGCCAAACTGGATTCCCCACTTGAAGAAATAATATCAGAAAAAACCCTGAACAATGGTCTGGTACTTAAAAAAATTAGGGTTCCTATTGGTGTCATTGGCATTATTTATGAATCCAGGCCCAATGTTACTTTCGACGTCTTTAGCTTGTGTCTAAAAACCGGAAATGCTCTTGTTCTCAAAGGAGGATCGGATGCCTATGCATCCAACTCATGTATTGTAAAGGTCATTCATAAAGTCCTCAAAAAAAACAAAGTATCTACTGATATTGTCAGCCTTCTTCCCGCAGGGAGAGAAGCTGCCAAAGCATTATTGCAGGCCGTCGGTTTTGTCGATATGATCATTCCAAGAGGAAGTCAGGGGCTTATCAATTATGTAAGGGAACATTCCAAAGTACCTGTGATAGAGACTGGAGCCGGTATTGTACATACCTATTTTGACCAGTCGGCCAATCTAGAAAAGGGCACTGAAATCATTTGCAATGCTAAAACCAGGAGAGTTAGTGTCTGCAATGCACTCGATTGTTTATTGGTACACCAAAGTCGTATAAGCGACTTGGAAGCAATGACCTTGCCATTGGCAAAGAAAGAGGTGACCATATTTGCAGACCCTCAAGCCTATAAAGAATTGGAAGGGAAATATCCTGAAAACCTTTTGCATCAAGCAAAGCAAGAGCACTTTGGTACAGAGTTTCTTTCCATGAAAATGTCTCTAAAAATTGTCTCTGACACCACAGAAGCCTTGGAACACATCGCTAAGTATAGCAGTAAACACAGTGAAGCGATTATTGCAGAAGATGACCAAACCATCAATCATTTTCTAAAGGCGGTAGATGCCGCAGCTGTATATGCGAATGCTTCCACTGCTTTTACTGATGGAGCTCAATTTGGCCTTGGGGCGGAAATAGGGATAAGTACTCAAAAATTACATGCCAGAGGGCCTATGGCTTTGGAAGAAATGACCTCTTACAAATGGATTATCAAAGGAAAGGGTCAGGTTAGAAATTAATTCCATACAAGGAATATTTATTGCTGCTTGATAAATGAATGGGAATTGAAGGATGTTGTTTATTTCAACGTTCTTTAATTCCTTTTTTTATACGTGAAAAACTACTATTTTTTATCAAGTCATTATATAGGTCAATCTTAAGTATTTATTAAACTTTCTTCATACTTGGGACGCTAAAAATCCGCTTCCAACCAGCTACCAGTAATTTTATTTTAACATTTAAATATACATTCGGGTTTGAAATATATACTTACTTTTCAATTGCTAAGAATTTCCTAAATCTAATACGAATTTATAAAGAGCAATTAGGGTATTTGCGTTAATCTGTGCTTAAATTTCATTAAAAGCTTCTTGGTTAATTTATTTAAAAGAATAAATGGCCTTAATTTTGAGACCGAAAAAGAGGAATAATAAGAAAACCAAATTCAGGGTGATGTTTTAAACTTAAATAAGAAAAATTTAAGTAAGCTGATTTGGCTGCTAATCAATATTAAATGTCAATTTTCTTACTGAGGTTCAGCAAAAGGCATTTTCTCTAGCCCTTTATAACCAAACTTATTAAAACTAAGGTGTTTTAATAATTAAAACCTATGATCAAAAATTTTAAAACTTGGGCATTTAGCGATTCGTCTGTTCAAAACTCTCTGGGGAATAATTTTCGTCAAAAACGAATGGCATTATTTAAAAATCAACTTCAAAAGTTACAAAAGCCTATAAAAATACTAGATGTAGGAGGTTATGAAGAATTTTGGGTAAATGCAGGCTTAGCCAATGTTCAAGGTATTCAAATCACCATATTGAATTTAGAGGCGGGAATATCAAATTATACTAACTTTGAAATTGTCAAAGGAGATGGTACAAATTTATCAGCTTACAAAAACAACTCCTTTGATATTGGTTTTTCCAATTCAGTAATTGAACACCTTTACAACAGGGCGCAACAAAAGAAGATGGCAGAGGAAATAGTTAGAGTGGGCCGGTATCATTATGTCCAAACTCCTAACAAATTTTTTATCATAGAACCGCATTATTTACTGCCATATTTCCAGTTTATTCCAAAAAGCATCAGATTTTTTATCCTGACAAAAACTAAATTTAGCAGGTTTAAAAAATGGTCTTCGAACGAGGCTCAACAGTACCTCGATGAAATTCTTTTACTGTCAGGAAAAGATATGAAGGAACTTTTTCCTGACAGTAAGTTAACCAAAGAAAAATTTATGGGAATGACCAAATCTTTCGTCGTTCACAATTTTGAAAATTGATGGGTTAAAGAATTAAAAAGTATAAACCATTGTATTTTTATAGTACTTAATTCTTTTATCCTATATAAACCATTAATTGTTAGAATTTAAAGTGATGAAATATTTGACTTTCCAAACATACCTTTATATGTTTGTATAAATGCATTTCAAATACATATTTTTGAAACACAGACCAAAATTTGCATTAACACATCGTAATAACCCTTAGTCAAATTAACCGGAGTAAAAAACACTCTACCTGGCTGAGAAAAGAGATTTTCTAAAATTAAACTTTGTTTTGGAGAATTTGGAGGGTGGTTCATCTCAAATTTGAAATACTTTTTCTTTTACAGAATAGCATATAAAAAAGCCAACACAAATAACTCAGAAATATTAAAATTATGGTAAGCAAGGAATTATTGATGGTTAGCAGGGTTATAATGATTTGTTTAGGAGGAATAATTTTAATGGGTTATACCGTCAAAATTGGTGATAAAAGCCCCGCTCCTCCCCTAGGTCCTGCTGTCACCGCCTTGATTTTAGTCAATGCCGATACGGATCAGGATATAGCTATCATAAAAAATAATGATGTATTCAATTTAAAAGAAATAGGTACTTCAAATCTCAACATTAGAGCTGAGGTAGAAGATGGGGCAGAAAGTGTAATTTTTGATTACCAAGGAAATACAAATTATAGAACAGAGAATCATCCTGTCTATGCGATTGGAGGAGACATAAGTAATGATTACAATCCCTGGAATCCTGTATTAGGACCTAACACACTTGGGGCCACAGCTTATTCAGGGGACAATGGTTCTGAGCTCGCAGGGCCTTCTCTGACAATAAATTTTGAGGTTATAGAAGAAGAAGTAGAGGAAGAGGTAGAGGAAGAAGAAGAGGTAGAGGAGCTGGTCTACCCAGCTGTAGTTCGAATCAATAGCGGTGGTCCTGAAGTATCTTATGGCAGTTCAATTTTTATAGCCGACGAATATTTTTCAGGAAATGGAAAACCTTATATAAAAAATAGTCTCTCGGAAATAGCGAATACTACTCAAGATGAAATTTACAAATCAGAACGTAGTACAAACGCAAGTAAACAATCATTCACTTATAATATCCCTGTAACAAATGGTGAATATGAAATTAACTTACACTTTGCTGAAATCTATTGGGGAGCAACAGGCGGAGGTCCCGGGGGATCAGGAAAAAGAATATTTGATGTAACAATTGAAGGTAATCCCATCCTTTCTAATTTTGATATCAATGCAGAAGCACCAGCTATGACTGCTTTGATAAAGACCTTTTCTACTTCTGTAACCGACCAATCACTAGACATAACATTTAGTGCATCTCTGGATCAACCCAAACTTTCTGCCATTGAAATTTTTGGAGAGGGAAGCCTCTTATCAGAACCTGATGAAGTCATCATCGAAGGCCTAAACTTTATCAATTGCCCGACTGAAACTTTATATGTGGGTGATGTGATTGATTTGGATCTGGAATTCTTCCCTTCCAATACAAGCAATAAAACAGTAGCTTTTACTGCTAGTGATGCCGTAAATATCGATTATTTAAGTGGAGCGTTGACCGCATTATCACCTGGGGAAATCGTTGTTACCGCGACCAGTTTAAGCAATGGGGATATTTCAGCTCAATGCATGATCACTGTGTTGGATACAGCAATCCAAAAAGGGCCTTCAGTAAATGCTCTTGTTTTAGTCAATGCCGATACTGATGAAGACATTAGCGAAATTAGAGAAGGGGATGTATTCAATTTAAAAGAGATAGGAACTTCAAACCTCAACATTAGAGCTGAGGTAGATGAAGGAACAGAAAGTGTGATTTTTGATTATCAGGGTACTACAAATTACAGAACAGAGAACTATCCTGTATATGCGATTGGAGGAGACAATAGTAACGACTATAATCCCTGGATTCCTGAACTAGGGCAAAACATCCTTGGTGCCACAGCCTATTCAGGAGACAATGGTTCTGAGCTTGCAGGGCCTTCTCTGACCATAAATTTTGAAGTTATAGAAGAAGAGGTAGAGGAGGTGGTCTACCCAGCTGTAGTTCGAATCAATAGCGGTGGTCCTGAAGTATCTTTTGGCAGTTCAATTTTTATAGCCGACGAATATTTTTCAGGAAATGGAAAACCTTATATAAAAAATAGTCTCTCGGAAATAGCGAATACTACTCAAGATGAAATTTACAAATCAGAACGTAGTACAAACGCAAGTAAACAATCATTCACTTATAATATCCCTGTAACAAATGGTGAATATGAAATTAACTTACACTTTGCTGAAATCTATTGGGGAGCAACAGGCGGAGGTCCCGGGGGATCAGGAAAAAGAATATTTGACGTAACACTTGAAGGTAATCCCATCCTTTCTAATTTTGATATCAATGCGGAAGTACCAGCTATGACTGCTTTGATAAAGACCTTTTCTACTTCTGTAACCGACCAATCACTAGACATAACATTTAGTGCATCTCTGGATCAACCCAAACTTTCTGCCATTGAAATTTTTGGAGAGGGAAGCCTCTTATCAGAACCTGATGAAGTCACCATCGAAAGCCTAAACTTTATCAATTGCCCTACAGAAACTTTATATGTGGGTGATGTGATTGATTTGGATCTGGAATTCTTCCCTTCCAACACAAGCAATAAAACAGTAGCTTTTACTGCTAGTGATGCGGTTAGTATTGATCACTCAAGTGGCGTTTTGACCGCATTATCCCCTGGGGAAATCGTTGTTACCGCGACCAGTTTAAGCAATGGGGATATTTCAGCTCAATGCATGATCACGGTATTGGATACAGCAACTCAAGTAAGTCCTTCAGTAAATGCACTTATTTTAGTCAATGCTGATACTGATGAAGACATTGGCGAAATTAAGGAGGGAGATGTTTTTTACTTAGAAAATATAGGGACAGCTAATCTAAATATCAGGGCAGATGTTAGTCAAAATACTGAAAGCGTAATTTTTGGTTATCAAGCAAACCCATCTTATAAACTGGTTAATTCACCTCTGTATACCATAGGAGGGATTAGTGGAGATGATTATGAAGCATGGAACCCTAATTTAGGAAACAACACTATAGTTGCAACAGCCTATGCTGGAGACAATGGTAGCAATGTTTCCGGAGAAGCTTTAAGTATAAACTTTACAATTTTACAGGAGGACGATCCGATAGATGAAAATGAATTTGCCCCTGTTGTAAGAATTAATAGTGGAGGTCCAACGGTTATCTATGGAGATTCCCTATACATGGCTGATGAATTTTTTGAAGGAAAAGGAAGCGAATCTTCAGAGGAATTCCTAAAGGATAAAATTTATGGTACTGTTCAGGATGACTTGTATATCTCGGAACGCAGGGTCACTTCAAACTTGGCATCATTTACTTACAATATTCCCGTTACAAACGGAAATTACCTTATCAATTTACATTTTGCTGAAATTTATTTTGGAGCCACAAATGGTGGACAGGGAGGTACCGGTAAAAGGATATTTGATGTGATCATTGAGGGAGAAAAAGTTTTAGATAGTTACGACATTAATTCAGTGGTAAGCCCTA
Source organism: Cyclobacterium sediminis (assembly GCF_054781075.1). Taxonomy (NCBI): domain Bacteria; kingdom Pseudomonadati; phylum Bacteroidota; class Cytophagia; order Cytophagales; family Cyclobacteriaceae; genus Cyclobacterium; species Cyclobacterium sediminis. The sequence goes on along the minus strand of NZ_BAAGVC010000002.1, from coordinate 279,842 downwards.
TGACTGCTGTGATAGAGACTTTTAGCACAAAGGTTACAGACCAATCTCTCGACATCACATTTAATTCCATCCGAAATCAGGCTAAAGTTTCGGCTATAGAAGTTTTCGGTGATGGTGAATTGACATTTGATCCTACGGCATGTTCATGGAATAATTTAAGCCCATCTAGTTTAAGCAAAACTGAGTCACAAAGTGTTACCATAAACGACAAATTATACGTCCTTGGAGGTTTTGTGGAGAATCTTGATATTACCTCCGTGACTGAGATATACGATCCATCAAGCAATTCTTGGTCCTACGGAGCACCAATGCCGATTCCTGTTACCCATATGGGAGCAGTAGCAGTAGGCGAAGAAATATGGATATTGGGAGGTTTTGCGGGGGATCATCCCGGCAAGTCAACCGATCTTGTTCAAATTTACAATACCTCTACAGACACATGGTCTACTGGGCCTTCACTTCCCCTTCCCAGAGCCTCAGGTGGGGCCGCTTATAGTGAGGGCAAGATACATTATTTTGGAGGATTACTTCCAGATAGAATAACCGATGTTGGGGATCATTTTGTCTTTGATGTCAATGATCAAGAAGGAGGTTGGAAAACCTTGGCCCCTCTCCCTGAACCTAGAAACCACCTGGGAGCTGCTGCGGTAAATGGAATCCTTTATGCGATTGGAGGTCAGTTTGGCCATGATGCCGGAGTAGATGATCAAGCATTCTTGCATGCTTATGATCCACAAACCAACAGCTGGACCGAAAAAAATGATTTAAGATCTGATCGTTCTCACTTCGAACCTGGAACTATCGTCCACAACAATAAAATAATAATTGTAGGTGGCCGAAGAGGAAGCTTTATATTCGACGATATAACGGAGTACGATCCAATTTCTGATGCTTGGTCTGAGCTTTGTCAGCTACCTGCAAGGTTGCTCGCTCCTTCAGCGAAAATTATAGGAGATCAACTTATAGTAGCCAACGGGGGAGACAATGGCACATGTTGCTTACTTGACCAAACGATCTCGATGACGGTCACACCTGAAGCAAATGATGAAGCTTTAAGAACCTTATCAGATGCAGACAGGATATCTATCACACCTGAAAATTCAGAAAGCAATGTATCTATGGTTGATGGATTGGAAAACTCCATAACCCTATTTCCAAATCCTATAAATGACCTATTGACGGTAAAAAGCTCTTCTCTAAAACCAATAAATTTAACCCTAATCGCTCCTACAGGAACCGTTTTGATCGAGAAAAAAGAGGTACTGGAATCAACATTTGACACCAGCGAAATTAAACCTGGCCTGTATATTTTGATTGTGAATAATGGCGAAGCTTATAAACGGTTTCGGATAATCAAAAAATAAGTAAGGCCATAGATTCAATTATTATCGGTGTAAATCTTCGTAAATTAACTCCTAATTAAATATTATTTCGCAAATCCTATTTTTAAGTTTTAGACTATATTAATAAGTCTTTAAGCAAATCTTAAGAAAGAAACTGTTAATTTGCTTTATAAGAACCCTTGGTGCAACCTCCAACAATGGGAAGGCTAAGAATTAGCACTTGAATTCTTAAAAGTGTTTTGAGATGAGGATTTTAATAATTGAAGACGAACCGGGAATTTCAGGCTTTTTGAAACAAGGACTGGAAGAAGAAGCTTATGCTGTGGATATTGCCGAAAATGGCAAGGAAGGTTTAGAAATGGCCTTGGAAGGATATTACGATATCCTTCTAGTAGACTGGATGTTGCCTGGTATGAGTGGAGTGGAAATTACAAGAAGGTTCAGAAAAGAATTTCCTTCCACACCAATCCTTTTTCTTACCGCCAAGGACACCTCAGACGAAGCCATTTTTGCCTTACAAACCGGAGCGAACGACTATATCCGTAAACCTTTTAATTTTGAAGAATTATTGGCCCGAATAAGGGTTCAATTTAGAAACCAATCCGATCATCAATTGTCTTTAACTTTAGGCCCCATCTGTTTATATACAGAAAACCACCGGGTAGAAGTCAATGGAAAAGAGGTGATATTGACTCAAAAGGAATTTGCACTTCTGGAATACCTAATCCGGCACAAAAACAAAGTATGCCGGAGAAGTAGAATCATTGAGAGTGTGTGGGACATACACTTTGATTATGACACAGGTGTGATTGATGTATTCATTAATTCCCTCAGAAAAAAACTGAGCTTAACAAAGGACAACAACTACATTCAAACGATAAGAGGTGTAGGCTATATGGCCAGAGAGGAATGAAAAGAACATACAAAAACAGGCTTTCATTTAAGTTAACCATGGCATCTGCCTTAATGGTGTTGGTATCCTTCTTACTTATTTATCAGGTAGTGAGATCTACCGTATTGGAAAATATTGACAACAACCTTGAAAATGAAACCAATAAACATGTCAATCAAATTAAAATAGAGGATGGTCAAATAAAATTTGCTCACAAAGGAGAATGGGAGGAAGAAGAACACAAAGAAATAATTTTCAATCCTATTTTTATTGAAATCGTTGATAAGGAAGGAAAGCCCATGGACAAGTCTCCGAATTTGGGAAGCAACAACCTCTATTTTAAACCCGGTACTGCATCGGTGGATCGGGGGTTTAACCTAACCTTAAATGGACAAGAAGTGAGGCAAATGCAGGTAGAATTATTGACCGAAGGAGAATTGACAGGATACCTTTTACTCGCCACATCATTTGAAGATTCCAAGTCCCTCCTTAACAATCTCAAAACGGTTTTATTTCTACTTTACCCGATTGTTTTATTATTCCTTTTTCTAACCTTAAGGTGGCTTGCTTCCAAAAGCATTCAACCCATTATTGATATAACTAAGAAAGCAGAAATAATCACCAAAGACAATCTTAATGAAAGACTGCCAAGCCTCAAGTATAAGGATGAAATTAACAGCTTATCAGTTTCTATTAATCACCTTCTGGAAAGGATAGAAAAAGGGGTATTAAGGGAGAAACAGTTTACTTCAGATGCTTCTCATGAGCTCAGGACACCCTTGGCAGTATTGAAAGGGAATTTTGAGGTTTTGATTAGGAAACCTAGAACTCAGGAAGCATACATTTCAAAGATTAAAGATGGAATTCTTATCATTGATAAGCTAAATGCTATTTTAGATCAATTGTTGACATTGGCAAGATTCCAAAAAGGTATTCATAATAATGAGGAAGTTGATTTAAAGTTTCTTGTGGAAGACATCATTGACTCCACCCAAAAACAGCATCCGAAACGCAGTATAATGTTTAATGAAAAACTTGAAGATAAGGGTTTTATCAGAGCCAATGAAAAATCGGTATCTATCATCATTGAGAACTTAATTCAGAACGCCTTAAAATATTCCCTTGATAATCAAGAAATTAAATTGGTTTTAACGCAAGAAAAAGCAGGCATATGCTTAAAGATCATTGATCAAGGCATCGGAATATCTGAGGAAGAATTAAAAAATATTTATCAGCCATTTTTTCGAGGAGAAAGTCATGAACTGGGAAGAATAAATGGTGCCGGACTAGGCCTATCTATTGTAAAAAAACTATGTGATTTATATCAGGTGAAAATTTCTATTCTTAGCGAAAAAGGCAAGGGGACTACCATTACACTTTTATTCCCATCTACCATTATACAGGCTTAGCTGGATTAGAGCTTGTTGCTCGGATAATAAATAGGTAATTCCACCGAATTGGTGGAAATTTAACCTAACCATATGGCATTACAGGTACTTTACTTCTTGATACTGGCAAAATTCAGGAATCAAAATGTATGCCTTATGTTCAGCTAAATATTTTAAGCCAATCTTAAGAAAAGCTTGAGAAAAGTCAAGGTATTGACCTTTTATCTTTAGGCATTCATTTATAATCTTTGGTCACAATGTTAGAGCGAATTATTCAATACAGCATACGACATAAATTGATCGTGCTTCTTTTTTCAGCAGCTGTAATTGCCTTCGGCACTTATTCTCTGTCTGAAATTCCAATAGGTGCGGTTCCGGACATCACCAACAATCAGGTTCAGGTGATCACCACCTCTAGAAACCTTGCAACAGAAGATGTTGAGAAATTTTTGACCTATCCAATAGAGTTGGAGATGGCCAATTTACCCAATGTGAAAGAAATCCGCTCGGTCTCTAAATTTGGCCTTTCAGTAGTGACAGTGGTATTCGATGATGAGACTGGCACCTACTTACCCCGACAACTCATTGCTGAAAAAATCAAAGCAGCAGAGGAAAAAATCCCTACCGGTTTTGGTCAGCCTTTTATGGGACCAATTTCCACAGGCTTGGGGGAAATATATCAATATGTTGTAGAAGTAGATGCTGCCTACAAAGATCAGTATTCTTTGACAGAAATAAGAACCATACAAGACTGGATTATCAAACGCCAACTCTCCGGTATTCCAGGTGTTATAGAAGTCAATACATGGGGAGGCTATTTAAAACAGTATGAAGTGGCAATCAACCCGGAAAAACTCAGGAGCCTCAATATTACTATGGCCCAAACATTTGAGGTGCTTGAGAAAAACAACAGTATAGCCGGGGGGGGATATATAGAAAAAACAAACCAGGCTTATTTTGTAAGAGGAGAAGGACTGGCAAGTTCTATAGAAGACATTGAAAATATAGTAATAGAAAATAGAAATGGTACACCTGTATTCATTAGGGATGTGGCTACTGTAGGTTTTGGAAAAGCCACTCGTTTTGGAGCAATTACCGGTAATGGCGAAGGTGAAAAAGTGCTGGGGCAAGTAATGATGCTGAAAGGAGCCAATTCCAAAGAAGTTATCAATGCTGTAAAAGAACGAGTAAAAGAAATATCACCATCCCTCCCTCCGGGCATAAGCATTAATCCTTTTCTGGAAAGAAGTGAGCTGATTGATAAAACGACATATACCATCGCAGAAAACCTTATTCTAGGCTGTTTGATCGTGGTATTTGTGGTTGTTCTTCTTTTGGGAAACTTTAGATCCGGTCTAGTGGTGGCATCTGTAATTCCTATGTGCATGTTATTTGCCTTATCTCTTATGAATATCTTCGGGGTGGATGCCAATTTGATGAGTCTTGGAGCCATTGACTTTGGAATAATTATAGACGGTGCAGTAATCATCGTAGAATTTATCGCCTATAAAATCACAGCGGAGCGTTCAAGACTATTGCACTTACCCAAAATCGAAAGACAAGGATTGATTGATAAAATCACCTATTCCGGGGCCTCGAAGATGATGCATTCGGCTATATTTGGACAGCTTATTATCATCATTGTATTTATTCCCATTCTATCCTTGGTAGGTGTGGAAGGCAAAATGTTTCGTCCAATGGCCTTGGTGTTTTGTTTTGCATTGATTGGAGCAATCATTTTTTGTTTTACCTATGTACCGGTGATGGCCTCCCTTTTTATCAAGCCTTCAGACCCTAAAAAGAAAACCATTTCTTCAGGATTGATTTCATTTTTAGAAAACAGGTACAGGCCTGCCATCGTTTGGGCCTTGAGGAAACAGAAAATTGTTATCGGAATGGCTGTTGCTTTGATGGTTTCGGCGGGGCTCTTATTTTCCCAGATGGGTGGTGAGTTTATACCTACCCTTGACGAAGGTGATTTTGTTATTCAGCCTGTACTCAAAACAGGAACCTCCTTATCCAATACCATCGAAATCATAACAAGGATGGAGCAAATAATCCAAGAATTTCCAGAGGTGGATCAGGTGGTAAGTAGAATTGGAGCCGCAGAAGTTCCTACCGACCCCATGTCAATGGAAGAAAGTGATATCATTATTAAACTTATCCCAAGAGATGAATGGGTTACGGCCGAAAGTAAAGATGATTTAGCCAATAAATTTAAAGAGGCCCTTTCTGAGATTGCCGGGGTGGAGTACGAATTTACCCAACCTATAGAAATGCGTTTCAATGAACTCATCACAGGTGTTCGGGCAGATTTGGCTATCAAAATTTTCGGAGAGGATTTAGATATCTTGTATGAAAAAGGTTTAGAGGTAGGGAAAGCCATTCAAAATGTTGAGGGGGCTGTGGATATTTCCGTAGAGAAAATAGCAGGCCTACCACAAATGTCCGTTAAATATGATCGGCAAAAGATTGCAAAGTATGGCTTAAATATAGCAGAATTAAACAATATACTTACCATGGGCTTTGCCGGAAAATCGGCAGGGACAATTTTTGAAGGGGAGAAGAAATTTGATTTGGTTATCAGGTATGATGAAGTCCACCGAAAAGACATTGACAATATTGAAACCGCCTCTATCCAATTGCCAAATGGCAGCCAATTGCCTTTACGGGAATTTGCTGAGATTACCTACACAAAAGGTCCTGCTCAAATATCTAGAGACAATACCAAAAGAAGGATTGTAGTTGGTGTCAACGTAAGGAATAGAGACCTTGAATCCGTGGTGGATGATGTGCAAGAAATTATCCAAAATGACATTGACCTTCCTGTGGGTTATACGATTGATTATGGCGGACAATTTGAAAATTTGAAAACTGCAAAAGACAGGTTATTGGTTGCTGTCCCAATAGCCCTGCTTCTCATTTTTATTTTGTTGTATTTCGCCTTTAAATCAGTAAAAGAGGCCTTGCTAATTTACAGTGCTATTCCAATGGCAACTGTAGGAGGCGTAGCCTTACTTTATATGCGTGACATGCCTTTTAGCATTTCGGCAGGTGTAGGATTCATTGCCCTTTTCGGCATCGCTGTATTAAACGGCATTATACTAATAGAAGAATTTAAAGAATTGAAAGCAAAAGGGGTATATGATATTAACCGGCGTATTCTTTTAGGGACAAAAAGCAGGTTAAGACCTGTTTTGCTAACGGCCGCAACCGATGCATTGGGCTTTTTACCCATGGCTATTTCTACTGCAGCCGGAGCCGAGGTTCAAAGACCGCTTGCCACAGTTGTCGTTGGAGGCCTCATTACCTCAACCATTCTCACATTAATTGTATTGCCAATTTTGTACGCCCTTTTCGATAAGCAAGGGCCTTTACCTAAGGCCAAACTACTTAAAATAGCCCTTCCTGTCCTATTCCTATTTTCATTACCTATTATTAGTCAAGCGCAAGTCCGTGAAATTGACTTAGAAAAGGCTGTAGAGATTGCGCTGGAAAACAACCTAAGTTTAAAAGCATCCCAGCAAAGAATTGATCAAAGTGAGCAGTTGATTGGAAGTGCCATAGATATCGATAAAACAGAAATATTTTATAGCAAAGACCAAAACAATTTGGCCCCCAATAACCTGCCCCTCAATGTCTGGGGCATTCAGCAGAACCTGCAATTTCCAACCATCTATGGGGCTCAAAAAAAGGTGATGAAAGACAAATCACAAGTGATTAAGGATCAATTCCAAATGGACCAATACCTCATTACAAAAGAAGTATCTAAGTCCTATTACGAAATTATTTACTGGCAGGAAATGCTAAAGAATTACATTTACCTAGATAGTTTATACTCCCAGTTTCAGCATGCTGCGGGAAGAAGATTTGATCAAGGTGAATCTAACTATTTGGAAAAGTTAACCGCTGACACCAAAAGGAAAGAAATTTCCCTTATGCTGAATCAAATAAACGAGCGTATTAATAGATCCTATATCGAGTTGAATCAATGGTTACAAGCTGATACTGAATACCGGGTAAATGAAGAAAATCTTGAAAGAATCCCCTTAAGCCCACTTGACTCAGCTAGCCATCCTGTTATCAATTATTTTGCAGATGCCATAAATTTATGGGCCAGTAATTATAAGCTTGAGAAGCAAAGATTACTACCCGATTTAAATCTATCTGTATTTCAAGGCATGAACAAGGGTGTAGGTAGGCAAACCTACTCAGGTTTCCATGTAGGTGTAGCCTTACCGCTATGGTTTGGATATCAAAAGTCAAAAATTGAAGCTGCAAAGACCCAAACCAAAATAATTGCGTCCGCAAGGAACAATTACCTCATACAATTGCGCTCCCAATACAACGCTTTGCTTTCCGACTTAAGACAATTCGAAAAAGAATTAGTTTACTATGAAGAAACTGGTAAAAAGTTATCAGAAGAAACGCTGTTCCATGCCAATAAGGCTTACCAGAATGGTGAAATAAACTTTCTTCAATACACCCAGTTTTTAGAAAACTCCAAAACCATCGAATCCAATTATCTTCGTTATCTTTTTCAATATAATGAGACGGTATTGGAGGCAAACTATTTAATGAATTATAAATAAATAATAACCATCCCATGAAAAATCATGCACTAAATTATATGATTTTTGCTTCCTTTCTTTTCTTTTTATCCTGTTCATCTCCGGGAGATATTTCAGATCAGAAAGAACCTGTCACTGAGGCGACAATGGAGGGTGCCTATACACTTACTGCCAGCCAATTCAAGTCATCAGGAATGGCCCTTGGAACTTTTGACAGTTCTACTTTTCATCAGATTATAAAAGCCATAGGTAAATTTGATGTTCCACCGGAAAATAATGCGGCCGTAAGTTCCTATTTCCCCGGAACGATAAAGGATATCCGTCTTTTACCCGGTGAAAAAGTAAGAAAAGGGCAAAACCTATTAACCTTAGAAAACCCTGATTTTGTTCAGATCCAGCAAGATTACTTAGAGGCAAAAGGACAGCTTAGCTACCTTCAATCAGATTATGAAAGACAGAAAAACCTTGTGCAAGACAAAGTTACTTCCCAAAAGAACTACCTGAGAGCCGAATCTGACTATACCGTCACAAAGGTAAAAGCAGCCTCTCTTGCAAAAAAACTGTCATTAATGAATATCGATCCCAACACCTTAAACCTGGAAAATATTCGCACCACAATTCAAATCAGTTCACCCATAAGTGGCTACGTAACTCAAGTAGATGCGAGGAGGGGACAGTTTCTGGAGTCTTCTCAAACAGCCATCTCAATAGTAGACACAGATCATATGCATCTCGAATTAAATATATTTGAAAAAGATCTTTCTAAAATTCAAAAAGGCCAAATCATCCATTTTAAAACACAGGAGGACAATAAGCAAAGCCATGAAGCATTTGTTTATCTGGTGAACAAAACAGTAAACCCTGAAGATAGAACCATTGGAATCCATGGCCATTTATCTGATGAGAAACTAAATCAAAGATTCAATCCAGGCATGTATGTAGAGGCTGAAATTTATGCAAATTCCACAAGTAAATTATCCCTACCTCAAGAAGCTTTGGTCGACATTGAAGGTAAATATTATGTGTTGATACTCAATAATTATTCTCAAAATCAATATTTCTTTAGCAAAAAAGAGGTAAAAACAGGCTTGAGCAATGATGGAAATGTGGAGATTTTAAACCATACCGATTTTTCAAAAAACACTCAGTTTCTGGTAAAAGGAGCATTTAATTTAATAACAGAATAGTTGCTCGCATCTCAAGCGGAGGATTGTGCTACTTTTCCACCAAAACTTATTTGTATGATAATTCGAGGGTAGAAACCCTCGAATTATTATTCTCACCAATTCAGCCCCTATTAAAATACTCTATTTTCATTGGGGCTACCTAAACTATCTCATCCATAAAATCACAAAGACAATAAAAAGTCCTGAAACTCTTGGTTGTTAAAATTGCTCATTCCTTCCTGATAAAAGACAATTTCTCCTTCCGGGCTTACCACCAAGGTGGTGGGTATGGCTTGACTTTGTAAGGAAGGGTTTAACCCATAGGCTGCATGAACAATGGGAAATGAATATTCCTTTTCCTCCACCAATTTAATGCTCTTATTGAAGTCCTCATCCAAAGCTATCATTAAAAATTTAAGATCCTCTTTCCCTTTCACTTTATCATATAAATCAGAAATATGGGGCATCTCTGCTCGACAGGGGGGACACCATGTTGCCCAAAGATTTATAAAAATAGTTTTTCCTTTATACTGAGACAAGCCCAACCTTTCACCATTAACATCCAAAAACTGCCCTGTATAATCAAAGGCCTGTTTTTCTTTGTTTTCTAAAGTCACTTTAGGCTTAATCAAGCCGGTAGATAATACCAAAGACTGAATTCCTCCCATTATTGGGGTGATGAGGCCGGTGAAATACAGAATTCCAAATACCCCCAACATTATGCCCCAACTTTTAATTTCTTTTCTCCAATTCATCTGTTATAATTTTTTGTAAAAATAAGTACTATTTATCTAGTAATCGGTGACAATTCTCACGCTATAGTTACCGAAATTATTAGGACTTGTTTACCTTTGTGTAAAACGAATCCTATGAAAACAAAGTTAAGATTTACTGCTTTTTTTGCTATTCTATTAATGTTCGTTTCATTCCAAGGGATGGCACAAGTGCATGTGGGCATTTATCATGAAGGCATACTAAGTCATATAGGTGTAGGTTCGGATCCTGAAAAGAAAATATTTGCTGAAGCCAGAGTGTTTGCCGGAGGTATGGTAAACCCTTTTATGGGTTTAGAAGCGCTGGGCCATTATAATTTTCGGCAAACTGATTGGTACAACTTACATGGTGGTCTATTGTTAGGCTATAATGAAATATCGGATGCCCAGGCCGGAATACCACTTGGACTAAGCCTTAAACCCATAGCCAATCACCGTCAGTTTATCTTACTAATGGAGGGGACGCCTATGTATGGCGCATATGATTTAACTTTCCGGGCATTGATAGGCCTCCGATACACGCTGAACAAGGCAAATTAGTCGGGTTAGTACCCGTACTTCTTACCCCAAAGTTTTTGAAGGTTTCTTCTTAGATCGTTTTCACGGGCATTTGATCCGGGATCATAAAGTTTGGTTCCTTTGATCTTGTCCGGAAGAAACTCTTGAAAGGCAAAGTTATTTTCGAAATCATGAGAATACTTATAGGCCTTACCATAGTTAAGATCCTTCATCAACTTGGTAGGAGCATTTCGCAGGTGAAGAGGAACTGGTAGGTCTCCCTCCTGTTTTACCAATGCCTGAGCAGAATTGATGGCCATATAACTTGCATTACTTTTCGGAGAAGAAGCCAGGTAAGTTACACATTGGGAAAGAATAATTCGGGACTCTGGGTATCCAATCACATTCACAGCCTGAAAGCAATTGGTAGCCAGTAATAGTGCATTGGGATTGGCATTGCCTATATCTTCAGAAGCCAAAATAAGAAGCCGCCTGGCGATGAACTTCACATCTTCTCCCCCTTCTATCATTCTGGCCAGCCAATAGACGGCAGCGTTTGGGTCTGATCCTCTGATCGATTTAATAAAGGCAGAAATAATGTCATAATGTTGCTCTCCTGATTTGTCATAAAGGGCCACTTTCCGTTGGGCTACCTGCATGACCATCTCATTTTCTATGATGATCTCCTCTGCTTTTATACTATCGATGACAATTTCCAGCAGATTGAGCAGCTTCCTTCCATCCCCTCCGGAAATACGGAGCAATGCATCTGTTTCTTTGAGCACCACCTTTTTTTTCTTTAGAACGGTATCATTCTCCAATGCCTGAATCATCATGGCTTCCAGTTCCTCCCTTCCCAAAGGGTTTAGGGTGAAAATTTGACACCTGGACAATAAGGCCGCATTGACTTCAAAGGAAGGGTTCTCCGTAGTGGCTCCGATCAGCCTGATTACTCCTTTCTCCACTGCCCCTAACAAAGCGTCTTGCTGGGACTTATTAAAACGATGGATCTCATCTATAAAAAGTACTACCCCAAGCTGGTATTTCGCCTTCTGAATTACTTCCCTAATGTCCTTGACCCCGGAGCTAACAGCACTTAATGTATAAAATGGAGCCTTGACTTCATTGGCAATTATATTGGCAATGGTGGTTTTCCCAACTCCGGGAGGGCCCCATAAAATTAATGAAGGAACTGTTCCGGCTTTGATGGCCTTGTGAAGAAAAGTATTGGGCCCGGACAAATGTTCCTGTCCAATCAACTGATCTAAGGTAGTTGGGCGCATCCTCTCTGCCAAAGGAGTTTGTTCCATAATCGTTAATGTCTAATTTTTAAAAAAGGTATAAATTTCAATTTATTTTTCCCAACGCCTCATTCTGTTTTCGAAAGCTTCAAGATGTTGGTCCTTAAAATCCATATGGGTAACCATTCTTATTTGATCTTTTCCGAACTTTACAGCCCATATATTTCTTTCTGTCAGTTCCTCCAAAAAGGACTCTGGGCTTATTTGAGCTAAGCGAGCTATCACTATATTGGTGGTTGTAGGGAGTACTTCTTTCACAAAAGGGGTTTGTTCTAGAATCTTTCCTACTGCCTTTGCTCTTTCATGATCTTCTTCTAACCTAAAAACATTGTGATCAAGCGCATAAATTCCAGCAGCTGCCAACATTCCTGCCTGCCGCATCCCTCCACCCAGTGCTTTTCTTATTTTTCTTGCTCTTTTGATATCGGCTTGGCTACCCAACAAAACCGAACCTACTGGGCAACCCAATCCTTTGCTTAGGCAGACCGAAATGGTATCAAACATTTTCCCCCAATCAAAAGGTCTTTCACCGGAATGGACCAAGGCATTAAAAATTCTGGCCCCATCCAAATGAAGTTTAAGCCCGGTTTCCTTACAAAGTTGCCTGATCGGTCTTACTTCATTCAAGGTATAAACACTACCTCCACCTTTGTTCATGGTGTTTTCCAAAGACACCAGCGTGGTTTCCGGTAAATGATCATCGTCCGGGTTTATGTGCTGCCGAATCTCCTCCGCATCAATTTTTCCAAGGACACCATCCAATAACTTTACAGATGCCATGCTATTGGACATGATCCCTCCCCCTTCGTACAAATAAATATGAGATGATTTATGGCAAATCACTTCGGTTTGGGGACGGGTATGTAGTTTTATAGCGATTTGATTGGTCATGGTTCCTGAAGGACAAAATAGTCCTGCCTCCATACCAAAAAGGCCGGCCAATTTATCTTCCAAAATACTTACCGTGGGATCCTCCCCAAACACATCATCACCCAAGCCTGCATGGAGCATGGTTTCTTTCATTTCGTAGGTTGGAAGGGTTAGCGTATCGCTTCTCAGATCCACTCTCAATTGATTATTACTCATTAATCTTTATCGTTTTTTCTAATGCTTTGACCAAAAGATGTTCGGGTTTTTATATTTAGCAAATCCTCAATATCTGAAAGCTCTATATTCAATGCATTGTTTGAGATTTGAATTTCCACCAAGGAAATGCCCAAGGAGATCAACAAGCAAAGCATGCTTGCCATAAACACCCAATTGGCTGCTGTATCGAAGTCCTGGTACAATAAAAACATACAAATTACACAGAGAAAAAAACTTATGACGCCATAAGTCTGCATGTTTTTAATCATGGTCAGCCGACGTTTAAGATTTTTTATCTGTCCAATAATAACCTCTTCATCCATACTGCTTTCTTTATATTCTTTGTGCAGACCTCTAATCAGGCTGGCCATGGCCAAAAACCTGTTGGTATAGGCCAACATCAGCAAAGTGATGGCAGAAAAAAGAAGTGCCGGGGTGGAAAGTGTCAATTCCATAATTCATTAAGATTTAAAAGGGTTCCCTAGTTTCTATCAAAAGCTCTGAAAATAATTACAATATAAGCATCAAACCAACGGATAAGAAGTTGGTTTGAAATTCCGTGAAAATCGTGAATTTCTACCATCCTATTAATCAATACAAATCTTTACTCCACTTCAAAAGTTAAGCCACAATTTAAAACAAAAACCCCGTCAATTTGATGACGGGGTTCGGTTTATTTTGTATGTATTTCTATTATGAGACCTCTCCTAAAACTACAAGTTTTTCTAAGGTAGGACTTTCGCTACCACCTTTTGGCTCAATAGTAATTGCAAAAGCTTGGGCTCCTGAAGCGATATCCATCACTTGCAAATCAAGTATTTTTTCCGGATCTACCAAACCGATTCCAACTGGCCCTTCTTCCCCTATCGCCCAAAGCTGGTAATCATTATTCGGATCAAGAGATGCCAACTGATTTACAGAAAGTAGGACTTCTTTGCTATTTTGATCCCAGAACACATCCACTGCTGCATCTTCTTGCATAGGTAAACCCTCACCTTTCATTAGAATTTTCTCAAAATCTCCGGTGATGAATCTTTCCATCCCACTATTCAGTTCTTTTAATTGAACCTGATTGGTCTGCATTTCTTCTGCCAATACTGCATTTTGTTGCAAAGCAATGGCAAACCTTTGCTCTACATCAAAATATTGATTGGCATAATATATGGCCATACCTACAGAAATCACTGCAACCACTGAAGCAGCTACAGCAAAGGTCTTCCATGGATTAGCCACAGGTACCTGCTTAATATTCTTTAATTTTTCAGGAGATGCTTCAGTCTCAGAGCTTACGGAAAAAGGGTTTTTTTCTTCCGATTCAAGGGTGGCAAATATCTTATTCTTCAACTTAGGCGAAGGTTTGACAGCTGAAGCTTGGTCAATAGCAAGCATGGCATCTTCAATGGCAATAATTTCCTGATTGATTTCAGGATACTTTTTTGCCATGGACAAAACCTCTTGTTGTTCTGTCTCATTGAGATCTCCCAAAACAAAGAGTTCCAATTTACCGGACGATATGTAGGCTTTGATATCCACTAGATTTTATCAGCTTTCTTTTTCAACACTTTTATAGCAGACCGAATTCTGGACTTAACGGTTCCCAATGGCAAGGCGTATTGCTCTGCCACTTCAGTATGTGTATATCCTTTAAAGTAAATACACTCCATAACGAACCGTTGTTCCTCATTCAAGTCATTCATCAACTCTTTAACACCTATTCCGTCAACAGCTGCTGCGGTATCTGCGGTGCTTTCCATACCATATACGTAAGCGTCTATGGTATTGGTCTTACTCTTTTTAGAAAATTCTTTTGACCGAGTTTTATCTATAGCTGAATTTCGGCATATATTCGCCATCCAAGTGTATAATCGTCCTTTAGATTCATCATAATTATCAATTTTGGTGACGATTTTTACAAAAGCATCATGAAAGACTTCTTCGGCGATGTCCCGATCAAAAATTATCCGGGAAATTACACCAAACAAAGCTGCAGAGTATTTTTCATACAAATACTCTTGGCTTTGTTTACTTCTGGCCCTCAGCCCTTTTATTAATGCTTCTTCTTCCAAAAAAGATATGGGTCAATAATGAGAATTACAAATTTTGAACTTATTTAAAATCTTAAAGGTGGATTACCTCATCATAAGCAGCAGCCGCTGCTTCCATTACAGCTTCAGACATGGTTGGATGTGGGTGTACAGTCTTGATAATCTCATGTCCTGTTGTCTCCAGTTTTCTAATGGCTACAATTTCAGCTATCATTTCAGTCACATTGTAACCAATCATATGAGCTCCCAAAAGCTCCCCATATTTGGCATCAAATATCAATTTAACAAAACCATCTTTGGCTCCGGCAGCAGAGGCTTTACCGGAAGCAGTAAATGGAAATTTACCAACTTTAATGTCATATCCTGCTTCCTTGGCTTTGGTTTCTGTATAACCCACAGAAGAGATTTCAGGCAAACAATACGTACAGCCGGGAATATTATTATAGTCAAGGGGTTCTGGGTTTTGACCAGCTATGTTTTCTACGCAAATGATTCCTTCTGCAGAGGCCACATGAGCCAAAGCAGGCCCTGGGACTACATCACCAATGGCATAATAACCCGGCATATTGGTTTTGTAAAACTCATCAACTTTTATCTTGCCTCTATCCACTAGAATCCCAACATCTTCAAGTCCACAATTTTCTACATTGGAAACCACTCCAACAGCTGATAGTACTACATCACAATCTATATTTTCTTCTCCACTTTTGGTCTTAACAGTTACTTTGCAGCCTTCTCCTTTGGTATCCACATTGGTTACCTCAGCACTGGTCATCACCTTAATACCTTTCTTCTTGTAAATTTTCTCAAGTGTCTTGGATACTTCTTCATCTTCATTTGGAACGATACGATCCAAGAACTCAACGATGGTCACATCCACTCCTATAGAACTGTAAACATAGGCAAATTCAACACCTATGGCTCCAGAACCTACCACAACCATTTTCTTGGGCAATTTATCCAAGGTCATGGCTTTGCGATAGCCTACGATTTTTTCATTATCTATTTTTAATGCAGGTAACTCCTTAGACCTTCCACCGGTAGCAATTATGATACTGTCAGCACTATAAACAGTTTTATTGCCATCTTTGTCTTCTACTTCAACTTTTTTGCCCGGTTGTACTTTTCCCCAACCCATCAATTTTTCAATTTTGTTCTTTTTAAACAAAAATTGAATGCCTTTGCTCATTCCTTCAGCTACATTACGGCTACGCTTGATGATATTCTCAAAATTAACGCTTGCTTTATCTACGGAGATACCGTAATCTTCAGCATGGTTAATGTATTCAAATACCTGCGCACTTTTTATCAAAGCTTTAGTAGGAATACAACCCCAATTCAAACAGATTCCCCCTAGTTCCGCAGCTTCTACTACTGCAGTTTTTAATCCTAATTGAGAAGCTCTAATTGCTGCTACATATCCACCTGGACCACTGCCCAGAACAATGACATCGAATTTCGTTGAAGACATATTTTTGACTTTTAATTACTATTTTGCTATGCAAATTTATAATAAATTAGTTCAGAAAAAAATTTGGTTTTGCATATAAAAGTTAATATAAATTCAATTTTCCACCAGATTGGGTAACGATCATCAAAATGTAAGGCCTACTAATTAATTATTCAGTAGCCCATATTTTATAATAAATAGCTATTTTTGAATTGAATTAAACAATAAAAACATTGACTATGGGATTACTTACAGGTAAAAAAGCCTTGGTAACAGGGGCTTCCAAAGGAATAGGCAGATCAATTGCCATCCGTTTTGCTCAGGAAGGTGCTGATGTGGCCTTTACATATTTATCTAGTGTAGAAAAAGGAGAAGCTCTCGAAAAAGAATTGACGGCTTTTGGCATTAAAGCAAAAGGCTTTCGCTCCGATGCCTCCGATTTTGCGGCAGCAGATAAATTAATTGGCGATACGGTGGCATTTTTGGGAGGAATAGATATCCTTGTAAATAATGCTGGAATAACTCGTGACAATTTATTGATGAGAATGTCGGAAGACAATTGGGATGAAGTGATCAATATTAATCTCAAATCTTGTTTCAATACTGTGAAGGCAGTAACCCGTACCATGATGAAAGCCAAATCAGGATCCATTATCAACATCACCTCTGTCGTAGGCGTGAGAGGCAATGCCGGACAGTCTAATTACGCAGCTTCAAAGGCCGGGATCATTGGCTTTACCAAATCAGTAGCCCTAGAATTGGGGTCAAGAAATATTCGCAGCAACGCGGTGGCCCCCGGGTTTATAGAAACAGAAATGACGGCAGTTCTTGATGAAAAGACTGTTCAGGGTTGGAGAGATGCCATCCCAATGAAAAGAGGAGGAAGTCCTGAAGATGTTGCCGACGCCTGCGTTTTCCTGGGATCTGATATGAGTACTTATATATCCGGCCAAACCTTGGAAGTAAATGGTGCCATGAATACTTAAAGAACCACCAAATAATGTATATTGTTGCAGCCCGGGGTGCTTACCTTGGGCTGCTTCGTTATAAAGTTTTTTCAAAACCATTTAAATTATATCACTATGGCCCTCTCTCTTATTAAAGCGGATGAACTTGTCCAACTTCAAGGGGTGGACAACCTCATTCTGATTGATGCACGTTTTCATTATCCAGCCTATGTTGAAGAACATCTTGAGGGAGCCTTTCATGTAGATTTAAACAAGGACTTATCTCAAATTGATGAGGATCCGGCAAATGGCGGTCGCCATCCCTTACCCTCTCCACAAGCATTTGGAGAATTAATTGGACAACTTGGTATCACTCCCGAAACTCATGTGGTAGTCTATGATGACAAACAAGCATCCATGTCTGCGGCTCGTTTCTGGTGGATGCTTAAAGCTTTGGGTCATGAAAAAATTCAGGTATTGGACGGTGGTTGGCAAGCAGCCAAAAAGCAAGGATTTCCTTTGGAAAGTACATTGCCCACTGGTCAACAAGCAGCTTCCTATCCTGCCAGCCATTGGCAATTACCGATTTCAAGTATCAATGAGGTGAAGACTGCAACAATGTTAAAGGAGAAAATAATTATTGATGTAAGGGAAAACGAAAGGTATAGAGGGGTTATGGAGCCTATAGACAAAATTGCAGGTCATATACCGGGAGCAGTAAACCTGCCTTTTTCAGAAAATCTGGATGATAATGGCCTTTTTTTACCTCAAGAAATATTGAGAGAAAAGTACCTGCAAACTTTTAAAGGCCAGACATCAGAAAACATTATTGTACATTGTGGTTCGGGAGTCACAGCTTGCCATTCTCTTCTGGCCATTTGCACTGCAGGGCTGGATATACCCAACCTATATGTAGGCTCTTGGAGCGAGTGGTCTAGAAATAACCTGCCTATAGCCACATTATTATAAACATTCAATTGTTTACCCGGATGATTTAATAGAATTTCCGAACTTTCAGGAACCGTTAAAATCACAAGAAAACCAGGCTGTTTGGGGCTTTTATCTTTAGCAACGTGTCTGCCGGCCTTAGGCAGGCCTAAAAACAGCAACAAAGTGGCTGATTTTGTCCGCCGTGGGGAATCAGCACGGAATAGATTGTCTTTTGCATATTTCGGATTCAACACATTAAAACAAAATAAACTTCCACTAAAATGCTGTAGTGATGGCAACCTTTTTTACAAAGGGGTTGGCTTCAGCAACTACCACTCCAATTTAATTCTTAAAAAAGTGACATTAGGTTTGCCGGAAGTGAAAGGTATACTCACTTTATGAAGTATTGGATAAAACAGATGGAAGCAAACCTGAATTTCAAATCCTAGCTTTACAAAACCACAATTTAAGATTTCAAACCGCTTTTCATCATTTATCAGTTTCCTTTCTTATTTTTGAATTTAACCTCAGCAAAATGGGAAAAGCCAACATGAAAAGAGGCCTACAAGACAGGTTTTTAAATGCAATCGAAAAAGCGGGTAATAGGTTGCCGGACCCTGCTGTTTTATTTCTTGTGTTAATGTTAGTAACATGGATACTTTCAGCACTCTTGGCTCCTATAGATTTTGGGGAGATTGATCCAAGAACAGGGGAGAAATTGTTTATTCAAAACCTACTCACTGGGGAGAAATTGGCAGATTTTCTTTCTCGAATGATTGTTGTGTTTATCAATTTTCCTCCTTTGGGTGTGGTATTATTGGCTATGCTTGGAGTAGGTGTAGCAGAGTATTCAGGTTTTATCAATGCGGGGTTAAAATACCTCTTGAGTTTTACTCCAAGAAGTCTGCTAACCCCTATTTTAATTTTAGTGGCCATTGTAAGCCACACTGCTGCAGATGCAGGATATGTTTTAGTAATCCCTTTGGGAGGAATAATATTTTATGCGGCAGGCCGGCATCCGCTAGCCGGAATTGCCGCAACCTTCGCAGGTGTTTCAGGAGGGTTTAGTGCCAATTTTATCCCATCGGCCATTGACCCGCTACTCCAAAGTTTCACTCAATCAGCAGCTCAAATCTTAGACCCATCCATAAGCCTTAACCCATTAAACAATATCCTCTTTACTGGAATATCAAGTATAGTAGTGGTAGGTGTCGGCTGGTATTTAACAGATAGAATCATAGAGCCTCGCCTAATCCGAACCAACCCGGTAGATAAAGATTTATCCGACATACCCAAAATGGAGGAATTGCAACCTAAAGAAAAAACTGCCTTTAAAGTCGCTAGCTTGGTCATGGTCCTAGGTCTTATCGGTCTGTTCTTCTGGGCATACCCTATAGACTCCAGCTTAAGAAGTGAGTCCGGAGAAATCACCTCTTTTGCTGCACCATTAATGCGTTCGATAGTGCCTTTGATTTTCCTTATATTTTGGATACCTGGAATTATTTTCGGCTTTCTTTCAAAATCTTATAAATCCTCTGCAGATGTAATAGCGTCCATGAGCAAATCTATGGGGAGCATGGCCCATTATATTGTCATGGCCTTCTTTTGTGCCTTGTTTATTGATGCCTTTTCACAATCAAATATCGGAGCCATGACGGCATTGAAAGGAGCAGCATTCCTGAAAAGCCTACAATTGCCTTCCCAGGTAACGGTGGTGGGTATAATTTTTCTCAGTGCTTTTGTCAACCTTTTGGTGGGCTCGGCGTCAGCCAAGTGGGCATTGATAAGCCCAGTATTTGTTCCCATGCTAATGCAATTGGGAATTTCTCCTGACCTTACCCAAGCCGCTTATAGGATTGGCGATTCTGTCTCAAACATTATCACCCCCTTACTTCCCTATTTCCCATTGGTAGTGATTTTCTGTCAGAAATATGTGAAAAAGACGGGGATCGGTACGTTGGTTTCTATCATGGTACCTTATTCCGTATACTTACTTATTATCTGGACCATATTTTTGTTGATTTACTGGACTTTAGGCATTCCATTAGGCCTGCAATCATCCTATGAATATCCGGCAATATGACAATTATGGCGGGATTGAAATACTATTTCCATTTATTAAGTGTACCATTGATATTGCTGTGTTTATTTGCCCAACCTGCTGCCGGACAACAGTCGTTAAAAGAATATTTGGCTAACTTAGACCCCTCTATTTCATTATCTTACATTATCCAGAACAAACATGGGAACATTCTTTCTAAGGCTGACCCGGATAAAAAGATCCCTTCTGCAAGTATCATTAAAGTACCATTGCTTATCTACTTTATGCAAAAGATGTCAGATGGTACTTTCTCTCTGCAAGATCGCTATCACCTCAAAAATAAGGACAAGGTGGGCGGGGCCGGTGAATTGCAATTTAAACCTTCCGGTTTAAGTGTTACTTATGAATACCTGGTAAAAGAAATGATCAGGGTTAGTGACAACACGGCCACCAATATTATTATTAGAAAGTTGGGATTGGAGGCATTCCAAAGGTGGTTGAAGGAAAATGGTTTCAAGACTACGCAATTGAATAGGTTCATGATGGATTTTGAGGCCATAGAAAAGGGTAAGCAAAATTACTTAAGCCCGGAAGAAATAAACAGGCTACTACTTGATCTTTACAATGGGGACTTGCTTTCTAAAAAGCTAAGCTTAAAGGTTATAGAATACCTAAAAAACTGTGAGGACACCGCAGGTTTACCTCATCTAATACCGGAAGAGGTAGCCATCGCCCATAAAACAGGGACTTTGGATTATGTCCGTGGGGATGCAGGGATCATTTTTGGTAAAAAGCCCATTTTCATTACGGTAATGGTTGAAAACTTCTCAGAATTAGCTGAAGCAGACAGAATCATATCAACAATTGGTAAGCTGGCTTTTCTGGAATTCTCCAGGTAACAAATACCAAAGAGGCATAATTTTTGGGATTAATGGTTAAAAAAACTAACCTAAATTACAAAGTCATGAAAAATGAAGCCTTAATCAAAACTTTAAATGATTGTGCCATAGCCTGTAATTTTTGTGCAGATGCTTGCTTGGATGAAGAAAATGTGGGGCAGATGCTTGCTTGCATTAGAACCGATCGAGTGTGTGCAGAAGTTTGTGCGAGCACAGCCAAAATACTTTCCATGTCTTATGGACCGATAGACGACCTCTTGCGATTCTGTGTCAGTGTGTGTAAGAGATGTGCAGAAGAGTGTAGTCAACATGAACACGACCACTGCAAGAATTGCGCAATTGCCTGCAACAATTGTAAGGAGGCCTGTGAGAAAATCCTGGAAGGTTGAACACCATAGAGGAGCCTACAATTAGCACTTACGCAAAAAATGTAGCCCAAGCTTTAATATTCAGTTATGGCTACCTATTCAAAACCCTTAAACTGGAAGTTCATTTCCTATATTCCGGCATAAATGATGATAATGATCCCTATGATAAAGCAGGCAAACATACTCTGAAGCATGGTTTGAGTGCTTGGGCTGGCTCCTTTAAATTCTTTCCAAACGAATACTCCCCAAAATGCTGCCACCATGGTAGCCCCCTGACCCAGCCCATAGGAAATGGCTGGCCCTGCCTGTTCTGATGCGATGATGCTAAAGGCCATTCCCACACACCAAATTGCCCCGCCTAAAATACCAACCAAATGGACTTTTAAATTCCCTGAGAAATAATCCCCGTAGCCCACAGGAGTTCCATCAACAGGCTTCTTCATAAGAATGGTATTGAAAACAAAATTACTCAATAGGATGCCTAGGGAAAACACAAATACAGCGCTATAAGGTGTGAACTTACCTGGCTCCGGAATTTGAAAGTTTAAGGACATGGACTGCTGGACTAAAAAATAGAAAAAAGACATTAAAAGACCTCCGAGCAGGGCCAGTTTAAGCCCTTTGGATACATTTTTAGCTTTGTCCATACTGTTTTTCTTATAAGCCATAGCGTCCAATATTATGGCCACGGTTACCAAGGCGACGCCTAAAAACAATAGAATAGGATCACCTTTTTGCTCTGAAATGTAGTTTATTAAAACACCCAAAACCAAGGCCAAGCCAATGCCTACAGGAAAAGCTACGGCCATGCCGGAAAGAGATATTGCTGCTACTATTAAGATATTGGCTAAGTTAAAAACTGCTCCTCCAGCCAAAGCCCTCCAATAACTCGTAGGGACTGCCTGGCCCAAATCATCCAAAAACGATCGACCTCCCTCGCCGATACTTCCTAAGGTTAATCCAAAAATTAGGGATAACAGGACGATACCGAGTACATAATCCCAGTAAAACAACTCAAATCTCCAGTTACCCTCCGCCAGTTTTTGTGTATTGGCCCATGAGCCCCAACATAGCATGGTAATAAAGCAAAAAAAGACAGCCAAAGGGTAATCGTTGATTATAAACATTGGGTCAAGGGTTATGTTAATTGCAAATTAGTTGGATAACAAGGGTGATAATTATTTAAACTGATATTGATCGGATATTTTTTTTTAAAAATTTATGGGGTAACCAGTACATAGTTTTCCATCCTATCAAAGAAATCTCCCATAATGGCTTCTTTGTTAAAATTCTCCCATATCATCACTTTTCTAGGATTGTCTGGTCTTTCTTGCCATTCACCATCTACCAAAAGCGGTGCAGGAATTTCTTTTTTCTCAGCCCAAGAAGGGTTCTTCACTATAGCCACTGCGGCCATGTCATACAAAGGTCTGGTTCCTGCTTCATCGTAAGTATGAATATTGCTATACAGGTTTACAGAATAATCCCCAAAGTGGTCGAAGGTATCCCCATGTCGGCCAGTGATGGGTTTCTCTGCAAGAGGCCCTTTACCCGGCATTACACTATTGATCTCTGCCCTATTGGAAGAAACTGCGGCAGTACCTGTTTCCTTCCCTCCTCTTACCAAAACCATTTCGAAAGGCACGTCAACATTTAAAATATAATTTAGCGAAGCTTCATCGTTGTCTTGGTTGTACTCGCCGGGATAGGGGTAATTGGACCCTAACCATACGATTCTTACTTTATCGGCAATAGATGGATCTTTTTCTAATGCCAAGGCAATATTGGTCAATTTTCCTACCGGCAATAGTATGAGTTTTTCATCTGATTTTTTGTGGGCTTCTTCAATGATAAAGTTGACCGCCTCAGCTCCATCAAAATCTGCCTTGCCCAAGTTTTTTCTGATTTCTTCAAACGATGCATTTGCCCCTTTGTGTAAAGGCATGGATGGATACACATTGCAGAGGTCCATTATTCTTCTGGCTTCCTTATAGTGTCCGTCTATTTTCCCTCCATTTCTGGTTGCGTTGACTGTTATTCCTACCACGTCAAATACATCACCATTAAAAAACAAATAAGCCATGGCATGTTGATCATCCAATTCGTTGTTGGCATCTGTATCAAAAAGCACCCGATGTTTAGTAGATTCAAGGGATTTTTGACAGCTGGTAAATCCTATTAAAACAAGGGCTAATATTAGGACAATGTTATACTTATTCATGGGCAGTTTATATAATGTAAGAGATCTATTTTTTTAATTTCAGGCAATTAGACTTTAAGGTCTTGCAAAAATGGCACAGAAGCTTGCGCTCCATGTTTGGTCACTGACAAAGCTGCGGCCTTATTGGCAAAAGCCACTGCCTCTTCCCAACTCATTTCATTGGATAGCGCGGCGGCCAAGGCGCCGTTGAAGGTGTCTCCGGCGGCAGTTGTATCAACAGCTTCCACCTCAGAAGTGGCAATGGTACCGGAATAATCTGCCGTGGAAAGAAAGGCACCTGCAGCGCCCAGGGTTATGATGACTACCTTAACCCCTTTGTCATGAAAAAAATCCGCAGCATGTTGCGCACTTTTTTCTCCGGTTATATTGATCCCTGTCAAAAATTTAGTTTCCGTTTCATTGGGGGTTATGGCGTAAATTGAAGCATATAATTTATCGGAAAGTTTACTTGCAGGAGCCGGATTCAGTATTACTTTCTTACCCAAGCCTGAAGCTTTTTTTGCAACATATAAAACGGTTTCTATAGGTATTTCCAATTGCAAAAGGATTATTTCGGCTTCTTGCACCAAGCCAAAATACTTTTTGATCTGTCTGGTATTCAATGCCAAATTGGAGCCTCCTGCTACCACAATGGTGTTTTCTCCTGATTTGTCGACTACAATTTGAGCCACACCGGAAGGCAATTTATTGTCAAGTACTACCCCCTCCACATTGAGCCCCTCTTTCTTAAAATTTTCAATCGTTTGTTTGCCAAACAAGTCATTTCCTAACCTTGCCATCATGGCTACCTTTCCTCCCAGCCTTGCTGCTGCCACGGCTTGATTGGCACCTTTACCCCCAGGGTTCAACAGAAAGCTGTGTCCCATCAAGGTCTGACCTGCTGAAGGAAATTCATCCACTCTTATTACCATATCAGTATTTGCACTTCCTACCACTAGGATTTTATGTCCTTGATTCATGTTATCTCATCTGATCTCCCATAAATCTAATGACAATAAATTAAAAATGCATAGAAAAAAGGGGGAATGGAGAATATTCACTTTAAAATATTGCTTTCTATAGATTATAGAAGATAAGTTGACATTCCAATGCCATAAACTATTGCCAAACCTTCATTATTTTAAGTGATCGAATTCTTAAATTAACAGGGGTTTGGTACAATTTTCAGCAATAAACAAAGAATATAATTTTGGTTAAAAGCTCTTTTTGTATTTAATCAGCAAAGGATTACCATTTTCCATACTTCCTTCCATTCTTTCGATTATCCTTTTTAACCTTCGGTATTTCTTAAAAAATTGTATGCAATTGTCATGTAGCTCCGTATGTTTTATATCCAGATTCAAAGCAGCATTTTCATAAAAAATATATACATGTTCCGGGTCGATATCCCCTGGTTCCTTTAACCTATTCTCATTGATTACGCCCAATTCAAAATAAGCTTTTCCGAAAAGATCCTTGTACTTGGTTTTTAACCAACTGGGCTGAATTTGATTGATAGTCTTTACTAAAACCCGTTCAAAAACCTCCTTAGGTAAATCCTCTTTATTTTTAAGCGCAAGATTCACCCTCACGATTTCAAAAATCATTAGCATCAAAACTTCATTAATCATTATATTAGGATCTAAAAGTTTTTCCTTATTGATATAATCTCCATTAACTCTAATGTAATCAGTGGTTATAGCCTCTATCACTTGAAAGAAATTAAGGTCAAATAGACCTTGAAAACCATTTATAACTTTTTTTACCCCTACAAGATTCAGGGTTTTGCAATAATAATGGTTAGCGTCTACAGATTGTTCCATTAGGTCGTAGAGCACTGCGATACGAAAATTCAATTCAATTTCCTCATATCCCGAGTCCAATAAATCTTTTAATAAGGCAATGGATTCAGCATAATTCCCCTGATAAAAATGCCGGATTGCAGAAGCCCATGAAATCATCTGTTTAAGTTTTGACCTAAACTCTCCTATAAAGGTTAAAAATTTAAAGTTATCTGTTTTTAAACTGAAACCATCTCCAAAAAAATCAATATCCGATTTTAATATTTTCAAAGTTAATGTGACTTCGCTAGGGCTCAACATTTTGCCCCAAATCACAAAATCTGCCATTTTTTCATCACTATGCTTTTCAGCATCTCTATTTGTAAATTGAGTAAAGCCCGAAAACTTTTCAACCGGAAGTCGTTCAATATTTAAATCATACTCAGGACATTGTTTTAGCTCTTTACAGATGTGCTCCAATTCATCCTCCAATTGAGCGCACAGAGAATCTTGACAAAAAAAAGGCAATAAAACAATGTCTATCTCAAGGTCTTTTGAAAAACATTGGCGAATAAAATCATCAAAATCTACATATCTACATAATTTAGCAATGACATTAAGAACCCTCATACTTGAAAAAGCTGGCAGATCCTTATCCTCCTTATCCACATCCTCTATATAATACAAAGCTGCATTCCAAAAATCAGCAGCCACTTTGTTTTCATTAGACTTATAGGGCCAATGATCCTCTCCTAATAGATCCTCTACCATTGATCTAAGGTGCCATTTTTGATGTTTGTTAACAGCGCCAACTTCATTGAATGGGATATAGTCTGCTAATTCTTTAGAGTACCTGTCTTTGAAGGTATCAATGTACTTCTCTCTTTCATACAATAAAAATTGCTTTACTCTTTGTTCAACCTTTTTACCTAAAACATAAAATGGTTCATATCTCCATTTATTTTTAGCGTCGTACCTATTGTTATTTTGGTATTTTTCAAATAGTGGATGACTTTCAATATAATCCAAATATGGCATACAAGTATATTTTTACAAAGGGTTTACAACAGTAAAAAAAGTCATTTTAAATATAATTAAAATCACCCAAAAATAAAATCAAATCTGCATCCCTTAGTTTATCCTCTTGACTTCTCCTTCTAGCCTCTTGACAAGTATATTTCACCTCTTTACAAATATTTTAACCCTCTTCAACCGGTAAATTCACTTCTTCCAACCTCTTTGTTTATTACCATTTTTTCTTAGTTTAGGAATATTTTTTGCTATATATAAGATATAAATGCCTGAGTTTCGATAAGATATCTAACAGGATTCTCTAGACGAAACTATAAGCCAGCAGGCTTGGATTGAGGCATCAATTGACGACACCATTCACCTCAATCCCTTAAATAAATCTTTTATATAAAACCATTAAACAAATGATAAATTTCAAATTATTATTCGAGATTTTGTTGTTTTCAAGCATTGGAAGTCGTGACTATCCGGCAAGTGAGAATACTTCATTACCACAAAGACAGATATACTATCATAGTACCGAAGCGGAGGATGAACCTGGAAGAGATTCTTTCTATTATTACTAAGTCGGGATAGGCTTTCTTTTATAGTGAATTATTCAATCAAAGGACCTGGTTTCCCAGGTCCTTTTCCCATTTAAGAGAATTCTAAATAATTTGGAGTGTCTATCTCCATTCTTAAACACTTACAAGGTAAAGCTTGAGAAGTAATAGTGGAACTAAAATTCGTGAACCTCCTATATAATAGTGTAAAACCAACAATAAAATTCGTGAGAGTGAATTTAATTGTATAAAAATTAAGGTTTGGACAACGATAAATTGGATATATGGTAAAGAAAAAAGATATTTATAAAACCCAACAATTCAATCGCCCGTCATTTCCCTTTAAAGATTCTACTCAAATGAAAAATATTTTACCTAATTTCTACATAACTTTATTACTTATAGCATATTTATTTTACAATGCTCAAATCCAAGCCCATAAATCTCCGATAGATAAAAAAATAGATATTAGCATAAATGAAGGAGAATATGGTGAAGCAAAAGTATTGCTTGAAAGGGCTTTGAATGAGATTAACTTTAAAGACACCACCCATCTAAGACAATACAATGCAGACTTGGGCTATGTTTTGTTCCATCTTGGTAAATATCAAAACAGCATTGATAGCTATAAGGAGGCCTTAACCTATACCAAAGCGCAAGCTGACCACAAGCGTACCTGTACATTTCTCCGAAGTATAGGACTAAACTATCAATATTTAGGTCTTTATGGTTTGGCTATTGAAAATTACCAAGAAGCGCTTGATGCCCTGAAGCTTGCTGAAACAGACCTTCCCAGGGAAGCTGCTTTATATAATTCTATGGGAAATCTTTACAGAAATACACAAAATAAATCCAAATCTTTGGAGCTGTTTCACAAGTCCTTAGGTTTATACCGGTATCTAGGAGACACCAGTAAGGCTGCCAATTTACTAAACAATTTGGGAGTAAGTTTTCAACATTTTAACAATTTGGATTCCAGTCTTTATTATTTTAAATCGGTTTTAGAATTAGTGAACTTGGATATTAATTCAACTCCGGCCTTAGCTAAGGACAGAACAGCAACTTACAATAATATAGGGGTCGTGCTATTGGATCAAGAAAAGATTGAGGAAGCCTACCCATATATCTTAAAGTCTTACCATATCAACCATTTGAACAAGGACCTACAGGGTCTAGCAATTAGCCACAATAACTTTGCAGATTATTGGCTAAAAAAAGCCAGCACAAACAAGGCAGCCTTACACTTGGACTCTGCCCTGCATATACTTCAGGAAATTTCCGATAAGGAATTAATGGTTGATAATTTAGAGCTTCGTTTTAAATTATTGGAAAGTACCAAGCAATACGAACAGGCATTGGTTACCTACAGATCTTTGGACTCCTTGAACAACCAATTGTTTCAGGATGAAAAATTAAAAGTAGAAGAAATAAGCAATATTTATCTTTTACGTGAAAAGGAATTTGAAAATCAGAAAATCTCTCAGGAAGCAGAATTATTTGCCTTACAAAGCAGCAAGTTTCAGCAAACCAGCTTGTTCCTTGCATTCCTTGGAATAATCTTGACCTTGTTTCTCTTTTGGATTTTCAGAAACCTTAACCGCCAAAAACGACTAACGCAAATTATTGGAGCTAAAAACAAAACCATCAGCCTTCAACAAACCGAATTGCGACACCGAACTGCCAATAATATCATGCGGCTACAGAGTATAATTAAGGAAATTGCCAGAAGGGTACCGGACAATACTGCCCAACAGGAAATGTTGAGGTCTACACAACTCCTGTACGCTGCGGCTTCTCTGGAAAGGTACTTGTTTAGTATAGAAGATGAGCAAGAGGTCCCCTTACAGGAATTCCTCCAAGGCCTGATGCAACAACACCGGGAAATGTTAGCAAAAGAAAATCGAAATGTGAAGATTGTATACCATCAAACTGCTGAAATCGTGCTACTGGTGGAAGTTGTAATTCCCATCTCAATGATATTGACGGAATGGATTTACAACAGCTTAAAGTATGCCTTTGAAAGTATTGGACAGCCTAAGATTACAATTGTGATTCAGCTACAAGATCAAAATATCACTATTGATTATCAGGACAACGGGGTTGGTTTCAGTGGACAGAAAGGTAAAGGCACCGGCACCAAACTTATAGAAAAATTTGCCTTGGATCTAAAAGCCGAAATAAAGAGCATCACACATCAAGGGACAAGGCATCAATTGGTGTTTAAAGTAAATGGTAAAAAAATGCTAACCAAGTAAACATTACAACTAATTATTATAATAATAACACAATTTGAGTTAAATAAGTTATTAATCAAAAGCTTGTCGAATTAGTTTAACAGTTTCACGAAGTAATTGATCACTTTTACGAAAAAATGAATGACCAGTTTTTCAACATTCCCTAACTTATTACCAAATAAAAAAGGGTCTAAAACACTTTAGACCCTTCTTTTGCTAATATTAATTCCCTCTACCTGGATCATCTACAGGTCTTGTTGAGGTTTCTTGGGTTTTAGGATTGGCATCCTCATCATCTATCAATCCACAGCTACTAAAAGTTAATGATGAAATTAACAATAATAGCTTTAGCAAATATTTAATAGTACACATAACCTTACAGTTTAGGTTAAGCTTCTCTATTTAAAGGGCATTGCTCCATTCCGAGGAAGCGATCCGGTTTTTCACAATGCCCTGTGGCCACATATCAAGACGGTTCATTAGGTTTCCCTGAACACTTAGGAACGACTCCTTTTGAATCGTTTAACAATTACTAATATAGCGAATTAAAAGAATATATACAAGATTTTATAAGTATTTACAGTTATATATACTGACTAATAAAAATATTAATAATATAATTCTGTTGATAATTAATAGAAATTCTAACTCCATTAATAACAAATTATAAACTATGTATGAAATGGTATCGATTCATGTATAGTAAAATTCAATCTATGAATAAAATTTATTAATTAATTTTTTTATCTAACTAAATAGAATAAACTTAAAAAAACACACAAGATAGATGTCTTACCGAAATCTAATTGAAAAAAATCCGCTATTAATAAAACATTGGGGCGAAGAAAATTACCTGTATATTCCACTTTACAAATTGGCTACTAAGGTCCAGGAAAAAGTGGTACAATTCATGGATTATGAGTATGAATCCAATAACTGCTACGGTTTTACGAATGATCCCAATAAATATGTCCCGTTGGGAGAAAAAGACAAAGTAAGTCAGGAATGTAGAGATTTTTTAATTTATATATTAACAGACAAAAATCCAGAAGACTACCCATTTACTAATGATAGCAATAGAGCATGTTACCTTTTTTGGCATGGAGCAAGAAAAGGTAAGTTCCGAGAAATAAAACCAGGTAAACAGCTCCAGTTTCCAACAATAGAATTTCTCGATCAAGTAGCTAATTTGGTTGAGTATAAAAATTTTAATTCCTTTATCAGAAAATATTTCTCCGCTTCTGAGAAAATAAAAATAATACTTTTGCCATTTTTGGAACCCTACTCACACCCCTATGTTGTTGTAGATTTATTAGAATATGAGTTAAATTTGCTTCAAAAAGAATCCCTATTAAATTTAGAAATAATCAAACAACCACCTCTTGATGAGGGGAAAATTGGATGGAAAAACGCTAAGGAAATAGGCAACACTTATCATGCTGATTTAGTAATTTGGGGAAGACTAGACCACAATAATCAAATCCATCTTTCAAGCTATGCCTTAAAACCTGAAATTTGCTATTTCTGGGAGTCAAATACTCATGGACCTATAACCTTTCATATTAATTTACTTGGTAATGAATTCATGGAACCTATTAAAAATATTTTTTTATGGACAACTGCGATTAGGCTTTCCCTCAGAAAAGATGGCAGAAAGTCAATAAATATTTTTAGCAAATTATTAAATAACAACTATCAATTATTGGAAGTAAACCTCTGTTTATCTGTTATTTATTACTACAAGAAATATACTAAATATGTTGACCACCATGTGATATCTACAATTTCTCTTGCCTTGGGTAAAAGTTATGAAGAAACTAAGCTAAAAATGAAACGGGAGAACCCTATGGATCACCAAAATGGTTCAATTATTCATCAATTAGTCAGTAAATGGAATCTCTCCAGAGAAAATAGAATCATAAATGAGAATCTCGATGAAAACAAACCCGGAAGAATTATATTTTTCGAATACATAGCAGCTGTAATACTTTTAGGATACAAAAATTTATTTTCACCAGAAGAATATGAGAAATTTCTTACCAAAATTTTTAATAAAATTCAATTGTTCTGGTTTAAATCTGAGTATGCAGAAGTATTTGGATCTATTTACTTTGAAATGGGAATGGTAAAAGAAAATAAATTAACAAAAAAATTTAATATTGGACCTGAAGATGTTTATAAATTATATAAAACAGCAACCCTACACTCAAATAACATACATATTCATAAGACTTGCATAGAATTCTATATTAAATATGAACAATTTGACAAAATTAGAACGAAAATATTAAGCGACAACAAACATTCTGATGAGGTTTTAGCCCTCTACAAATAAATAGAGTATTTTAATAATTAAAAATAAAAATGGTTATTTCAATCAAACTAATCGAACTAAATTAAGAGGTGAAAAATGTGGTATAATGGACAAATATAAGTTTATCCATTATACCACATTACCTTGGATATTGATATTAGTTTAGACTAACCCTATTACAACCCAAACTCCATCTTCAACGCCACAGCTCCAGCTTTATAATTGGTCTGATTGATGGTCAGGGTCATTTGGGTATCTGTAAGGCTGTTGATTAGGAATTTATCGGGGCCACCATTCAGTAAGATCTCAGATTCTGAGGAATTAAAGGCCCAGGTCCCGGTTTCTTGGACCGAAAGTAATGCACCTCTAGCAGTATAGCTGTTGGAAGCCGTAAACCTAATCGTGTATCCATCAGTGGGCTGATCAGAACCATTGGCCGTAAGTTTAATTAATTTCCAATTTTGGGTAAGTAGTTCTGTCTTTGTTTTCTCTGGCTCTTCATCATCCTTACAAGAAAAGAGGCTAACCAATACCAGTAAACAAGTAAAACAAAATAGCTTATTAATCAATTTCATGGCGAATAAATTTAATGTTAAAAGGAGGTATAGGAGAGCGATAAATAAATCGCCCTCCGTATTGTCTTAGTCTTTAATAATTAATTTCCGGACTACAAATAGTCTATAGCCTTGGATCTCTATTAGGTAGACACCTGCATTGAAGTCGGAAATATTTATAAAGCTATTCTCCGTATGCACATAGTCTAAAACCACCCTACTCCTTCCATTGAGATCATTGATAGTGAGCTCATAAGCCTCTCCTATGGTAAGGCCAGTGATGGAGAAGGTGTTCTTGGCTGGATTGGGGAACAGGTTTACCAACCCCTTAGCACCTGGTCTTTCTTCTAAATCAGTCAAGGTTTGGGGCTCAGAAATACTGCTACAACCATCTACTGTCACCATTACCGAATAAGCTCCCCCTTCTGATAGGTTAATTTCATCTTGATCAGCTCCTGAAATATCCGAACCGTCCAGCTTCCATTGATAAGTACTCCCTTCAGGTGCATTTGTTACTTTAAGCACCAATTCAGGAGAAAATTCAGAACCGATGATTTCTATTTCAGGAACAGGTGGAGCAACACAAAAACTATTGGTTTTCTTTTCGGCTGCAGCATAATTGTCATTCCCGCTTTGACTGGCTTCAATAACTACTTTCCCTGCGCCCGTTAGACTAACAGTCTTACCACTTATCGTAGCCGGCCCACTGAGCACGGTAAAGGTAGGCTCCAGATTAGCGCTACTGCTTGCAATTAGATCAAAGGAGGCTGCGCCATAGGCTTTGTCTTCAATCGCAGTAAAATCTAAGGTTTGAGATTTTTTCTTAACGGTCTGGGTGCGGTTCACCTCACTAGCCGCCTTGTAATTGTCATTTCCGGGTTGACTGGCAGTAATGACTACTGCTCCCGCTCCCTCAATAGTCAGCTTTGTTCCGGAGATTTTTCCGGGACCACTTTTCACTTTTAGGGTTACCGGTAATCCGGAACTTGAGGAGGCAGAAAGATTAACTGGCTGGTCTCCGTAAGTTTTATCAGGCAAATTGGCAAAAGTAATGGTCTGCCCTGCCTTTTCAACAGTAACCTCCTTCTCTTCAGAAGTAGCATTGTAATTGTCATTTCCTGCCTGAGTGGCTTTCACAGTAATCGTTCCGGCACCTGTAATAGTCACTTTACTTCCACTAATGGTTCCGGGACCACCGACCAAGGAAATAGTAACCGGTAGTTTGGAATCAGCCGTGGCCACCACTGTAAATGGTGCATCGCCGTAAGTTTTATTGGAGATGGAGCCAAAAGTAATTTCCTGATTGGCTTTCTCGACTTCGAAAGACTGTTCTATAGCTTCCGCTGCCTGGTATTCATTATCACCGGGTTGTTCAGCTTTTACTGTTACAGTCCCTGCGCCTGTAATGGTCAGCTGCTTTCCTGTAATTGTGGCAGGACCACTGACTACAGTAAATTGAACTGGGAGCTCAGAATCTGCTGTGGCCACTAAATCAAAAGGAGCATCTCCAAATTGCATCTCAGGCAAGGAGGAAAACGATATGACTTGACTTATTCTGCTTTTAGTAGTTATTTCTATGTCATCAAGGAAGATCCCATCTCTGGAATACGAATAAGTATAAATGGGGTTGCTTCCATATTGTTGAAAACGAACCACTGTTTTCTCTGAAAGAGTCAATTTTTTCTCTTCTGCCAAAGTTGAAATATCCACTTCCATAAACCCCCATTTATTTGAAATAAGGGTGAAATCCTGAATTTTGGTAAAGGTTAGGCCTTCATCCACACTTAAATAAATACCATTTTGAGGGCTCAACTCTTCAAAACTACTGAAAATATCAAATTTAAGAATTACATTTTGAGCCTCTTTTAAATTAAGCTTCAAATCAGCACTTACGATTCCCAATTCTCCTGATGCGCTTTTACCTAAATACAGCCCATTCTGCCCTGTTTTACTTACAGCAAGTGATTCATATTTACTTGCAACACCAACCCCTCCTTCCAATCTAACAACTGAATTATTATCGACCATTCCAGTAGAAAACTCTGATAACGGATCAACATAAGGAAACGTAGAATTGCTATAAGCCCAACCCTTAGGCATTTTAGTACCTTCTTCAAATCCCTCATTATAAGGAAATTTATTTATAAAAGTCTGGTCAGGAACCCTAACTTCAACGTCATCTATAAAAATACCATCGCGTGAACTACTGGAATAAGCTCCAAAGTAGGAATTGTCATATTGTTGAAACCTGACAATAAACGTAGATGAAAGTGTCAATCCGTAATGACTTGCCAACCTGTCAATATCGAGGGGAGGCAGTTGACCCCAGCTTGCATTTGCCCATTTATCCCCATCAAAATCCATAACTTTGGTAAAGGTTACTCCAGCATCATCACTAAAGAAGATTCCATCGATGGGATGCGTATTTTCAAAATAGTTATTCATCCAAAAAGACAATTCAATATCTGGAGTATTACTTAGGTCCAGGTGAAGATCCACAGCAACGGCTCCAAGTTCACCACCTACTCTTTTTCCCAATATCAATCCGTTAGACCCTTCCCTAGATGCATTTCTGGCTGAAATAGTAGAACCAACCGCAGCAACCCCTTCTAACCTTACAGTAGAAACTCCATTTACCAACCCTGTAGAGTTAGCTTCTACAGGGTTAATATAGGGAAATGAAGGGTTGGCCTGCTTCCAGCCAGATGGAAGCTTAGACCCTTCTTCAAAACCGGTCGAATATGGAAAAGTGGAAATATAGGTTTGGTCAGGTACACGAACTTCAACATCATCTATAAAAATACCATCTCGTGAACTGCTAGAATAAGCTCCAAAGTAGGAATTGTCATATTGTTGGAATCTTACAATAAATGAAGAAGAAAGTGTCAATCCGTAATGACTTGCCAGCCTGTCAATATCCAGAGGAGGCAGTTGACTCCAGCTTGCACTTGCCCATTTATCCCCAGCAAAATCCATTACTTTGGTAAAGGTTACTCCAGCATCATCACTAAAGAAGATTCCATCGATGGGATGCGTATTTTCAAAATAGTTATTCATCCAAAAAGACAATTCAATATCTGGAGTATTACTTAGGTCCAGGTGAAGATCCACAGCAACGGCTCCAAGTACACCACCTACTCTCTTTCCTAATATCAATCCGTTGGACCCTTCCCTAGATGCATTTCTGGCTGAAATAGTAGAACCAACCGCAGCAATCCCTTCTAACCTTACAGTAGAAACTCCATTTACCAACCCAGTAGAGTTAGCCTCTACAGGGTTAATATAGGGAAATGAAGGATTGGCCTGCTTCCAGCCAGATGGAAGCTTAGAACCATCTTCAAAACCGGTCGAATATGGAAAAGTGGAAATATAGGTTTGGTCAGGTACACGAACTTCAACATCATCTATAAAAATACCATCTCGTGAACTACTAGAATAAGCTCCAAAGTAGGAATTGTCATATTGTTGGAATCTTACAATAAATGAAGAGGAAAGTGTCAATCCATAATGACTGGCCAACCTGTCAATATCCAGAGGAGGCAGTTGACTCCAGCTTGCACTTGCCCAATTGTCCCCATCAAAATCCATAACTTTGGTAAAGGTTACTCCAGCATCATCACTAAAGAAAATCCCGTCTAAGGGATGGGTATTTTCAAAGTAGTTATTCATCCAAAAAGACAATTCAATATCCGGAGTACTACTTAAATCAAGGTGAAGGTCCACAGCAACGGCTCCAAGTTCACCACCTACTCTCTTTCCCAATATCAATCCGTTGGACCCTTCCCTAGATGCATTTCTGGCTGAAATAGTAGAACCAACCGCAGCAATCCCTTCCAATCTTACGGTAGAAGCTCCACTTACCAACCCGGTAGAGTTAGCTTCTACAGAGTTAATATAGGGAAATGTAGGATTGGCCTGTTTCCAACCTGCAGGAAGCTCAACACTTCCCTCAAATCCTGTAGAATAAGGGAAAGTAGAAATATATGTTTGGTCAGGTACGCGGACCTCAACGTCATCTATAAAGATTCCATCTCTTGAACTGCTGGAATAAGCCCCAAAGTAGGAGTCATCATATTGTTGAAACCTAATGATAAACGTAGTCGAAAGTGTTAATCCGTAATGACTCGCCAACCTGTCAATATCTAAAGGAGGCACTTTGCTGTAAACATCACCCTGCCAATTATCTCCATCAAAGTCCATAACTTTGGTAAAGGTCGCCCCATCATCATCACTTATATAAATCCCGTCCTGAGGATGGGTCTCATCGAAATAATTATTAAGGTAGAAATCCATTTCAACTTGAGAATAGGTGCTTAGGTCTAATTTAAGATCTAATCTATTGGTAACTAACCCTCCTTTTGAGCTAGTCTTACCCATGGCTAAACCATTACTCCCTTGATAAAAAACATTCCGTCCTTGAATCTGATTTTCTATCCCTACCACAGCATTGTCCTCCCCCGGAATTGCTGTCCATTCCGTTTTCAATGCACCACTTTCAAAATCATCCTCAAATATTACCTGGGAAAAAACATTCGGTATGCCTCCCAGAATATATAGCATCAAACAAATACAGTAAAACTTATTTTCCATAGTGATTTAATTTAGGTTCTAATTAAATGTAAATGAGTTTTACTACTTCTATAAATAATTTTCGTGAAGCTAGGATATGGACACGTGAAAGTAGGATATAAAGACATAAAGCAAAAAACACAAAAAACGCTTCACACCTATTAAAACCTATTTTAATATTCAATTAATGCAGTACACATTTTTTAATTGGCACAAAAACAACTATAAAAAATCACCTGAATCATTGTTATATTTATATGAAAAATTAAAAATATGATAATAACTAAATATCGTTTACGTAAACAATATCATATATTTTTATTTTATATAAACCAACTAAATAAACACTTCAATGACCACACATATAAAACCAATCCTTTCGCTTAGTTTATTAAGAAATTTTCTGTAAATTATTAGACATATATACAGGTTAATAAAAATATACTGCTATTAGGTTGCAACTATTATAAGTCAGAAATATTTATTGAGTAAATTTTTTACTCAATAACATATAATATTAAAAATTGAACCTGTTTTATTTTGATTGGAGACACCCACCAAACTTCAAACCTATATGAAAGTACTTATTGTAGAGGATGACCCTTTTATTTCAGAAGACCTAAAATTTGAAATAGAAACCAAATTTCCGACAGAGATTTCCGAAGTAATTGGCCCGGCAACCAGTTATTCAGAAGCTGTTTCCTTAACCTATACCAACTCTCCTGATTTGGTATTGCTTGACATCTCACTAGGAGAGGACAAAGATGCAGGAATAAGACTAGCTCATTTTATCAATCAACAGATATGTATCCCTATCATTTTCTTATCAGGACTACCTAAAGAAATAGGATTTGATCAAGCCAAGTTTTTATGCCCCTTTGATTTTATCCACAAACCATTTAACCCCGATATATTGGCTGAAAAAATTGAACTGGCATTAATTTACCAATCCCAGAGAAAAAATAGCGGTCAAATTAATACACATTCAAACAATGGAACCCAAAGTAAATTAATGGTCACTACCGGCTTTAATGAAATAACCGCAATCCCGGTAAATGACTTAATCCTTTTGGAAGCTGACGATAAAATCATAAGAGCCTTTACCGTTACTAGTAAAAAAAGTATAGATTTTATATCTCCCGGATTAAAAAACTTTTATCAGAACAATATTTTCCTATTGAAAAATTTCTATAGACTCAATAGAAAGCATGTATTCAACTTAAACATGGTGCATAAAATAAAAAACAATCATATTCTGCTTCCAAAAATTAATAATAACATGGGAAATGGTGTGGATAGCTTTTTTCAATTACCAATACCTAAAAATGGTGACAGCAAAAAATTGCTTTATGCAAGATTGGGTTACAAAAATTAGCCATTATCGAATTCTTATTTTAGATACTGAAAATTCCATAAAATAAAACTAAGGGCAACAACTATTTCCCTATTGAAAAAAGCTGTTGCCCGGAATTAATTATGTCGCTCAAGAGATATTAGTCTTCTGCTGCGTTCATTGCAGTTTCTGCAATTGCAGCAGTTAACTTTCCGCCACCACTTGTGACAGCAGAAACATTAAAGAATCCCTGAACCTTTATAGAAGATTCTTCAGATACCGGATAAATATTGCTGATAACATTTGACAATGGAGTAGCAAATAATTCGGAAAAACCACCCGGTCTATTGGTCTGTAAGATTACGCCTGACAAAAACTCAAATGCCATAGGATCAATGGAATGAATCTCCAGATACAAAGAGTCCCCAACCACGTATGGGGGCAATAAAGAATTTTCTTTTTCCGGATTTTCATCCCATGGATTCACGAAATCCTTACGAATGATCTGATTAAAAAGCACACCATCCATAGTTTGAGTAGACGAAAAACCAGCATCAAAGGCAATATTGATTTCAGAAGGCTTACTTAAGTAAACTCCATTTTTCCATGCCTTGATCCAATAGGCATCTCCTCGACCGGGAATATCACTGGCCATAAACTCTGCTGTAAAATAAGGCTCCTTGAAATTAATGTCTTTCGGGTTATAGGTATACTGCACGGAATCAACCTCAGGTACTTCACCCAAGCCCGCATTGGCAGTATAAGCCTTCCCATCCACTTCTAGAAGTAGTTGATACTGATGACCGACTACCAAAAATTCTTCATCTCCCGGTTCCCAGCCATAATAGGCATCTGTTTCAACAAATGTAATTGTTTCTCCTGAAGAAAGATCTTTGACACTTACACTTGCGCCTTCCACCATCTCAGGTGAGGATTGATCAAAATAAGGCTGCGATATGGTCAGAAAAATTTTCTGAGTTTCATTTTTATCATTTAACCAAGCATCCACCACCATCACTTCTGCCGCAGGATTAAGGGTAGGGTTGATTTCAGTATCACATGCGAAATTAAGACAGGCCAAAAAGAAAACGATTAACTTTTTCATGATATAGGTATAGATTTGTCAGGATTAAAATTTAAAATTATAGGTTACAGAAGGTATTAAAGTACCAATGAGAGACATTTGATGGGCAGAGGTAGCTAATGGTTCGCCCATCTGTGGTCTGGAGGATGTCCCTTGAGAGAAATAAATACTGAAAGGATTTTTTCTACCATAAAGATTATAAACCGATACTACAAGGTTATCCGTGCCTTTCCTCTGTTTCTTGCCTCTCCATATATTGTCAATGGTTAATGCAATATCTAATCGATGAAAATTAGGAATCCGATAGTTATTTCTATCACTTCCATCGATATAAGGGATTACCTTATCTTGTACAATAATCCGATCTGTTGGAAAGGTAGTTGGCGTACCGGACAAGTAGCTGAAATTTGCCGACAAGGTCACTCGCTTATTTAGTTCATAAAATCCTGCCAGTTTTAAATTATGGCGTTGGTCATACCTTGTAGGATACCAATTCCCCTCTCTTGTCAATTCATTATCCCCATAATTTATTCCATCTACTTTCAATTCAGTTTTACCCAAAGTATAACTGATCCAACCGGTAAACCTGCCCTGATTTTTCTTGGCATATAACTCTAAGCCATACGCCCTTCCCTTACCAGAGAGTAATTGAGAAGCCATAAATTCATTGATAAATAACTCAGCCCCATCGATGTAATCCATTTGGTTTTGGTTCCATTTATAATAGACTTCGGCACTGGTTTCAAACCGGTTGCCAAAAAAGTTTTTGAAAAAGCCTAAAGCTCCCTGATTCCCGGTTTGAGGCAATATATTGTTATCGGAAGGTTGCCAGATATCAATAGGTAAGGAGGCAGTAGTATTTGAAATTTGGTGCAAGTATTGACTCATTCGGTTATAACTGGCTTTCAAGGAACTGGATTCATTCAGTGAATACTTGACTGAAAGCCTGGGTTCCAGGTTATTGTATTGGGCCACTGAATTCCAGGATCCATTTTCTGTAACCCCTATCAAAGGCCGTTCTATGCCCGGCAAGGTATCTCCATACGTATAAGTCTTTTCTCCAAAATGATTGAAATAACTGAATCGAAGGCCATATTGCGCCACTACCTTATCTCCAAATTTTTGTTCACTACTGACATACAAAGCTCCCTCAACTGCTTTCCGATGATCCAAACTAATATTGGACAGCTCTCCATTATTTATAATTGTAGCATCTGCGGGTCGAAATCGATAAGCAATTAATTCTCCTCCAAAGGTAAGTTCATGTGAAGGGTTAGCAAACCAAGTAAATTCAGGCTTGAAATTCCATGTGGAAATGGCTGCCTGCCAGTCAAACTTGTCGCTTTCATTGGTTCCAAAGCTAAAACCATAATTGTAGTCGCTAAAAAAGGCTGAGAAGTTGGAAAACAATTTGCTTCCATAAAGATGATTCCATCGAATAGTGGCCGTTTTATTTCCCCAGTTAAAGCCTTGAGATTCATCAAAATTAAATACGTCTCTACCCAAATAGCCGGACACAAAGAGTTTGTTCTTTTCATTTAGTTCAAAATTGGTCTTCGCAGTAAGGTCGTAAAAGTACATGCCCGCTCCATTGTCCAATGCGTCTGTAAAGGGTCGTGCCAATACATCTGCATAAGAGCGACGTCCGGCAAGAATAAATGAGGATTTGCCTTTTTTGATTGGCCCCTCTAAGGACAGCCTGCTAAATACAGTTCCTATTCCACCGGCTACATCATAGTCTTGGTTATTACCCTCTTTCATTCTTATGTCCAGAACAGAGGATAACCTTCCTCCAAAACGGGTTGGAATCCCTCCTTTATAAAGTTTAACATCCTTGACCGCATCCGGATTAAAAACAGAGAAAAATCCAAACAGATGAGAGGACTGGTAAACAGGGGCTTCATCCAATAAAACTAGATTTTGCCCCACTGTACCTCCACGAACATTGAAACCTGAAGTACCCTCTCCTACTGAACTCACACCCGGCAAGAGCTGTATACTTTTCAAAACATCCACCTCTCCTACAAAGGCCGGCATTTTCTCAATTGTTTTAATATCCATTTTCGCTGTACTCATTTCCACGGATGATACATTTTCGTCCATCCTATCACTTTGAATGACCACTGTTTCCAATTCGGTATCCGACAGCATCAATGATATATCCAATCTAAGGTCCTTGTCCAGCTTTACTTGTTTCTGAACCTCTCTATAACCCACATAGCTAAAATGCAGGTCATAAACCCCTTCTTCCAAAGTGATGGAGTAGAACCCATATACATTGGATACCGTTCCGCTATTGATTTGTTCTACCCTTACAGTAGAACCTATAAGCACTTCCCCATTGGTCTTGTCTGTGAGATAACCGCTTATGGTAAAGGAGTTGCTTTGAGCAAATCCGGGGAGTAAGGAAAGGAAGAATAGACCTCCTAATACAAATGATTTCATTTTAAATGAGTTAAAGGTTGATACGAAAACTACTTGTGAATAAAATTGATGATTCAAAAGTAGCAGACAGGGAGCTAAGGAACGTTCCAGTTTATAATTGTGAACCTCTTTGGTAAGAAAAAAATTACTTCGATTAAGGGGGAATCTTCTTTACTACGGCTGTTAAGCCCGAAACATGCAATAGACCCTCTATTCCGTGCTATAATCGACTCAAAATTCGCCACTTCGTTGCTTTTTCAATTTTACCATAGCGGTGCTCTGCTAAAACCTCCAAACAGTCTGATTTTCTTGCGATTGTAACATCCCTTGAGAGAATTCAAGACAGGCATAACAAATCCTATTGCATAATCCGGGATTATTGAAAGCACTTCTATACCGCACAAAAAAAGCTTCAGGTTTTTACCTGAAGCTTAAAATGCAAAGCAGTCAACTAGCCAAATGCTGGTAAATCATTAAACTAAACCTGTTTTAGGAATGCTTCTATATTGTCACCTGTTAAAAGGTGTGCATGGTCCGTGATTTTTTGAATGGGCCAATTCCACCATTTTATATCAAGTAACTGACTAATGCTGTTGTCAGAAAACCTTTTTCGAATTAATTTAGCAGGATTTCCACCAACAATAGCATAGGGGGAAACGTCAGCCGTTACCACCGAATGACTAGCAATAATGGCTCCATCACCGATTGTTACCCCAGGCATAACCGTTACGTTATGACCTAACCAAACATCATTACCCACAATGGTATCTCCTTTATATGGGTAGCTTTTTCCTTTCATGGCTTTTTCCCAGCCATGACCAAAAATAGCAAAGGGATAGGCTGAAATAGAAGTACTGAGGTGATTCCCCCCATTCATGATAAATGAAACACCGGAGGCGATCATACAAAATTTACCGATTATTAATTTGTCCCCAATAAAATCGAAATGATATTTGACATTTTTTTCAAAATTGTAAACATCCTCTAAATCATCATAATAGGTGTAATCCCCTACCTCTATATTAGGGTTGGTGATGATATTCTTTAAGAAACACAGTTTGTTGTGATTCAATAAAGGAAAGGATTCATTTTTATCCGGACCTGGTAATGGATTCGTTCTCATAATACAATAGTTAGATAAATATTTCCGAACAAATGTGAGCCATTACATCTACTGTTGCGTTCTGAATTATAATGTGATACCTATTGCTTCCCAGCCTGTTATTATTCCGATTTGGCCTTTTTCAACCAAGCACTTGGGGTGACTCCTTCTTTTGTTTTGAAAAAAGAGTTGAAAACTGTCTTGGAGTTAAAACCACTATCATATGCCAGTGCAAGCAGCGTTAGGTGATTAAAACGTGGATTAATCGCAATCTTTTTGAAATAATTTAATCGGTAATTGTTCACATATTCATTGAAATTGGCTTGAAGTTTATCATTAATTAAATAGGACAATTTATTGGGA
Organism: Cyclobacterium sediminis; assembly: GCF_054781075.1. Classification (NCBI taxonomy): domain Bacteria; kingdom Pseudomonadati; phylum Bacteroidota; class Cytophagia; order Cytophagales; family Cyclobacteriaceae; genus Cyclobacterium; species Cyclobacterium sediminis. The sequence goes on along the minus strand of NZ_BAAGVC010000002.1, from coordinate 236,612 downwards.
TGGAGTTCCAGTTTACTCCCAAGAGCGTTTAAGTTTAGTTGGGGGTCTAAGAAAGGTTTTTCCTTTTCAAAATACCTAATTAACTTTTCCTTCAACAAATCCGCTTCTTTTTCATCCAGTATTTGGGATGGCTTCTCCTTGGCAAACCACTCTTCATTTCCAGTCAAGCTAAAGTTGGCCTGATGCAAGTTCTCAAATCCTTCAATTTCTTTCAAGCTTTGCAAAAAGGGTTCGTATCTATAATTCATTAATTGCGCTCTACGCAACTCAATTCCGCTTTTTAACAACTTAAAGGCTGCTTCCGGGCAATTACCATTGGTTAGAATAAATAATTTATAGGGCGTTATTTCCCCTTCCTCATTTTCCAAGCTTTCCCATTGATCCAAAAATTCTTTAGGAATCTGTGCTATTTTCTTATTGACAATTGCAAAAAGCAGGTTGATCAATTCTTTTTCCTCAAAATTTTCAGCCAATTCTTTAACCTCTTCCTCTTTGCCCAGTAGAACAAGCACATTCACCTTTAACCTTAAGGCAAGGTCAAATTGAGGGTTGATCCGCAAGGCTTTTTCAATATAATGCAAAGCAATATCATAAGCTTGCTTTAAATAAAAAACATTGGCCATGGTAAAGTGATGATTTGGAGACAATGGATCCACTTCTAAGGCTTTTTTCACAAATAATTCGGCTTGATCAAAATAGCCCAAGGCAATAAGCAGTTCTGCCATGGCCTCTAATGCATCCGTATGTTTGGGATTCATAGCCAGGGTTTGATTAATGTACTCATACCCCCCCTTATAATCCCATTCCTTCCACAAGGTTCGTCCTACAAATGACATGGGGTATTCGGGGAGTTCAGTATCCAATTCCTTGGCAATAATAAAATTGTCTATGGCTTTGCCCATTGCTTCTTCGACAGGCATAAAGCCCCAAATGGCCAATAAACCATAACATTGTAAATTCCCATAATAAGCCTTGGCAAATTCAGGGTCTTTTGCAATGGCTGCATCGTATTGCTCGATGGCTTGTATAAAAGAGTCGGGAGTCCATTGAAGTTGGTGATAACGCCCTTTTAAATAGTGTTCATAGGCAGAAACACTACGTGTTGAAGCTTGAATCAAATGATCCTTGATCACCAAATGCCCAAAATTCTCTCGTATTTGGTCCGCAATTAGCAGGCTGATTTCATCCTGCAAAGCAAAAATATCCTGCATTTGCCGGTCAAAATTCTTGGACCAATAATGCACTCCATTTTTGGCATTAATCAACTGTGCGGTAATACGAACGCGATCTGAAACCTTCCTGACACTTCCTTCTAGAATATTGGCTACGCCAAGTTGTTGGCCAATTTCCCTTACATCCAGATTCTTTCCCTTAAATGCAAAAGAAGAGGTTCTGGCAATCACTTTGAGTCCTTCTACCTTTGTTAATGCATTGATTATTTCTTCTGTAATACCATCACTAAAATACTCATTTTCTTGATCGTTGCTCATGTTCACAAATGGCAACACCACAATAGATTTGTCTTCTATGATTTTACTTTCAGGAATTTCACCCATAGCTAACCAGCTTTACTAAAAGATTATTTTACAAACAATATTTTTTCCAAAGCTAAATATGCATAATAAATTTTTATAATAAAAAATGTTTTTCAATGCTCCACCAAAATAATTTGGTACTAAAAACTTCATTTAATGGCTCATTAAAGCATTTTCCCAGATGGATAAAAAAATCGTTGATGCTAGCAGCAAAGCCAATCGCCTAGTAAAGGAGTTTTGGAAAACCGATCTTATTGAAATAAAAAGTTGTATGGTCCTTGACCTTAAAAACCATTGAGACAGTGCTATTATTTTCCGTCTCCCAATTGGCCTGAGAAATAAGCAAATCTGACAGGAAAAGAACGGATGTAAAAATGCTGACAAGAATAATCTTAAACTTTTTCATTTGACTATGGCATTAATAATTAATGCCTCAAAAATGAAAAAGTAAAATGGTCCTTTCGTTCGGGGCTATAATTCCGAACCTTATTAATCGAAAAAGGGCAGATTTATTTTCAATTCACCACAAGGTGCCCAAAAATTGTCCTAAGCTTTACCAAAGCCGAGGATAAACTCCATCCTTTTGGTACTAAAAAAGGTATGAAACAAATGTTCCATACCTTCTCAAACCGCCCCTTACCGGATTGGCTTTCTTTCTTGCGGAATTTAACCTTTAAATTACCTGTTTCTTTTGGCTCGATGTTCCAAATAAGCGTCCAAATAATGCTTGTTTAATTCATCACTATCCCCATATTTCTTTCTAACCTCTTCTAATTTTTCATGCATCATTTTTTGAACTTCAGCATATGAAGGGTCATCATACACACTCTGCATTTCCATAGGATCTTTTTCCAAATCATACAATTCCCATTCATCAATATCATAGTAAAAATGAATAAGTTTATAACGTTTTGTAGACACTCCATAATGCCTTTTAACCTGATGTTCAGCAGGGTATTCATAATAAGTATAATAAACAGCATCCCTAAACTCCTTAGTTTTACCTGACACCACATCTCTAAATGACTCTCCTTGAATTTCTTCAGGAATGTCCACCCCTGCATAATCTAAAAAGGTGGGTGCAAAATCAAGATTTTGCACCAATTGATCAAAACTACTTCCTGCTTTTATTTCTTTAGGATATTTCATTAACAAAGGTGTTCTAAAAGATTCCTCGTACATAAACCTTTTGTCAAACCAGCCATGCTCTCCCAAGTAGAATCCTTGATCAGAAGTATAAACCACAATGGTATTCTCATCCAATCCTGTTTCCTTTAGATAGTCCAACAATTCACCGACTCCATCGTCAACAGACTTAATTGTCCTCAGGTAATCCTTGATGTAGCGGTTAAATTTCCACAAAGCCAATTCTTTGCCACTTAGGTTTGCCTCCTGCATGGCTTTATTTTTAGGCTCATAAGCCTCAAGCCAGTCTTCTAACTGTTCGGGATTCAATCGCTTTAATTGATTTACCAACCAGGTAGTATCTCCATTGGTGGGGTCTAATTGAAACTTAAAATCATGGCCCCATCGCGCATGGCCATCAATTTCCATTTCCTGTGTCTTGGCTGCCGTTCCTCTACCTTCATAATCATCAAAGAAATTTGCAGGAGGATCGAAGGTTTTGTCATCATACAAAGTCAAATACTCCTGTGCAGGCTTCCAGTTTCTATGAGGGGCTTTTTGATGGTAAAGCAATAGAAATGGCTCATCCTCTTTCCTATCATTCTTTAACCAGTTTAAAGCAGCATCTGTGATGATATCTGTACAATAGCCTTCAATGCGCTTTTTCTCTCCATTGATTAGAAAATCGGGATTGTAATAATGCCCTTGGCCGGGAAGTACCATAGAAAAATCAAAACCTTGTGGCAGCCCATCCATATGTATCTTACCAATCATGGCTGTTTGGTAACCATTAGCTTGAAGCAACTTAGGAAAATTATCCTGATCCCAATCAAAGGGCTGGATATTATCCACTTTCCCATTGATAAAGCTATGCTTCCCTGTCAACATTACGGCCCTACTGGGGGCACATATAGAATTGGTAACTGTAGCCCTATGGAAGATGGCTCCTTCATTGGCTATTCTATCAATATTTGGCGTTTCATTTAATCCATGACCATAAGCACTGATGGCTTGATAGGCATGGTCATCACTCATAATAAAAATAATATTAGGCTTTGTTTCCTTCTTTTCTTCTTCCGGATTACAAGCCATAAAGCCGGCACCCACGGCCAGGTAAAAGCTAAGTAACAGTATTCTTTTCATATTTTTTTATTTATCAGGCTGGTTAAATAGAAAATTAAACTGTAAGTTAATTAAATAAATTTAATTTTTTACATATCATTAAGTATCCAAAATCTGTCAATAGGTTTTTTTACTCTTTTGAACAGCCGGATAAAATTCAGATATCCTTACTTTTTAACGCTTTGACTGCATGATCCACGGCCCTGGCTGTAAAAGCCATATAAGTTAGGCTTGGGTTTTGGGTTCCTGTAGAAGTCATGGAGGCCCCATCCGTGACATAAACATTTGGACAGGCATGCATTTGATGGTATTTTCCTAGCAAGGAAGTCTCTGGATCTTTACCCATTCTAACACCTCCCATTTCATGAATATCCAGTCCCGGAGCCTGGTCGCTATCATTTTGTTGGATGTCTTTACAGCCGGCTTTTTCAAGCATTTCTGCCCCCTGATTCAAAAAATCTTTAACAGACAAATCATCATTTTCGTCATACCCAACATCCACTCTTAGTTGAGGCATGCCCCATTTATCTTTCAACTCATCATCCAGGTATACCCTGTTTTCAGGCTTAGGAATAGTTTCCCCTTGCATCATCATGAAAACTCTCCAAGGCCCTGCTTCTGAGTTGGCTTCTTTAAATCCGGGACCGAAGGCTTCATTTCTTGCATTACCCCAACCTCCTCTTCCTGCGGAATAAAAGGTCATATATCCCCTCAAAAAATCCATTTCTTGTTTCTTTACATTTCTAAAGTTGGGCATCATGATGGCTGTGGGTCTGCGGCCATAATAATAGTCATCCATAAATCCATCCATCTTTGCTGAAAGAGTTCCCCGGTAATTGTGAAAGGCTATATGTGTCCCAAGGAGCCCATTGTCATTCCCCAAACCATTGGGAAACCTTTTGGATTTTGAATTAAGTAAAATAAGGTTGGAGTTTAATGCTGAAGCGTTTACAAAAACGACCTTGGCATAATACTCGGTAGTTTCCATTGTTTCAGCATTTATTACCCTTACCCCTGTTACTTTGCTTTTGGCATCATCATAAATGATTGAATGAACCACTGCATGAGGTTTGATGGTAAGGTTTCCGGTAGCTTCCGCAGCAGGCAGAGTGGAGGAATTTGAGCTAAAATACGCACCAAAAGGACAGCCCCTTTGGCACAAGCTTCTTGCCATGCACTGACCTCTACCTTGAGCTTGGTGATGCGCTGCCGGCTTGGTGAGATGAGCACACCTGCCTATGATAAATTTCCTATCTGAATAGTTTGCATTTACTTTTTCCTGGATTATTTTTTCCACCTTATTCATTTCCCAAGGAGGTAAAAACTCCCCATCAGGCAATGTATCCAACCCATCCTTATTGCCACTCACACCGATAAAATGCTCCACATAACTGTACCAAGGTGCTATGTCTTCATACCGTATGGGCCAGTCAACTGCAAACCCATCTCTTCCGGGGCCCTCAAAATCGTATTTACTCCATCTCTGTACCTGCCTGGCCCAAAGTAAAGATTTACCCCCAACTTGGTATCCACGAATCCAGTCAAAAGGTTTGTCCTGAATGTAGGGGTGTTCTTTATCCTTTACAAAGAAATGATCTGCATCGTCTTTAAAGGCATAACATCTGGAAACAATAGGGTTGTCTTGTTTAAGCTTGAGTGACAATTGACCCCGCAAAGGAAATTCCCAGGGAGGGGTATGCATGGTTGGGTAATCTTCCTTGTGTTTTACGTTTCTTCCTCTTTCCAGCACCAGGGTTTTAAGCCCTTTTTCACATAATTCTTTAGCTGCCCAACCACCACTAATTCCTGAGCCAATAACGATGGCATCAAACGTATTGCTTTTCATTCTTTAATCTTTTATTCGTACCTGAGTGATTCTATAGGGTCAAGCTTGCTGGCCTTGTAAGCAGGTATAAGCCCGGAGACCAAACCTACCACAATACAAACAACAAAGGAAAAAATAATCCAAACCCATGGAACAAGAAAACCACCGGGTCCCACTGTATTTCCTACAATATTGCCTATCCCAATCCCCATTATCACACCTAGAATTCCTCCCAAGACACAAATTACTATGGCTTCTATTAGAAATTGTTGACGAATTCGGAGCGGGGTGGCACCCATAGCTTTTCTAATGCCAATTTCTCGCGTTCTTTCCGTAACAGATACAAGCATGATATTCATTAAACCAATAGATGCTCCTAATAAGGTAATAAAGCCAATGCCAAATCCACCAATCCTAAGGTATCCGGCAATCTCTTCAAGGCTTTCGCCTAAAGTCTGAGATTTGACTACCTCAAATGAATCTTCCATGCCCACACCGTCTTCTCTTATGGCCCGCATGATACCTGTCGCTTGTCCCATTTCATATTGTAACCTCAGGGGATCTTGCCCCGCAATGGTAATGGTATAGCGAAAACTCCCTCTGCTATCTAAATTTCTTGCATTAAGAATGGGGATAATTATGGCCCTATCTGCTCCCGAGTCACCACCAACGCCACCTTGTTTTTCCATGATTCCCACAATGGTGTATCTCCTTCCGTAAAATGAGATGTATTGATTGATAGGATCTTCTGTATCTTCAAAAAGTGTTTGCTGTATTTCAGTTCCTATCACACAAACATTATTGCCATAAGACAATTCAACGTTGCTGAAATTCCTTCCTTTTTCTATGGCCACCCCTTTGATTAAAAAATAATTTTCATCTCCTCCAATAATTCTACTATTGGGGTTGGTCTTTTTTGACCCTTTCTTCACTTCAGCAGAACCGGAAACAAAGGTAGTAATCGAAGAAACTCCTCGCTCATTGTACCTCTCCTTAAATTCGGTGGCCTCCCTATAGGTAATATTTGGATAATTTTTGGGTGCAATCCCTGAGGATCTTGCCCTGCCACCGGAAAAGCCTTTACTTCTAACATCAAAATTATTGGCACCAAACCCGGATAAGCTTTCCTCTATTTGGGCTTTCATGGCATCTATGGCCGTTAACATTCCCACCAATGAGGTGATACCAATGGCAATGATCAAACCTGTTAAAATGGTCCTCAGCAAATTAGATTTTACCGATCTAAATGCCTCTCTGATATTTTCGAGCAAATTCATGGATTGTCCGTATTTGGGCAATAATTTATTTTATCCCCCTCTTTGACATTAATATTAACTATAAATACACTTCATAAAAAGAAATCGAAGGATTTTAATTGTTTTTAACAAGGCAAACCTTCCATCTCCTGTAGGATTTCCCCAAACAAACCGTGACTTTACGATAGCAATTCATCAGACCTCCACCTTCATTGAATACCGTAAATAATATCATTGGCCTGATTACCGGCCTTTAATGCATCCGGTCACCTCTGATCTCCAGGTCTTTCATCACCTTCTTTTCATGGTTTAACCACTCCTGCCAACGCTGTTCCACCTTTTCAGGCTCTTGGTATTTTTTTGCCAACTGGATAAAGTTGACATAATGCCCTGCTTCGGATATCATCAGCTCATGATAAAAGGCAGATAGCTCCTCATCTTCAAGGTTTTTAGATAACAGTTTAAAACGCTCACAAGACCGGGCTTCAATGAGTGCATTCATCAATAACAACTCAGACACCTGATCTTTTCGGCTCCCTCCCTTACGGACAAAAGACTGAAGCTGAACCACATAATGATCCTTCCTTGGGAAACCAAATTTGTATCCACGCTTTCTTATTTGCTGCATTACAGATTCAAAATGTTGCCATTCTTCGGCTACCACAGGGGTAAGCACATCCACCATTTCATCAAATTCTGGGAATTTAATGATCAGGGATATACAAGAAGAAGCAGCTTTTTGTTCACAATAAGCATGATCCACTAAAATGGCTTCCAAACTAATGCTAGCAATGTCTACCCATCTTGGGTCGGTGGGCAATTCCAGCCTTAACATTTTATTTTTTGTCGATTCTTGCCAGTCCATGTTTACAAATTAATCAAAGAAATACCAACTAATACCAAGGTCCAGAGTCCCCTTCAATCCGGTAAAATCAGGGGTGACAAAATAGCCGTCATTTGACATTTGCCCGGCATTCAAATGATTGTACCTAAACAAAACCCTCGTTCTATTAATCCTGAAATTTAGAAAAGCATCGACCACCGGATAAGCATATACATTGAAACTATCCTGTAGGTAAAATTGCTGGGTTGCCGGCATATAAGCGGGTGCATAATTGTCACTTCTATATCGGCCTTCAATTCCCAGTTGAACATATACATGATCATCAAATAAAGGCCCGTCAAAGAATATTCTGGTATTGACAAACAAATCCGGTATACGAAATTTATCTGCGGCTTCCCCGGTAATTAAGGTATAATAAGCTTCCGATTGCCAGTGAAATTTCCCAGCAAAAACCAAATGAGACTCTAATCCGGGAATCACCATAAAAGCTTCTGAGGAAATTTGTTCGGGTACCATTTCCTGGTTATAAAAAATATAATTGTTAATTCTATTGATGGTTATATTCGGCCTGATTCTATAATTCTTAAAATCTCCTTTTAGTGTGCCTTTAATTTGATCCACTCCGGTACTTGAAAAATCATTGTCCCATCTATAATGATTGCCACTGTACTGCTGTTGCATCATATTAGGTTTGTAAAGAGCCTTGGTATAACTGACATCCAGATAAGGAGATTTAAACAATCCTTTGATTCTGTATCCATCAGGGATAAGGTATTCTCCTTCAGCTTCAAAAATCCAATTTTCATTAATTTCACCCCTCAAGGCACCCCCAAGAGACAATTCATTAAAGGAATTATTGGAGGTAAAAAAGCGACTCGCCATTCTACCGGTCCTAAATTTTAAGAATGCATTGTAATAAACAGGGCCAAAGTCACCTTTAAATCCAACTTCATTTTTCCATTCAGAAAAGTGGCTGTGATTGTTGGTTGTTTCTTCTATGCTATAGGGATGGTCTTCATTCTCAGAATTGAATCGATTTTCATTAAAAAAATTAGCATCGGAAGTTGATAAATCAGCAACAAAGGTGACTGCCTGCTTTGCCTTATCAAAAACGTGGTACGCCTGCCAACCTTTTAATATCTCATATTCATGGTAGAGGTGGTAGTTTTGTCTTAAATCAACCGCTTTGGAGTTACTCAGCCAAACCTTTGCATCTTCATAGGTAAAATAAAGGGAGGTGGTATCAACTTCCGGAGGGATAATCCCCCCTTGTTCGTCGACGTTATGCTTCATCCTGGTGATATTGGCCAGCAAAAAGTACTTCCCATTTTCAGATTTGTAATTGGTATGGATTTCGTAGGAATCATTGACCACATTGTGGTCATCTCTTGTGGTAGGATTTAGGGTTTTGGTAGCCCTAATGGTATGATAAGCAATTCCCACATTCCAATTGGGTTTGATATTTCTGGTAAAACCGACATCCAACTTATTGCGATTCCCTCCCCCAAAAAATGCTTCGATCTTGGTATAGGGAGATTTGGTATCGTAATATTTTATACTATCAGGTGAATTGTGGTACAAGTCATAAGCATGAAAGCCTGAGGTCCTGCCAACCTGAATGGGTACCTCATAAAAAACCGGTCTGGCGGCAGTTCCCAAATTGCCAAGGTCTTGGTATTTGTACCAGGTATTGGCCACCGGCTCATAATTGTGAAACCCCGTAAGCGAGGTATCCAGCTCTAATTTTTTGAATTTATTATTCTTGACAAATTTCTCATAATAATAAAGAGAAGTTTTAGGCCCATATACCATTTTAGTGGAATCGTCAAGTAAACCTGACTTCATGGCGTTTTCACTCTTCTCATTCTTTTCTTCTTCCGTTAGCGGAGCATTGGGCCTTTGTTGCTGAGCCAATATCGGAGCCGATACCAAAAAAGATACGCCTAAAAGTGCGAAAAAGAGTCTCAGGTTAAATTTCACTTTCAGCATTTTTATTTATAATCAAGCTTTCAACCTTGTTCAAAAGTTGTTCTTCTTCATTTAAAGTCATTTCTATTTCCACTGGTAGGACAAAAACCGGAATACCCTTTATCATTTCTAACAATTTATTGTCCTTCAATTTTACTGCATCTTTTTCTGTAGTCAAAATGGATACGCTTTTCGCAGAATGATTTTTATAAATTTCCTTGATCTTTTCCATATCCTGCCCTTTATAAGCATGGTGATCAGGAAAAGCCAATATTTCCAGCACTTTTTTTCCTTTGCCCTCTAAAGCTAAACGAATAGGTTCTGGATCTACTATACCTGTCACCAAAATAATATTGTCTCTCAGCGTCACATCTTCTTTGATCAAAGTATAAGGTTCGCCATATTTAAGCCCTGCAAAGTAAATCGGCTTTGCTGAATTCAGGTAGGCCGAGGTTTTTGCTTTGTAATCGTTCTTCTCTCGATCTGATAAATTTTGTGGACATTTAGTAACCACTATAATATCCGCCCTATTAACATTTACTCTCCCTTCTCTCAATCTTCCCATCGGTAAAAGATAGTCTGAGAAAAAGGGCTTTTGATAAGTGGTCAACATTATATTGAGGTCTGCCAAAAGGTACCTGTGCTGAAAAGCATCATCAAGTACAATGGCCTCCACTTCTGGGTTTTCTGCAAGAATCATCGGGATGGCCAGGATTCTCTCTTCCCCTACAGCAACGCAAACCTTGTTTTTATATTTTGAATAAATCTGAAAGGGTTCATCACCAATTTCTGCCGGAGAACAATCTTTTGTGGCCAATTTGTAGCCATTAGTTTTCCTTCCATAGCCTCTACTCAAAACGCTCAAATGAAATTTACCTGCAAGCCTGTTGAGCAAAAATTCAACAAAAGGCGTTTTGCCTGTCCCCCCTACTGTTAAATTTCCTACTACAATTGTTGGTACCTCGAAAGGTTGACTTTTTTTTAGACCGACGTCAAACATCCTGTTTCTCAATGCAGTGACCCCATCATAGATTAGAGCAAAAGGAAACAGTAAAAAATCAACAAAACGCATTGGTGTTTTTTTTGTAGTTTTGAGAATAAAACGAAAGCAAATATATGGTTTATTTGATTAAGGATATCATAACTTATCTGGAAAACCTAGCACCGACAGCCTATCAGGAAAGTTATGACAATGCGGGATTAATTGTTGGTGATGCTCAGGAAGAAGTAAAAGGCATAATTTGTTCACTTGATGTGACGGAAAAGGTGGTGCAGGAAGCCATTGAAAAAAAATGCAACCTTATCGTTGCCCACCACCCTATTGTTTTCGGTGGATTGAAGCAATTGACAGGTAAAAACTATGTTGAGCGAACGGTAATAGCCGCCATCAAAAACGACATCGCCATCTATGCAATCCATACGAATCTAGATGCTGTAAGCCAAGGGGTCAACCGCAAGATAGCTGAAAAAATAGGTTTGTTAAACCCTCAAATTCTTGCCCCTAAAAAAGGCCTTGTCACCAAGTTGACCACTTTTATACCTAAAGGTGAGGAAGATGCCGTTTTAAATGAATTATTTGAGGCAGGTGCCGGGAATATTGGGAATTACTCCAATTGTAGTTTTAAATCAGAGGGCACAGGAAGTTTTCTTCCCAAAGAAGCGGCAGACCCAACCATTGGCGAAAAAGGAAAATTGTCTTCTGTGGAAGAAACACGTGTAGAATTAATTTTTCCAAGCCATCTGGAAAATAAAATCATCCACACCTTAAAAATGGCGCATCCTTATGAGGAAGTTGCTTATTATCTTCAGGTCTTGGAAAATAAAAATCAGGATGTAGGCTCAGGTATGATTGGAAGATTACCCAACCCCATGGAAGGTAAAGAATTTTTGCTTCATCTCAAGTCCTCAATGAACCTAAAGGTGCTAAAACACACTGCCATATCAAACAAAAAAGTAGAGAAAATAGCGGTTTGTGGAGGTGCTGGGGTGTTTCTTTTAAATCAGGCCAAAAGGTCCGGAGCCGATGTTTTTATCACCTCAGATATAAAGTACCATGAGTTCTTTGATGCAGAAAACAGTATCTTATTGACAGACATAGGACATTATGAAAGCGAAATTTATACAAAAGAACTTTTAAAAGATATATTGTCACGAAAATTTAGTAATATTGCAACCTATTTGACAAATGTAATTACAAATCCTATAAGTTACCTATAGTACATGGAAAGTCCAGTCGCACAGAAATTAGAAGCAATTCTCAACTTACAAAATATCGATTCCCGTCTTGATGCAATTTTTAAGGTGAGGGGAGCTCTTCCTGAGGAAGTCCAGGATTTAGAGGATGAAATAATAGGATACGAAACCCGTTTAAGCAAATTTAATACTGATATATCCTCAATGGAGGATGAAATCAAAAAGTATAAAGATGCAATAAAGGATTCCGAAAAACTGATCAAAAAATACCAAGATCAGCAAATGAATGTTCGGAATAACAGGGAGTATGATGCAATCACCAAAGAATTGGAATTGCAGGATCTAGAGATCCAAGTATCCAAAAAGAAAATAACCGAGACTCAAGTAAGAATTGAGAACAAGGAAAAAGATATTGCAGATCTTAACGAAATCTTAAAAGACAGGCAAAAAGACCTTGATCAAAAGAAAGGGGAGCTGGATACCATTGTCTCTGAAAGCGAAAACGAAGAGAAAAAGCTTAGGAACGACCGGGAGAAAGCTGCTAAAAAGGTAGAAGACCGATTGATCAAATCTTACGACAAAATTAGAGTCAATGCAAAGAACGGTTTGGCCGTAGTATTGGTGAAGCGTGGTGCTTGCGGTGGTTGTTTCAATATTGTTCCTCCTCAAAGACAAGCTGAGATTAGGGAAAGGAAAAAAATAATTGTTTGTGAACACTGTGGAAGAATTCTTGCCGGGGTTGAAGACGAGATCGTCGAAGAGCCAAAACCAAAAAGAAAAAGAAGCAAAAAATAAAAACATGTAAATCCGGAAATAAAATTTCCGGATTTTTTTTTGCCTTAATCCATTTTCACTATTGATTCGTATATCTATATTACATATATTACGATTCTATGAAAAAGGTATTTTTGTTTTTTCTGGCATTTATGATCGGGGTTCTTTCTTTTGGAAAAGAGAGATCGGACAAAACCTTCTTGATTATTTTTGATAAGACTGAGCTAGCACACCATGAAGCCAGTTTAGGTCTCATGGAATTGAATATTTCCAGCATTTTTGATACCAAACTATACACCGGCAACTCTGAGACAGCATTAATTGTAACGGTTCCATTTGCTGATTGGACAGTCTGTGATATGGGGCAGTCCATTGTAAAAGTTTCTGACAACAAAGAGCTACCTTTAGAACAAATCGCTTTTAGGATCATTGACATGGAGGCGAGTAAAAAGAACTTCAAATCCCTCCTTAGTGAAACCAAAGAAAACCAAGAGATGGTCAATAACCCGCTAATAAAACTTAACTTATAATGCTTTCATCGTTAATGGTGAAGGGTGGTAGCTGTCCAAATAGACCTTTCCATCTTCCTTTACTTCCAATAAGTAGCAACAGAGATTTTCATGTCTGAACACGTCCATATACCTTAGATCATAACCCAGCACTACGGTCATTAATATCCTAATGGCCCTACCATGCATGCACACAAGAATATTCTCTCCTCCGGTTTTAAGGATATGATCAAAAGCACGTTTTAATCTAATGGCCACCTGTTTTGGCGATTCCCCTCCTTCAATTTTAAAATCCAGCTCTCCTGTAGACCACCTTTGGAGCATATTTACATAATATTGGTTTTCCTCCTGATCCATAGGCAAGCCTTCATAATTTCCCCAAGATATCTCATTCAAATCCACCAGCTGTTCCTGGTAAATTTCCGACTTTAAAAAGTGAGCAATAGATTGCTTTGTTCGTATGAGTCCTGAATGATAAATATGGTCAAAAGGAACATTTTTAAAATTCTCATAAAATGCAGCAGCTTGTTTTTTACCGGTGGCATTGATCGGGGCATCGATACCACTTCCTTGTACAACACCTTTCAGGTTGTAATCTGTTTGTCCATGCCTTACTACATATATTTTTTTAGTGCTCAAGATTCCTTAATTTTGGTTCAAGGTTCAAAGAAAAAAATTTTATCCCACATAACATGGTATTTAGTAAAAAACCCGACCTTGATTTTATAAATCAAATGGGAAAGGACAATATGCCCGGCTTTCTGGAAATTAATTTCACAGCAATTGGTGACGATTTCCTCGAAGCAGAAATGCCTGTAAACAATAAAACCAAACAACCCATGGGTTTGTTACATGGTGGGGCAAATGTGGTGCTGGCAGAAACCTTAGGTTCAATTGCTGCAATACTTACCCTAAACTTAGACACCCATTATGCGGTAGGACTGGAAATAAATGCCAATCACCTTAGAGCGGTGAAGGAGGGAAAGGTACTTGGGAGAGCTACTCCTCTGCACATTGGGAGAAAAACCCAGGTTTGGGAAATTAAAATTACTGATAACCAAGGGAAGCTCTCCTGCATTAGCCGAATCACCATGGCTATATTACAGAAGTAAATTTTATGGAAGTCACCAATACTAAAATAAGCACATCAAAGGAACATCTTATTTCTTCCCTTTTTATTAATGCTTTAAGAAAAAATGCTGCCATAGCAGTTTGGAGAAAACCTACTACATCTAAAATTGAAATCATTATAGATGATGACCAAAAAGGGGTCGAAGAAAACCTAAAAGACTTGGATGATCTTCCTCCGGGTTTTATGGTTCATCCCTTCCAAACCTCAGCGGTTCACGCACCTATTTATATCAAGGCAGGAAGTTATAATGCCATCCATCTGGATGGTAAAAATCGAAATGAAGAACAACGTAATATTATTTCAGAATTTGAACATACCGATACTAGAATACTCGCCTCTGAAATAAGAAAATTTATCAGCAATACGCCAAGCAAGGCCAATACCTCCTCCACCTCCAAAAAGGCATTTTTAGGTACGGTTGAAAAAGCAATTGCTGCCATTAAGTCAGGGAATCTATATAAGGTAGTTCCGGCCAAGATCAAATGCATTGATCTGCCTGCCAATTTCGACCTGGCTTCGGTTTTTCTTTCCCTTTGCGAAGCTTATCCCAATGCCTTTATCAATTGTTTTTATAGTGAAAAAACGGGGCTGTATATCGGTGCCAGTCCTGAAACTTTGATTAGAACCAAGGGGGATGAATTCTTCACTATGGCTTTGGCCGGTACGCAGAAAGCAAAAGGGGAAAACCCGTTAAAGAATGCAGCCTGGACCCAAAAGGAGATAGAAGAACAGGCTTTGGTCAGTCGGTACATTGTAGACTGCTTTAAAAAGATTCGATTAAGGGAATACAAAGAAATTGGCCCGAAAACCACCGTAGCGGGAGGGCTACTGCACCTCAAATCTGAATTTTTGGTAGACATGAAAGCGACAAATTTTCCCCAACTTGGAAGTGTGATGCTTGACTTATTGCATCCAACCTCAGCCATCTGCGGCATGCCTAAAAACCAGGCACTTGAGTTTTTAGAATCGGAAGAATCATTTGATCGTGCTTATTTCTCCGGATTTATCGGGCCTGTAAATATGGATGAAGAAACTACTTTGTATGTCAATCTCAGATGCGCCAAATTGGCCAATAAAAAAACATGGCTATATGCCGGAGCGGGAATAACCGAAGACTCAGTACCGGAAAAAGAATGGGAAGAGACAGAAATGAAATGTAATATAATAGGCCAGTTTATACAAACCATAAAATAATTTTGATACTTCCGCACCTTACCTACCTAGCTTCTATCTGCGCCAATAAGGGTGTTACTGAAGCGATCCTATCTCCGGGTTCACGCTGTGCTCCAGTTTCCTTGGCTTTTATTAGACATCCAGATATCCATTGCAGAATTATTCCCGATGAACGTTCTGCCGCATTCATTGCGATGGGCATGGCCCAACAGAGAAACAAGCCCGTAGTCTTAATCTGTACCAGTGGCTCAGCCGCATTGAATTACGGACCGGCCATTGCAGAGGCTTATTACCAGCAAATCCCCCTATTGGTGCTGACTGCGGATAGACCGGCGGAATGGATAGAACAATGGGATGGGCAGACCATTCGGCAGGAAAACATCTATGGACATCATATCAAAAACAGCTATACCTTCCCGGATGAAGTATCTCACCCGGACAAATTATGGCATGCCAAAAGGATAGTAAAAGAAGCCCTTATTCAAGCAGAGGATTTCCCTATGGGGCCGGTTCATATCAATATTCCTTTAAGAGAGCCTTTTTATCCACAAGCAAATGAAGCATACCCTTTCGAGCTTACCGACCTTGAAGTCGATTTAGATCTGCACCTATCTAACTCCCAACTCAGAGAAGAAAGTGTAGTTCAATTAAACTCAGAACTAAAAAAGATTCAAAAAGTATTGATCATCCCGGGCCAACAGCGTCCTGACTGTGAGATTAAAAATTTACTAAAGTCTATTGCTGAGAACCACCAAGCTGTGGTAGTTACTGATGCCATCAGCAATATGGCTCAGGAGGCTACAATCAAACACCATGACTTACTATTACTCAATCAATCAGAACAAATGGTTCCGGAGCTCATTATAAGCTTTGGAAAATCCATTGTTTCAAAGGCCTTAAAATTGTTTTTAAGAAAACAGAAAATTGCCCACTGGCACATTCAACAACATGATCAGGTTCCTGATACTTATCAAAATTTGAATCAAATCATTAGGCTAAAGCCGAAAACATTTTTGGAATTCTTTCAAAAAGAAGCCAACAAGTTGGAGGCTTCTTTTGAAAATGAATGGCTGAAAAAAAACGAAGTTGTCAAAACAAAATTACCGACCTTACTTGACCGGGCCCCATTTGGGGAGTTGAATGCATTAGAGAAAATACTAAAAGCGCTACCGGCTTATGTAAAGCTACATATCGCCAATAGCATGGCCATTAGAAATGTAAACTTTTTAGGTCTAGGTGGAGATGATCTTGAAATTATTTGCAATAGGGGGACAAGTGGAATTGATGGATCAAATAGTACGGCTGTAGGATGCACATTTACTACTAAAGAGCCGGTGGTGCTACTTACCGGAGACATGGCTTTCTTTTATGACAGAAATGCATTTTGGCACCAATACAATTTGCCTAACCTACGGGTCATTCTTTTTAATAACCAGGGAGGTGGGATCTTCCGAATGATCGATGGACCTTCTAAATTGCCCGAATTGGATGAATATTTTGAAACCAAACAAAAACTGGATGGTAAAAATTTGGCGGATGAATTTAACTTCCAATACCAGCTTGTAAAAAGTATGGATGGGCTTCAATCCGGACTGCAAACATTTTTTGACAAATCCCTAAATCCCAAATTACTGGAAATAAAGTGTGACAGTGAAACCAATACCAATACCCTTAAAATGATAAAAGAAGCATTGCTGCTAAAATAAGCAACAGCTCAGCATTGTAAATGGAGATTATTTCTTTTAACGCCCAGTGCAATCATGGTCTGCACTGATTGAGAGGGCTATTATGCCTGTTGACCTGAGCTTTCAAATGTTTATTTTAATAAAGTAAAGCGGAACTAAGCGCTTACTTTACGAATGAACCTATATACTTGCTAAATTTTAATAATTTTTAGCTTGAAAATTTGATTTTAGAACAAACATTCATTTGTTTTTTATAAATTTAACGCATTGATAATAAACCTCTAATTCATGGGACAGGAATTAACAAGTAAAGAAAATAATCCCCTTGACAATATAGAAGACTGGGAGGCTGATTTAAAAGTAAGGTATCCAAAGCCTAAAGCCGAAGAATCCAAGGAAAAATCTGATTACCGCAATTACCATGACTCCGAAAGGGTAGATACGGTCAAGGAATTTTATCGCCTCAATCACCTATACCAAACAGTCGATTTTGTAAAGGAAAAACAGGCGGAATTTCTCAATTTCGATAAAAAAGAAATGCCATTTTGGGAGGCCATTGATTACCTCAACACCTTGGTGGATGATTCTGATCCGGACACAAGTTTGGATCAACTGCAACACTTGCTCCAAACATCGGAAGCCATACGAGCAGATGGACATCCTGATTGGTTTGTGCTAACCGGATTTATTCATGATTTTGGAAAAATACTCTGCTTGTTTGGAGAACCACAGTGGGCAGTTGTAGGAGATACATTCCCAGTAGGTTGTCAACATTCAGACAAAATTGTTTACCCTGAATTTTTCGAAGCAAACCCAGACAGCAATGACGGAAGGTACAATACCAAATATGGTATTTACGAAAAAAACACCGGGCTAGACAATGTCAATATGTCTTGGGGTCACGATGAGTATTTATACCAAATGATGAAAGATCACCTTCCGGAACCGGCCTTATACATGATTAGGTACCATTCTTTTTATGCCCAACACAGGGAGAATGCGTATGATCATTTGATGAATGATCATGACAGGGAAATGTTTAAGTGGGTGGATAAATTCAATCCCTATGACTTGTATTCTAAAGTCCCTGTACCACCGGATGCAAAAGCTTTGCGGCCCTATTATGAAGATTTGGTAGCAAAGTATCTTCCTGCGACCTTAAAGTTTTAAACACTACTAGCTAATAAACCCAACCTTGATTGCTGTCCGTAAAAAACCGGGCAGCAATTTAACTTTATACTATGCTCACTGCTTTAACCTTTTTAGGATTTACATTATTTGTTGCAATTTTTTCATGGTACAAATTAAGGAAAGATGACATCAGCTCAAGAGATGGCTATTTCCTAGGAGGTAGATCCCTAACGGGAGGAGTAATTGCAGGCTCCATGATATTGACCAATATCTCTACGGAGCACCTGATCGGACTTAATGGATCTGCCTATAAAAATGGGATGATTATCATCGCCTGGGAAGTTACCAGTGCCATAGCATTGGTTATTGCAGCCTTGTACTTTTTACCCATTTACCTGAAAATGGGCTTGACCACCATCCCTCAATACCTTGAACAAAGGTATGACGGAACCACAAAAACCATTGTCGCTTTTTTATTGATGGTGTCCTTTGTCGTCACCTTGCTCCCCATAGTATTGTATACAGGAGCCATTAATTTGGAGAGCATATTTAATGTTTCTGAGGTGTTTAATGTAAGTCAATCTGAAGGGATTTGGATTACTGTCGTAACCATTGGGGTCATTGGTTCCATATATGCCATTTTTGGGGGCCTAAAAGCTGTGGCTTTATCAGATTCCATCAATGCCATTGGCCTATTGATTGGTGGACTGTTGGTTCCAATCTTTGCACTCTGGGATATAGGGGATGGCAATATTATCACAGGTATGTCCAAAGTATATGCGTACGCTCCTGAGAAATTTAATGTCATCGGAAAAGAAGATTCAGTCCTTCCATTCAGCACCATTTTCACAGGACTTATGATCAACCAATTGTATTTCTGGGGGATGAATCAAACCATTATTCAGCGTGCCTTTGGTGCTAAAAACATGGCAGAAGCCCAAAAAGGCTTATTGTTTACCGGAATGATGAAAATTTTCATTCCATTGATTATTGTAATCCCGGGAATAATCGCCTACTATTATTATAGTGACCAATATTATGACAATCAGGACTTTATCTATCCTGTTTTATTAACACGTGTGATGCCGCTTGGTTTGCTAGGGTTTTTCGCTGCGGTAGTGCTGGGAGCAATATTAAGTACCTTTAATAGTGTTTTAAATTCTGCTGCGACTATATTTAGCCTTGACATTTACAAAAAGATTATAGACAAAAAATCTAGTGACAAAAAATTAGTCTATGTAGGTCGTTTAAGCTCCCTTACCTTGGCGGTATTTGCCATCTTAATTGCCCCACTTGTGGGGAATGCTCCTGAAGGGCTTTATCAACTGATGCAACAATTGAATGGCATCTTTTTTATTCCTATTGCCTCCATTTTAATTGCCGGTTTTTTTATACCAAAAATCACTGCTAATGGCGCCAAGGTTGGCTTATTCACAGGTTTGTCTTTTTATTTGTTGACCACTTTTATATTTGATTCAGGGATTCATTTTATTCATATTTGGGCCATAGAATTTATCATTAATCTTTTGGTCATGTATGCTGTCAGCCATTACTTTCCCGGAAAGCCCAACACTTTTGTCAAAAAAACTCCGGTATTAGAAATGAAGCCTTGGAAATATGCCAAGCCAGTGTCCTTGGGCCTATGTGTCATTACTATCTTAATTTACATCTGGTTAGGTAGCTGAAAATTTAGGGTATTTTAGTAGGCTTGGCTAGGAATAGTAAGCGTGGGAAAAGTTTGTTTTTCTCGAAAAGTCTTACGAATTGACAGTGCTCAGAATGTACGTTTTTTCTAAACTAATTCTGAATTTATTGGGCATTAGAAAATTTAAAATTATTGTTTAATAAATCTTAAAACATGGGTTTTAATTGTATTAAGGCCTAGTTTGCTTTTGTAAGCGGTCAGTCTATTCAATATTTTTTTTCTATTTTTGTGCTGTGAATTTTGGCAAATATAAAATAGGGGCATTTTTGACTAGAGTGGTATTGACCAATTTATTGGCTATCTTTTTAATTAGTCTTTCTGTTGCAGAAGGAGAAAAGGCCATGTACAATTTCCCCTCGCCAGACTTTGAAATTGGAATGTTGGATTATGATTATTTGGATTTCCCAACCTCTTTGACCAGAGCATTCACCAATTACTCTCCCCAAAAAAACGCTTTATTACCCACTTTTTATTTGAAGGCAAATGATTTCAAAAGCCTGATAATAACTTCATTAAATATTCCCAAAAAAATCTGTACATCGACTTCACTCAGGCAACTGAAACGAATCATCTCTTTGGTGATTTGTAAAAATGCACCTTGAGTTAAGTTCAAACTGTATATTTTAGTTTTAAAAGCAAAAATGTATGGGTAATTGTCAGCATACACCCCTTAATAATCCGGTAAATAGGTCTTATAAGCATTGCTAAGGCTGTCTTACCATAAAATCTTAGTATCAATTTATTGTAATTTTAACTTTATTTAAAAGAAATGTTAAACACAAACCAATGGTTCAGGTCTTCCTTTTTGGAATACCGAACAATCATCACATTGCTTTATTTGGCAGGGATTGCTTTCACATCCGTGTCATGTAGTGAGGGAAACGGAAAAGGCAAAAAGAATGCTGAAGTATTGGAAGTTCCGGTCTTTACTTTGTCTCCCAAAAGCATCGAAGTGCCCCAAACCTATGTTTGCGACCTTCAGGCCATCCAGTTTGTTGAAGTTAGATCTAAGGTGGAAGGATTTGTTGAAAACATTTATGTAGATGAAGGGCAAAGCGTAAAAAAGGGCCAACCATTGTTTCAGTTGTCCTCAGCAGAATACAATGAATTGGTAAATTCCGCTCAAGCCAAATTGATGCAAGCCAAAGCAGAAGAAAAATCTGCCAGCCTGGAAGTGGAAAGGCTTAAAGTGCTTGTAGACAAAAAAATCTATTCCCAATCTGAGTTAGAGTTGGCCCAGTCCAAAAAAGAGATGGCTCAATCAGCGATTTTGGAAGCACAATCTATGCTAAAAAATGCTCAAGTTGGCTTGTCTTATACTACTGTTAAGGCTCCGTTTGACGGGATTGTTGATAGAATCCCCTATAAGACCGGTAGCCTTGTAAAAAGTGGTGACTTATTGACCAACATCACAGATATTAGTGAAATTTTCGCTTATTACAGAATCACAGAGAATGAATACCTTGAGTTCATGAGAGGTGAATTAGACAAGGAGTCAGATGATGAGGAAATGAATCAGCAGGTTACAGAAACCTTGCAAAAAGAACAGGAAGAAATTTCTTTGATTATGTCTGATGGTGTGGTTTATCCTTATAAAGGAAAACTAGAAACCATGGAAGCAGATTTTGAACAAGGTACAGGTTCCATTGCCTTAAGGGTAAGATTTCCAAACCCTGATCAACTGATCAAGCATGGTGCTAGTGGTAAAGTACAAATGAAAAGTATGCTTAATGATGTTTACCTTATACCCCAAAAATCTACTTTTGAGATTCAAGAATACAACTATGTATATTTGGTAGACAGTGAAAATAAAGTCAATGTCCGTAGTTTCCGTCCCCTGGGAAGGCATGGGTTATTTTATATCGCTCAAGACTTCAGCCCCAATGACAAAGTTGTTCTAGAAGGTATACAGTTATTGAAAGATGATGCAACCGTCAAAACAAATCCTGTTGGAGAAGAAGAAATTTACAAATCCTTGGACATCAACCTGTAAAGGTTAAAAATATTTTCACATGTTTGATTTATTTATAAAAAGGCCTATCCTTTCTACGGTGATCTCAATTTTGATCACTTTGCTAGGATTATTAGCCCTGCTGGGATTACCAGTTACACAATTCCCGGAAATTGTTCCTCCCTCCGTTACTGTAACCTCACAATATCGAGGTGCAAATGCGGAAGTGGTTACCAAAGCTGTTACCACCCCACTCGAAAGAGCCATTAATGGGGTGCCGGGAATGACGTATATGTCTTCAGTAAACACCAATGATGGTGTTTCTGTCATCACTGTGTTTTTTAATGTAGGTACAGATCCTGACCAGGCAGCTGTAAACGTTCAAAACAGAGTGGCCACAGTGGTAGATGAACTTCCTGAAGAAGTTATTCGTGCAGGTGTAATGACCGAGAAAGAAGTAAACTCTATGTTGCTTTACCTCAACCTTATTACCTCAGACACCACTCAGGATGAAAAGTTTGTTTATAATTTTGCAGACATTAATATCCTTTCAGAATTAAAGCGGATTGATGGTGTAGGTAGGGCTGAAATTATGGGTAACAGGGATTATGCCATGAGAATTTGGCTAAACCCGGATAGAATGGTTGCTTACAACTTAACCCCACAGGATATCAGCGACGCCATACAAAGTCAAAACGTAGAAGCAGCACCGGGAAAATCAGGGATTAGCTCTGATAGGGATCCCCAGGCTTTACAGTATGTATTGAAATATACCGGTAAATTTAATCGTCAAGAGGATTACGAAAATATAACACTAAAAGCACTTCCTGATGGATCTTTGTTAAAAATTCGAGATGTTGCTGAAGTGGAGTTTGATTCTGAAGATTACAATATGGTATCCATGACAGATGGACAACCTTCTGCATCCATTATGATCAAGCAAAGACCGGGTTCCAATGCCAGAGAGGTAATTCAAAACATCAAAGATAAAATGGCAGAACTTGAGGAATCTTCTTTTCCTCCGGGCATGTCTTATAATATTTCCTATGATGTATCTCGATTCTTGGATGCTTCCATATCTGAAGTGGTTAAAACATTAATTGAAGCCTTCTTGCTGGTATCTTTTGTGGTTTTTATCTTCTTACAAGATTGGAGATCTACACTTATACCCGCCATTGCGGTACCTGTATCTCTTGTCGGTACCTTCTTTTTCATGAGTCTATTTGGCTTTTCCATCAACATGCTTACCCTATTCGCAATGGTATTGGCAATTGGTATAGTGGTGGATAATGCCATTGTGGTGGTGGAAGCGGTGCACGTTAAAATGCATCAGGATGGAATGAATGCCCAAGATGCCACATTTGCCGCAATGAAGGAAATTGGTGGGGCTATTATTGCCATTACACTGGTAATGTCCGCAGTGTTTGTCCCGGTAAGTTTCCTTTCCGGTCCGGTAGGTATTTTCTATAGACAATTTTCCTTAACCCTGGCCATCGCCATCGTAATCTCAGGTATCAATGCACTTACCTTATCCCCGGCCTTGTGTAGTATTTTACTTAAGCCTGTTCATCATGAAGGCAAGAAAAACCTCATTAGCAGGTTCTTTGTAAAATTCAATGAAAAATACGATGCATTCTCTGGTAAATATGCCGGTCTAATTGGTAAAACTGCAGGAAGAAAAACCATTACTTTTGGGCTTTTACTTTTGTTCTTCTTCCTGACCTATGGAATGACACAAATCTTACCATCAGGCTTTATCCCAAATGAAGATCAGGGGATGATCTATGTCAATGTGACCACTCCTCCGGGTTCCACCATGGATAGGACACAGCAAATAATGGATGATGTGCAAGCTTCTATTTTACCGTTTGATGAAGTAGAGACTATTTCAACCCTTGCAGGATATAGCTTATTAACAGAAACGGCAGGTGCTTCTTACGGTATGGGGATGATTAACCTTGTGGCTTGGGAAAACCGGGAGGAAGATGTCAATCAGCTAATTGAAAAATACCAAGAAAGAACCGCTCACATTACAGGGGCAGCTATACAGTTTTTTGCTCCGCCTCCTGTTCCGGGTTTTGGTAATGCTTCAGGGTTTGAATTACAAATGCAAGACAGAACCGGTGGAGATTTAGCATTTACTGCTTCCACAGTTGAGGATTTTCTAAACGAAGTGAGGGCCAGGCCTGAGATTCAAGAGGTATTTACCAACTTTGACCCTTCTTTCCCTCAGTATATTTTAAGGGTAGATCATGATAAGGCTGCCAAACTTGGTGTAGACATTAGAGAATCCATGGCTACCCTACAGAGCTTTATTGGTAGTTATTACAGTTCCAATTTCATCCAATTTGGACAAATGTATAAGGTGATGCTTCAGGCCTCTCCTGAGTTCAGAACAAACCCTGAGTCACTCTTGAAAATGTACACCAAGAACAATCAAGGGGAGATGGTTCCTTATTCCAATTTTGTCAATTTGGAAAGAATATATGGACCGGAACAATTGACAAGGTACAATATGTTTATCTCAGCCATGATTAATGGAGATGCCGCCCCTGGCTATTCAAGTGGTGACGCCATCAGAGCGGTCGAAGAAACTGCTGTAGCAACCCTACCTAGGGGCTTCAATATAGATTGGTCAGGTATTACCAGAGAACAAATCGCCTCAGGTAATCAGGCGGTGTATATCTTTCTTATCTGTTTGGTTTTTGTTTACCTATTACTTTCAGCCCAGTATGAGAGCTATTTACTTCCGCTTCCGGTAATTTTATCCCTACCGGCAGGTATATTCGGTTCCTTCTTATTGTTACAAATTACCGGATTGGAAAACAATATCTATGCACAGGTATCCTTGGTCATGTTGATAGGGTTGTTGGGTAAAAATGCCATTCTAATCATTGAGATTGCGGTACAATCAAGAGAAAAAGGAATGGGTATTCTGGAATCCGGAGTACATGCCGCAGTAGAGAGGTTACGCCCTATTTTAATGACTTCTTTTGCCTTTATTAGTGGTCTAATTCCTCTGGCTTTGGCCAGTGGAGCCGGAGCAATTGGTAACCGAACCATTGGTACAGCAGCTGCAGGTGGTATGTTCATTGGTACTTTTGTAGGGATTATTTTAATTCCTGGTTTGTATGTGGCTTTTGAATCCCTTTCGGCATATCTAAATAATAAGCCGGATAAAGCCCCTGTTGCCGAAAAGGTGATCAACTCTACTGATCTTAAGACATCCTAAGGAAGGGACGATGGCCGGATTAATTCCTGCCATCGTTTCTAAAACTGAACAAAATCATGAACAGAAATTCATACCAATATATCGTATTAATCCTCTTGGTACTAAGTAGCTTATCTTCTTGCAAGGTAGAAAAAGCCTCTTTGGAGAATATCAAGGTGCCACCATCAAGTTATCAGGGCACCCAACTTGTAGGGGACAGTACCAATTTAGCCATGGTGCAATGGCGATCCTTTTTTGCTGATGAGCATCTAAATCGTTTGATTGAAAAAGGACTTGAAAACAATCAGGAAGTTGCAAAAACCCTGGCGAATATAAGGATTGCGCGCGCAGCAATGACCCGAGCCAAAATGGGGCAATTGCCAGAACTCAATCTAACCGCCGGAAGCAGTGTCAGAAAGTTCGGTGATTATACCATGGATGGTGTAGGAAATGATGATACCAACCTTTCCTCTACCGTCCCCGAAGATAAAAGAATTCCCAAGCCATATACCGACTTTATGGTTGGTGCTGAGTTCAATTGGGAGTTGGACATTTGGGGTAAACTAAATATGCGGAAAAAACAGGCATTATCTGAATACATGTCCTCCGTAGAAATGGGTAACCTTGCTCGTACCTGGTTGATTGCAGAAATAGCTAAAAACTATTACAATATTATCGGCTTGGATGAAGAAATCGAAACCTTATTGTCCAATATTTCCTTTCAAGAACAAGCTTTTGAACTTGGAAAAAGTTTAAAAAATGCCGGTAAAGAAAGTCAATTGTCTATAGATCAGTTTGAAGCATTGATGTTGAATTCTAAAGGCATCCTTGTAAGAAAACGTAGAGAATTGAAGCAAGCAGAGTTAAACCTTTCCTACCTTATAGGAACTTATCCTGCGAATATTCAAAGAGAATCACTGTCTGAAGTCAATGTTTTACCTCCGGTGTTGGAAATAGGCCTACCTTCTACCCTATTAACCAAACGACCTGATGTTAGAGCTGCAGAACAAACCTTGCAGGCCAATAACCTGGAAGTGGGTATCGCGCGTACTGCCTTTTTTCCAACATTCAACCTTTATGGGATGGCAGGATTCAATGCCTTTGATTTTAGCAAACTATTTCTAAACCCTGCTTCAACAATCTACCAAATAGGGGGTGGCTTGGTTGCTCCTGTATTTAACAGAAGCAGGATCAAGGCAGCTTACGAAACAGCCAAAGCCAAACAAAAGGTAGCCTTGTATGATTATGAACAAACAGTTTTGGGTGGTTATTTGGAAGTGTTAGGTCTGGTCAATGAGTACCAAACTTTAAAAGAAGAGTTAACCCTCAAAACAGATGAGGTACTCGTGCAGAGAAGATCTGTGGACAATGCCAGTACCATGTTTAAAGTTGGTTATGCAGATTATTTAGATGTAATCAATAGTCAATCCAATTCTTTGGCCTCTGAACTAGATTATATAGAATTAAAAGTTCAACAATTACAAAGTATTGTGAGCCTTTACCGAGCATTAGGTGGGGGCTGGGAAGAGTAAAAAAACTCCACCCAAAACTGAGCGAATTGCTTATCAAATCCCCAAGACAATTATTCCTTGGGGATTTTTTGTTTCTCTAAGTCAGACAAAATTATTAACTACTATTGTAGCTCCTATTACATCATAGGATTTCCTGAGCCTTCTCAGGGAGTTTTGCAATCGCAAGAAAATCTCAAACAACAAAGATGAGGCTGATTTTGAAGTGATACTACGTAAAAACCTGAGTGCTACTTAAACTTATGAAAAAACCGTCCTTTTAGGGCTTTGGGGGGAATTTGAAAGCCATGAGAATCACCCTCAAGGTGAGACTGCTGCCCCTAATCTAATCTGGGTATTTCTTTCTATGGAACAGGTGAAAATATGCACGATTAAAAGCAATGATATTTTTTTAATGCCCACATTGACTTAAATTCGCCAAAGTAAGTCAGACTTCCCCTTAACCTTCATCAACTCTTATAAGCTATGGCAAGTGAATCATTTCACAAAACTACCTTTGATCAAATCGATTATTCAGAAAACCGAATGGCCGGTGAAGCCTACGAAAAATGTCACTTCTCCAATTGTAATTTCTCTAATAGTGACCTGTATAGAATAGAGTTTATGGATTGCCAATTTACCAATTGTAACTTTTCCATGACCAATATTGTAGATGCTGCTTTTAAAAGCGTGACATTTCAACATTGTAAAATAATGGGAATAGATTTCAGCAAATGTGATGACTTTTTGTTTGCTGCCTCTTTCACCGGTTGCACTCTCGATTACTCCATTTTTCAAGCCAAAAACTTAAAGAAAACAAAGTTTGACCACTGCTCATTGAAGGATGTTGACTTTTCTAATGCCGACCTTACTTTTGCTATTTTTGATAGCTGTGACCTATTACATGCCACCTTTTATAACAGCATTTTAGAAAAAGCTGATTTTAGAACAGCTATTAACTACAACCTTGATCCGGCAAACAACAAGATCAAAAAAGCGAAATTCTCCCTTTCCGGATTGCCCGGTTTGTTATCAAAATTCAATATAGAGGTGGATTATTGACCTTTTTATCGGTCCTAGTGATAAATATTCCCTGTTTTGAAATTTTAATGCTAACTGTTTCAGTTCGGCATTATTTTAGTGAACAACCTATTAAATTTTTCAATGGTTGATTCAAATAATTTGCAAATGTCAAAAAGAAAAACATCTAAATGGCCTTATATCTTTTCAATTTTATTTTTAGGAAGCTTGATCAGCTTGTATTTCTTCAATTCATCCGTCCATCAATTTTTCAACGAAGCGTGGGAGGTTTTGGGAAGCAATGATGAACAAAGAATATCAAATTGGGTAAACCAGTTTGAGTTTTGGGGTCCATTAATAATTGTTGCGGCAATGGTGGTCCAAATGTTTATGTTTATCATTCCTTCTTTCTTATTGATGGTGGTCACCATTTTGGCCTACGGGCCATGGCTAGGATCAGGAATTATTTTTATTGCTATCTTCACAGCCTCAACCATAGGCTATGGTGTTGGTGTGAATTTCGGTACACCGGTTATTGACCGTTTGCTCGGAGAAAAAACCGATAAGAAAATTACCGGCTTTTTGGAGGATTATGGATTTTGGGCTGTTATTGTTACCAGGTTATCCCCTTTCCTCTCCAATGATGCCATCAGTATAATAGCCGGTATGCTACGCATGGGTTATTGGAGATTTATCGGCTCCACCATGTTAGGCATATTGCCCTTAACAGCAGCTATCGCTATCTTGGGAGAAAACAGAGAGGATATGAAAACCGGATTAATTTGGTTAGGGGCTGTGAGTTTGGTAAGTTTTATACTTTATGTTTGGTGGGATAAAAGAAGAAGAAATAAAAATTAAGTCCCCCACTTAAAAACAATAAAGTGGAGGACTTAGCAATAAAGAGAAATTCAATTGATTTTCTAGCGATTAGTCAATCGTCCCACTGTTTTTTACCCATGCGCCATTTAGCATCACCCTATTGATAGCATACATGGACTTAATATCCTCAGAAGGATCCCCCTCCACCAGAATTAAATCGGCCAACTTCCCTTTCTCAATGCTTCCCAATCTTTCTTGCGTACGGAAATATTCTGCATTGATAATCGTACTGCCAGAGATCACTTCCATGGGACTCATTCCTGCTTGCACAAGCAATTCCATTTCTCTTTGATAAGCAAGCCCCGGTTTTACGTATCTTCCGGTATTGTGAGAACCTGTAACAATTTTTACCCCTGCCTTATGCGCCATGCCAACAAAATCAAGCATGTTTTTAAACCCTTTCGCCTCATATTCTTTCACGCCATCATCTCCAAATTGCTTTTCAAATGTGGCAATGGTAGGGGACAAAACAACATTATTTTTGGCAGCCAAAGCAAGGACTTCCTTCACCCTGTCTGAAGACAAATCTATTTTTGACCACAACTGATACCTACCTGCTCTTCTATTATTACTGTCCTCCTGAACAGATTTCCTGAATTCTTCTGCATCTTTAGGATCAGCAATAGAAGTACCAAAAGAGGTAACATGTTCAATTCCTTTTAAACCGGCCCTAATTGCATCATCGGCATCAACCAATTCCAGGTGTGCCACAACAGGTATCTTGTGAAAGTCTGCTGTTTTAATCACTGTTCCAATATACTTCAATGGAAGTCTAAAATAAATTTTGATTCCCGAAGCTCCATTTTCTACATACTCCCCAATTTGTGATCGGATATGATCTGCATCTTTTACCAGAGTGGCTTGTTGAACATATACCCCAGGGTAGCCATCGAGGTGTGCACCGGTCACATAAACCCTAGGCATTTCGCCGGTAGCAAAATGCTGCGCCTGATAAAACCTGATGGGATGCCCCGGATCTCTCATGGTGGTGACTCCATATTTTAAAAGCCTGCTTAGGGATTTATTATTATTGGCACTGTGGAAGTGAGCGTCAATTAACCCCGGCAATAGGCTCATCCCTTTTCCTTCTGTAACTTCTGCACCTTCAGGAATGCTCACCCGATTTTTTGATCCGATTTCAACAATTCTGTTTCCTTTGACCAAAACCGTCACATTTTCAGTGGCAGGACCACCCAAACCATCGATGAGACGAACACCTACAATGGCTTTTACCATATCATCCGTTGGCCCATTTGGAGGGTTTATCTCCAATAATGAAGGATTGGCTCCATTCTGGGAAAATACCTTACCGGTAAAAAGCAAGGCAAAGCACAATAATACTATAAAGGGTCTAGAACTTTTAACTCCGGTCATTTTTTATATTTTTTGTGATAGAAATCTTTTTATTGAAAAAGAAATGGTAAAAACCCGAAGAGTTTACGTTACCATAACCTATTAAGAATAAAGAATTATCCTTATCTGTTAAAACAAAATCCTTCTTTTTCCACCATTTTATTCTAAAGCTAAGATGTTATTTCTAATTATAGAAATTAAAGTTTAAGAATTAAAGGGATAAAACTCCTTATTTCACTTTGATCCAAGTATTTTGTGTGACATTGGAGGTAGATAAAGAGTCGATTTCATACAGCGTAGCAGAAGTATTTTCCCCTGAGTACATTCCATTCATAAAATGACAATCTGCTACTTGTGCCTGAATCCTTACTAAAGATTGACCATTCCCTATAATATTCATGGCATGTATATTATTGATTTTACCCGGTAAGGATTCTTCACCATATCCCTTGCCTCCAATAAGGATGGCGTCATGTCGACCCTCGTTGGCTTTAAAAATCACTCCATTGATATAAACATGGTGAATTCCGGCCTGATCACTGGCCCTGATTGCAATGGCCCGATACCTGTTTTCACAGGAAATATTGGTTATCACTACCTGTTCTATATCATCTTCTGGTCCATACCACCTACTGGCAGTAACCATACTATCGGTAATGTCGCCACTTTTTTTAATAAGCTCAGGGGCTGTATCGAGATTGGATAGTGCTATAAAATCATCTCCGGTAATTCCGGAAATATTGTCAATTCTAAAATTCTTACAGCCTTGCCTTAAATTGATCCCATCTTTGTTAGAGACCATATGCTGTTCTCCATTGACCCTTACAAATTCCTCATTGAAAATGGTTAGGTCAGATAGTTCGGCACCTATAGTGCGTTCAAAACTTATGGTCCAGCCATGGGTGTTTTCAAACCTTACATTTTTAATAGTAAAGTGCTTTACATAGCCAATTAGCATCATAATGTTTCGCCAGTCGCCTTTTTGCTTTCGGTTCGGTTTTCCGGCATCAGTTCCGTAACTTACTCTCCAATTTCCTTTTTCTTGTTCAAGCTTTGGGTTCAAAGTAAGCATTCTCGCTCCATCCCCTGTTGCCCGTGGATTATTAGCTCCTTTCAGAATTGCTTTCCCAACCCCATAAATGCTTATATTTTCATTCCAGCCAGGATCAGTTATGCCTAATCCTACATTATCAGATCTAAACATATTGTCCCTGCTGGTATCAGAAAGTTGAAGGGTACAATTGTCCAAAACCAAAGTGAGATTGCTTGGCAATAAAATGGCACTATCGATCATCCAAATGTTGGTACCGTTGGCATTAACCCTTGGTATACGTACCAAATTCGAAGTGTTTTTGGCTTTTTGAATGGCTTGTGAAATTCGCTCTGTATCTGTACCATCAAAGTCATTGGGGCTGACTGATGCCTGCCCAGTCATTGCAAAGACATTAGCAGGTTTTATTAATATAAAGTTTACGAAAAAGACACTTATTACAAACGCAATTAAATACTTGGGCATAAGGAGTTCAAATCTATATGGATTAATCTTCACAACTGTTTATTTAGGCAATTGAGAAAATAACTAAAACATGAATTTATCGAATAATTGTAAGTAAATTCAATATTATAACCATTTTAAACTCGGATTATGTAATAGGATTTCTCCGCCCTGACAATGGATAGGGGTGAAGCCTGTCCCGTGTTTACGGGAAGTGTTGCAATCGCAAGAAAATCAGGCTGTTTGTAGATTTTAGCATAGCACCGCTATGGTGAAATTGAAAACAGCAACGATTGGGTATTTTGAAGCGATTTCAGCACCTAATAGATTGTCTATTGCATATTTCGGGCAATGTCGTTTAGTTAAGGTTTATAAGTTATAAAATTACTGGGTCTGGCACTATACCTTTTTATTCTAGGAACTGACCTGTTGGGCCGTACTATTTCAAGTTGAAGCAACAGTTTGAAAGCATAATCAGATATTTTTCCAATGATTTTGTCCATTCCTTGTTTGAGTTGATCAATTATAGATTTGGTTTTACGATACGCCTGGGTTCTGTTGATCTGATAAGTGTTTTTTCCGTTTTTTATTACAGTAGTCAATCCCTTTTTTGGTAAGTGTTTTACTGAGGATGTTGCTCAAGTTGGCCCTGAGAATGATTCTATTAAAATCCTGGAGAACGGCCCTGGCCGTCTTTCCGCTCAGGTTTTCAAGTTCCGCCCTAGTTTTGAGTAGCTTGAAAGACTCTTCAACAGGCCATCTTTTCCTGTAAAGCTCACGTATTTCCTTGACAGGGTACTTCTTATGGTCAACTAGGTTGGTTATCAATATATGGTCTTCTCCTGATGCAATCGGTACCCGTACCAGCCTTAACTTGAGTGCCTCAGTAGGAATATTCCTTTCCCTACACCTGTTTAAGGCCTCTTTGGAAGGGGACACCTCTATGATCTACTGTTTTTGGGTAGATGCTAAAAATGCCTTTGCATGTTTCCATCTGTTTGCCTTTACCCTGATGACAAAGGATTTCTGTTGCTGAACCAATGAGGACATGAGCCAAAAGGCCGCATAAGCCCTATCCATTATAAGCAGGTCGCCCTGCCCTAGACAGGGAAGATGACTTTCACACAGAGCAAGTTCACTTGTCCTGTAATGTTTGATCTTGGCATCTGATTTGGTTGAGTACATCGTAGGCTTGGGAAACACGGGCCAACACTACTTTTCTCCCGTTTTCAGTCCGGGTTTCGAAATGGCCAAAACCTTTTGCCAACTCTTTGCTGTAAGGAAGCTGCAAAGTACTGCCGTCGATACCTATAAGCCGAAAACCTTTCCATTTACGGATATGGCTAGCTTTATTATAATAAAAAGAACATTGTTGTTCATTGAGCCATGTAAACACCTTCGGGTTTAGTTTGGATCGTTGCTGACTGAATGCTCCTTTGGAATAGCTGACCGATTTGTCGGAAAAAAAATTATCAAGTTCTTGCTGAACACTCGATTTACCCAGGCCCAACATGAAGTAGATAAGATCTGTAAAACCCAAACACCGCTGACGAACAAACGCTGTGTCAGTCGTACGGAACCTATCGCGTGTTAATCCATTTTCTATATTGTTTTTTAATAGTTTTAAAAAGTCCTTCGAAAAGGAAAAGGACTTGATTGTTGTTAGATTATTTTCAAAAAAACTACGCTCCCTTTTCTTTCCTAAAAATAATAAAAATTTCTTAACTAAACGACATTGATATTTCGGGTTAAATTTAAAACTAAATCCATTTGGGCAACCAATAGTAAGGAATTCCTCTAAATCATTACCCAGATTCAATATACTGGTTTACATTTTTAAAAGTCTTTAATTAATCTAAGAAACTTAGAAAAAATGCCTTCTTCCTTCTCATTCTATCAATTGAAAATCACCTTGTTCAACGTAAGTCAATTCTGTTGATACGGCTGTTTTCACTAATTCTGCAATATTTTTGCCATTTACCAGTGTCACCGGATTACTTTTTACCCCTTCCTCTATAAACGACATACTGTAAGGTGACCCATTTATGGTATATTCGATTTTTGAAGCGTTTGTATTGCGGTTATTGTTTGTTGTAACTTCGATCTGAACGGCGTATTTAATATCGGGAGAAATACAATCTGAATCTAGCACTTCAGTTCCATCTTCATAAACAAATTTAATTCCAATTGGGTGATACCTTTCTTCATTCCCTAAAAGACCTGTATTGTCCTCCTTAATACAGCTGACACAATAAATGGTCAAAAAAATTAGTATAAATATATTTCTTGCAATTTTCATGACTCACTCTTTTAAAATTATTTCTACGTTTTTTTCAAGATCACCCGTTTTCAATAGATAATCGGCGGCCAGTAAATCCGTAAAAAGCACCTCCCCATTGACAATAGGCAATTTTGCATATTCAATCTGGTCTTTAAATAAAATAACTTCCCCTCCATTTTGATCCGATACAACTTTGATGGCTCCTCCATTGTAACAAACAGCATCCTTTTTGTATATTTTTATAGTGCTTGATGTTATGCTATAACGTACACTTATTATCCATTGGTTTTTCACTGATTCATCCTGTGATAAAACATCCAGGTATACAGGACTTGAGAAATCCAGCACACTCGTACCCGAGATTAGTTGTTGACCTCTATGGAATAATTTACTACCATCACTTAATTCAAAAACACCTTTTAGTAAGGTGGGATTAACCCCCTTGTTAAGATAAAGAACCATCTCTTGGTCATTTTCAGTTTTATTCACTACTTCAATATCCTTAAAACTAAAGTCAAGTAATTGCGCTTCATTATTTAGCGCAGGACTTGCAATACTGAAAGCCTGCGATAAATTACCGCGTAAGGCATTGGTTTCAAATTTTACTGTTTCGGATATATCTGATACTTGATTTTTCTCAGAATCATAAACCTTAAAATGGATGGTTTCACCTAGGGTATTAGAAAACACATTAAAATACGCATAATACCTGTCTTTGCTTTTCACATAAATCAAATTGGTAGTACCTCTACATTCTCCATTTACAAATGCACCAACTTTATCGCTCGTACTATTTAAATTAAGACCGTCAATATTTAAGAATGAAACAAATGACATGGTATATTCGAAGTTATTTTCCTCTACCACCCATTCAGGCTCTTGCCCATAACCATTTGTACAGAAAAAAAAGAGTATTGCCAGCCTAATAATTGATCCTTTCATCATCTATTCTTTTATAACCTTAAAAGTATAAGGTAGGAATGTGTTCTTGAATTTAATCTTCAGAATATAAAGCCCACTCCCCACATCGGGGTTAAGTATGAGTGTATTAATTCCTTTATTTATACTTTTCCCATAAGTATTTACCAACTGACCAAACGTATTAAACAATTGAATATTGATAAAATCATCCTGGTTGGAAATTAGCTTTATCTGCAATTCCTCTTTGAAAGGGCTGGGGAAAATTTTAATTCCACCCAATATTTCATTCCCTAATACTACCGGATTTTCTACCGTTCCAAGCACATTGTTTGCAGTGAAATGGAAAGTTTTGTGGGTAGGAATCATGTGCTCACCATCACCTATATAGAAGGTTAACTCCTTATTGGTCTCCCCAAAAACAGTAATAAAACTTAAATTTTGATTCCCAATCACTTGATTTACTGCTTTTCCTCTTAAACCACCCTTATCATCAATTGCAAAGAGTTCGTGGTAGCCTTCGGGTAACAACACTACTGCATTCATATTGTCCGAAAATCTAGCAAATTCAGCCGGTATCACTTCCTCCGGTGTTTGAATCTTAAGATTCGACATTCGGGAATTAGAGAAATCCCATAAAAACCTAGGGTAGGTGAATATTTGCTCTTGGCTAGATCGCAGCATATAACCTTTATTGGCTTCTAAATAATTTAAAGTACCACTCCAACCATTTACCTCATCATATATGGCAAATTGATTTTGAGATTTAATAACATCCCCTTCATGAGCATCGAAAGATGACAGACCTTCATTCAATGCAACATTGTTTTTTAAAGGATAGGGTAACCAATTCCAATTGAGCTTGATAGGAAAACTCCATGAATCTAAATTGACAGAAGAACCGGAAAGAATTAAATCCTGTCGACTATTAAACTTCGCTTTATACATGTAAGAAGTAGATAAACCACCATGCTCACTTATTTCACCATTCCATGAACTGGATTCAGGAGAATTCTCATTTTTAAAATAGGTTTCTAATTTCGAGGGGCTATTGCTCATTAGCCTGTCCGACGTTTCTAAAACCATTCCTTCTGTTAATACATTTAAATTTGAAAAATTTTGATCCTCAACATTTAGAGACAACCATGTCCATCCTTGATTCAATTGTATTATTTGCTCTACAACCCCTGAATTTTCAAACATTGAGGTATTAGTCTGAGTGCCTATTATGGTGTTTTCATTAAAAGTAACCGTCAACTTCTCATCTAAAGTTGCCTGAACAACTTGTCCTTTTGAAGCATCCCATATTTTAAAATTAATTAAATCACTGTAAGCCGAATCACTATAGACCGTTAAAAACACAAAGTATTCCTGATAGGCCTCATCCCAAACCATGTCCGCTACGCCCCTTAGCTCACCATTAGAGAAAGCTGAAACTTTATCATAAATGTCATCAGAATAAACACCATCTATGCTAACCCGACCGACAATATTCATACTATAATTAAAACTATTCGGATCTATGACCCAATCAGGATCTTCTGCTAAGACCCTAAGTTTCAATTGTAGTTTCTCGTCTAACCCGAAATCAGTTTGTAAATATAGGTCTTCTATGTATTCTCCTGTTGCCAGACCTTCATCAACACTAGCTGTTATCACTACCTTACTATCCGGCAACAATGTTCCCGAAGAACTGCTCAAAGATAACCAACTTGGAATGCCAGAAATCGCAAAGGGCTGGGTTTGCCCCCCTTTGTTTAAGATGCTTATTTCAAAGAATGTAGCTTCTTCACCAATTTTGGTAAGGTCAACAACATCGTTGTGGCCGTCTACAAACCAACTCATCTCATTTTTTTGTATAAAAGCTGTCCAGGTTATTGGGGATTGTTGCATATTATCAGAAGCATCAAACATTCGATGAACGGTAATATCTAATACCTGTCCTTCTACCACTGCCCAATCTGAAATCACAGGTTCCAAAATCATTTCATCTTCATTGATCACATGATTCACCTGGAATTTGATTAGGTTTCTTTCAGGCTTTATGGCAGGAACATCATTTGAAAAATTAACAGCACCGACATTCATCGTACCATAGGAAGTGCTCATTTCTCCACCACTGACAACGTGGTAATATAGTGGCCCCTTATCAGTTGCAGTGTTAGGTGCATTCATTCTGGCATAAAGTAATAGGCCAATACTTTCCACATCAATTTCATGGTACCTATCTCTAGAAATTTGATCAACATTCCTAAGGGTATTCCAAAGACGGAATTCATCGATTTTTCCAGTAAAAACACGGTCCACTGTTTCATTATTCCCTAGATCTCTAAATCCTCTCGCTCCTATCCAAACCTTATCTCCGGAAAACCCACCTATATCAGTCATAGGATTGGAGGATACTTGTTGGGCATCCACGTAGGTTCTTAGAGCACCATTTCGATTGAATAATAGTGTGATGTGGTGCCAAGAATTATCAGCGACACTTGCAGCGGTTAACACATAGGTATTTTCTTCACTGGCCAAATACAAAGCTCCGGATGAATTCATATTGATCGACCATTTGTTCGCCAAACCGTTGGACTGGATCGGATCCTTTCCTTCTAGTGTGCCATCACCTATTCCTCTTCCATTTGAGAAAATAGTTGCCTCTTGCGGAGTTTCTGTTTTGATCCAAAAGGAAATAGTTGCATCCATTTCATTGGTCAACTGAACAAAACCAACATCATCCAAGGCCAAGTATTGCCCATTACTAAAGGAATAAGCAGTTCCTTTAGGCTTAATATCCCATTCCGCTTTCACTAATGCATGTTTAAATCGTGCAAGATCATTAGCAAGCTCTCCACGTCCCTCGTTCAGCGGCCAATAACCTACCAAATTAGCCTCTTTCCCTTGGAGCTTGCTATACATCCCGGCATATGCATCGCTCAAAGTTTTTGATACTGACCACAACCGGAGATCATGAATGTTTCCAATGAAAGAATTTCCACCAATAATTAAGGGGTTGTTATTTGTAAATGCTGTGTTTGCCGAGCCGGCACCCCCACCTATTTCCCTATCATCCTCATATATACTTAGCGTTCCCAATTCATTGTTATGCGAAAATGTATAGTGATGAGATAATTCGTCATTTGCGATAGTTCCATGGGCTGTGATATCCCCAAGGGTTACAAATATCTCATGGTCCTCCAAGTTGATGGTTAGCCCGTCTTTTTGTTCAACAATTGTAGCTGTGCTTTCTGTAGTGGAATTATTCATCCAAAACTCAAGGGTCAAATCACCGGACACTAACCTTGGGCTTTCAATAGTTACCGTGTTACTATCCCCCTCAAAATACAAAGAAACACTATGATCAATTGGCAGTTGGTTGGATTGTCCTTTTATCTCAATGGTGCTTACTGCACTATTGAAATACATATTTTCGTTGAATTTTACCCGGAGGTCTTCTCCCACTCCTAAAATACCATCTATAGGAAATGGTGTACCAAATTGCCTTGGGGCTTCTAAATTAACTGTTCCAGAAATTACGTCAGAAATATATACTGTACCATTTTCACATATACTTCTTGCTCTTATTTCGTAAACTCCATCTTGTAACTGAAGTCCTGCAATATCAAAAGGAAAATTAATGTTTGGTTTTTCAATCAACGCAATTTCCGTTTCGCCATTCCCGACAGCCTCATCGTAAAATGCCTCCGTATTGTAGTAGGTATACAGGCGTGTCCAGTTTGGCGATGTTGCTAAACGGTATTCTAAATCTATCTTTTTGAAGTTATCAAATGTCTGATTATAATCTGATAAGGTAATCAACAAGGGCTTTGAAAGGTCGGAATGATTATCATAAGCTGCATCTAAATTGTATACCCAATTATCCTGAGGTGCACTTACTTTTACTTGAGAACAGGTTGGAATAAAATGGGCCGATATTAAAACGTCATCAAAAACGTTTACAGGATCACAAAGTGATTGTAAAACCACCCTTATATTTTCATAATCGTAGACATCTGCAATTTTCTTATCCAAGGTCAAAGTATAATCTACAGTTTGTCCGTAAGGTACAAATATTACGGTTCCATTGGGCGATACATTGATATCAGGTGCATTAGGATTTGATGTATTGTCGATTATTAACTCAAAGTAATTAAAATTTGCATTATCACTAGTTGCATCTGCTAAATTTTGAAAAGACAGATGAAATTCTGCGGTATTGCCTTCCGGAATATTAAATATTTCTGCAACCTCTACGGTAATTTGAGGATCTTCTGCCTTTTGAGTTGCATTGCTTAAGGTTTCCCTATCCGCCTCTGCCAGAGCAACAATGGGGTTAGCAGGATCATAGGAGGAATGATTATAAAAATGAGACAACTCTTTGCCCTCATATGGGCAAGATGTTCTACCTCCAACAGTTGTGAAAATCGGTCCGTTACCATCAAATAGGTTAAAAACATCAATACTCAAAATGTTTGCAGGATCATTGTCCTTCAAGGTATATTTAAAGGTCGTAGTTTCAGCTTCTTCTTTGGTAATACCTGCACTAAAATCTTGAGCCAAGGAAAAGACAGTGGTAGAAACAAGGCCTAACGCATCATTAATTTCAAATCCTATATCATATTGCAAGCTTTCTTCCAACTCAATATTATAAGCCAAAGAGGAGGAATTAATAAGCTCTGTTTCTACACTCCTACTTACTTCGCCTACACCCGAATCAAATGAAATATTACCGGATGATTGGGAGTTTACCAATGATTTATTCCTAGCGGCAAGGTCAAGTTTTTCCTTCAATAACGCTTGGTAAGGAACACCAACATCTGAACGATTTAATTCATTCTCTAAATCAGACATATAAATATCTAAATAATCATCAGCAGCTTTTATAAACGAATCAGATTCATTTAAAGCCAAATATTTCTTTCGTTCATTTTCAAGAATAATCTTACGCCACAACCTGATTTGTTCTTCGTACCAAAACAAACTATTGGCGCCTTCTACAGGAATATGATTTCTGAGATTTTCTGCAATCAACTCATATTGAGGTATTAAATCGTTAATTATGTACTTTTGAGAGTATACAAAAAAGGTATTGGTCGGTTTAGTATTTATATATATAGCTTTTTGCTTATTTAAATAAATGTCATCACCATTTGCATTGGTCAACCTATAATTATTGTTCGGATCTCCAATCGGTGCAATGTCAGCTTTAAAGTCATCATAAGATCCTATGGCATAATTACTAGCGTTCCCTATATACAAATCCCCATCAGCACCCACAAATTCCGGGTCATCACTGGTCGAAATGGTTTGATTAAACGTATAGGTTTTTGTTAAACTTAAAGCATCTGAAGAAGAAGTTTCCAGCGTTATATTGCCGGTAAGGTCATTGACCACTTCTGTTTTCACCTCAATCGAGGCTCCCGGAACTCCCCCAACAAAGGTAACAGCTCCTCCCATCATTAATTTTAAGGTTTGAGAAAGCCCTCCGGATAAGGTGGACATGGATTCTGTGGTAAAACTTAAGGTTTGACCTGCCTCTATGGATGCAAAACTGTTGGACCCGGGAGGGTCTCGGAGAATAATATCCGGGATTTCAGGAGCTACTGTAAGGGGTGGAGCAGAAGTCCCATCAGGAGCCCCTCCTAGTATAATCCCGTCAGGAATATAATTTTCTGCCGGATAAGAAATCCCCCCAATAACATACTGTATATCCAAACTTCGTGTATATGGGAACGTAGTATTGGGAACACCCCCTTGAAACGAATAATAGGAAATACTATTGTCTACTGTATCCTTTTCGATCTCTTCAGAGCCTAAAATTGCTAAATTATTATTGATTTTTAATTCCCCATCTATAATTGGCACAACATCTTCAATTATACTGTCTCCATCCATGTTCACGTATCTTTCAAATGTGGATAGGGTTATGGCATAACTTGCAGCCTGCTCATAAATCAACACCTCTTTACTAGCGTCTGCCGGGTGGGTTAACCCTTCAGTGCTTATAAAGTACTCACTACTATCTGCATTAAAAAACTGTAGTGAATCTGTTGAAGTTTGGTCGATGACACGCAATACTGGCGTAGAACGGTACACAAAGCTTTTTTCAAAATGAAAGGGTACCCCTTCCAAAATATCATTGTTTGGAAGAATAAACTCCGGAGTTAAAAGCGGTGGAATACTTGAAAAATTTATACTTTCATTTGATGTTCCAATTATAGCTGAATTAATGCTCTCATTACTGGAAATTGTTAAGCCTGGTGTATCTCCCCCTTCAATTTCATAATTCAATGGCATCACTTCAACACGATACTCGCCGGATTCGCTATTCGTTTTAAAGTTAAATTTTGTGTAATCGGTGACACCTCCGGCACCTGGTGGATCATACTGAAACGCAAAACTAGCCACCCCTATATTATTTTTCGAACTAACAACCAAAGGAATGGGCTTAAAATTTTCAATTGTATCGTTGATTACATAAAGCCCATTTTCACCAAATCCTATTGGCTTACTTGCTTCCACTGCTCCACCAACTACACGTCCAACCGCAGTTACTCTGGTCTCATCAATAAATACCACCGGCTCCTGAGCATCTTCAAAAAATTCTTTAAAAGTACCGGTTTCAGCAGGAAATCTACCATTGTAAGAAAAGGAATGACCATTTTTTTCAACCCGTATAAAATGATTTCCAATAGGTACACTAATTTCAAAATTACCGGCTTCATCCGACAGTACAGGTGTATTGTTTTCATCAATTACGATTTGTCCATCAATGTAGATCGTAGCTCCGGAGACTGGAATACTGGCATAGCGTTCCAGTCGAAAATTGGTAGAGTCGTTCTCATCATAGTAATTAATCCAATATTCACCTTTATTATAAGTGCCTGCATTTACTCCTGTAAGCTTCTCATATCGATTATAGTTTTCATCGATAATTCCGGGACCTGTAACATATTCATCTCCATCATTCAATCCGGACAAATTTCCACCATTTACCTCTACGTAGGAAGGGAACACCTTTCTGGTATCGTACAATATTTTTCCTTTAAAGATAAAGGAGGACTTATCGATAAAATCAATTTTATTTACCACCTCTGAGCCCTGACCTAAAAAGACCAGTTGTTGATTGGGTTCAAACTTGTGTTGGCCATAAACAGGGGTAATTTTAAATGATTCTCCTGTTCCGGAGTAGGGAATGGAATTAATCTGATAATTGCCATTTTCATCGGTTACCCCTAAGATTCCCAATTGACTAGCAGATGGGATTGCACCAGGTCCAGATACAAAAGTGATATTTTCTAATTTACCGTGATTTCTATTATATGTATAGTCTTCTCGTGAAGCATCATAGGCATAATCCCCTTGATTTTCGTTGGCGCTTAAATAGACTATCAAACCCGGATCGTCACCACTGATATACCTTTTATAATCTGTTCGGATAGCAGCGGCTGTTTCTATGCGATTCCATAAGCGAATTTCATCGATCAGAGCTGTTTTTCCACCACCTATTCTGACCTTGTTCCAAACAGCCTTCCCTAGTTGAAAATTAATAAGACTTATATCCTCGGAAATCTCTAAATATGGAGTATTTATATTTTGGTCTATCTCGGCTCGTGCTTTATGTACAGCATCCCGGTACTCCTTTGTCATTGGGCGGCCATTGATAAATAGGGATGGAGCCATTCCATCCCTCAACTGTATCGAAAAATGAGTAAAGTAATCATTGAAATTAGCTACAGGGACCATAATATCATCACCTCGGGCATCGATATCTCCAGAAGGAAATACATTTTTGATAAGGAACAAACTCTCTTTTATTTTAACTTCCAATTCGTTTGCCAATATTTTTACTCTGACATTAACATCTATGTTATTACCGTTTGCCTCAGTTAGTCTAAACAGCCTGATCGGGCTCCCATTATCATCAGTATAAGGACTATTGATGTCCGGTTTTACCCAAGCCTGTAAAGTAGCCAACGAATCAATTGGTTTATTTAATTTATTGATCTCAAGCTTAGCGTTAGAAGGGATTTTCAAACTACTCCCATAGCTTATGGAACTCCCACTCGATTCGGCAACTACCGTTACGTTTTTCACCGGATTTCCACCTTCAAAATTAACATTTCCGGTAATGACCGCAGTAGGATTTCTAAACCCTATACCTGTGATATAATTGGTATAAAGCTCTTCATCCTCCATTACATTTTCAGCCAACACTTTATATTCATACAGTTTTCCTCCATCCACGTACTTGTCTTCATAGGTACCGGAGGGCTGTGGGGTAATATCAGCTATTGGTTGAAAATTTTCATTACTTCCAAGTTCTCTACGTAAAATTTTGATGTTTGTAATGTTGTAAATATTATTTCTAAGTCGCCATTCTATCAAAATCTTATCACCAAAATAACCTTTGGAAACACTAAAAGATTCTTCTGCAAAAGTACCATACAGGTAAAGTACATCCCATGGAAAACGTAAATCTGTTGGAGTGGTGTTATTGGATGTTCCTAAAAAAGGCAGCCCTACCTGAATTGTAAAACCTTCATTTTGTATGGCTTGTGAGACAGTAACTTCCTTGGCTCCTTCCTCCTGTTGTGCATAAAGGAAGGAAATCAACATACTCAATATCAGTGTAAGAAATAATTTTCTCATCCCCCTGAAATTATAATTTGATGATGTAGTTCACCCCATAGTTTATAGGACGAGATTCAGTTCCTTCAGAAGACGTATTTCCGGAAACAGCATGGGTATGTATCCCACTTAAATCGGTTTTTACTGTAGATACCCCTCCATCCTGGGCTTGTATATTAAACGCTGTTGAACCGCTATTACCATCATTAACAAACTTCCTGTTCATTAACTTTAAGGGATGTGAGTGTTCACCATTATTAGAAGTAGTTAAATCCACGCTGTGGTTGTGCGCCATGTTGGAATCTTGCTGTGTGGAATTTATACCACCATCCCTTCTATTATCGGCAAACTGGGCATCAGCGTTGACCCCTACCCCTCTTAAAAACATAGCCCTCAAATCTGGTGCATTGGTACTCCCCAGTAAAGCAATGAGATTTTCAGCCCCATTGATATTTGTTAGAGATTGTCCATCGCACAGCACCCAACCAATTGGAGCTGTAGCCCCAACAAAAGGCATGATAGCTCCGGTCGGCACCCCGTTATTAGCTGCTATTGCATAAGGAACGTGCTTTAGTTTTTCCTCTGACACAAGAACATTCCCCTCAGTAATTTTTAAATAGATTTGCTGATTAGCAAATATGGAATTATTGGTAGCAGCAGGACTTATAACATGGGAAAATACACCAAAAGCATCAGTATTTAGGCTTACTGTTTCTGGAGCCCCAACTTCAACTTTAGCATTTCCATTATTGCTATCAAAATAAAAAAACTCGAAAGTAAGGGAAATTTGGGCATTTGCTTTAGCCGTATTATTGTCATCTCTTGCAATACCTTGTATCGCTATATCAGCCATTTCAGCAGAAGTCTGAGCCAAAGAAAAAGAACAAGAGAATACTATTAATACAATGAGAATAAGTTGAGTTTTCATGGTAATTATTTTAATAAAGACATTCAAGACAAAAGAGAACTATCAACCCTCCTTTCTAATTTTTAACCAAATATTATTAGGTATTTATAAGCAGTATAATGGGAATAACGCACCTAAAAGTAAATCAGGAAAAGGTCAAAAATCAATCAAACTGAATCACTAACAGGTCAATTTGGGTAATCAACCGGTCAAATTAACCTTTGAGGAGGTTTGGTATTGAATTATTGCGGTCAAACCGGCTGGAAAAATTTTATAATAACTATTTTTAAATGGAAAATGGTCAATAACTCAACACCTAAATTCAATTGAATACAATTCGACAACATTGGTTAAACCTTTATA
The DNA here is from genome assembly GCF_054781075.1 of Cyclobacterium sediminis. Taxonomy (NCBI): domain Bacteria; kingdom Pseudomonadati; phylum Bacteroidota; class Cytophagia; order Cytophagales; family Cyclobacteriaceae; genus Cyclobacterium; species Cyclobacterium sediminis. The sequence goes on along the minus strand of NZ_BAAGVC010000002.1, from coordinate 192,127 downwards.
AAGCAATCTCATTGATCGGGTTTGATCCTGAAAAACCTAGAGAAAAACAAAAGCAAATAAAGCTCTTAAATATCTTTTGTGGATTTTGGATATTAATCGAAATGGCTTCAATTATTGCTGAAATTTTTGAACCCAATAAGCCACCTGTTTATATCTTTACCCATCTAGCCAATTTTGCAGGCATTTCACTTGTATTGTACCTTCAGTGGATAAGCCGAAATAAAATGGCAATTGCCCTATTTTTTTTCTTGGTTTACTTTAGCAATTTTATGTTCTCCAATTTCATTATATCAGGTAAAATGTTAGAAGCCGGATACCTTTTAGCTCCTGCCTTTGTACTCTTGTTTACCAACAATCGTTTTTATATTTTTTCCTCATTTGTATTGTCCCTTGTTCTTTTCATAATACCCAATATTTTTTTTCTCCATTATCCACAAAATTATTTCGGCCCTGATCGTTTCATCTTCATGGTTTTCGCAATTGTATTTGTTTTGGTTTACTATTTCAAACAAGAAAATCTAAAAAGTGAAATTGCTTTAGAAATAGAGCGAAAAAATATAGCCGATATTAACGAACAGCAGTCTCAGTTTTTTATCAATGTCTCTCATGAGGTCCGTACCCCTTTGACACTTATCAAAGGTCAAATCAATAAACTTAAAAAATACAACTCCGAATTAAATGATGCTCAAATACAGTCCATCGTGACCCAGCTCAATAACCAAGCTGATAAAATAAAAAAATTAGTAGATGATGTAATCGATTTAGCCAAAATGCAGGATACCAATTTCAGCATGAGCTTACATCCAATAAACTTGACTGATTTATTGAAGAAAATAGCTACTTCTTTTGAACCTTTATTTAAGCAAAAGCAAATAACGTTCAAGGTAAATACAAGTACCTCACCAAAATTCGTTTTGGGTGATAAGCTATATCTGGAACGGGCACTTAATAACATTCTATTGAACGCCTTAAAATATACGGGAAAGAATGGGAAAGTAACCCTATTCCTAAAGGAAAACCAAACCTCAATAACCATTGGTGTGGAGGACGATGGCATAGGTATAGAAAAGAATGATTTAGAATTAATATTTAATCGATTTTATCAAGCAAACAACTCTTTCAATAAATCCGGTGGAAGTGGTGTTGGACTGGCTTTCAGCAAAGAGATAATTACAAAAATTGGAGGAACAATTAGGGTTTCCAGCAAACCTTCAGTTGGGAGCACTTTTGTTATACACCTTCCTAAGGTTGAGAAAATCAAGGAAAGAGATAGTGTTAAAAATAGCGAAATAAGCAAACTTGAGATATTGGAACATTTTTCTTCTTCTAATAAAAAAGTTAAAATTTTATTGGTCGATGATGCTTATGATATGCGACTCTACCTTAAAGATTTACTATGTAAATACGAATGTCTGGAAGCCGGGGATGGCCATGAAGCCTTGAAAATAATAAAGAGTCAAGCCGTAGATTTTATCATTACAGATTATATGATGCCAAATATGAATGGATTAGAATTCATTTCAAAACTTAAATCCCTACAACATTCTGCTCCAATTTTGATGCTTACTGCGAGGGCAGATAACCAAATCAAATTATCTACCTTAAGACTTGGTATCGACGATTATTTACTTAAACCTTTTGAAGAAGAAGAATTGATCATACGGATAAATAATGCATTAATAAATAACAACAAACGTACAAGGTATCAACTGGAGGAAAAAATAGACCCCTCCCAAAATGATTCTAACAATTGGATTGATAAATTACAGGCATATATTTTTGAACAATCCGGGAAAAGTAAAATCAATCAAACTGATCTTGCCGAGCATTTTAATCTTTCATCAAGTTCTTTATTTAGAAAAATAAAAAGTGAAACAGGTTTATCCCCTAATGAACTTATAACAGAAGTTAAATTACAGAAAGCTAAAATGCTACTAGAAAATAGGCAGGTTCACTCCTTAAAACAACTTGTTCTCGAGGTTGGATTTAAACATTCTTCCTATTTTTCAAAAAAATACTACGAGCGATTTGGCAGCAAGCCTAATTATAAATTCTAGCAAGTGACTTTGAACGATAAAAGAAAAATCAACTAAGTACCTAACCAATGGAACTAGGTTTTGGTCAAAGTAATGTAGAATAATACAAGAGATTATTTTCCTGATCATTCCCTTTTTCTTCTTACAGCTGAATTAGATTTTAACTAAATCGACATCAAAATCAGACCAAAAGTTGAAGAAATATCATTTGCTTGTGTCGTTGAAAGTCCAACAATCCACCAAGTTGATTCAGTTTCCAATGTTATATGGATAAACATTAAAGGGTAATTTTATGATCCTTAAAATATTACAAACACCTTTTAATTTACAAGTTGTAATGTACGTACCTATTACTTTGGGTTTGTTTTTATTAAAAAATTTTGCTCTTATCATCTCATAAAAAATAGTAGTAGGAAACTCTACAATTCTCTTAGTATTAATTAAATCTTTTAATTATTGTTTTGAATTCAAATTTGGACGCTTCCACTTGATTTTGGCAGTAAAAACACTATTATCTGCTGGTACGTTTTCTTCTCCTCTCATATACTCGGCCACTGTAACCCAAGTCTCATTTTGATTGACCTCCATTATGCCAAAATTACCTAAAGCTACTCCCCTGTTAGGAACCATTACCCGCTCTGTATCACGAATTACCTGAAGTTCATCAGGATCTACCTTGGCCATAAAAAGTGGTGCTCTATGACGGAAAACCTCATCGTTATTAGCTCCCCTTCTCGTATATACCAAATATAAGGCATCACTATGTCTCACCCAATGTTGTTGTGTGTTATAACTACCCAATACAGCACCATCATCAAAAGTCCACTCCTTAGGAGTACTAAAATGCAGGCCATCTGTACTTTTGGCAACATAGGCACTCTTATCACTGCGCATGGTAAGATAATACTCGCCATTATATAAGGTAATGGATGGTTCATATATTCCCCTACCCTGCTTAAGTATTAACTCATCACCATGTTCCTGATAAATCAGATGCTCTCCATCAAAAGAGCACCGAACAACAGTAGTACTGAACCCAAAATCATCACTTTTCATCAAATTACCAATACTGAACGCCTCCTCCGGGTTATTCATTGCTAAGGAGGCCTGTTCCTCTGTAACCTTAAAATAAAATATAGGCAGGAGAATATCTCCATCGGGCAACTCCAACCATTGAGCACTGCCGGCTGCCGGGGCCATTAAAAGCATTCCGTCATGATCCAGTTTTGGAAGGTCCAGAAATTGAGGAGCACTCCATTGTTCTGCTTCAGCATCAAGATAAGCATAGACCACTTTCTTTTTCCAACCGTCATGTGTCTTTGCGTTAGAATAAAAAGGGGAGGTACCTATATTTACTACTTTATCGGTTTTCGAATGCCATTGAGGCCACATATCAACCAGGGATCGATAGCCATTGTCTTGTTTAATGATAGTCAAAGAAGGTATGACTTCAGGTGAAGTCCAGGTTTCCCCCATATCTAGGCTTTCTATCTGAAACAAATCATGGTACACATCTGAGCCCTTTTTAAGGGTTTGAGACATGGTGGTGATTACCTTTGGAGGTTCAGAAGGAATTACTGCTGAACGCGCATGCGTCCAGGTAAACTCCTTTTCATTGCCTTTGGCAATGGTTTTCAGTTCTACTGTGTATGCTTCATCTTCATCAGTTCTTTTTTCATTACAGCCAATGGCTATTCCCAGGGTAAGGCAGAAAAATAATTGGATGAAAGTTCTTAACATTTGCTTACTGAGTAAAAGTCTATCGTGAATAAAATAAGTAATTATAGTCATCTCTTTTTATAGTCCTACACTTTCCAGCCCTACTTTAAAGGGTTCTACCGTTAGAGTTAATATCCTTCCTTCAGCATATAGCATTTGATTCCTTACTTCTTCTGACCTCATTTTTTTTGAGAAATTGACAAGTTGGAGGAGAGAGATATTCATTCAACCACTTAAAGCCAGCATTAGAATCCAGAAAGTTTTAGCCAGGATCAAAACAACAAATAAGAATCTTCTTTGAGAGCATAGATTCTAAAAGAGACTTAATCGTTTATTTATCTTGAATTGGTTGCATAAATTACAAAAAATAACACCAATTCTAATTCCATTTATAAAACAAAAGGAGCATAAACAAAAAAACTAACCTCACCTCTTTTGCAAGGAAAGACTTATCCTTTGAAAAAATATTGGGAGAAGGATAGCTTAAAAAGTACAATTAATAATTTGCAATCCATACCATATTTATGTTTTATGATAATTTTGCTTCTTTTCTCTTTTTACTAACCGGATATAGAACCACTGCCACAAAAAAACCCTTACAAGAAAAATCCTGTAAGGGTTTGAAAATCAAGAGCCTCCTGTCGGGATCGAACCAACGACCTACTGATTACAAGTCAGTTGCTCTACCAGCTGAGCTAAGGAGGCTTCTCTATAAATACACCCTTTTAAAAGTGTCATCAGGAAGTCTTTTTCCCTGATTGCGAGTGCAAATATAGTTTTATACTCCTATGAAATCAAAACTTTTGAGAAGAAATTTCTAACAAAACACCTATTTTACTCATAGTGAAGGCATTAAAATTCTCTGATAATTGAAAGTTTCTTTTTGAGTTTATCCACTTCCTGCTCAGCTTTCTCAATCTTCTCCTCAAATTGATCTTTCAGCTTGTCGGCCGTTTTTGAAGCAGCAAAAAACTCCAAATTGTTTCTCCACAAAGTAATGTTGTTTTCCAAATCCGTGATCTGTCTGCGAATACCGTGCTCCTTTTTATTCAGAACTTTATTGCTATTCGGGTCTGCCTGAAGTTTGTTAAGGTTAAGTCTGAATAGAAAATCATCCTTACTTTCCCCTTCAAGCTCTAGTTTGGAAACATATTCGTTTACAGCCGTATTGAATTTATTGGAAATATCCTTCATGCTCTTTCTTGGCACAAAACCTATTTCATTGTATTGCTGGATAAGCTTTTCGAGGTTTTCTGAGCTTGTTTGGTCTTCATCCTTTGCAGCATCTAAAATCTCCTGACATACCTTTTCTTTGGCCACAAGATTCTCTTCAAAGGCCTTATTGTTTTCTTTGTTTGCACTTCTCCTATTATCGAAGAAGGTGTCACATGCTTTTTTAAAGCGATTGTATAGGTCGTCACGGAATTTTTCAGGCATTGGTCCCAATTCCTTCCATTGCTTTTGCAATTGTATTAGTTCATTGGAGGAATTTTTCCAATCGGTACTGTCCAAGTAAGACTCTGCACTTTCAATTAGTTGTTCAGCCTTTTCCTTGTTCTGTTGCCTTATCTCATCTAATTCCTTAAAGAATAAATTTTTATGGTGAAAAAACTGCTTAAATAGTCCCCAAAAGGTTTTGTTGATCTCCTTACCTGCTTCTCTAGGTACAGGACCAATGGCCTCCCACTCTTTTTGAAGGGCAAGGATTTCTTTGGTTTTAGTATTCCAATCTCTAATTTTCTCAGCTTTAAAGGACTTGAATTCTTCTAGTTTTTCAATTAGTCTTTCCTTCAGTACCTGATTGGCTTTGAAAACTTCTCGCTGACTGTCATAATACGCTTTACGTTTGTTGTAGACAGCATCGGAAGCACTTTTGAAACGTTGCCACAAGGCTTCTTGATCTTCTCTGGGTACAGGCCCTATATGTTTGAATTCTTCGTGCAGGTCATTCAAACTTTTAATGGCTTCCTTTACATCTTCCACCTCAGACAAAGCCTCTGCTTTGCTGCATAGCTCTAATTTACTGTCCAGGTTCTTTTTCCTATCTAGCTCTTTCAGCTCAAAATAGATACTGCGGTTGTCATAAAACCTATCCATTAAAGCATTATAGGAAGCCCAAAGATTTTTATTTTGACTATGGGGAACAGGGCCTATTTTTTTCCATTCATCTTGGATCTTTTTTATAGTCTCAATACTATTGGTGGTCTCTTCCCCATCCACAATAGCCCTTAATTGATCTAGAATAAGGTTTTTATTGTTGGCATTCTTTTCCTTGGATTTTTCAAGGTCTTTGAATTGTTGGTGTTTTTTCTCTTTAAACAATTGGTAGGATGCGAAAAACTCGCGGTCTTCGTCTGTTCCTCTATATACAAAACCATCTTTTTCTCCTCCTTCTTTGAGAAATTGATCAAGGGCTTGTGCTTGCTCTTTTAAATAATATTCGTCGTATTGATTTTTAATTTCTTGTACCAAACTATCTCTTCGAACAAAATTCTGTTCATGTACAAAGTCTTTAAGCACTTTAATAAGTTGAGCTTTGGTGTAATTGTGAAAATCAAATTCCTCTTCTTCCTCTTCACTTTCTTCTGAATCTTCTTTGGCAGCCGGGCTGGTTTCACTTGAAGTCTCAGCCACCTCAGTTTTATCTGAAGATGCTTCTTCATTGATTTCTTTTTGTTCCTCAGCAACTGTTTCTTTCTGATTCACACTTGATGAAGAACTGCTTTCCTCATCCTTTGGGTCAGTTGTTGGTGAACTTTCACCAGTCACATCACTGCTTGGTGTTTCCTCCTTTTCGGTAGAAGCTTCTTCTCCTGATTTTTGACTATTTGCCAATCCTTCAGTAACCTTGTCTGCATTTTCAGACATTTCTTTCTCGTTATCCATAATATTTAAAATATTCCTGCGTAATTCAATCCATACTAAACAAAAGTAGCAATTTTGAGCTAATTTAGTCTTGGGTCAATCGGATAATTTGCCAATACTTGGAAATCACCCCCCATATTCTTTAAAATAACTCGCCATAATTCATCCGGAGCTACCTTAAAGATCTTTTTCGTATGGATATTGTCACAAACTATCCATGTGTTTTCCAGCAATTCCTCACTCAATTGCCCTTCTTCCCAACCTGAATAGCCTAAGAAGAAACGAAAATTAGCAATATCCAGTAAGCCGGACTTATACTTCTCCATTAATTCATTAAAATTACCTCCCCACCACAGTTGATCTCCTAATGCCACACTATCTTCCAGAAGTTGCTCTCCACAATAAATAAAATGAAGCGTATTTTGCTCCACGGGGCCACCAACATATACTTCCTTACCTAATAGTTCACAACCTTCCATGAGCTCGTCCAATTTGAATATAGACAGCTTATTCAACACCAAACCGAAAGAACCTAACTCATTGTTTTCACACAAAAGAACCACAGACCTAACAAAATTTTCATCTTGTAGAAAAGGTTCAGAAATCAACAAACTTCCCGATTTTGGCTTTATATTGGACCTATCAACCATCAACTGTGATTTATATGAGGCATTAATATAAAGCAAAAAATCTTAAAACCAATATATTTGTATTCCAAACTTAAATTTCAGCTACAAATAATCATAAAATGAAATTAGCAGACATAAGAATAGAATATTCTTCTAAGAAATTGAATTTAAATGAGGTAAATAAGGACCCTTTGGAACAATTCAAAGTATGGTTGTCTGAAGCACTGACTGCAAAAGTAAATGAACCGACAGCCATGCACCTGTGTACCGTAAATGAAAATGGCCATCCATCAGGTAGAATTGTTTTACTTAAAGGGGCTGACGAAGGCTTTGTTTTTTTTACAAACTATTCCAGTAAGAAAGGACAGCAGCTCACCATAAACTCCAATGCATCTTTGACATTTTTCTGGCCTGAACTTGAAAGGCAGGTAAGAATTGAAGGGGTAGTTACTAAAACTTCTACTGAAGAATCTGATGAATATTTTAAAAGCAGGCCAATTCAAAGCCAAATAGGCGCATGGACAAGCCCCCAAAGTGAGGTGATCCCTAACCGAAGCTTTCTGGAAGAAAGACAACAGGAAACTGAAAAAAGGTTTCAATCGGAAGCGATGAAAAGACCCGAACATTGGGGAGGGTATCGGCTAATGCCTTCTAGCATCGAATTTTGGCAAGGCAGACCCGCACGATTGCATGACAGGGTTTTATACAAACGCAAAGAGGGAGCACCTGAATGGAGCATGGAGCGATTGGCTCCTTAACAGCTATAGCAATAAAGTGCTATTAAAAATAGTACCCCAACATGGATAACAAATGATCTGTCCCTGTTGGGGTAAAAACAACGGGTTAAATTAAGTTGAAAAGATCTTTCACTCCTGCAACCCTTTCAACGGTAAAACCTTCACCGAATTCAACATTGATTTTATGTCCCAACTCCCGAGATCTCGCTTCAATAAAGTCCAGAAATTCAGGTCTTGAAATAAAGCTTTCCGGTTCATTGGAGTCAGGGTTATGAAATTGAGACTTAAAAGCAAGAATACTATCTTTTTTGGTTTCCCAATAATCAGAAATATCAACAACGATATCCGGCACTATATATTCATTTTGAATGTAGTGGTAAACATACTTTGGCCGCCAAACTTCCTGAGGAACTCCATCCAATGTAGTCTCTAACTTCCTCAAACCACTTATAAAACAAGCATGGGAAGCCAGGCTTGCCCCTTTTCCATGGTCGGGATGCCTGTCTCTAACAGCATTGGCAAGCACTATTTGCGGCTTGTATTTTCGAATCACCTTAGCTATGGCTGTTTGGTGATCCAGGTCATCTTTAAAGTAGATGTCCTTAAAGCCCAAATTTTCCCGGGCACTAAGCCCCAAAATTTTTGCAGAAGCATCTGCCTCCAGCATTCTGATCTCCGGTGTGCCACGGGTACCCATTTCTCCCTTTGTAAGGTCTAATATACCGACCTTATAGCCCTTATCTATATGAGAAGCCAAGGTGCCACTACATGCCAACTCAATATCATCAGGGTGAGCAGCTATGGCCAAAATATCCAATTTCATTTTTATCCTTTAAAATGAATTTTAAAACGCTTATTGTATTTGCAGACGCCTTCCTATTCTAAGAATAGTTCGCGTACTAATTCCATTTAATCTGGTAATCTGACTTACCCTAACTCCGTATCGCCGAGCAATGACAGATAAATTATCTCCACTTCGAATCCGGTGATATACAGCTTCCCGCATTTTAATTTCATGATCGAAACTTTGGGCAGTTATTGTATAAATGGGCGACTTAATTCTCCCAATTTCAAAATCGAAAATTTCTTTAGGATTGATAGACAGCCCCTGATACCGAATCTCAAAATGCAAATGAGGCCCTGTACTTCTACCCGTGCTTCCTCCAAGACCAATGATATCACCGGCTCTAATTTCCTGCCCCACTTTCACTTGCTTCTTCGAAAGATGTCCGTAGATGGTTTCAAGCCCATTTCTATGTCTAATCACCACATAATGCCCATAGCCATACCGCTCATAGGAAGTAATGCGAACAATACCATCAAATGCGGACCTGATCGGGTCACCGGTTTTTAATTTTAAATCAATCCCATGGTGCCATCGGTAGCGCCTTCTCCCAAAATCTGAATTGATTTTGGTATTCTCCAGAGGAGCGCTCCAACCGGAGCCATAATAGGAATTATATAATGTTACTGGAATCGTATCTTTAAACTCTCTTGGATCAAAATCATAACTGTTAATTTTATGACTGTCCCAGCGTCCGTAATATTCATGGGCTGTAATCCAAATACTATCAATCAATACCTTCTCTGCCACTTCCACCATCACATGTGTAGGTGCCCAGATAAAAGCATCGCTATTTTCACTTACCAGAGACAGTCGCTTTTTTAGGTCAAGGCCATCTTTGAAAATCAAAGCATCTGTGGCCTTTTCTAAATCACTGCGATATTGATCAGCATCAAAATTCAGCGCACCAGAAGGAACGGCCAGATTTTGTTCTACTACACCATTTTTATGTTTATCTCTCTTTTTATTTTGTGCGATACTACCAAAGCTTACGGACGTCAAAAGAAGAAGAACCAAGAGCCACCTTTCTTTTAAACGCATAAATTATAGACCTATTCTTGTGAAGTCAAAAATCTTTCTGCGTCCAAAGCTGCCATACAGCCTGTTCCTGCAGCAGTAACTGCTTGACGGTATTCATGATCCTGAGCATCTCCACATGCAAATACCCCGGGAACATTGGTTTTTGTACTATCCGGTTGGGTAAGTATATAACCATTTTCATCCATATCAATCTGATTTTCAAAAATAGCAGTATTGGGTTGATGTCCAATGGCTACAAAGAAAGCTTCCACAGCCAAATCCTTCTCCTCTCCTGTAATCCTGTCTTTTACCTTGGCACCGCTCACCTCTTCATCACCTAAAACCTCAACCGTTTCATGGTTCCAAAGGATTTCAATTTTAGGGTTTTTCATCACCCTATTTTGCATGATCTGAGAAGCCCGAAGTTCATCTCTCCTCACCAACATATAAACCTTATTACAGATATTGGCCAAATAACTTGCTTCTTCACAGGCAGTATCTCCACCTCCTACGATGGCCACATCTTTTCCTCTAAAGAAAAAACCATCACAAACAGCACAAGCAGATACACCTTTACCGTTGAGTCTGGTTTCACTTTCTATACCCAGCCATTTTGCAGATGCACCGGTAGAAATAATTACGGTTTCTGCAAGAAGGGTTTTTCCCTCATCTACAGTAACTTTAAAAGGTCTATTACCTGCATCTATGTCTGTCACTACCCCATACCTCACATCAGTTCCAAAGCGTTCCGCTTGTTTTCTGAAATCTTCCATCATTTGGGGACCCATGACACCGTCTGGATATCCGGGATAATTTTCTACATCATTGGTGATGGTCAGCTGACCACCGGGTTGGACGCCCGTATACATTACAGGAGAAAGCCCTGCACGAGATGCATAAATAGCGGCAGTATAGCCTGCCGGACCTGATCCAATAATAAGAACCTTTATTTTTTCTATTTCTTTGTCCATTGTTTTATCAATTGTTCAATACTTCTCACAAAGTGAAATTCTTTCGAATACTAACACCATAGCAAAACAAAAAAGTTTACTCGAATGGGATTTTTTTGTGGGATATAAAAAAAGGGCAAAGTGCCCTTTCTTAATTCTTAACTTTGTTTAAATTTTTATCCCAGATAAGGCTTCAAAGTTTTACTTCTACTGGTATGTCTAAGTCGCCGAATGGCTTTTTCTTTGATTTGCCTTACCCTTTCGCGGGTGAGGTTAAATTTTTCTCCTATTTCCTCTAAAGTCATGGCATGTTCGCCATTAAGTCCAAAATAAAGGGTAATGACATCCGCTTCCCTTTGGGTAAGCGTAGATAAAGCCCTTTGAACTTCCTTCCTCAAGGAGTCATTCATCAAACCATCATCAGGTTTAATTTCACCGTCGTTTTCCAATACATCAAGCAAACTATTTTCCTCTCCTTGAACAAATGGAGCATCCATAGATACGTGCCTACCGGAAATTTTCATGGTATCCACTACTTCTCCCGCAGTCACCTCCAAAACTTCCGCAAGTTCTTCAGGTGAAGGTTCACGTTCAAACTTTTGCTCAAGCTCAGAAAAGGTTTTGCTAATCTTATTTAAGGACCCCACTCTATTTAGTGGAAGCCTTACAATCCTGGATTGCTCGGCAAGGGCCTGAAGAATAGATTGGCGAATCCACCAAACGGCATAAGATATAAATTTAAAACCCCTGGTCTCATCAAATCTCTGGGCGGCTTTAATCAAACCTAGGTTCCCCTCGTTGATCAAATCTCCCAATGATAAGCCCTGGTTTTGATATTGCTTGGCAACGGAGACAACAAACCTAAGGTTGGCTTTGGTTAATTTTTCCAAGGCCAATTGGTCACCTTCACGGATCCTCTTGGCCAAAACCACTTCTTCATCTGCTGTCAATAAATCTACCTTACCTATCTCTTGAAGGTATTTATCCAGAGATTGACTTTCCCTGTTGGTAATCTGTTTACTGATTTTAAGCTGCCTCATTCAATTTTATTGATTATTTTTTAACGCATTGATAACAGATGTTCCCTTAAAAATAGTTCATTTTATATTTCATGACCTATTAATTTAGAGAACTTCCAGCTTATTTGTCCTTTCTTTCAGGCTTAGGCAATAATGCTTTTCTAGACAATTTGTATTTTCCTGTCTTTTTATCTACATCTATTAACTTCACTGCAATTTCCTCGCCAGATTCCAGGACTCCATCCATGGATTCCAGTCTCTCCCACTTGATTTCAGAAATATGCAACAATCCATCTTTACCAGGCATAAACTCAATAAAGGCACCAAAAGGCATGATATTCTTCACTTTACCGGTATAAGTCTCTCCAATTTCCGGCTGCGCAACGATTGCTTTTATCCTGCCAATGGCAGCATCCATAGACTCCTGGTTATTTGAGAAAATATTGATTTTCCCAATATTATCCACCTCTTCTATAATGACAGTGGCTCCTGTATCTTTTTGAATTTCCTGGATAACTTTTCCTCCGGGACCGATAACTGCACCAATCAATTCCTTAGGAATCTGCATGTTATAAGATCTTGGGGTATGTGGCTTGAATTCAGGTCTTGCGGATGGCAAGGTTTTGTTGATTTCATCCAAAATATGTAACCTTCCTTTTCTGGCCTGATAAAGGGCCTCTTTCAATACTTCATAGTCCAAACCTTCTACTTTAAGGTCCATCTGGCAAGCCGTAATCCCCTTGGATGTACCTGTCACTTTGAAGTCCATATCTCCCAAGTGATCTTCATCACCCAAAATATCAGATAAAATAGTGTAATTTCCTGTCTCTGCATCAGAAATCATGCCCATGGCAATACCTGTAACTGGACTTTTGATGGCAATACCGGCATCCATTAGCGCCAATGATCCGGCACATACAGTAGCCATAGATGAGGAACCATTGGATTCCAAAATATCAGAAACAACCCGAATGGTATAAGGATTGTCTTCCGGTGCAGGCAACACTTTCTTAAGCGCGCGCATGGCAAGGTTACCATGACCTACTTCCCTTCTTCCCGGTCCTCTATTAGGTTTAACTTCCCCTGTACTGAAACCAGGAAAATTATAATGCAAAAAGAATTTGTTATACCCGGATAAAACTGCTCCATCTACCATTTGCTCATCAAGCTTTGTACCTAGGGTACATGTGGTAATGGATTGGGTTTCACCCCTGGTAAAAACTGCAGACCCATGAGCTGATGGCAAGTAATCCACTACAGACCATATTGGTCTGACCTCATCAGGCTCTCTGCCATCTAATCTCTTTTTCTCATTCAAGGTGAAATTTCTGGCAGCTTCTTTATGAACTTTACCGAAATACCTACCTATAAGGCTTTCGTCGTATTCGTGATCTTCACCCAGACTTTCTACAAATTTTTCTTTGATAGCCTTGACTAGTTCGGATCTCTCCGATTTGTTTGGGATCTGTCTGCTAACCACGTCATACAGACTATCGTACAAATCCTCTTTTATTTTAGCATGAAGTGCTTCGTCATTAACTTCATGGCTATAGGCCCTTTTTTCTTCTTTGCCTACAAGTTTGGTCAGTTCTTTTTGAACTTGACAGTGTTTTTTGATTTCTTCATGAGCGAACTGTAAGGCTTCGACCATTTCATCTTCAGAAACCTCATCTCCTTCACCCTCTACCATAAGGATGAATTCTTCAGAACCGGCTACAATCAACTCCAAAGAAGCCTTTTCTAATTCTGTTGGAGTAGGATTAATAAAAAGATTGCCATCAATCTTTGCTACCCTAACTTCCGAGATCGGTCCATTGAAAGGAATATCAGATACAGCAAGTGCTGCTGAAGCAGCAAGACCGGCAAGGCAGTCAGGTAAAACGTCTTCATCATAAGACATCAAAGTGATGCTTATGTTCGTGTCCGCATGGTAGTCATCCGGGAAAATAGGCCTAATGGCCCTATCTACCATCCTACTAATTAATATTTCGTAATCAGATAATCTTCCTTCTCTCTTCAAAAATCCTCCAGGTATTTTTCCTGAAGAAGCGAATTTCTCCTGATAATCAACAGACATAGGGAGAAAATCAACCCCCTCACCTGCTTCTTTTTTTGTTACTACGGTAGCTAGTAGTATAGCTTTGCCCATTTTAATTACAACAGCACCATCAGCTTGTTTGGCCAATGCACCTGTCTCTATGATTATTTCCCTACCATCTTCAAGAGTGATAGTTTTTGAAATTGTATTTGGTAACATATACTTTTGAGTATGTAAAGTGTATAGTTTTAAAAATAAGGCTTAATAACAGAAGGAAGTAAAAAAGTAAGGTCCCTTATATAAAGGAACCCTACAAGTATTATTTACGGATACCAAGGTCAGCAATTACATTCCTGTATCTCTCAATATCAATTTTAATAAGGTAATTCAGTAAACTTCTTCTTTTACCTACCAATTTCAATAGACCTTTTCTGCTTGAATGGTCCTTTTTGTTGGTCTTTAAGTGTTCCGTCAGGTGCTTAATCCTGTAAGTAAACAGGGCAATTTGTGACTCAGGAGACCCTGTATCACTTTCTGACTTCAACCGACCATGATTCTTGAATAGTTCTACTTTTTCTTCTTTCGCTAAATACATGCTTAGTCAAATATGATGTTAAATTTTTTAAAACAGAGCCAAAGGTAGCTGTTTTATTCCAAATTATAAAACATCTTCTTTTAACTTTTTTCTCCGGATCATTTTCTGGTATAATTTAACTATTTTTTCCCAAATTCCTTGGTAAAAATCGGGTTCAAATAATCTCGCATCTTTTCGGGCTTGCTTTAAAAAAAACAGACCGAACGGAATCAATGCCATATTGGAGAAAAAGGTTCCGAAAAGTGGATCTGACAAACCTTCCTTTGCCCATTTCTCTCCGGTGATTGTCAACATATAATAAATGATAAAAAAAATGATGGACAACAAAACCGGCATGCCTAGTCCGCCTTTCTTGATAATAGCTCCCAATGGCGCTCCAATCATGAACATTACGAAGCAAGCCAATGACTGGGTATACTTTTGGTACCAAGCAACAGTAAAATGCCTGTATTGCCTCATTACTTCATTGACTTGGGTTTTATTCTTAGTGAAATTGTTTTTAATGTTTCTTGCTGATGTGAGTCCTACAGAGGCCCGCGAGTGTCGGTATCTTGGCGTCGACAATAAAGAGTCCAGGCGCTTTTCTTGATCAGCAGATAAGGGCTGTATGACCTGCTTTTCGGTCTTTAAAGCACTGTTTTTATTGATTTCCCGCATGTCGGGTTTTTTATTAGTCTCCAAAACTTTGTCTAAGCTGTCTTTGGATTGAGCAAGGCTGTCACTTAATTCAGCCGAAGGTTTACTGCTTGCTCTTTGTGCCAGTTTAACAGTCTGAGCCTCTCTCTCACTTGAATCAATTGTTGTTGGGTTGCTTGTGTTTGTATCACCTGCAGCGGTAGGAGAAATGGGTGTTTCGGAAACTTCCGCCCCTGCCCGCTCTATGTTCACATCATTTTGAAGTAGGTCTTGTTCGGCCTGGTACTTTAAATTTTTAAGCGAGTCACTTTCCAGTTTTTTATCCAAGATATCCTTGGGCGGTGTCAGCTTCCGGGATCTACCAAAATAATTGTAAGAAGCCTCAGTGTTGGCATAGTTAAAAAAGTGAAAGTGATTGATTTCTCTTTCCATTGAGTCTAAGTCAACCCTTATTTCACTAATATTTTTTATGGATTTACTGTTGGACCAAAGTTTTTCATCCGTTCGATCCAATTCAAAAGCATCCAAATTAAAAACCATTTTATTGGTTTCAAATTGTGTTCTGCTAAAAGTCTGGGGAACCTTTCCCCCACCTCTTCTTCCTGTACCTTCCTGGTAACTGTTCCCATTATAAAGGGTCAACATTATGTAGCGATCGTTAAAGAAGGGTTCCATCCTACCTGAATCAGCAGTAATCATGTGAAGATTACCCTGTCCTGAAGTGTGGTCATAGATCAATACATCTTTGAGGCGCACTTCATCTAATTTATTGTTGACTTTGATGCTGTATCCCGGTATTCCGTTGTAAAACACCCCCTCCTTGATATCAAATGCCGGAGATTTCATCCGGATATCATACAACAAGCTAAAGGTTTTGAGATTTACACGAGGAACAATGTAATTATTGGATAGAAATGCCAATACGGTAACAATGGCTACAAAAACACCAATCGGAAGCATGGTACGGTTGAGGGAAATGCCGCTGCTCTTGATGGCTGTTAATTCAAAATGTTCTCCCAGGTTTCCAAATGTCATCAATGAAGAAAGCAATACAGCCAAAGGCAAGGCCATGGGAGAAATGCTTATTACAAAATAACCAATGAGTTCCATATAGACCATAAAAGGCAGGTCCTTACCAAAAATCTCATCAAAATATTTAAGCATATTCACCGTGAGCAAAATAAAATCTACCACGATAAAAGTAAGCAGAAAAGGACTGAGGAATGACCCCAATACTAGCTTATCTAATTTTTTCATTCAATGCTTTTACTTTTCATTTGCAAACACCAATCAGCCCATGCCATACAAGTGCCCATAGCCTTTAACGCTATTTGTACTTAAAACGGATGAAGAAGCCACTACTTATTTTTCAAGCTTTTTTCATCAACATTCAGCACCTGCTTGCTTTGCATTTAAACCGATGGGTTAAACCCTTGACAAAATTGAGCATATTATGTTAAAAATGATAATTAAAAGTCATTTTATCCACCAATAATCTCTTTAAGAGATCCTATCAAACCTTCCCAAATTGACTGCTGCTCTTGCTCATCAAAGGCGTCGCTATATTCTATTACACGCAGGTAAATGGTTTGGGTGAGTTCGTTTTCATCCAACTTAAATTCGATGAAGAAATGCTCGGTATCGAAATCTTCCTCCTCCTCAGGATCGAAAAATTCAAATTTCACATGATGATTGGTCCGCATAATAACTGCACGCGCATAATGATCTTCACCATCATAAATAAAATTATAAACTTTATCCTCATTAATTACTACATCATCGGCAAACCATTGTGACAATCCACTTGCTGTGCTTAAATATGGATAAATAATCTTTTTGGAGCTATTTATCTGATAATCTGAAACAAATTTGATTTTCTCCATGGCTTTTTTAATTCTTGTTGTAAAAAGTACAATATTTTTTAGGTACTTGATTTGCAATTCAAGGATTATACTCACATATTTGCATTCCCAATTGGCGAGGTAGCTCAGATGGTTAGAGCGCAGGATTCATAACCCTGAGGTCAGGGGTTCAACTCCCCTCCTCGCTACCAATTAAAAGGTCTCTTAGATTTAGAGACCTTTTTTTATGGCCCTCATTTTCTAAAACCTATCACACCATCCTCAAATTGGTCTACCCAATGTGGTAAAACACCCCTATTTTTATTAACTAAGGCTTAATTAAACAAAATAAGCCATATGACTTGCAAAAGATAGGTAAACCCTGAGTAATATAATGAAAATTTCAAAAAATAAACCTTTTTAAGTCCGGATTCTAAAGCTTGGGAATAATTATGCCGGGGAAATTAAGCTGAATATCAGTTTTATCCGAAGTATGGAAGAAATAAAAAAATCCGGCCTCCCCTCATTATTGAATGGGATTTGTTTGGATCGGGATTTAGCATCCAAACATTCAACTTCAGTCTTTTAAATCGTTTTTATTTAAAGACTGCAAGGGTTCATTTTTATTTAGGGTTAGCAATCTTAATAAATTTCATTAGCCAATTATTAAAAGTGAAGGAAAACATGAACGGCATAACCATTCCTTCTTATCGGTTTCCTTACTCCAGGCACCAATATTCAAGTCTTTTAGGGAATTTAGGCATAAAAAAAACCCTCCAAGGAGGGTTTTAAATTATATAGCTTAAAAGCTTCTTATTTTACTTTCTCAACGATGGCTTTGAAAGCTACCGGATGGTTCATTGCAAGATCTGCAAGGACCTTTCTATTAAGATCTATCTCCGCTTTTTTAAGCAATCCCATAAATTGAGAGTAGCTAATGCCATATTGTCTGGCTCCGGCGTTGATTCTTTGAATCCAAAGTGCTCTGAATTCTCTTTTCTTTACTTTTCTATCCCTGTAAGCATACTGAAGTCCTTTTTCATACTTGTTTTTTGCTACAGTCCAAACGTTTTTACCTCTTCCGAAGTAACCTTTGGTTGCTTTTAATACTTTTTTTCTCCTAGCTCTTGAAGCTACTGAATTGACCGATCTTGGCATTTTTTTTTAGTTTTTGACTTTTGGTGCTTTCAGTGTTTCTGAATAGACTTGTAAACCAAAGGTCTGGTGAATTAAATAACCTGATAATTTTTAATTAGATTCTAAGCATGTCTTTTACTCTGCCCTCATCTGACTCATGAACGACTCCCATTTTGGTAAGATTTCTCTTCCTTTTGGTAGACTTTTTAGTCAAAATGTGGCTTTTGAAAGCATGCTTCCTTCTTATCTTTCCAGACCCAGAAAGCTTGAACCTTTTCTTAGCACTTGATTTAGTTTTAACTTTTGGCATTACCGTATATATATTAGTTGAATTATTTCTTACCTGCTTTTGGAGAAACAAATATGTTCATTCTTTTCCCCTCCATTTTTGGCAATTGCTCCACCTGGCCATAGTCTTCTAGGGCCTGAGCGAATTTCAATAGAAGCATTTCCCCTCTTTCCTTAAAAACAATGGTACGACCAACAAAATGAACATATGCCTTTACTTTAGCACCATCTTTTAGAAAGTTGATGGCATGTTTCAATTTAAAATCGAAATCATGATCATCAGTATTGGGTCCAAACCTAATTTCCTTCACTACAGTTTTGGCAGCATTGGATTTGATCTCTTTTTGCTTTTTCTTTTGTTCATATTTGAACTTAGCATAATCGATCACCTTACATACCGGAGGTGCAGCGGAAGGAGAAATTTCAACGAGATCAAGTCCATTTTCCTCGGCCAATGCTACTGCTTTGTCAGTCGCCATAACCGCGTTTCCTCCCTCTACAAAATCTCCTACAACCCTGACCTCTCGGGCCCTAATTTTTTGATTTACTTTATATGGTTCCTCTTGTCTCGGAGTATAAGTTCTTTTTCCTCTCAAAATAGCTATGGTTGTTTTTTAAAGTTTCAGATTGCAAATATCTAATAATTTTTTAAATATTAAAAATCAACAAATTATATTCCTGTTATTTATTCAATGATTCCCTAATGATTCCCTGAAAGAAGTCCACAAATGCGCTCAATTCAAATGAGCCTATGTCTCCTTCCCCATGTTTTCTTAGTGATATTTTATTTTCTTCCTGCTCTTTTTCTCCTACAATCACCATAAAAGGAATCTTTTTCACTTCAGCATCCCTGATTTTCCGGCCAATCTTCTCATCTCTGTTGTCAATCTCGCCTGTTATATCGTTGTCTGCCAATAAAGCTTTAACCTTGGAGGCATAATCGGCATATTTTTCAGATATAGGTAAGATCACCAACTGCTCCGGTGCCAACCAAAGCGGGAAATTCCCAGCACAATGCTCAATTAATACTGCCACAAATCGTTCCAAAGATCCAAAAGGGGCCCTATGAATCATCACCGGCCTGTGTTTTTGATTGTCTGAACCGGTATATTCCAATTCAAACCGTTGGGGTAACTGATAATCTACCTGTATGGTTCCCAGTTGCCAACTTCTTCCCAAAGCATCTTTGACCATAAAATCCAGTTTCGGTCCATAAAAAGCTGCTTCACCTTTTTCAGTAACGGTATCCAAGCCTTTTTCTTCGGCTGCCTCTATGATGGCCTGCTCTGCCTTATTCCACGCTTCCTCATCCCCAATATATTTGTCCATATTTTCAGGATCTCTCAAAGAAATTTGAGCAGTATAATTATCAAAGCCCAGGGCTTTGAAAACATACAAGACCAAGTCTATTACCTTGATAAACTCTTCTTTTACCTGATCCTGTCTACAGAATATATGGGCATCATCTTGGGTAAAACCACGCACCCTGGTCAATCCATGCAACTCCCCGCTCTGCTCATACCGGTATACGGTACCAAACTCTGCATACCTTACCGGCAGGTCTTTATAAGACCGCGGTTTGTGTTTGTAAATCTCACAGTGATGGGGGCAGTTCATTGGTTTCAATAAAAACTCCTCCCCTTCATGTGGGGTAGCTATTGGCTGAAATGAATCCTTACCGTATTTCTCATAATGCCCGGAAGTTTCATACAATGCCTTGTGGCCAATATGTGGTGTGATTACCTGCTGATAACCTGTATGATCTTGTTCCTTCTTCAGAAAAGAAACCAACCGCTCACGCAATAAGGTACCCTTGGGCAACCACAAAGGCAAGCCTAAGCCAACTTTCTCTGAAAAAGTAAACAATTCCAATTCCCTGCCAAGTTTTCTATGGTCCCTTTTCTTTGCTTCTTCAAGCATATGAAGGTATTCTTTCAATTCCTTCGCCTTTGGAAAAGTTATGCCGTAAATACGGGTAAGCATTTTATTCTTCTCATCCCCTCTCCAATAGGCCCCGGCAATGTTCAGCAATTTAACGGCCTTAACAAATCCGGTGTGCGGAATATGAGGTCCTCTACACAGGTCTGTAAACCCTCCTTGCTCATAAAATGTAATGGTTCCGTCTTCCAACCTTTCAAGAAGGTCTAGTTTGTACTCATCCCCTTTCTCTTCATAATAGTCAACCGCCTCTTTCTTGGAAATGTCTCTTCTGACAAATTCATTCTTTTGACGAGCCAATTCAATCATCTTGGCTTCTATTTTCTCTAACTCCGCACCTTCCAGGGTTTTTCCTCCAAAATCTACATCGTAATAAAACCCATTTTCAATAGGAGGGCCTATTCCAAATTTAATACCGGGATATAAAGCTTCCAATGCCTCCGCCAACAAGTGGGCAGATGAATGCCAAAAGGTAGATTTCCCACCTTCATCTTTCCAGGTAAGCAACTCAATGCTTACATCTTGGTCAATCGGCCTGGTAGCATCCCAAATCTCACCATTGATTTTGGCCGCCAATACATTTCTGGCCAAACCTTCACTGATGCTTAATGCTATTTCTAAACTGTTTACTCCCTTTTCAAAAACCCTGACTGATTGATCAGGAAATGTTACTTTAATCTCATTACCACTACTTGACATGCATTCTTTTATTTATGATAAATCACCTTTACAAACAGGTGCTTTTAAACTCATTCTTCGCCAAAACCAGTGATTTTTTTACGATTATAGCGCAAGGCTTCAAAAGTAAAGCATTTTCCTGATTTATGAACTGCAAATATGCAAATTCAACGGGGTAAAAAAAAAGATTAGCCCTTGCATATCTTGACCATTTACTTCAGATTTTAGGAAAATAAAATTATTTTGACTCCTTCTACTAACCTCAGCTAGATTTAAATTGTCTTTACAAACGGCTCTCCCTCGTCACTGCGAACCCATTTGGGGCTTACTAAGATAAGAAAAAGTGAAACAGCCTCCTCTTGTTGGAGCTTCCCACGGTAGTGGTGAGGCATGGGTGTGACAGTCTCGCCGTTTTGTGATTTCTTCGACTTCAGCAACACATTTACTCGCAATAGTTACCGATGACTTTCTTATTTAGGTAATAAATATTTAATAAGTTAAAAACAATGATTGTCATTTCAATTGCTACGACATTAAAATATTAATTCCCGGAAAGATTATTTTTTTAATTATTTTAAAACGAACTCAGGTTACTATTCAGGGGCCATCGCCACTATCAGTTGTATCCAAACTAGAAACCATAATCTCCTTTATCAAAAAAACATTTCTACCAATCGTCTCAAAATAGAAGATAACAATTGTATTTAGGGCTTTTGAAAAACTTCTTCATTTTAAAAGAAATACCTACAATAATTGAATAAAAGATTGCATTGTCACCGATTAGAAGGCTTAAATGATTAAATTGAGCAGGTAACCATTTGGTTTTATGGTAGCGTAAGTTGGTCAATTAACGGCTTAACTATCCTTATAAAATATGAAAATTCATTCCACCAATTACCTTAACACTTTTATTGAAGTTGCAGCCGATTGCCAGGCAGAGATGGGGGAAATCCCTCCACTCAAGGGAAATAAAAAATCAGTTGCCAACTTGCAATATGAAATGATCAGCAAAAAACCTTACCAATTTACTTCAGATGAGTTGCTATTTGCTATTTACGCCTTGCGCAAAGACCTAAGCCAAGAGGAGTACCCCGAAGCCAAAAGCCATTTTTTTTCAAAAGGTCAAGCTTGCCTGAGAGCTTCTCCATTAACGAAAAGGTATGGTTTTGGAATCCATAGTAATAAAGATGGTAAAGTTGCGCTTTTCGGTAGAGAAACTAGGGAGTACAAAAAATTGATTGAGGACCACTCCATTACTAAAGTTAAGGCCATGCGGTCAAAAAAGGCCTAAGTCATCCAGATTTTTTGCAAGTTTTCATTCTGCCACTGCTTTCTTCAGAAATCAATTGTGCAAACAGCCTAAAAAAAGATGCCCTTCCTTATTTTCTATTTTGAAAGAATGACCGTTTATGGGCTGCTGAATGTTTGACAATCTCTTGGTACCAATGGTATTTTAATTTTAACTTTTCAGCTTCCTTTAAGGAATAATTATCAATTGGATGCCGGCCAATTTTTTCTTGAAGGGCATACAAGCAAATGGCAGCACTGACTGAAATATTAAAACTTTCAGTAAATCCTTTCATGGGTATATGCACCAAACCGTCTGCCGCATCCATGGCCGTTTGGCTTACCCCTTCATGCTCATTGCCAAAAATTAGAGCAAGTGGCTGATCTATTGCCAAATCACTCACCGGCAAACTACCTTCTCTAGGACTGGTGGCCAAAACTTTATAACCTTTGTGCTTGAGCTGTTGGATACAGTCCGCTGTTGCATTTCCCGATGCATCGTCATATTTGTGCAAATCTACCCATTGAGCAGCTCCTCGGGTCACATAGGGATTGATATCATAGCTATTATCCCCTTCAATGACATGGACATCCTGAATACCAAAGCAATCAGCCGTTCTTAGAACGGCTGAGGCATTGTGTGGTTTGTAAATATTTTCTAGAACTAGGGTAATGTACCGGGTCCTCTCTCCCAGTACTTTGTCTATTAAAGCTTTTTTATGGGGGGTGATAAATTCGGAAAGATAGGCTAAAAAAGCCAGTTCATCCTTGTCCAATTGCTCCATAGCGGCTTGGGTTAAAACAGCCCTAATTGTTCTTTGTCATCATCATCTCCGGAAGCATCTTTTGATTCTCCCGATCCATTGTCTTTTTCGGTGTTCTCCTTTTTCTTTTCCGGTTTGGCTGATTCCACCAAAGAAATGTTCATCACTTTATGGTTACTTAATCGATTACCGACAGATTTCCATCCTTTTACATCTATCAACATGTCCATGTCGTAAACCTTTTCTTCCACCTCTTTATCCAGCTTAAACTTTACTTTTACCTGAGGCTGTTTTTCTGTGGAGACTACGGTTAGCTTGGATTGCTTATGGTCTGAGATAAAGTTAAATTTCTTGTTTAAGGTAGAGGTTTCGATCACAAACCTTTTCACATAATGCATCTTGTGTACACCATCATAATATATGGATGACACCACGCTTTCAGGATCATATTTTTCGATCAGCAAAATGTTCTCAGGTTCATAGCGGTTGGTCAGTTCAAAGGTGGTCAATTCATAACTTCCATCTTTATAAAAGACCAACACTTTGTCTTCCCCTAAGAAATTACCGACAAAGTCACCTCTTTCATCTGTGTTTAGCCTACCTACAGATGGGTCAAAGTAAATGTCCAAACCACCTAAAGTGGACACGCCTTCCATTTTAAGCTGGATTTTTCTAACCGGGTATTTGGTGAGTATATTTCCTTTAGCCCCACGCCCTTTGATTTCCAGATCTTTAAAATCAAAATCAAATACCTTCACCCTTGCCTTGGCGCCTGCAGTAAGAAATACTGTCACAATTTCTGCTTCTCCATTGGCATTTGCTGTAAAGTACAGTACTTTGGACCCTTTGGTGCCTTTGGTAAGCACGTATTCTCTATCCCTTGTTACACTTAAAACCTGGAATCGCTTGATCATGGTTCTTCCTGATCCTCCATCCAGATAGATCAGGTTGTATACCATCCTTTCATCCCCTTTTCTGAAGACTGCCACATGGATAATGTCTTTACCTACAAACCCTTTGTCCTGAATTTTGGTGACCATACAGACACCATCTCTTCGGAAAACAATGATATCGTCCAGGTCTGAACACTCACAAACAAATTCATCTTTTTTCAAGCCGTAGCCTACAAATCCATCTGCCCTATTCACATAAAGTTTGGCATTGTTTGCTGCAACTATATTGGCTGCAATGGTATCAAAGGTTCTCGCTTCTGTTTTCCTTTCCCGGTCTTTTCCATATTTTTTCAGCAAATTGCTGTAGTACTGAATGGCATAATCGGTTAGGTTTTCCAGGTGGTGGTTCACTTCTTCGAGTTCCTCATTCAATTTACGCATCAGCTCATCTGCCTTGAAAGTATCAAACTTGGAAATACGTTTGATTTTAATTTCTGTCAAACGAATGATATCCTCCTTGGTGATTTCCCTGTAAAAATCAGGCTTAAAAGGCTCCAAGCCCTTGTCTATGGTTTCAAGAACAGCTTCCCAGGTTTCACACTCTTCAATGTCACGGTAAATCCTGTTTTCAATAAAAATCTTTTCAAGAGAAGAGAAAAGCAATTTCTCCATCAATTCACTTTTCCTGATTTCCAACTCCTGATTCAACAAATCCTTGGTTTGGAAGGTATTGTATTCCAATATCTTGTTAACGGAAAGGAAAACAGGTTTGTCATCAATAATTACACAGGCATTTGGTGAAATGCTAACCTCACAGTCTGTAAAAGCATACAAGGCATCAATGGTCATATTGGGTGACTGCCCCGGTGCCAACTGCACCATTATCTCTACATCCTTGGCGGTGTTGTCGACAACTTTTTTGATCTTTATCTTCCCTTTGTCATTGGCCTTAATGATCGACTCAATCAGGGAGTTGGTGGTGGTTCCGTAAGGAATTTCCTTAATCAACAGCGTTCTACTGTCATCCTCTTCTATTTTAGCGCGGACTTTAACTTTCCCTCCCCTAAGTCCTTCATTGTACTCAGAAAAATCGGCATAGCCTCCCATATTGAAATCGGGAAGAATATTCGTTTTCTTACCTTTAAGGATTTGGATGGAACCTTCTATTAACTCGCAAAAGTTATGCGGAAGGATTTTTGTACTCAAGCCCACAGCAATGCCTTCTACCCCTTGCGCCAGCAATAATGGAAACTTAACCGGAAGGGTAACCGGTTCTTTTTTTCTTCCATCGTAGGAAAGCTGCCATTCTGTAGTTTGAGGGTTAAAGACTACCTCAAGTGCAAACTTGGAAAGTCGGGCCTCGATATACCTAGCGGCTGCTGCTCCATCTCCTGTCCTTACATCCCCCCAGTTACCTTGGGTTTCTATCAGCAAGTCCTTTTGCCCTAAATTCACTATGGCATCACCAATGGAGGCATCACCATGAGGGTGGTACTGCATGGACTGCCCTATGATATTGGCCACTTTATTGAAACGGCCGTCATCCATTTCCTTCATGGCATGCATGATCCTGCGTTGCACAGGCTTAAACCCATCCTCTATAGCAGGGACTGCACGCTCCAAAATAACATAGGAAGCGTAATCCAAAAACCAATCTTGATACATTCCGGAAACAGGCACAACATTTTGTAAGCCTTCATCTCCATCCATTGGTAAATCTTTTTCTTCACTCATGAATTAACTTCATTTTTTACTTGAGTATTTGAGAACAATCTCAAAATACTTTAGCCCTTTTATAGGGTTGATTTTGTATGAAAATTTTTCCTGTCGGCCTCTATTCTTCCTTATACTGAGCGGAGTCTTAAGCAAAAACCCTAGACATTAGTACAAGCTATAGCTCAGCTAACTCGCGGGTAATTCAGGAGTAATAACCTTACTTTAGGCCACTTCCTTTTCTTCACTTTCTTCCCCGTTAGTCTTATCCTCTGCTCCCAGATCCAGGTCTTTTTCAACCTTCAGTCTATTAATAATAAACTCTTGTCTGGTAGGCGTATTTTTTCCCATATAAAAGCCTAACAAATCAGCAATTTTAGTTTCCTTGTTTAGGATAATGGGTTCCAAACGGATATTTTCACCGATAAAGCCACCAAATTCACTGGGAGAAATTTCTCCAAGCCCCTTAAATCGCGTAATCTCTGATGTTTTACCTAATTTATGAATGGCACGTTGACGCTCTTCATCAGAATAGCAATAAATGGTTTCTTTTTTGTTTCGCACCCTAAAAAGTGGGGTTTCAAGAATAAAAAGGTGTCCATTTTTCACCAAATCAGGGAAGAATTGTAGAAAATAGGTCATGATCAACAAGCGAATGTGCATCCCATCGACATCGGCATCAGTGGCAATGACTATTTTTCTATACCTCAATCCATCTATCCCATCTTCAATATTCAAGGCGTGTTGCAAGAGGTTAAATTCCTCATTTTCATACACCACTTTTTTGGTCATCCCAAAGCAATTGAGTGGCTTTCCTCTCAGAGAAAATACTGCTTGCGTCTGCACATTTCTTGACTTGGTGATTGATCCGGATGCGGAGTCACCCTCTGTAATAAAGAGCATGGTTTCATTCTTCTGTTCCTCCTTAGCCTTATTGTCATCATAATGAACCCTACAATCTCTCAATTTCTTATTGTGAAGATTGGCTTTTTTGGCCCTCTCATTGGCCAATTTCTTGATGCCTGAGATTTCTTTCCTTTCTCTCTCCGATTGAAGAATTCTCTTCAGTATAGCATTGGCAGTGTCCGGGTGTTTGTGCAAGTAATTGTCAAGTTCTACTTTTACAAAGTCATTGACAAATGTCCGCAAAGTAGGTCCATCAGGTCCTACACTGTGAGAGCCCAATTTGGTTTTGGTTTGGGACTCAAAAACAGGTTCCATCACCCTTACTGCAATGGAAGCCACCACACCTTGCCTTATATCCGCAGCATCATAATCTTTTTTGAAAAATTCCCTGACCGACCTAACAATAGACTCTCTAAATGCTGCCAAATGTGTTCCACCTTGAGTGGTAAACTGCCCATTGACAAAGGAGTAATACTCCTCACCATATTGGTTGGTATGGGTTAGGGCCATTTCGATATCATTGCCCTTAAGGTGTATGGTAGGATATCTTCTGCTATCATCATCCACCTTTCGGTCCAATAAGTCCAACAGGCCATTCTGAGAAAAATATTTGACCCCATTAAAATTAATGGTTAGCCCACTATTCAGGAAAGCATAATTCCAAATTTGGTTTTCAAGGTATTCCGGTATAAAATGGTAGTTCTTAAAGACCGAAGGATCCGGAGAAAAAACAATCTTGGTACCATTTCTTTCCGAGGTTTTGGCCACCGGACGATCTTCTACCAATTCTCCTTTATTAAATTCCGCAACTTTTGTTTGGCCTTCTCTAAAAGATTGAACCTTAAAATATTCTGATAAGGCATTCACTGCTTTGGTACCGACCCCATTTAATCCTACAGATTTTTGGAAGGCACCTGAGTCATATTTACCTCCCGTATTGATTTTGGAAACACAATCAATGACCTTCCCCAAGGGTATTCCCCTACCATAATCCCTGATTTCGACTTTGTGCTCACTGATCTTCACCTCAATGGTTCGACCATTTCCCATCATGTGCTCATCGATACTGTTGTCAAGGATTTCTTTTACCAAAACATAAATACCATCATCCTGCGCACTACCGTCTCCCAGCTTACCAATATACATACCCGGTCTTAATCGGATATGCTCTTTCCAATCGAGGGATTTTATACTATCTTCAGTGTATTGTACGTTTCCTGCCATATTTTAACTGTTTTCTGCCTTAAACTGTACCTGTTTTTACCTGTTTCATTTTGCCTACCAGTACTATAAATAAGCCTATCACCCATGCAGCCAGTAAAATGGGGACAAGGTAAAAGAAAACATTGTATTCAGTATTCCTAATCTCATTTTGATTGGTAAGGCTATGGATATAAAAGACCATTATACTCAGGCATAGGTTACCCACACCGATAAAGGAATATATCCATGCTAAAATCCGATCCCTATAACTATCTCCTACCGGAAAAAGCCTGTGTAGGGCATTGCTGCCTTTCATTTCTATCATTTTACCGGGTATCACCAATAGGACATTGTATACAAAAAACAGAATGACTGTAAAGTAAAAGAAGCTTTCCTTACTCACTTGCTTTACAGGCAATCCTTTGCTGTTTTGCTCGTAAGTGGCAAAGTCCGGCATGGAAGCATAAGCATACATAAAAACAAACAAAAACAATCCTATTGAAAGGAAGTAAAAGAATTTAGCAAAACGGGTGTACATAATTTTCTATTTAGCCAGCAAATATAAAAATTAATCCAGTACCAAAAGCGGAAAGTCCTCCGGCCTTTTTGAAAAGAAAATTCAAAGGCATGGTATTTACCTGAAATTCAGGATCCGATCCGCTTCATCTCCTATGCCATGAATGATTAATTTATCTTTCTCCACTGTGACAATAGCGCCAAGTGCAGGAGATTCAGCCTCCACCATGCCTAAAAAAGTCAGGTGGTGCATGCCGTTTTCATCCTTGTAATAGTTGCCGGCGTGATGGTGGCCTGAAAACCAAGCCACCATGGCTGGGGAATGGCCTATTCTGTCCAGCACTTCTTTGTGATTGAGTAAATGTAGCCCATTTTCCGGCAATAGCGGGTAATGACAAAACGCCACCACACGCTTTCCCTCCTCCTCTGCTTTATTGACCAAAGCTTCCATCCATTGCAATTGTTCCTCCCCTACGCCTCCATTCCAAGGCTTCACATTGTTTGCTCCTTCTGCTTCTAAACCTTCCATCATCATCAAAGCTTCCTCATGTTGGGTAGAACCTTCCGGATGTCCTTCCATGCTTATGTCCATTCCATTGACCATCATAAATACCATGTCTCCAACCTCTATGGAATGGTATCCATTTTCGTTCCCTACTTTTTTGCCTACTTTTTGTTTAAGGCTATCCGTTACTGAAAAATCATGATTTCCCCAAACATAATGAAGAGGAGCTTTACTCTCTTCTAAAATGGACAAAGGGGCATCGAAACTTTCAAAATTACGGTCTATTAAATCCCCCAGATGCACAGTAAATTTAAGGTCATAGGCGTTTAAAAAAGGAATGGTTCGTTTAAGGGTTTCCAAAGTCCCCCGGTAGTTTCGCTTTCCTGCAGTTTCAACGTCGGCATACTGTATGTCTGACAATACACCAAAAGAAAAACTCTTCCTACTATTTTTTGCTTCCATTAATTGTATCATTTGATCGGCATATCGCTCTCCTAATAAAACCTGACTCGGACTATCAAAGTGGGTACTATCGAAGGTAGTTGTTCCAAAAGAAAGGGCCAGTCCAGTATGAGGCATCAACTTCGGAAGGCTTAACAAAGTGTCATTAAGCGCCTTTCGGCTAATTTTGTCCTCTGACAATTGTCCGGCCACAAAAGGCAAATCGGGTAAATGGAGGCTGTCACGCAGGGCGGTAATCAAGTGACTTATTTTCCCCAAGTACTGATCGGCTTCCTTTACATCACCTTCGCCTTGATGCCAGATAATGCCTTTGATCTTACCACTTTCTGCAGCGAGTCTTGCACGAGAGATAATTTCTGAAAAGAACAAGGTTCCCGGCATCCATTCATCAATTACACTTCCTCCTTTGGCATTGACCACCAGACCAATTTTCTTATCCTGGTTGTAATCATGCATTTTTCTGGCAAAACCATAGGCAGGGCTTAGTCGTTGCATGCTCACCACTTTCCTAACTGTTGAATACAGGTTTAATGGATTGGTGGCCGGCAGCCATTCTTTTCCGGTAAAAAGAAAAACATCTTCTATCGGAGCTTCTAAATCCGCTATGATTTCTGCCCTCCCGGCCATGTTGGATTGACCTATGGCCAAATAAATATCCAAGCTATCAATCTCCTGAGCTTGGAGAATAAAAGTGATGGGCAATAAAAATGCTAGCAATAAGAACTTCTTTATAAGGACGGACATAAAGGTGAATGGATTTTTATAGAAAAAGATGTGCTAAGATTAAAAAAATTCCATTAAAATCACCCGTTTTCACTCCGCTTTTTGCAAAAGTTCGGCTACTTTTTCCTCGATAAGTGGAAGGGAGTCCCTTAACTCATCAAAACCATTCACAATAAAATACCTGTCCTGAAATTTATTTTTCCAAAAAGGGGTATTCAATACTGCCTCCACCTCATAGGCACAATGTCTGGGTTCATCCGAAAGGCTATAATGTATTTCACCGGAGGAACTAAGTATTCCTGCTCCATATGCTTTAATCTCGTTTTTCTCCCTAATTAGACCATACTTCACAGTGTACCAATAAACCCTTTCAAGCAATTCTAAAGCCAATGGATTGTCGATATACCTTAAGGAGATAGTGGCTAAACCCTCTAAAAATTGAGAAAAGCTTTCATTCATCAATAAGGGAAGATGGCCAAAAGCATCATGAAATAAATCAGGAGCTATCGGGTAATCCAATTCATCCAAACTTCTTAGCCAAGAAGTAACAGGGAATTTTTTGGCTTGCAGTAAAGTAAAAAACAAGCCATCATTAACCCGCCCCGGGACCACCTGTACCCGCCATCCTGTGTTCATCCCTAATGGGTAAGACACTTCCTTTAGGTTTACTATTTTTTCTTCATTCAGGTGCAGAGCCTGAAACCCCTTCAAATACCCTTGCGCAGCAACGGCCTGCAGTTTTTTTGACTGTTTCTTAAATAAGATTTCCCAAACTTTATAATCTTCAGCATTATAGGTCCTTATGTCTTGTTGAAAAAGGCCTAAGCCGGGGTCAGTGAATATTCTCTTGGAACGTATATTTTTCATTTTTTATCGCAAAAATTGAATGGCTTTTAAAGGCATTAACTTCGTCCTTTAAAAACTTACTTAGCATTTAAACGAATTTTTAAAGCAAAGGATTGTAATTTCATCTCTGTTTGGAAAAGATTTGCTCCAATAAAAAAAACATCACTGATTTACACTATTTTATATACTTTAAAATTTGTTAAAAGCATACAACAGCTAAAAATTTACTTCATCAGATTGAAGTTATTTGAATTTCCCCGAGAATTACGCCATCCTTATTACCTAGCCATTATTGCAGGATAGTTTGCTGCCCCTTGCTACCTTAATGGTTTACATTAACTTGCCCAAAAATGTCAAAAAAGTAAATGGAACAAATAAGAAATTATTTTGAACAGCTTGTGGCTATCTCTGATGAAGATTGGGCCCTGTTTTCTTCCAAACTTAAAAAAAGTGAATACCCTAAAAAATCAAGCTTATTGAAAGTTGGAGAGATAGAATCTCATTTGTCTTTTATTGCAAAAGGGGCTGTCAGGCTATTTATTCCTAAAATAGAAAATGATTTAACTTTCGGCTTTTGTTTTCAAGGGCAATTTGTCAGTGCTTATGATTCTTTTTTAAGTCGGCAACCTTGTACCTATCAAGTAGAAACCATGACCCAAACCAGCCTTTGGCGCATTTCCTATGAAGACTTGCAGTTTATATACGACAACACCAATATTGGGAATACCATTGGAAGACTGGCTGCTGAAAGCCAATTCCTAATCAAATCAGAAAGAGAACTTTCCTTTTTAGAACAAACGGCGGAAGAAAGGTATAGGGCTCTTTTTAAAAAGCGCCCAAATTTAATCTTGGAGATTCCACTCAAATACATTGCTTCCTATGTGGGAGTAACTCCTCAGGCACTCAGCAGAATAAGAAAGCGAATTTCTTAACCCGGGTTCATTTTCTTAAGGAAAAATTATCCCCACCTTTGGAAAAAAAAAAATGAAACCGTTTATCCTTCTAATTACCATAACCCTTATTGTTACAGGTTATCTCAAACTTGTTCACGGTAAATATAATTTCACTCTAGCTGCCAGAATAGGCTTCTCTGCCATGTTGTTATTTACCGCTTTGGGACACTTTATGTTCACAGAAGGGATGGCAATGATGGTCCCTGACTTTTTACCTTATAAAAAAGAGCTTGTTTTTTTTACGGGTATTATTGAAATATTTGGGGCCATTGGGTTGCATCTGCCTCGGTTTAGAAAAGTGACAGGATACCTGCTGATCTTATTTTTTATTTTGATTCTTCCTGCAAATGTCAAGGCGGCTTTTGAACAGATCGATTATCAAGCGGCAAACCATAATGGCAGTGGATTGACATATCTATGGTTCAGGGTTCCTTTGCAATTTTTATTTATTATATGGGTGTATTTTTCATCCATAAAATTCGAAAAAAGGAATAAACCTTCAACCCGGATTATCAATGTCGTTTAGTTAAGAAATTTTTATTGTTTATAGGAAAGAAAAGGGGAGTCTTTCACCATTTCGATTGTCACTTTTTTGCTGCAGTGCATGTCCCGAGTAGTGAAACGTATCGGGATTAAAAAATTAAGCAACCAGCCCAGCGCAGCTAGTCAGTGGCCTGTCCTCAAGCGGAGCTAGTCAGGAAAAACCCCGCCGCTGAGTATCTTTTCGGCTAAAATTTAACCCGGATTATGTCATAGGATTCGTGATGAGTGTTGCAATCGCAAGAAAATCAGGCTGTTTGGAGATTTTAGCATAGCACCGCTATAGTGAAATTGAAAACAGCAACGAAGTGGCTGATTTTGAAGCGATTTCAGCACGTAATAGATTGTCTATTGCATATTTCGAGTTTAAGGCCTCCCGCACACAGGCAAACTCCTTGCTTTTGGTATAATTGTTTCGTTGCTTTTTAATGTTAAATAAACCAAAAACTTCGTCATACAGTGCCTGTGCCCTTGCCATCGCTTCTTAAATTTGTTAACGCCAAAAATCTACAAGGCGGAAGTGAATGTATTCGTCATTCCGAGGCTTTGCGATGGCCATGCGGGAAGGAAGGCGAAGGAATCTCCAATGTGATGAGATTGCCACACCCTTTTCCTACACTCCCGCTCCCCAAAAAAGGGTTCGCAGGGACGAAAGAAGCACATCATGGCTCACTTCGACAGGCTCAGTGGCCGAAAGATAATTCCGAGATTTTGCGGGGCCTTTCCCGTTGGAAGGCGAAGGAATCTCCAAGGTGATGAGATTGCCACACCCTTGCCTCTCCACTGCCCTCCCCTAAGGGTTCGCAATGACGGGTAACTTCTCGTCATTCCGAGACTTTGCGGGAGCCTTGCGTGTTGGAAGGCGAAGGAATCTCAACAGTGATGAGATTGCCATACCCTTGCCTCTCCACTGCCCTCCCCTAAGGGTTCGCAATGACGGGTAACTTCTCGTCATTCCGAGACTTTGCGGGAGCCTTGCGTGTTGGAAGGCGAAGGAATCTCAACAGTGGCGAGACTGCCACACCCTTGCCTCTCCACTGCCATTCCCTAAGGGTTTGCAATGACTTAACAAGCACATACTGGCACACTTCGACAGGCTCAGTGGCCGAAAGATAGGGACTGATGACGATTATTTTACGTCATTCCGAGACTTTGCGGAAGCCTTGCGCGTTGGAAGGCGAAGGAATCTCAACAGTGGCGAGACTGCCACACCCTTGCCTCACCACTGCCCTTCCCTAAGGGTTCGCTATAACAAGCACATACTGGCTCACTTCGACAGGCTCAGTGGCCGAAAGATAATTCCGAGACTTTGCGGGGCCTTTCCCGTTGGAAGGCGAAGGAATCTTCAATGTGATGAGATTGCCGCACCCTTTTCCTCCGCAAAGCCTCCCCAAAAAGGGTTCGCAATGACTTAACAAGCACATCTGGCTCACTTCGACAGGCTCAGTGGCCGAAAGATAATTCCGAGTCTTTGCAGGGGCCTTGCGCGTTGAAAGGCGAAGGAATCTCCTAAGTGATGAGATTGCCACACCCTTTTCCTCCTTAAAAAGGGGGAATTTGAGCTTTCAGCAATGGGGTGACTTTTGCTGAATATGGGATAGCATCTCTTGGAAAAACCGCTAGCCCAAAAGAGGGATGATCACCTAATTCGAGTTAAACCTATTGCCATCGAGTGGCACAAAGATTTTGTCAGCATCATAGAAAAACTACAATACTGACAAAATTATAGCAAAAAACTGATCTACAGATGTTTATATAACTGTTAAACAAATTGATCAATCCACTGACAAAGGCTTAATGCAAATCAAATGATTTTCTTATCTCAAAGATTTTCCTAATGTAGCCAATCAGGTCACTACTTTGGGTAAAGTTTAAGGTCTGCTGTCCATCGGAATAGGCTTTATCCGGATGCTCATGGGATTCGTAAATGATTCCATCTGCGCCGGCCATCACCCCTGCCAAGGCCATTTGTGGTACAAAGTCCCGAATACCAATACCATGAGAAGGATCCACCACTACAGGCAAATGGGATTTAGACTTTAAAATGGGAACTGCATTCAGGTCTAAGGTATTTCTGCTTGCCCTTTCATAGGTACGGATTCCGCGCTCACAAAGAATGAGTTTTTCGTTCCCTCCTGAAAACACATATTCCGCAGATTGAAGCAGTTCTTCGATTGTTCCCGAGATTCCCCTTTTGATTAACACGGCTTTGTCAATTTTACCCAATTCATCCAAAAGGTTGAAATTTTGTGTATTTCTGGCGCCTACTTGAAAAATATCCACATAATCGTGCATTTCTTCTATCTGCGACACCTGCATGACTTCAGTTACGATTTTAATTCCTGCAGCCTTTGCATGTTGGTACCAAAGCTTTAGGCCATCCATGCCCAGTCCTCTAAATGCGTAGGGACTGCTCCTGGGTTTGAAGACTCCACCTCGCATCATGCTTACCTTGTTCTCTTTTAGGTGAGCAATTACCCGTTCGATTTGCTCCTCGGATTCTATGGAACAAGGCCCGGAAATAATGGCCATATCTCCATCTTTAATTTCAATTCCATCTCCAAGATCAATGGATGTAGGTTTTGCTTTCCACTTTTTAGACACTAGTTTGTATTCATCAGATACCACATGGATGTCCAAAATACCATCCATGGCCCCAATTTTTCTAATGTCATAGGAAGCTTTTCCAATACCTATCAGGTAATTCCCAACCTGTGTTTTGACCTCGCTCACCTTATAGCCTAAGCCATTGATCTTTTCGATCAATTTTTGGGTTTGTTGCGGGCTTATGTCTGTCTTTAGCTGTACGATCATGATATGACGCCTTTAATATATGTTTTAATTTCTTCGTTGAGGGATTTTGCCTCCCTGACAACATTGATAAAAGCACTCCCAATAATTGCTCCGTGTGAGTAGGTCGAGGCGGTGGAAAAAGAGGCCTTATCTGATATACCAAAACCTATCAATCGTGGATTTTTAAGTCCCATATCTCTCACCCTCTCAAAATAGGCAATTTGCTCAGGACTTACCTCCTTTTTAGCTCCTGTAATACTTGCCGAAGAGACCATATAGATAAATCCATCTGTTTTGCTATCGATTTCCCGAATTCTTTGTTCAGAGGTTTGCGGAGAAATCAGGAAGGTATTTCTAAGGTTATAATGGTCAAACAAATCTTTATAGGCATCGGTATATTGCTGCATTGGCAGGTCAGGAATAATCACTCCATCAACACCTACTTCCTGACATTTTTTGCAAAAATCTTCCATTCCGAACTGCACAATAGGATTTAAATACCCCATCAATACCACAGGAATATTTAATTTACTCCTTAAGCCTTTCAATTGCGTAAACAACAGTTTAAGGGTCATTCCATTGTTAAGGGCCACATTATTGCTATCCTGAATGGTAGGGCCATCGGCTACAGGGTCAGAGTAAGGAATACCTATTTCAATAATATCTGCACCTGCCTCTTCAATGGCTTCCATGATCTCCATGGTGTCGTCCAACTTTGGGAAACCTGCTGTAAAGTATATAGAAAGGATATTGGCATCCTTATTTTTAAATAATTCGTCTATTCGATTCATGGTCATTAATAATTACCCCATTTAATATATGTTTCCAAATCCTTGTCTCCTCTCCCTGACAAGTTGATTACGATGATGTCCGACGCATTGAATTTTAGCTGCTTCAAGGCAGAAAGTGCATGGGCCGATTCTATGGCCGGTATAATTCCTTCCAAACGACTCAATTCTATTCCTGCTTTCATGGCATCTTCATCTTCTACTGCCAAAAACTCTCCTCTCCCTGAGGCAAATAAATGGGCATGCACGGGACCTATCCCCGGGTAATCCAAGCCTGCAGAAATACTGTGGGGCTCCACTACCTGTCCATCTTCCGTTTGCATAAGTAATGTCTTGCTTCCATGAAGAATGCCCGGTTTTCCCAGTTGTGTGGTGGCTGCAGACTTACCGGAACTTACGCCATGGCCGGCCGCTTCCACCGCTATTAATCTTACTTTCTCGTCATTGTAATAATGGAAAAACGCCCCTGCAGCATTGCTTCCTCCTCCTACGCAGGCAACAACTATGTCCGGGCTATCTTTTCCCTCTTTTTCTAAGAGTTGTGTTTTGATTTCAGCAGAAATTACCGACTGAAACCTGGCAACCATTTCAGGGTATGGATGAGGTCCAACCACCGACCCAATAATATAATGCGTATCAACAGGATTGTTAATCCACTGCCTCATGGCTTCATTGGTAGCATCTTTAAGGGTTTTACTACCTGAATTGGCAGGCACCACTGTGGCGCCAAGAATCCGCATGCGCTCCACATTGGGTTTTTGACGCTCCATATCAATGGCGCCCATATAGACCGTACATTCCATTCCCATTAAGGCACATACAGTAGCTGTGGCTACCCCATGTTGTCCAGCCCCTGTTTCGGCAATAATCCGCTTTTTATTGAGTTTTTTGGCCAGGATAATTTGCCCTATGGTATTGTTGATCTTGTGGGCTCCGGTATGGCAAAGGTCCTCTCTTTTAAGGTAGATTTTTGCTCCATATTCTTTCGACAATCTTTCGGCCAAAAACAAAGGAGTAGGCCTTCCCACATAATCTTTGAGCAGTCGATCAAACTCTTCCTTAAAAGCTTCAGAAGCCATGATTTGCTCATAATTTTCTCTAAGCTCTTCTATGTTGGGATACAGCATTTCAGGGATGTAGGCTCCCCCAAAATCTCCGTAAAATCCATTTTCATCAATCTTTATCATCGGTTTTCTTTTTTTTCGCTGTGGCAGCTTTATCTCTGATTGCTGCCGTAAATGTCTTTATTTTTTCCAAATCCTTGACGCCTTTGGAAATTTCAAATTTTGAATTGATATCAATTCCCACCATGGCAGGAAAAGCCTCATAACAAGCCAGAAGGTTTTCCGCATCTTTGGGGGTTATTCCTCCGCTTAACAGAAAAGGCGTCTCATAAGGATAGGATTCTAATAGCTCCCAATTGAACTGATGGCCTGTGCCCCCGTAGGAAGGACCATCTGTATCAAACAGGAAATAATCCACCAGGTCTATATAGGGTTCCAATGACTTCCAACTCCAGTCTGCTCCTACCCTAAAAACCTTGATCAGTTTTACTTCGGTCTGTTCTTTGAGGGCTTGTAGCTGATCCGTAGATTCATCTCCATGAAGTTGAACCATGGAAAGGCCGTAATCCTTTACTATTCTAAGGATTTCTTCTGTGCTTTCATTGACAAACACCCCCACTTTGGGTAAAGCGATACCCTTATAGCGGGTAGCATCTTGTCCAAAATTAGGCACATAACGACCTGAAGGAGGGTAGAATATCATCCCCATCCAATCAACTCCCGCTATTCCCAACAAACCTGAAATATTCTCAGGCTCAGCCATGCCGCAAACCTTGATGATCATACGGCTACCTGTCCCTTGGGAGCTGCCAATAACTTCCTGTATTGTTGCATAAAATTATAGGCTGCCTGATGCGGACGGATGGTCTTCATGAAGTTTTCTCCGATCAGAAACCCATCATAACCTGCCTGTTTTAATTGGACCAAAGTGGCCGGATCAGCAATGCCACTTTCTGAAATTTTGGTAAAGGTATCGGGTATGGCTTCCACCAGATCCAAAGAGGTTTGAATATTCACCTCAAAGGTCTTTAGGTTTCGGTTGTTTACACCTACTAGGTCTACATGCTCGTTAAGGCTTTTTTTCAATTCCTCCCCATCATGCACTTCCAACAAGACCTCCAAACCCAGGTTTTTGGCAAAAACAGCCAATTCTTTGAGTCGTTTTGGCTCCAAGGCGGCTGCTATCAATAAGATACAATCTGCTCCAATGGACCTGGCCTCTATGATTTGGTATTCATCTACAGTAAAGTCTTTCCGTAAAATTGGGCAGAAATTGAATTTTCTTGCCAGGCCAAGGTCTGCTTCACTTCCTCCAAAAAAATCCTTGTCAGTCAGCACAGACAAAGCAGAAGCTCCGGCTTGCATATAACCAATTGTGGTTTGCTCCACCGATGCTGTCCCATTGATAAGGCCTTTGGAGGGCGATCTTCTTTTGAATTCAGCTATGATCCCGGTCTTCTCAGGGTGGCTGACATATTTTTTCATGGAAACCACCTCACTTTCGAAAAACAAACTTTTCTCCAGCAATTTTTGTGGGTAAAGGGCTTTACGCTCTTCTATTTCCTCCTTTTTTCGAGCAATTATTTTTTCCAGTATATTCATTCTTAGCTAATATTTATGGAGGTTTTAGGATTTATCAATTCTTTGAAAACTTTGAGTGCTGTACCATTTTTTAAGGTTTCGGTAGCTTTTTCTCTAGCGGTATCCAGACTCCAATCCGGCTTAGACGTGGTGAGGGCAAGGGTAGCATTGGCTATTACCACTGCTTCTTGCTCTGGGCTTCCTTTACCTTTCAAAATCTTCATGAAAATATCTGCAGATTCCTCAATGGTGGTTCCTCCCTTGATGGTTTCAGGCATTATGGTATTGAAACCTAATTCTTCCGGACTAACAATTTTTTCCCCATCGTTAGAAATCCACTTAAGATCACCTGTCAATGAGACTTCATCATATCCATCCAGGGCATGTAAGATACTAAATCTCACATCATTGTTTTGGTACAGGTAACCATACAGCCGTGCAAGTTCAAGACTAAAAACACCTACCAATTGTTTTTTTGGGAAACTCGGGTTGACCATAGGGCCCAGCATATTGAAGAAAGTTTTTACCCCCAGCTCTTTGCGCACCGGACCTATGTGTTTCATGGCCGGATGGAAAAGAGGGGCATGCAAAAAACAAATCCCGGCATTATCCAGACTGCTTTTTAACTGATCCACATCATTGGTAAACTCATAACCAAAATGAGCCAAAAGGTTTGAAGATCCGCAAACCGAGGATACCCCCACATTGCCATGCTTGGCTACCGGTTGCCCTGCGCCGGCCACAATAAAAGATGCCAGGGTGGAGACATTAAAGGTATCTTTGCCATCCCCTCCTGTGCCACACAAATCAATGGCATCATATTCAGGGATATCTACAGCGATACACCTTTCGAGCATGGCCTCTCTAAATCCCATCAACTCTTCAACCCTCACACTTCGCATCATAAATATGGTCAAGAAAGCAGCCATCTGGCTTGTATTTACTTCACCGGAAGTCATTTCTTTCAATATCCCTTTTGCTTGTTCTTTGCTTAGGGTTTTGTGTTCTATCAGGTGGTTGAGTATCTCTTTCATTAATTGTTATTTTTTTTACCTTCAATCCAGTTTTTTATGATTTGCACCCCATTTTCAGTCAGAATGCTCTCGGGATGAAATTGCAAGCCACGTACATCAAATTCTTTGTGCTTGATGGCCATGATCTGTCCATCGGGCGTTTTGGAGGTAACCTCAAGCACTTCAGGTAGCATCGTGGCATCTATCACCCAACTATGGTACCTGCCTACGGTGAAATATTCAGGCAAGCCTTCAAACAATAAATCAGGTTTGATCTTTATTTTGCTCGCTACACCGTGAACCACCTCTGTTAGGTTGATAAGTCCTGCTCCAAAAGCCTCTCCAATGGCCTGGTGCCCAAGACATACCCCTAAAATATCTTTACTTGCCGCATATTTTTTGATCAGTTCAGGCATAATCCCTGCCTCAGAAGGAAGTCCGGGGCCCGGGGAAAGCAATATCTTATCATAGGCATCCACCTCTTCTAAGCTTATTTTATCATTTCTAATAATATCCATTGATTCTCCATAACCCAATTCTCGGATAATATACACCAGGTTATAGGTGAAAGAATCATAATTGTCCAGTACCAGTATTTTCATCTGTAAATGCTTTTCTATTTAATTAAATTGTCTCCGCAGACTTAAGGGCTACCCGCAAGGCTTCCAGCTTATTACTGACCTCTTGAAGTTCACTCTCAATGGAGGACTTGGCCACTACACCTGCTCCTGCCTGAAATCGCAATTGGTTATTTTCTGATACAAATGAACGGATCAGAATGGCATGATTAAAATCTCCGTTGAAACCCAAAAAGCCTATGGCTCCCCCATAAAACTTCCTTGCGCTATTTTCAAGGTTGTCTATCAGTTCCATGGCCCTGTATTTGGGGGCACCTGACAAGGTACCCGCAGGAAAAGTGTCAGCAACCAGCTGGAGCGGGTTGGCTCCCTCAGGGAGATCCCCTATCACTTTTGAAACCAAATGAATGACATGTGAATAGTATTGAATCTCTTTAAAAACTTCCACATTCACTTTTTCAGAAGACCTGCTTAAATCATTTCTGGCCAAATCTACCAGCATTACATGTTCGGAATTCTCTTTGGGGTCATCATAAAGTTTCACTGCCAATTCAGCGTCCGATTTATCATTTCCTGTACGTTTAAAGGTCCCTGCAATCGGATAAATGGTTGCCTTTCTGCCCTTAACTACAATTTGAGCTTCCGGGCTACTACCAAAAATCTTATAAGAACCGTAATCAAAGTAAAATAAATAAGGAGAAGGATTGATGGAACGCAATGCCCGATAAACGTTAAACTCATCTCCTTTAAACCCGGTTGAAAAGGAGCGGGACAATACTATTTGGAAGACATCTCCCCGAAAACAATGATCCCTTCCCTTGGCAAGAATATCTAAAAATTCATTGTCGGTATAATTGGAAGTTTCCTTGCCATCCAGGCTAAATGAATAGCTTGGGATATTTTTATTATTGAGAATCATTTCAATTTTTGGAATTCCCGACTCCTCTTCTCCACCTTCCAAATAATGTTCAAAAATATAAAGCTCATTTTTGAAATGATCCACCACAATCATGTTCTTGTACACCGCATAGTGAATCAAGGGAATACTTGAAGCTTGAGGATTGTTGATGGTGATGTCTTCAAAATAACTTACCCCATCATATTGAATATAGCCAAACAGACCGTTGGTAATGAACTTAAAGTCCATCTCCTCTTCTTGAAAGGTATTCCCAAACTGCCTAAGCTCATCCATAATATTGTCTGTTTTCTCAAGCTTCTTCACAGAAGTGCTCTGGTCGGGAAATGACTGATGGACTTCACCGTTTATTAGAGAAAAAGTTGCCATGGGTTCACAACAGATATAGGAATAACTGTTTTCATTCCCATGGTAGTCAGAACTTTCCAGAAGGATGGTATTGTTATACCTGTCGCGAATCTGAAGGTAAATACTCACCGGAGTGATGGTATCTGCCAATAGCTTTTTATACCGGGTTTTGATTCTTATTTTATTCATTATTTGGGTATTTAAAATAAAAAAAAGGCTTGCCGGGAATCCAGCAAGCCTAAGTATATCGATTGATCAAAATTTGGCAATAGTTAGCTGTTCCCCTTTAAAAGAAGTAAGAAAGCCACCACCAATTTTGATTCTGATTTTTCATAACGTTGAGCAAATATAGAAAAGGGCGTCGATTTTAAAAAGGTATTTTAAGATATTTTTAAAATTGTTCCTTTACTATACTATAAAGCATCAATTTAAGGTTTTAATTCATGAACGATCGCTTCATTATCAATGGCTTCAAACCTTGATTTATGACTTAAGAATTCAGGAACCATTTTTTTCATTTGTCCCACCAAAGTCATTTCCCCTTCATTGCCTTTCATTTCCATCAATAAGGAGACATCCAAATTAACTTCGTCGAAATTTCCAGGCCTTACTTGAGCGATTTTAATTTTCGGATGATGCGTTTCCAAAGATTTCTCTTGGTCATTAAGCACTTCCTCATATAATTTCTCACCCGGTCTCAAGCCTGTGATCCGAATCATGATGTCTACATCAGGTTTTTTGCCACTCAAGTGAATCATTTTCCTGGCCAAATCAATGATTTTAACCGGTTCTCCCATATCGAATACGAAAATCTCTCCACCATTACCCATTACTCCGGCTTCCAATACCAGGTCACAAGCCTCAGGAATAGTCATAAAATAACGGGTAACTTTTGCATCCGTAACCGTTAGCGGACCTCCTTTTTTAATTTGTTCTTTGAACAATGGAATAACAGATCCGTTGGAACCTAGCACATTACCAAACCTTGTAGTAATGAATCGAGTGCCACCATTACCGGATTCTCTAAGCTTTTTATCCAGGCTTTGAATGTACATCTCAGCAATACGTTTACTGGCCCCCATCACATTGGTTGGGTTCACCGCTTTGTCGGTACTTACCAAGACAAATTTATCTACCCCATACCTTACGGCCAGGTCGGCTACCGTCTTGGTGCCAAGCACATTGCAGCGCACTGCTTGAATAGGATACCTCTCCATCATTGGCACGTGTTTGTAGGCTGCTGCATGAAAGATCACCTCAGGTCTGTAAGTTTTCATGATGTGCTCCAGGTTTTCTTCGTCTGTCACATCAGCCAAAACAGTTTGTAAAGCCAAATCCTTGAACTCACTTTCCAACCTGATTTCATGCTCATGTAAAGGCGATTCTGCTTTATCCAACATGATCAAAAATCCGGGATTAGCTCTGGCCACTTGCTTACAAATCTCACTTCCTATGGAACCTGCAGCTCCGGTTACCAAAATGGTTTTTCCACTGAGGTAACTTGCTACATTTTTATTTTTTAGATCAATGGCATCCCTACTCAATAAATCTTCAATATTTACTTCCCTTAAGTTGCCAGTTTTGGAGCTACCATCCACCCATTCATTTACAGGAGTGATGGTAAGCGCATGTATATTGAGTGTAATACACCTGTCAATGATTTCTCTTTTTCTTGCCGGAGAAAGGTCCATCACCGAAATAATCAATTCTTTTACTCCTTTTTCTTTCACCAAGCTGTCCAATCTATCCAAACCACCATGAACCCTAATTCCTTCAACCTTTTTCTTTTGCTTTTTAGGGTCATCATCCAAAAATCCGTGGACATTGAACTTATAATGGGTATTTTTCAAGATTGCCTTATGAATAAGAATACCTGCTTCGCCGGCACCAAAAATTAAAACATCTTTTTCCGGCAAATCCGGTTCAACTTTATTTTTGATAAGACTGAAAGCTTCTTTTACAAATAGGCGATAAACCATTAAAAAAGACAAGGTCAATACGGATGTGATCACCAATACAGACAAAGGAAGAAAATGCTTCCCAGGAACCAAGAAAACACTGTAGCCAAAATCAACCAAATAGGCAACCACTGCCGTTATTATGGTGGTTCTCATTAACAACAAACCATCACTTAGGGAAGTATGCCTAACAATCCCAACATAACTTTTCGTAAAAAACATTACCATGGCACCTATCATCAAATA
This sequence comes from Cyclobacterium sediminis, assembly GCF_054781075.1. Classification (NCBI taxonomy): domain Bacteria; kingdom Pseudomonadati; phylum Bacteroidota; class Cytophagia; order Cytophagales; family Cyclobacteriaceae; genus Cyclobacterium; species Cyclobacterium sediminis. The sequence goes on along the minus strand of NZ_BAAGVC010000002.1, from coordinate 148,561 downwards.
GGAGGCTGCAGACCTTATTACCGGATAATCAGTCAATGCTGCCCAGTCAAAATTAGCTCTAAGCCAAAATGCCAGGATTACACATTGAAACATGATGAACCCATCCAGAAATGCAATGATCCATCTGGGAAGAATGTTGATTTTTTTGCTCAAGTTGATCATAAAAAAGGTTGGTTATAATAGTCCCATTGTATAGTGCTTTACAAATTATCTGTGGAATAAAGTCCTGTTAAAAATTGCTCAAATAAAATTATTCATCATTGAATCTATAAAAACTAGCAACCTTGACAAAAACTTATAATACACTAACTTTAAACCTATTAGCTCTATTTAAATTACTTAAATTTACTAATTAATAATAATAATAATTAGTAATGTTTCAATTATTTTTGGATATCCTTCTGTTACCGGAAAAATGAATTATTCGCATATTCATCAGAAAAATGATTTGTTAATTAGATGATACATTTTGATCTAGTTTCAGATGTATATTTAATGAAAAACCAGTTAAATTTAAAGCCATTTCAAGACTCCCCAAATATACTAAAATAAGTTAAAATGTACTATTATCAAATAAAACTGAACTCAAACAATTCTTTATTTCTTTTAAGTGATTTTAACAAAATTATCGTTTGAATACCCATTTACACATTTCACATATTATTAATTGCACTTCTTAATTTTTAAATGGTGCTATATAAAAAATTTTTTTAATCGTATTTTTTTAAAATAAAGCAGAAAAGCACCTCTTTAACTTCTTCTTTTCTATATATAATAAGTCAAGGCCATGAAAAATGAGATTTTATTTTCATTCCGGCAAAATTAATTAAAACACCAATCAATATACCAAAGAAGCTTTTTATAAGACAGACTAATACAAACCATTACTATTTTTTTATCCAATCATTGGTTTCGTTTAACATTTTGGTTCCGAATAAAGGCCGAATTGTATTGGCGCAATTGGTCCGAAAGTTTAGGCATTCCCAGACGGAAATTACGTCCTATTGGAGCGGCATTTGAATAGTTATACTCCCAACGAAATTCCTCAGTGGTACGCAGTTCCCATCTTTTTCCTCTCGCGATTTTACCGGGAAAAAGAGGAAACGCAAATTGAAAGCCTCCTGAAGTACCATTATTGGTCTTGACCATAAAAATTCCGATGTCTACCCCACCGTATTGCCGTATCAAATCACACCTAACCCCTCGATCCCGGCCAATAAACTGACCACCGCTGAACCGAAGCGTCAGGTCCGTACTCCTCAAACGATATTCCACATCAAGCAGCAAAATTAGATCCTTCAGCTGGGCCAAATAAACTTTACTCCCAGGAATAAAATAATAGCCGGTATAAGCTGACTCAATCCCTATGCGCCAAAGTTTATCAAAATCATCGTAGCGATATTGTACATGAATACCATATCGGTCTTGAAAAAAGGTTCCAGCTGTGATTCCCAGAAAATGGTGGGGTTTGGGAATGGCAAAATAATGGAGATGCGATGGTGCCAAACGCCAATGGGTCCCCCAAGGACCAAGGTTGTTCTGTATTGGAACCGATATACCGGTCTGAACACTCAGCCCAGGCAAAAGGTAAACACGGGTATCCAGGATCAAGTTGGTACGTGAGCGGAAAGGTGCCTCCATGTCCCCAAAACGAGCAGAAAAGTCAGGGCCAATGCGGAAATTCCACCGATAGCCGGCAGGAAGAGAGTTATTTGTCAAAAGAAAAGCTCTCTGTTCGGGAGTTATAGAACTATAAACCAATGTTTTCCGATCGTAATAGCCCATGGGTCGGTTCATGTAAAGGGGGATAAATCCAGTGACAAGGGTGTCCGCTACCTTCCGGTCTGCCCATATCAAACTGTGGTATGGATTTCTAAAGTTTCGATGTTCCCAACTTATCACTTTACCGCTATCAGCCCTTAGCACTTGAACTTGTTCAAAACCTTTTTTCATGAGTATCCCTTTGTCTACTTGCCCGTACCCAGGAACACCCAAGCCCATATAGAGTACCCATCCTATCAACCAGCAACTATTTCTCATCTACGCGCATTTCTTTGGGTGCAACTGAAAGGGGGAAATGCAAAGAAAAGTTGAATCCTAGTTCTTTGCACTCAAAGGTATGTCCTTGCAGCTGTAACCATGGTAAGGGCTTGACAAATACGCCTGCGTTCAAAGTATTTCCATCGTGATCAAGGGAAAAACCTGCTTTTTCTTTCCAATCGAATGAAAGTCCCCCAAAAAAACCAGAGAGGTACCGGATATTTGCTTGTTCCTTTGATTTTAGCAAAATGGATAGAGACCGATCACCCTCACCCGTAGGAATGGAAACCACAAAGGGAAGGGCATATCCTCCTGTCAGCCTAATGCGAACGCTAGGAGAAAGTTTTCCTGTCTTCTCTAAGAGAAGCGCATCATGATTTAGATGGTGGTTGGTTCCAAATGGGGCTGACACAAGTAGTACTGCGCTGATTCCACGCTTTTCTTCAGCAAGCAATTGAAACCGAAAACTGACATGGCGGTCTCCTATACCTATGTCTCCTGCACGTTCTCCCACTCGAGTGATATTGAGATAGACTTCCATAAAATGCGCCAGTCTGACGCCCACTCCATAGATATTTTCGGTATAATAGTCCCCCACAAAATGGTTGATGGCATAACTTTTCGGCACATAGGAAAAACCCAATGAAAGCTCATTTCCGGACTTCCATTGGGCATTGGGTGTCATGATATAGCCAGGTTTTGCTAGTACATTTATCTGTGCATTGAGACTCCCCGGCAATGCCAATGTTGAGAACATTACCAAGCAGGTAAAAAACACCGGCAAATGCCGTTGAATAAAAACTTTATATAATTGGCAATAGTGGCTGACCATGTAATAATTAATTCATTTGATGCAAGCTTGCAGAGGTTTTCACTTTAAGACACGTTCGGACTGAGTCAATAACTAAAACTATACCTAATAAATAGACCTGTTTCAAGTCCCCTCAAATCAATACTTTGCAATACTGGGGTTGCAGTATTGTCTGTTTGCAAGGACTGCTCGTAAGCGCCAAGATGGTAACGGCTTTCCAGCACAATGCTAAAATATTTACGAAAGAGGTATTCGATTCCTGCCTTTACATTGCCACCATAATTGTTTCCTCGAAAAGACAAATCCTTCAGGTCACCTATACCATTCTCCACTTTTCTAGTAAAGCGGTTGTTTAAGAAATACCTACTTAGACCTGCCCCCACGTAACCATTTAAGTATTTGGGAATGATGTTATGAAAATTAAAAACCATTCCCCCATAGGCGGGAATTATGATCTGATCGATCCGCTCGGCCATTCTAAGATTATTCCTTGTCAAGCCATGGGATTCAAAATTTCCACGCCAATACCCCACTCGTCCTTCGATAGCCAACCCCTTATATATACCAAGTTCGCCAGATAAGGATGGCAGTAGACCGCCATACTGATAATTACCCGAACCAGGATAATTGAATAAAAACGCACGTTCATCTTCCCCCGAATAGGTCCGTTGCCAATAAGAGAGTCCCAGACTTACCTGGTTCATCTTTATTTGAGCAATAAGGGGACTGCATGCCCAACAGCAAAATAGCAGTCCCCAACTAATACATTTAAATACCATGGAAGCCAATTGTCAAGGTCTTAACTTCCTGACCCCTGATTGTGACAGTAAACACGGATAGCTCTGGCCAGAATTTCTTCTGCCATTTCTACCCCTTCTAGGTAATATTGCTTGACAGCCGCAATTCGATCCTCTCTCAAAATTGTAATACTATTAATTTCCAATTCGTAGAAAACATGGTTGTAGGAAATGCTACTCAAGAACCAACCTGCCATCTGCAGTCTAATATTGGTAGCATAAATGAGACCGTAAGCCAACAGGTCTTCCTGAAGGTCTAAATCTCCTGCCAGAACAGCTTTTCTCGCTGCATTTAAGATTTTGTTGATTATTACCTGGTACTCTACTAGCTGTTCCTTTAGCAGCTCATGAACAAGTACATTCCGCTCAATCAGTCTTTCTTCGGCATCATAGGCCCTGCGTAGGTAATTGTCATTGATCTGATCCTCTTGCTCTACCAACTGCTCGGTGAGGGCTTCAAGCCTGTGCTGAAAAGCTCTATTTGCCTTTTCGGCACAGATGGCATATAGATCAGAATCTAGCTGCCGCAACCCTTCTTTACCCGTTCCTATTTTAGACGATGAAATGTAGTCCGAAATTGCTTCAGGAGTGGTTAATTCTCCGTATTGGAGAATTTCGGGAAGGGAAGCCTTAAGATCGGGAAGTTCAAACAATTCAGTCAATAGCACATCCAACTCAGGATCAATCGAATTGTCAGGATTCATTAGGTAAGTTAAAAAATCCATATCAATTTCGGATAGCGTACCAGACTTTAGTCCCTTTTCTTTTAATTTTGAATTTAAATCTCGGAGTTTGCTCTTGGAAAATTCAGAAATGGGACTGTCGTCGTCGGAGAAAGCGACAATTTCTTTTAATAAATTTGACAGCAAGACCGGCGTATTCAAAGGTTCGTAATTCGGATCATCAATATCCGGGTCCGGATCATTCAGCTCAGGCAGATCACTTACCTCTTCAAATTCATCAACCATCTGATCGTATGAAGGTATAAGCTCAAGCTCATCCGGAGCGCAACAGACAAGGAGAAAAATGAATATAAGGGAGGAAAGCCAAGCCATCCCTTTTTTCAGATTTAATAGAAGTTGATTTTTCATGAAAGATTGGAATTTATATAAACATTGGTTTTTGTAGACGCGCTTAAAAATAATTCTCACCTTCTCACCGCCATCACCCTCGCTACCTGCTACATCTCAACTTCAACACTACCTGCTCAAATCTTCCACGAATTATTTTATACCATTATATAATCAAATGTTGGCTTGAATTCATTGTTTTCTATATACTGAAATTCAAAAGCTCTGAAACAACTGCTTTATACTAGAATCGTATTTGAACACCTAAATTATAAATTAAAAAACTATTTTGCTAAAAATCCCTATTATAAAATCTTTAAAATTTAGATGAGTACCTTTTTATTAGGTTAATAATACATTTTTATGGATTTAAACACATAATAAGTCGCTCCCTTACATTTTATTAACGAAATTTTGTCATTGTTAAATAGTCAGAAAGCTTTCCTAAAACTTTGGCATTTTATACCAAATCAGGTATTGGCATACCTATACTATTATCCTTATACTAATTTATTTAATAGACCGCACGTCCTGAAAAAAATGTACAGTTATAAACTTAATAGAATTATAATACTAACAGAAAATTACTCGCTTGGAAAAAAGGCCCCTCACTGTGCGTCTTTTTAAACCACCAATGGCCAAAGGATTAAATCCTTTGGCCATTGGTGGTTTAAAAATTATTTAGAAAGAGGCTATCTGCTATTAAGCAAAATTTTCTTGTCAGTTATATCAACCAACCTTATCCAAGTCCTCATAGATAGAATTCTTACTTATAAACTCCGGAATGATCTCTTTCATTTTGAGTACAACAGCGGTGTTGTCATGATGTTTGTTAATGACCAACAATTCACTAATGGAATTATTGGCTTCAGAATAGGAATATTTTTTTACTTTGGCAATACTAATTTTATGGTGGTGCGTAGGGAGCGTCAGTTCAGCATTGGAAAGCAATTCCTCATAGAGCTTTTCCCCCGGACGTAATCCTGAATACACAATTTGAATGTCTTTCCCTTCTTCAAGACCTGCCAGTTGAATCATCTTTTTGGCCAGGTCCACAATCTTAATGGGTTTCCCCATGTCGAAGACATAGATCTCTCCGCCATTGCCCATGGTTCCTGCTTCCAATACCAGCTGTACAGCTTCAGGGATGGTCATAAAATAACGGGTGATATCCGGGTGGGTAACAGTAATCGGCCCCCCTTTTTTGATTTGAGAACGGAATCGTGGGATTACCGAACCATTGGAGCCTAGTACATTGCCAAATCTGGTAGTAATAAACCTGGTATTACAGGTTTCAAGTCCGTTTAATGATTGGGTATAAATTTCGGCCAATCTCTTGGAGGCTCCCATTACATTGGTAGGGTTTACCGCTTTATCTGTAGAGACCATCACAAATTTATCCACCCCAAAGGAAACCGCCAGGTCAGCAATATTTCTGGTCCCACCAACATTCACAGATATGGCTTCAAAAGGATTGTTTTCTATCATGGGCACATGTTTGTAAGCCGCTGCATGGTACACCATTTGAGGCCGACAAATATTAAACAGTTTATGCATCCGCTCATAATTGCTGACATCGGCCAAAACCACCTCCATTTTAGCTCCGGGAAATTCATCCTCCATGGCCAATTGCACCTCATGCAAGGGGGATTCTGCATGGTCGCATAAAATCAATAAAGAAGGCTTATAAGAAAGCACCTGCCGAACAATTTCCGAACCGATAGAACCGGCTGCTCCGGTTACCAAAACCTTCTTTCCTTGAAGATCACTTTTTACTTTCTGTTGATCGATTACTATGGGTTTGCGTTGCAATAGGTCCTCAATCCGTAATTTTTTAATTTGTTTGCTGGGCAATTCTCCGGAAAGCCAATTTTTGGCCGCCGGAATGGTCAGCACTTTAATTCCCAAGCGAATGCATCGCTCTATTACCACTCTTTTTTCGCGCTCATTTAAATTTTCATTGGTAATTAGTAATTCCTGAATCTGTTTTTGTTTCTGTAGTTTGGATAAGTCCTTAATGTGATAAACCTTCTTTTGCTCCAGGTAATTATTAAGCATGCTGCGATCAGTACTTAAGAACCCTTCTACAACATAATTTATATCAGGGTCATTGTTTAAGGCTTGCTTCACCAATACAGCATTTTGATCCGAGCCATAGATCAGCACCTTATGCTGAGCCTTATTCATAAATTTAGTCACTAAAATAAGGTAGGTTGATTTAGCCAATAACCTAAGGGCAATTAATAAAGTGGAGTTAATAAAGAAATTAACCAGCAAAACCAGCATTAAAAATTTGGCGTTCAATGCTATCCAATAATGCCCCAAACTATAATAAAATAATATATAAAGAAGTGAAAAAGTTAAGGTCGCTGCCAAAATATTAAAAAGGTCAATTGTATTGGAATACCTTAGCAATCCGGTATGTAACTTAAAAAAATAAACCACAGGTAAGGCGATGGCACAAAAGCAAGCGGTGGCTGTTAGGTACTGAACAAATTCCATCTGGTCGAAACCGAATCCACCAATGATCAGAAAAGCCAGGGAAAAGGAAGTAAATACGATAAGAATATCCACCGATAATATCACCAAAGGATGAATATGGCGGTCATTTTTCAAAAAATTCTTTACCGGGTTTAAATTTGATTTCAGCACTTTTTTCAATTTTTCTTTAAAATTTTATCAATAATAAAAACAATAAATATCCCGACTACACAAATTTAGCAAAAACGACTCAGGCAAAGGCAAACAATATTTCAATGACTACGCAACATTATTAAATATTTGTTTTACCATAAAATGGAATAACCATTATAGCCACCCTATTTTCCAAGAAATTAATAGCTCCACACCTTAAGGTAGTAATAAAACTATATTAATAGCAAACCAATGAACTAGACAGGTTCAAGAAATATCAAAATAATATGACATTAACATCAATAACCTGATACTTTATTAGGTTATGAAAGCTAAAAACTGATATTTTGGTTGCTTAAATCGATTAGTTTAATATAATTCTCAATCATTTTATTTCCATCCAACTGGGTCAAGGTTGATTAATTTTTAAAAACAAGGAAACAAATGGGGTATAAAACTTTAATTTTTCTTAGGCACAAAGATACGATTTTCACTTTATAGTTTTTTCATCTTTGAGCTAATATTATTGAGGCAAAACCCTATTTCTACTGATTATTATAATTTTATAAAAATAATCCATAGACATCATTAGTAAATTGTTAGTTGAGCTGAGCCACTACACAACTCATGGTTTTATAATCAATAATAAGTGGTATGGCTAGAGACCAGAAATGGTAAACTTAATAAATGCTGTTGAAATCTTTGTTTAGCTTTCCAATTTTTTGAGTTGGAGTAATTATTTAGTGTGCAATGAATTGAGCAAAAGCAAGGGGTTTGGCCTATAAATGAGAAAATATTACCCATAGCCTTTCTGTGAAGCTCCATCTGGAAGGTCTTTGCTGATCACGGCTCCTGCAGCTATGGAACACCATTTACCTACCTTTACACCGGGAAGCACGGTACTATTTGCTCCTAGCAATTAGTATAGATTTAACACAAAACAATTGATTTACTAAAATGTTAAATTAAAATGTTACCAACACGATGACTTTTTAATGTAGACCCTATCCAGATGGCACCATCAGACATATCTTTATTAACAACACTTCCGGCACCTATCTTACACCATTTACCAATTTTAATTCCCGGTAAAACTGTTGAACCTGCTCCTACAACCGTACCCTCCCCGATAAAAATGTCTCCACATAATGTAGTTTGAGGAGCCAAGTGAACAAAGTCACTTATTATACAATCATGATCAATGGAGGCCCCTGTATTTATTATAACTTGCTTTCCAACTTTACTATTAACTTTTATAATTACGCCTTCCATGACAACGCTACCCTCGTCAATTTCACACCTTTTTGAAATAATAGCAGAAGAGTGAATTATAGTTTCAAACTTTACGTAATTCTTTAATTTATGAGCAATAGATTGTCTGATTTTATTATCCCCAATAGCAATAAAAAACGGATGGTCAAAATCAAAGTTATAGATATCTAGAGTTGATACCGGATATTTTAACACCTCCTTTATATGAGGGTTATCATCAAAAATTCCGTGAATGGTCTCTCCGGAATCAATCATATCAATAATTACTCTACCTTGTCCAGATGCACCAAAAATATACATTTATCCTACAATTAAATAAGTTAAAACAATTCACAAAAACACAATTTAATACAGTTTTTTAAAAAAAAATATAATTTCTTATTATTTACCATAAATCACATCATTGGTTTTTTTAATCAAGAATTAAAAATTTCATCTAAGCTCCACTATTCCTAAATGAATATATCATGACATCTAAATCTAGAGATGGGTGGAGTAAAATTTAAAAGGTATAAAAAGAATTATTTTAAAAATTCAGGTATATAGTTCTTCTAGTTTATAGTATTCTTTAGTTTGAATAATATTACCTGGAAGCATTGCTAACCTCAAACTAAAATATTCCTAATTTGCTCTACTACTCTATTTAAGTCCAAGGCTGAAAGATTTGACCCTGAGGGAAGGCATAGCCCCTTATCGAACAGGTTTTGTGAACCACCATTGAGAAAGGAGGTCTCGTTTTTAAAAACGGGTTGCAGGTGCATTGGTTTCCATAAAGGCCTAGACTCTATATTTACTTTTTCTAATGCAAGGCGAACAATTTCTCTGCGTGACGTTTCTTGAAACAAAACAGTTGTCAACCATCTGTTAGAATAAAATCCACGCGGCTCTTCTAAAAACTTAATTTCAGAAATATCTTGCAATGCTTTTTTGTAAAAGTCGAAATTTTCTCTTCTACTTTTAACCCGATTATCTAAAACCTCCATCTGTCCGCGACCAATGGCTGCACAAACGTTACTCATCCGATAATTGTATCCTATTTCCGAATGCTGGTAATGAGGTGCGGGATCTCTGGCTTGAGTAGCTAAAAACCTTGCTTTTTGTATCCAATTTTCATTTTTAGATACCAGAGCACCTCCACCTGAGGTAGTAATGATCTTATTTCCATTGAATGACAAGATTGCCAAATCTCCAAAAGTACCAATTGCTTGACCATCTAAGCTTGATCCTAAAGCTTCTGCTGCATCCTCTATCACAGGGATATCAAATTCCTTGGCAATTGTTATAATCTCTTTCATTTTTGCAGGCATTCCATATAGGTGCACCACAATAATTGCTTTTGGTTTACTACCTTTAGCAGTTCTATCCAAAATAGCTTCACGCAATAATTCAGGATCAATATTCCAAGATTCTTGCTCACTATCTACAAAAACAGGTTTAGCACCCTGATAGGTAATAGGATTTGCAGAGGCCGAAAAGGTCAAACTTTGACAAAGCACTTCATCATTGGCCTTTACATCCAGTAAAATTAAAGCAAGATGCAATGCTGCAGTCCCTGAACTTAGTGCAGCTGCATAAACATTTTGTCCTAATTTTCTCTCAATATCACTTTCAAAACCATTGACATGGGGCCCTAAAGGAGCAATCCAATTGGTTTCAAAAGCTTCTGTTACATATTCAAACTCCTTCGTTCCCATATGGGGAGAGGAAAGCCATATTTTATTGTTCATTAATTTTTATACTTGAAAAGTAAACAATATCATTTATTTTTAAGAAATTTCGCAGGAACACCTGCAACTATAACATTATCAGGCACGTCTCTAATTACAACCGATCCTGCCCCAATGAGGCAATTTGCCCCAAGCCTTTTCACTCCGGTCATTAATGTAGCTGCCATCCCTATATAAGCTAATTCTTCTATCACAATGGAGGCGCCTACATTCGATCCCAATGAAAAAAAACACCCTTCTTTAATAAGAACATGATGAGCTATATTTACACTCATACTTACCATCACATCTCTAGAAATTTTAGTATATGGCATAATGGTTGTTCCAGGAAGGATATAAACAGGGTCTTCAATTTGTACCGATGAATCAATAATTACAGATTCATGAATAAAAGAAGGAGTCAAATATCCAAAAGCTCTCGCTTTTTCCAAAACTTCCTTTCTAACGGAATTGTCTCCTATTGGAACAAATATGCTAATTGTCTCAATATTGAATCTGTTCTGTTCAAATAATACATCGACAGCACCCAAAACTCTATAATCATTTACAATATGATTGAATAGTTCTGGATTATCATCCACAAAACCCAGAATTTCATATTCTTCGGACAAGTATTTAGAATAAACTTGGCCATAAGTACCAGCACCAACTATTATGCATTTCTTCATATTAGTTTTCTCCATTAAACTTTTCCATTGTTACCTTTTCACTTGTGTTAATATCTTTGGCCCTAAAAACTTTCGAAATCGTGAGAAAAAAAATTCTCATATCTAAACTAAAGCTGAAGTTATCCACGTAATATACATCATATTTAAATTTTTCAGTCCAACTAATTGTATTTCTTCCATTCACTTGAGCCCAACCGGTTATTCCAGGTCTCACTTCATGTCGTCTATTTTGTTCAGAAGAATATAGGGGTAAATAAAATGTTCGAAGAGGTCTAGGACCTATTAAACTCATATCTCCTTTTAAAACGTTAAACAGTTGTGGAATTTCATCCAACGATGTCTTTCTTACGAAATTACCTACTTTAGTTAAACGATCAGAATCAGGAAGCAAATTACCATCAGAATCTATCTTATCATTCATGGTTTTAAATTTTATAATATTAAAAATTTTTTCATCTTTACCTGGTCTTGGTTGAAAAAATAAAGGCTTTCCTTGGTTAGCAATTAACAACATAAACCAAATCAAAATCAAAAGTGGTAAAAGTAAAATAATTCCAACAAGAGCGACAGAAAAATCCACTATTCTTTTAAAGTACAACCTATACATTATATTCTTATTTAATTTTTAATAAATGTTTCAAATAAGTATTGGCCAAAACATCACGATCAAAATTAGCCTTTGCATATTTAAAGCCATTTAAACCTTGTACTTCGAGTTTCTCAGGATTATGAATATATGACTTAATTTTATTAGCAAAATCTACTGGGTTTTCTGGTTCTACAAAAACACCTGCATCTGCCGTTTCCACTAAATCCTTAGACACTCCATCAATTGCCATCAAAATAGGAGTTTTACAAGACATATAATCAAAAGTTTTATTAGAATAAACTGTTTTAAAGGTATCATTTTTAAGTAATACAGAAGCTCCCATTTCAGATGCTAAAATAAATTTTAATACTTCTTTTTTAGGAACAGGGTCATAGAATTTAACATTTTTAAGATTAAGATCATTGGCTTTTTGAATCAACTTTTGTTTTTGCATACCTGCACCTACCAACACAAATAAAACATTGGTATCTTTTAACAAAATTGCAGTCTCCAAGACTTGATCAAGGCCATTTGCTACTCCATGAGCCCCTACATAGGTTATAACAAATTTGTCTTCAAAACCATTATTTTTTCTAAAGGCTAATCTATCAAAATTAACTAGCAAATCGTCAGCTAAAGCAAAATCTGCTGCGTTTGGTATCATTATTAGTTTATCCTTTGAAACATTTTTGGAAGTAACCAAAGTTTTATAAAAAGCCGGAGTTAAAACATTAATTAATCGAGCTTTACTATAAACAAATTTTTCGAACCAATAAGCGAATTTTATAATAAGTTTATTTTTTAAAACCCCAGTATCTATTGCAGATTCAGGCCATAAATCCCGCACCTCAAAAACAAATGGAGTTCTTTTAATTATAGATAAAAAATACCCAATAATCCCGACAAATAATGGTGGGCTGGTAACTAATATTATATCAAATTTGCCCTTAACCTTAAATAAACCAGCAAATAACCCAGAAAACACAAATGAAAAATAACCCCATAAACGACCTAAAAAATTAACGTTATAACTTTCAGAAACATGACATCTCCATACTTCAATTCCATTTTGATCCTTTTTTGATATGAATTTCCCTTTGTATTCTTTTCGTTTTGTTGAGGATTGTCCATCTAAATCTCCAGCAATAACCGTAATATCATGTCCTTGTTCTTGCCATATTCTTGTCATTTCATTAAAACGCGCGCCACCTGTGACATCCGACTCTTTAAAATATTGATGAATTAAAAGAATTTTCATAATTTAATTTCTATTGTTGTTATTACTTTATTTTCATATGTCGAAAACTCAATTTGATCACAAGATGACTTACTTCCATACAATTCAGAATAAAAGCCTTCTTTATATGAGGGATTTAAAGTATTATTATGATTACTCCGAGAAGAAAAATTTAATTCATTGAGGAAATTTGTATGCCAAATTTGTCTTAGAATTAAATCTTCAGGTTTTCCTAAAATCTCATCTTCAATTTCCCAGATAGGTAAATACTTATAAAATTTAATCTTTCTTTTATGTCGAATATTTTTGCTGACATATTGAAAAGCTTTAATTTGACCTTCAAAGAGATAATACTCATCATATTCATTTACATTTGCAAAATCACATTGTGTCCAATGGTACCAGATAAACCGAGGTCCTCTTTCCATTTGGTCAAGATCTCCTAACATTACGGTATTATGAGATTCTGTACCTCTAAAATATTTTACATTTTTTTCAGAAGTATTATATTTAAAACTACCACCATCGTGAAGTAAATTCTTACCTTGATACCAAATATCCAAATGAAGATTATCTGCTTGAGTAGGTCTTGTACGATGGTCACCACATCTTATTAAACTGAAACTATTTTTATTTTTAAATAAATAAAATCCACCAGAATTATATTTCAGTAAACCATTTTCATTACAAATTCTATCTGTTATTTCGTTTTGATCTAACCCATACCATAATGCATCAGAAAATTTTTTAAATGGCCATTGTAAATGTAAGGCGTATGAAAGCGCCTCAAGTTGAGGTCTGAAATCTCTAAAATGACTATCACTGAGTTTGAAAAATAAGGCCCCATCATTTGGACCATAATTTGGAAGCCACCCAGTATTAACATCCATTAAATTTATCAAAAATTGAAGACTTTTTTTAGCTTTGACATAGACAACTTCTTTGAACTTATCTCCATTTAATTCTGCCAATTTAATGCCCCAGGTCAATAATTGAACAACAACTCTATGATAATTCATGGAAAATTGAAGATAAGTACCATCATCATGAATTTGAAAAGATATTTCTTCTTCAAACCATTTTTTTCCGTAATATTTCCATTTAGTTGCCCCGGGAAAATTCGGAAATAAAGTCCCAATTATATAAAGGGTTAAAGTTTCAGTAATAGCGTGGTTATTTCGAACAGCAATACGCGAAAAATTGATGTTATCATAAACATGTTTTATTTGCCAAAAAATATAATGTTGAATTTTTGAAAATAATTCAGGAGTTAAATTATTAGAATCTTTATAATAATATAAAGCAAAAACCCAATTTAAAACTCTAAGAGAAATTTCTTGACTACATTTAAAATTGGGTCCGGCATTAATTTTATTGTTATCAATCCAATTTGAAATTTCATCAAAAACTTGCTTAGAACAATCCTTGTCACAATGAAGGTCATACCTGATGATCGTATAAATATGGGAAAAACGTGATGGTTCCCATATATACTTAATGTCACCGGCATCTTTAGAAAAATCATTTATATCAACCCAATGAGTTAGATTCGAATATTGAAATTTAGTGTCAGGGTTAGTAACCCAATCATAGTTTGGACCTAAATCATATTCAATATTAGAGAAATATTTATATCTATATGAAGAAATTTTTTTATATTCAGAAATAATAAATTCAATATTTTGAATATCTCCTTTAAATTTATAAAAATCAATATTTTCAAAAAAGAAAGGTGGTAAATTACTTTTCCAATTATTTAAATTATAATAATGTAACAATTTTGGTGCTACAGGGAATTTCCTCTTAAGTAAACCAGATTTTTTCTTGAATTCAAAAAAAAATCTAAAAATGAGGTATTTAATCCCCATATTTTTTAATACTTGAAATATTTTTTTATTCATTGTTTAAATTATATAAAAACTCAAACATTATTAAATACTTCCATATGATTTTTCGCCATCATCTCAACAGTATATTTTTTAAGTCCATTAGAATATAATAAATTACCTTTATTAATTATGAGATCTTTATTTTGTGAAAGATTAGAGAAAAAGAGATCTACATCTTGATCAGAATTAAAATTTAAAAAAAATTGATCTGACTCTTGAGCCAAAATAATTTCAGGAGCATGATTCACATCAGAATTAATAATAATAGGTCTACAGTGGCATGCTGCATTCATAACTAATAAACCAACATGCCCTGGGTTCAAAACCAAATTACTCCATTTAAAATGATTAGTCAAATTTTCACCTTGTGCAGCTCCAAATAATTCAATATTGTTTGGGATATCATAATCACTAAAATAATTTAACATACCAGGACCAACAAGTCTAAATTTAAAATTAGGATTTTTATTAGCTAAAGTGATTATATATTCTAAATTTTTCCTTTTTTGGGGACGTCCTACAAAAAGAAATTTTAATGAATTATCAATGATATTATCCAACTTTTTAAATTCTTTGGAAGAAAATTGACTGTTATTAAAACTTACCACATTAATACCACTCAGTTTATTAGCAATATCATCTGTATAAACCAAGGTTCCAAAAGATTTTTTTAGCAGATATAATCGTAATTTATCTAAAATAAAATTATTTGATCTTCCAAATATTTGCCCCCACCATATCCATTTGCTCCATAATGAAATTGAAAACAAAAAATTAATAATTCTTACAGGATATCTAGGATTTAAGGCAACACAAATTACATCAGGGTCAATTGATCGAATAATTTTAGGTAGTTCGAAATTAAACCTAAGTTTTTTGCCATATGTTTGTTTTAGTTCAATATAATTATAACCTATCCTTTTAATAGGAGGGGTTAGGTTATCTCTTTCACAGGAATGTGCTAAAACTGTTAAATGACAAAGATGAGACAATTCACGTAGAAATGATTCCCTGTAATTCGGAGCATGATCAATTAAAAATAAAACCTTCTTCATATTTTTTAAATGGATTTCAAATAATTATTTGTATAAAAGTAAAAAATAAAATTATTAAGCAAAAAATAATGAGCGTAGATTTAATATATTAAATTTAAAAAAAGCAATTGATAATATAAATAAAATAAACTAAAACCTAAGGTATAATATATTCTTTCTCGTCAACAACTCCACCAGTCCTAATATTAAATTCATTTTTGTTAAATTTGTCACGATAATTATATGGAAGGTGATTATCAAAAACTATGTAATAAATACTATTTGTATAAGGAATAAAATGATAAGATGAATATAATTCACGAGACATGGAAATAATAATAAGAATAACAATAGCAGATTTTAAATAAAATTTACTATTTATAAAAATAAAATAAAGTGCTATACAAAAAAATAATGAAAAATAGATACTAAACCGAAATCCCGTGGGAAGACTCATAAAAGCTCTCGAAAAAGTAAGGTATAAAAATGACATAAAAAATAAAAATTGACCATAGTGAATACGATCAAATAAATGTCTTTTAAAAATCAATAGAATAAAAAATAATAATTTTATTAAACTACCTATTGTAAAATTAGAAGTATTACTTTCAATTGTATAACTATCTAATAATTTATTCGATAAAAGAGGAATTATTTGAGCCAAATATTCTCTTATTAAGATAATAAAAATTGGAAATAAACTAACAAACGAAGCAAATATATAAATAACAATGTAAATATAATTATTTTTAAATATAGTATTATTTCGAAATCCAACTAAGAGCGAAGACAAAACAGGAATAACCAAAGTATAATGAAATGAAATAGCTAAAATTGATAATAAATAATATTTAATGAAGTTTCTATTTATAAGATATGGAGTAGCAAATAATAAAAAAATAGATCCACACATAAATCTAAATGGATTATCAACTAGCATAAATAAAAGTTGAAAATTCATTAAAATAGCAATAATAGTAAAAATTTTAGAAGAGAAAATTTTTACTATCCGAATAAGACTATATAAATACAATGATTTTACTAATCCTATAAACAACCAAAAATCAGGTATTATTTTTCTGCTAAAATAAATAAAATAATAGAATCCTTGATCAATTGGAGAATTTAATAAGAATTTATCTGAACCTGAATTGTAAAGATTTTCATAAAATCTCCAATCAGTACCTACTGTATATCCAAAACAAAAAAAAATATAAAGATAAAATAAAAATATTTGCCTTAAGAACAAATATTTATTATCTAAAACTTGATCTAAATAAACGCAAACTAAAAAAGTTAGTAAGTATATTAACATTATATATTAATATTTTGATAAGAAAGTAAAACATGTGAAGAGTTATAAGAATTGTTAAATTTACTTTTTTTCAGGTTATTATTCTGGAAATCAATAACTATAGATTTCAATTCATCATATATACTACCTACATCAGAATTATCAGAAAAATACTGTATATAATTATTTTGATAAAGATCATTTAGCAAACCATTTTTAGGACTAATTGTGAAAATAGGAATTTGATATTGCATATAATCACCAACTTTCGTAGGTAAGAATATACCTTCTTCACATTCAGCCTCTATAATAATAGCCAAATTATAGTTAGGAATAATTTTCAAACTATCTTGATATTTATTAGGCGGTAATAATGAAATTATATTGTTAAGTTTATTATCACTAATAAAGGTTTTCAAATCTGCATCATAAACCCCTACAAAATCTATTTTTAAATTTATGGATGGATTATCATTATATAACCTACGTATAGCTAAAATAAATGAGCGCGGATTACGTGGTGATTTAACGTTACCAGAATGCAAAATACGGAGCATATCTGTACAATTATTCTTTTTTATTTCTTTTTCTTTAAATACAATGTGGGGTATAATATGAATATTACTTTCCTTAATGTCAATATATTTACACATATAGTCTTTAAGCCTTTCAGAAGGAAAAATATGACAATCTGCCTGTTCCATAATTTTCAA
Source organism: Cyclobacterium sediminis (assembly GCF_054781075.1). Lineage (NCBI taxonomy): Bacteria > Pseudomonadati > Bacteroidota > Cytophagia > Cytophagales > Cyclobacteriaceae > Cyclobacterium > Cyclobacterium sediminis. Next base: position 130,786 of record NZ_BAAGVC010000002.1, on the reverse strand, counting down.
AACTTTTTTTTGAAACCATGGCAATTTAGCATCAATGCCTTTCCCATAAGGAAATGGGTATTTCAAATTTGGATAAGGGTCATTCCAAGAGGCAATCCATTTGTATCCATATTTGCGTTTCAAATAATAACCAACCAATAAACTTGGAGAGCTTTTTGTAATAACATAATCATATTTATTTCTTTTTAAATTGTTTTTTAGTTCACTAATCACTATAAAAGCCCAGTGAGCTCCTTTAAACACTGTTCCAAAGGTAAAAAATGTCCTTATATGTTGTAAAATTGTCTTAAAAGATAATTTATTATCAACAACTACAATCTTAAAATCATTCAATTTAACATCAAGCTTATTAAGATCTTCTTCTGCTGGATAGTTTTCCCATTTATTTCTTTTCGAAATTAGATCTACTTCAAAATTATTATTGGTTAATAATTTTAATAACTTAACATTAACTATTGATTCAGCTCCATATAAAGGTATAGAATTAGGAGCAACCATTAATATTTTAGTTTTCATAAGATTAGTTCAATATTTAGAAAATATTCAATATTTTATTAGCCCTTTTATTCAGTAAAGTATAGGAATTGGCTATTTCTTTTTGAATTTGATTATAAATCGGTAGCTGCTTTAAAATTAATTTGCGTAAGTCAGGAATGTCCGAAATTTCACAATATGAAAAACCATTTACTTCTTGGCTTAAAAATTTTAATTTTGGATCTATTGCTAAACAAATCGTTGGAATATTAAAATTTAATGCAAAGATAGCTGCATGATATCTACTTGTAATTATAAAGTCACATAAGTTAATTTTATTTAAATAGTTAGAAAAATCGTCAGAATCAGGATCCCAAATATAGAAATTGTCTTCATTTACTATATTGTTTGTTCTAATATGAGATATGAGTTCTTTATCCTTGATTTTTGAAAAAACAAAAAGTTTAACTTCAAATTCACTAAATTCAGAAATGATTTCAAATATTTGATTATTAATAATATTTCCAGAATCATTTTGAATCCAATCACGTAACACAATTCCAAGAACTTTCTTTTTATTTTGATTTAAAAAGTGATGATAAGGATATCTTTTGCGAAATAAGTCAGATAAACACATATCAGCAATTAATTCAGATTTAACTCCCCATTTCTCACAGTAATATAATGATTGTTTATCACGGCATAGCACTTGGGAAAAAGAAGCAAGTTCGGATTTTACTTTATTCTCTTTATTTTCGTTGTGAAATGGCCCAAGCCCTATCCCCAATGCAATCTTTTTGGAATCTAATTTTTTAGAGAACTTACTTTTTAAAAAATCAAAAATAATTCCGAAATCATTAATTATTATATTAAAATATATTCCAAATTTATTTTTTTTATTTACTGGCACTTTTTTAAATGAGAAAAACTGTGTACCACCACCTAAAATTAAATAGTGCGAATTAACAAAACGACTTCTAGCTGGACTAATAACTTTTATATTAGAAAATTTATTAGTCATATAGTTAGAATTTTTTGCGGTTACAACTATATTACTATTATTAAACCCTTGAATATTGAGAGCTTCTATGACAATTTCAAGTAATAAATCATCACCTATGTTTGCATCGCCATATGCACCTTTGACTAATACTATTTTTCTATTCATAATTTTAGGATTTCTGAAAACACTTTTTAAATAACAAGATAAAACAAGCCCAGCAAACAATTAAAAGTAAAATCTTCCAGTAAATATTTATAACAAAATACCCAATAAAAGTGATCAGAATTACCAAAGCCCAAATAATAAAAGATTCCAAAGTTTCTATTGTATTCAATGGAATAATTTTTCTTTTATAATAGACGGGAAGGACAATTACTGTACTTACCACATAGGCTACCAAATAAGATATTGCAAGAAAACCCGCTGTTTTAGTTTCAACAAATAAAAAACAAGTAATTAATATACAACCCCATAATAGATTACTGAAAAAGCTCCACCATTGCAAGTTATGCACAATCATAATTCTTCCTAACCCTTGCTTAAACATAATTATAACCGTATAAAGCATTATTATGGCAAAAGTTAAATTAAAAGACTCTCCTTGATAGGATTTTCCAAATAAAGCTCCTCCAAGCTCTGGGAAAATCAAAAATGGGCTAGCAATAAATATACCTATGGCCCAAGGACCTAAAATATTAAAACGTGAAAAATTTGAGTTCTCATCATTATTTTTATCACGCGCCATAATGGAAATAAAAGGGGCACTCAGCATTCCAGCACCAACAAGAATTATGTTGTTAAATGTAAGTGCAGCTGTAAATATTCCCATTTCAGAAAATCCAGATTGAGATACTAGTAAGGAGTCTGTGTACCATTTAACGGGAGTTACCATCAAACCACTTAAAAATGCTGGCAAACTATAACTAAATATTAACGAACGTTCATCAAGAGCCTGCCTATAATTAATAATAACTTCACGTTTTCTTGCTTCTAATTTGATAGCATAATTACTTAACAAACAAATTAAGATATAACTGAATGCGAAAGCCCAAATTGTTCCATAAACACCACCATAAATTGCCCCAAGAATAAAAAGGGGAAATGAAACAACCGATTGGATTACATTTATCTTTGCTATTATTTTAAAAGACATAAAACCTTGCAACGCACCAATTTGCGCACCATTTAATGAACTAAAAAATAATATCAAAGACGCAATTTTCAATTCTCCGGTTATCTCGGGAGCTTTTAACGTGTTAGTTGCTAGCCATGGGGATAGAAAAAAGAAAGTAATTCCAATTAATAATCCCATTATTACTCCGAAGGCCATTGTAAGACCTAAAATTTTACCGGTTTTAACTTTATCATTTTGTATAAATTCGGATACATGCTTCGATGCTGTAATTCCCAAACCAAAACCCGCAAAGGTGGTAAACATTAAAACAGTACTTCGAATTATTCCAAATTGTCCATACCCATCGGAATCTAGAATTCTAGCAACTATAACCCAAGTAACAAACAATAAACCTTTTGACAAAGTCGCCCCTAATATAGACCAAAAACTATTTCTAAATAGGTTAATTGCCTTTGGTGAACTCTTGACTCTTTGAATTAGTTTATTTTTTAATAGAAATCTCTTCATTGACGTGTCTAAATATAAACGCACAACTAACCTATGAAAGATTTCGTAAGTTGTTTGTAGTACTATTAAGATTTTTTACTAAAGAATTAAAAAGAGGTAATTGAAGAATCAAATTATATCATTATCTCAATTAATTTTGAGAATGATATAATTTCTTATCGGTTCTTCTTTATTAATACTTATTTCACTACTCAACACTTTCTTTTAAAAATTTAACGATTTTTCCACAAGCCAACCCGTCCCCATATGGGTTGTGTCTATTACTCATTTTTTCAAAATGAATAGTATCATCAAATAGTGCTAATGCTTCATTTGTAATTTTCTCCTTGTTTGTACCAACAAGAATTACAGTTCCTGCATCAACTGCTTCTGGCCGCTCTGTAGTTTCACGCATAACTAGCACTGGTTTACCTAAACTAGGTGCTTCTTCTTGAACCCCTCCACTATCCGTAATAATTATTTTAGCTCGGTCCATCATCCATATAAAGTCATGATATGCTAATGGTTCAATAAGAGATATATTATCTATTTTTCCCAAAATACGGTTTACAGGTTCTATTACCTTCGGATTTAAATGAACTGGGTAAACTATTTTTATTTCTGGACGTAATATGGCGATAGTTTTTAGGGCTTCACAAATCTGTTCAAATCCTTCACCATGATTTTCTCTCCTATGACCAGTAACCAAAAGTAATGGGGAGTTTTTCAGTTTTTGATCTAAACTCTTAACCAATTTACTAGGTTCTCGTTTTACCTTTTCAACGCTTTGAAACAATGCATCAATTACTGTATTCCCTGTAACTATGATTGTCTTTGGATCTATATTTTCTTTTATTAAATTATTACGTGAGGCTTCAGTAGGTGCAAAATGAAAATCCGTGACTCGGCTTGTAATCTGCCTATTTATTTCCTCTGGAAAAGGGGCGTACTTGTTAAATGTACGTAATCCAGCTTCTATATGACAAATTTTAGCACCGCTATAAAATCCTGAGATGCTTGAGGCCATAGTGGTAGTGGTATCACCGTGAACAAAAACAAAGTCAGGTTTAAATTCTTCCAAAACCGGCTTTAACTCAAGTATTATAGCAGAAGTAAGTCCATAGAGGTCCTGTCCTGGTTTCATCAAATCTAAATCATACTGAGGTTTAATATCGAAAAATGAAAGTACCTGATCTAACATTTCACGATGTTGAGCAGTTACACATACCCGCATTTCGAAAACATCTGAATTTTTTTCAAATTCTTTAATTAAAGGAGCCATTTTTATGGCTTCAGGCCTTGTGCCAAAAACAATAAGTACTTTTTTCATGGATGTCATAATATTTTTTATTTTTTTATTACTAAATAAAATCAACCTAAAAGCGTTTCTATAACAACCTTATTAATAATCAGAATAATGTATTAAAAAATAACTACTACTGTAATAAATAATTTAATATAAAAGGATTATAAAAAATAATATTCCGATTAAACTCTTCAAGGAATCCCTAAATAAAACCTATTCTAGTAATCACATAATCTAATTCAAATTCTCCCAATACCAATCACAAGCCCTTTTTAACCCTAAAGAAAAAGAACATAAAGGTTTATACCCCAAGATTACTTTTCCTTTTTCTATAGATGCCATAGAATGTGGAACATCCCCTCTTCTTTCTGGTCCAAAAACAACGGGTATTTCCGCAATTAGAGAGTCAAATGTATTAAGTTCTTCCTTCAATAAATTCACTAGTTCGTTAAGTGTCGAAGATTCTCCATAGGCCACATTAAAAACTTCGGAAATGGTAGCGGCTTCACTAATTCCAGGTACACCCGGAACTTGATTTTGGTATTCTTTTAATCTTTCTTTAAAAACTGTTGTGGGCACTGCTACTGCCAATTGATTGGCCTGTATCACATTGTCAATATAAGTAAAGTCCCTTGAATTGCTGCCATCTCCATTGATAATTGGACTCTCGTGTTTCATAAGACTTGAAATAAATTTGGGAATCACCGCAGCATAGGCACCATTAGGATCCTGTCTTCTACCAAATACATTAAAATAGCGAAGGCCTACTGTCTCTATCCCATAGATATCTGAAAAGTTTTTAGCAAACAATTCATCCACATATTTGGTAATGGCATAAGGAGAAAGGGAATTGCCAATGACATGCTCCACCTTGGGTAAAGCTTTATGGTCTCCATAAGTGGAAGAACTTGCAGCATAGACAAAACGCTTTACTCCGGCCTCTTTGGCTGCAAATAACATATTGACAAAGCCAATAATATTTACCTCAGTACTTGTAATGGGATCTTCTATGGAACGAGGTACAGAACCCAAAGCAGCCTGATGCAAAACATAATCACAACCTTCCACTGCTTCCATGCAAGTATTTCGGTCTCTTATATCTCCTTCCTTTAAGGTGAAGTTGGGATTGCTTTGGGCATCCTTCAAGTTTTCAATTTTACCGGTGGAAAAGTTATCCAAACAAACTACTGTGTTTCCGTTATCCAATAAGGAATCTACTAGATTGGAGCCAATAAAGCCCGCTCCTCCGGTCACCAGTACTTTTTTGTGTTTTACTTCGTAATTCATAAAAATCAAATATTAATTATTTTAAATCTTAGGTTCTCAACCCAGATCAATAGAGACTTCATTAGTTTCAGGACCTTAATCTTTAGCTCATCCAAAAGCTACAAAATGCAAATACTATTTGATCATATTACTAAATTTTTTAAACATAAGCCTATCCTGCTCGGCCGAAACCATAGAACCATAAATTCTATTATTTTCATCAATAAATTCAGCTTCCAAAGTTAAGTTATTCTTAATTAGGTCATTTGAAAAATCCTTTTCCAGACTGTATATTTTCATCCCCTTCTCCCGTAACCATTTTAAAGTTGGATTCTTATCACTTAAATAAATCTTAAGTCCACATCTAATGGCGATAAAAATATTGCCCAAGCCCATTTGCCTGTAGGAAGGATAAATAGCGGCCTTATGTTGATTGATAAATGCAATATATTCGGTATAGGTCATGAACTCATCCATAATACTGATCGCCAAATCTGAGCGTCCGACATAATTTTTAACTAGAGGGACATAGTTGTCGTTTTTTAAGTAACTAAAAGGCAAAGAAACCTTGCCTTTGTATCGATTTGTGGTCAATAGATCCAAAACATCCAAATGGTTATTAAAATAAGAGGCCGAATTTCCAACTAAAATTCCATTGGTCTTATTTTTTTCAGGAACCACTTCATTCAATGGGTTGTTTAATGAAGCTTGCATAAAGGAAGGAAGCCTTTGTCCCATAAGTTCATTTAGAAGGTCATACTCATACTTGTTGTACCAAAGAAAATAATCTATTCTTTGAAAGGATTGCTGCATCCACTGACTTTTGGTTCTTCTCTTTTTCAATCGATTACGATAACGACCTATTAACTTCCTTAATTTTGCAAAATTTAGTTTATATGAAATTCTTTTTAAAGCTTTCTGTGTTCTCTCACTTAGCATTTGCTGGCGAACTGAGGGAAGATCATAAATCTCTGCGCCATAAAAAGACCAAATGATCTTAACTTTACTGTCTTTGATGGCCTCAACCAATCTAAATTTATCAGAATTGAGATAGTAAAGAATAACGATATCATAGGTTTCAATAGTATTTACTACAGAAGTGTAAGCTTCCGATTCCGGAGCCAAATAAACTACCCTGTCCTTATGATTTCCGGAATAGTTATTCTTAGGATTTAGATAAAAAAAATCATTTTCAAAATCACAGTCAATGAATTTTTTAATGTGCTTGTCTACAAATTTATTGTCATTTAAAAAATGGGCTATCTTCATTTAAATCGGTAAATAAGAAATCTTTCAGGAATAATTAATTTTAAATCCAGCTCAACAAACCGGCTTTCTGAACAAAATTCACAAGTTTTAGCAGGAAAAGATCAGAAGGTATAAGCTTTAATTGATTTGGCACTAACCCTAAAGGGTAACTTTACTCTATAAAGGCATTAATTTAAACGCACAACCTTTAAATCCTTGCATCCAACCGTACCTGATGCAATTGTATAATCATTTTCATCAACCTCTTTTTCATTGAGTAAATCAACAATAATCTTTGGAAAATTAGCCCCTGCCAAATGCGAAAAAGGATATTGCCCACCAAATCGACAATTTAATTCCAGCACATATATTTTATCATCGATTAAAAAGCAATCCACATCCAGATTCCCAATGTGCTTCAGCAAAAGTGATAGTTGATTACCTAATTTCTCTAAATCTGGATGTGAAATAACCCGTGCAATATCGGTTTCCCCTGCTCTCATAGCCATTTTTTGTTTGGCCACGGTGCAAATAAATTCTCCCTTTAAATCATTCAATACATCAATGCCATATTCATCACCCTTTATTTTTTCCTGAATAATAATCGCTTTGTTTATGTCAGCAGCGGATTCATATTTCAAATAAGAACTAGTAATCGCATTTTGTGTTTTTTTATACAAAACCTCTAACTCTTGCTCATTATCAGCTTGATAGATACCTATAGACCCCATTCCCCATCTCGGTTTTATTATTAAGGGATATTGGAGATCTTTATTTTGCAAAGCTTTTTTACAGGCTTCAAGGCTAATAAATGAAAGAGGGGTACCAATTCCATTGTCTTTTAAAAAACAATAAGTAAACCATTTGTCATTGCATCTTTCTGTTACCGGGAAATCGGAAACAACAAGTTTTACCCCCTGATTTTCAAAAATTTCTTTGTTTTGTGATAAAACAGGAAGATCTATATCGAATAGAGAAATAACAGCAGCTATTTGGTGTTTTTGGCAATAATTAAGCAAAAAATCTATGTAGGAATTGTCATATATAGGAGGAGAAATGACTTTTTGATCCGCGAGAGTCATAGCATAAGTTTCCTCACTATTCGCAGCATGAACCAAGCCTGTACCTTTTATAACTTCTTTAAAATAATCGATCATATAAGACCGTCTTCCCACTGAAGTTAAAAGTATATTCATATCAATTTACAATATTTGAAGAGGTCAACGTATTAATTAGGCTTCCGGTATGCCAAAAAACAACATTCGATCCCAATGGAATTATTCCTTCCTCTATATATTTCTTAAGCCCATAAAAGGCTTTTCCGGAATAAATTGGATCCAGTATTAAACCATGATCTTTAGCCATATTAGAGATGACCTCTAAAAGTTCCGGAAAAACATCTTCATACCCTGAACCCATTTTACTGTCATCAAAGAAAATTGATTCGATTTTTCCGGTACTAATTTTCAAAGTACGCTCTAGTTCTTGAATACTGGAAAGGATTGAATTTGTTCCTCTTTCATTATCCCTAGCCACCGAAACCCCAAGAACTTTACAATCCGGATAAATTTCTTTTACAGCTACTTCGATTCCTGCCTGAGTTGTTCCTGTCCCACTCGCCAATACAATATAATCGGGAACTTTATCCCCAAGTTGATCTTTAAGTTCGTAGATGGCCCTATAATAAGCAAATGCCCCTTCTACAGAATGACCACCTCCCCAAATATAAAAAGGGCGATAGCCTTTCTCAACATATTCTATGGTGGCTTTATCCATTGAACTTTTCACATCTTTCATTGCTACAAAAGAAATGTCAGCACCTACCATTTGGGTTAGTTTTAGGTTTCCTACCCTTTCTGTTTTATCATCATGAATAATGGCCTTCATTCTCATTCCCAATTCCGAGCTCATAATAGCAGTTGCCCGAACATGGTTGGATTGTGAGCCTCCTGCAGTAACAACGGCATTACAACCTTGATTATAAGCCTTTCTTAAAATGTACTGAAGTTTTCTTGCTTTACTACCTCCGCCGGTTAAATTAAATAGATCATCTCTCTTTATAAAGAGATTAATACCAAGGGCTTGCCCCAAAGTTGGAAAAGCTTGCAAAGGAGTTGGCGAAAACGGGAAATTATCTTCTTTAAACTGAAGGCTTTTATTTAATTTTATACTGATCCCATTGTTAGGACGATCTTTAATGACGTCTTTGATATAGAAGCCATTTTTCAAATAATAGGCCAGGGCATCCCCTCCCAACCATGTTTCTAAACCTAAATATTGAAATCCTTTTTCATATAAGTTTGACTCAACTTTTTTAAAAAGATCTTTAAAAATTCCTCTACCTCTGTATTCCTTAGCAACTGAAAGAAAAGGAATGTAGGCGTATATTTTATCCGGATCATTTTGGTAAACAACTACTGCTCCTACCAGGCTGCCTTCTCCATTTACATATGCAAAAACAGTTGCTTTTTTGTAAAGTTTTTGGGCATAATCATCCAATGAAACCCTAGTACTTAGCGAAGGATTAAAAAAATTGTCAGACTTAAGTATGAACGTGTAAAGGCTTTTTAAAGAAACCTTATTTGTAAATTTTAAGTCGTTCATTATAAAATCAATTGTTTTGTACCCTGAGTAATAAACGACCTATTAAGTCAACTTCTTCCAATGTTAAGTCAAAAAACAAGGGTAAACACAAAATACGTCCGGCTATATCATCTGTAATTTCCATACGCTTAGGTTCTAAATAGGGAAGTGTAGTCGCGAGAGAAGGATAGAAATAGCGTCTGGCGAAAATCCCATTCCCTTGAAGTTTTGACAAGCTATTCAACATTTGCGTCTGATTATCAAAAATTAAAGGATAATAGGCATAATTTAAACTTGCTCCTTTATGCCATTCAGGTTTCTGTGCTTTAAGGTTTCTTAGCACCTTGTCATACCGTTCTGTCAAGGCTTTTCGCTGGGCATGAATATTTCCCACATGATTCAAATTGGCAAGTCCCATGGCGGCATGAAACTCTGAATTCTTACCATTAATTCCCAATTCGGCAAAAGCCTCAGGTCCATTGAACCCAAAATTCCTGGTATACGCCATTTTCTTAAGAAAGCCGGCATCCTTCGTAACAACTAATCCTCCTTCAATGGAATGATAAAGCTTGGTAGCATGAAGACTACAGGTAGAGATATCCCCATAATCAAAAATTGATTTCCCATCAATTGTAACGCCAAAGGCGTGGGCTCCATCATAAATCACTTTTAGATGATGTTTCTTCGCAATTTTGTCTATTGCTTTAACATCACAAGGGTTACCATAAACATGGGTGGCCAAAATGGCACTTGTTTTTTTTGTAATGGCCTCCTCTATCTTCTTTGGATCTATATTTAAAGAATTGGGATCAATGTCGACAAATACCGGGGTGCAGCCTTCCCATACAATACTACTGCTGGTGGCCACAAATGAAAAAGGAGTAGTAATGATTTCCCCCTTTAGCTCCAGCGCTTTAATGGCTATTTGAAGGGCAATGGTGCCATTGGTCACATACAACAAATGACGGATACCCAGATGTTCCTTCAACTGCATCTCCAGCTCGCTGGACAGCGGCCCCATATTGGTTAACCAGTTCCGTTTCCAAATACCTGAAAGGTATTTTTCGTACTCGGCTTGAGGAGGAAGAAATGGCTTGGTAACAGGAATCATTAATTTTTCTTTTTAATCAGATCCAAAGCAAAATTCAGTTGTGGGCTTTTCAACGCATAGTTTAAAAGAAAATAAAATACAAGGCCTGCAGCACCTGCTAAAACTAACTGCCAAAGTTGAGAATTATTTTGCATCAACAATGTTATTCCCCACATTAATCCTGCCATAACACTTGCTTTTATTAAAGTAAGGAAAATATCCTTAAATTGTTGGAGGCTGGTGTATTGGATCATTCTACTGCTATAATGGGTATTAACCATCAGCCCGGTTAGGGAAGTAAATACACTGCTCCAAACCAAACCATATATTCCAAATTGGAAACCTATTAAGATACTTACCGTAATGATTGCTTTTTTTATTACTTCCAGTTTTAGAAATAAATCACTTCTACCATACACCTTCAATACATTGATATTAAAAGAATGCACCGGATAAAACATTCCGGACAAGCAAAGAATTTGAAATAAAGGAACGGCAGGTAACCATTGTTTTCCCAAAACCAACAAAAACAAAGGTTTTGCCAAAGCTGCTGCCCCCAACATTATTGGGGCTATCACAAAAAAGGAGAATTGGATCAATTGTCGGTAAATGACAGCAATACGTTCCTTTTGGTCCTGAATTTGAGATAGCAAAGGATAAGAAACCTTGCTAATAATTGAGGTAAACATGGTTACCGATTGGTTATTGAAAGAATGAGCCCGCTCATAATAGCCCAACTGCTGAACCGCAAAAAACTTGCCGATGATTAATTTGTACACATTTTTATAAAAGGTATCGATAAGCCCTGAAAGCATAAGCTTGTAACCAAAATTATAATGGTATTTGAGTTTTTCTTTGGAGAATACCCAACGGGGTGTCCAAGAAGAAGTTAACCAAAGCATGATAGAGGTTCCAAGTTGGGTACACATAAACATGCAAACAATACTCCAAACCCCAAAACCCGCATAGCCCATACCTATACCTACAACGACCCCTAAAATGGTACCCGGGACCTTACACTTCATGACTTGCTTAAACTTCATTTTTTTTTGGAGCATGGCCAATTGAACAGCAGAAAAAGCTGAAAAAATAAAGGTAAGGCAGTATACCCTGACAATTAATTCCAATAACTCCTGCTCAAAAAAAGAGGCAATCAGTGGGGCTACCAAATAAAAAACGCCGTATACTATCACACTCAAAGCCAGGTTTAGATAAAAGACAGTGGCATAATCTGACTCATCCGCATTTTTGGTCCGGATCAAGGATGCTGATAGTCCGCTGTCTACCAACGAATTCCCCAAGGCAATAAATACACTGATCATGCCCACTAAACCGAACTCTGTTGGACCAAGGAGTCTGGCAAGAATCACTGAAGCAATAAAGGACAAACCCCTGAGTACAAAGGTCTCTGTAAAGGTCCATAAGATGCCCGAAAGCGTCTGTTTTTTTAATGACATATAAGCTTAATTCAACCTAAGGGTTTGTACCAGCTTATCTTTTGAAAAGGCCAACTACTATAGCTTTGTTATAATTCGGGCAAAGTCGCGCTTCCACTAAAGTCTTGCGTCCACTTTGTCTTTTTCCAACACAGCCTTAACATCGTATACCACTAAGTTTTTGCTTTTTTGAATGGGTAAGGCTTTGAATTCTTTGTGTGCCACTGCCAATACCACTGCAGAATATTCCTCAAGTGAAGGGCAATCCTTGCCACCGATAATGTCCACACCATACTCATGCTTTACTTCGGCAGGGTTTGCCCAAGGATCATATACATCTACATCTATATCAAAATTCCTCAATTCTGAATAAATATCGATTACGCGGGTATTGCGAACATCAGGGCAGTCTTCCTTGAAAGTAAAACCAAGAATCAAAACTTTACTGTCAATGACTTTTAAATCCTTGCGCATCATATGCTTGATGACCTCAGTGGCCACATGCTTGCCCATGGAATCATTTAATCGACGGCCTGCTAATATAATTTCCGGATGATACCCTACTTCCTGGGCTTTTTGCGCAAGATAGAATGGGTCTACGCTGATACAGTGACCACCTACCAAACCGGGTCTAAAAGGAAGGAAATTCCACTTTGTTCCAGCGGCCTCTAACACTTCCTGGGTGTCAATGTCCAGTAAATTAAATATCTTAGACAATTCATTGACAAAGGCAATATTGATATCCCTTTGAGAGTTTTCAATCACTTTGGCAGCTTCCGCCACTTTAATACAACTGGCCTTATGTGTCCCTGCTACAATTACCTCCCGGTAAAGCTGATCCACATATTCTGCGATTTCAGGCGTAGAACCGGAAGTAACCTTTAAAATCTTGGCAACGGTATGCTCCTTGTCTCCCGGATTGATTCTTTCCGGAGAGTAGCCGGCATAAAAATCTTTATTAAAGGTCATTCCGCTTATTTTTTCCAATAAAGGAACACATTCCTCTTCCGTAACTCCCGGATAAACAGTAGATTCATAAATGACCACATCTCCTTTTTTTAGGTATTGGGCAATGGTCTCAGAGGCCTTAAGCATAGGGGTCAATACCGGTCGGTTGTGCCGATCTGTAGGTGTAGGAACGGTTACAATATACACCTGGCAGTCTGCCAAGTCAGCTGCATTGTCTGTATTAAAAAGTCCTTTTTCTTTGGGGCTGGCGGTAGAGAGCACCGCTTGTAGGTCCTGATCAGCTACCTCCAGGGTAAAGTCATGGCCATCATTTAGTTCTTTTACCCTATTAGAGGCTATATCGAAACCAACTACCGGGAATTTTTTAGCGAATTCAACAGCCAGGGGAAGTCCAACATATCCCAGCCCAATTACAGCAATTTTTACATCTTTTAAAGGAGTACTCATGAGGTTAAAAATATTAGTTGTAATGATTACAATAGATAGAAATACAAATATAAGTGAATTTAAATTATGTTATTGATCATAACTTAAATCATAACGGAATATAATTTTTTTTACTAGCAATCCACTCTCGAAAATCCCAGAATAGAAGCAGCTCCCTTGTTAAGGAATATTTTGTTTATCCTAGGAGGCACGGTTTCGGATTTGATTAGTAGTGCTTTTGTCCACTTCAATCTCTTAAGTCCTGCGATAAAATTCTTTTCTAGCCAACTCTCTTTTTCCAAAAAGAAATAGGAGCTTCACCCTTGGTTATTAAAATTTCAGCCCTTTAGGCTTTTAGAGATACTTTGTTGCTGAGTGTTTTGAGGATTTAAGTATAGGTTAACCTATGGCTTCGACTCCGCTCAGCCGCCGGTGAAGAAAAAGCCGTCCAAAATTTCCCTTTCCCCCTTTTTAAGGGGGAGTTTGTTTTTTCTAATTGAGACGGTTTCGGATTTGATTAGTAGTGCTTTTGTCAACTTCAATTTCCTAAGTCCTGCGATAAAATTCTTTTCCAGCCGACTCCCCATTTCCAAAATCAAGGTCATTTCAACTCTTTTACCAGGGGTTTCACCCTTGACTATTATAGTTTCAGCCCTTTAGGCTTTTAGAGATAATTTATTGCTGAGTGTTTTGAGGATTTAAGTATAGGTTAACCTATGGCTTCGACTCCGCTCAGCCGCCGGTGAAGAAAAAGCCGTCCAAAATCACCCTTACCCCCTTTTTAAGGGGGAGTTTGTTTATTCTAGGTGGGACGGTTTCGGATTTGATTTGTAGTGCTTTTGTCAACTTCAATCTCTTAAGTCCTGCGATAAAATTCTTTTGCAGCCAATTACCTTTTTCCAAAAAGAAATAGGGGCTTCACCCTTGGTTATTAAAATTTCAGCCCTTTAGGCTTTTAGAGATACTTTGTTGCTGAGTGTTTTGAGGATTTAAGTATAGGTTAACCTATGGCTTCGACTCCGCTCAGCCGCCGGTGAAGAAAAACCCGTCCAAAATCCCCCTTACCACCTTTTTAAGGGGGAGTTTGTTTATTCTAGGTGGGACGGTTTCGGATTTGATTAGTAGTGCTTTTGTCAACTTCAATTTCCTAAGTCCTGCGATAAAATTCTTTTCCAGCCGACTCCCCATTTCCAAAATCAAGGTCATTTCAACTCTTTGACAAGGGGTTTCACCCTTGACTATTATAGTTTCAGCCCTTTAGGCTTTTAGAGATACTTTGTTGCTGAGTTTTTTGAGGATTTAAGTATAGGTTAACCTATGGCTTCGACTCCGCTCAGCCGCCGGTAAAGAAAAAGCCGTCCAAAATCCCCCTTACCACCTTTTTAAGGGGAGTTTGATTTTTCTAATTGAGACGGTTTGAGTTTTGATTTGTAGTGCTTTTGTCCACTTCAATTTCTTAAGTCCTGTGATAAAATTCTTTTGCAGCCAACTCCCCCTTTTTAAGGGGAAGTTTGTTTATCCTAGGAGAGACGGTTTCGAATTTGATTAGTGGTGCTTTGCTTATCTGTATCCAACTTTATACAGCTTCGCCTCCTCAGTCCCATTTGATGGGAAAGAGCAGTAAGCAAAAGAAAGATTTAACAACTCCCAAGTAAAGCCTTGAGATTAAAAGGTGAAATAATAGGGCAAAGGGTTAATAATGGCCTTAAGCTTATTGGCTACTTTAATTTAAACAATTTTTTAAAGAAGTTCCTTTCTTTATTGTCTTCTGCATAATAGCCATAGCCATATCCATAACCGTAACCGTAGCCCGTTCCATAGCCATAGTGCTGGGCATCCTTATCCACCCCATTAAAAACCATATAAGCTTCTTTTAATATGGCCTGCTTTTTTAAATTATTGATATGGTCTATGAACTGCTTTTCACTGTAATTGTAGCGTACCACAAAGAGGGAGATATCTGCTAACCTGATTAGGTCTAAGGTCTCAGAAACCAAACCCACCGGTGGGGTATCCAATATCACCATATCATAGCGTCCCTTCATTTCCTCTAGCAATTGGCCAAAACGATCGGTAATCAACAATTCTGCCGGATTGGGTGGAATTGGCCCGGACACAATGACATCCAGGTTTTCGTAGGCCGTTTTTTGGATCACCTTGTCCACATCCTCTTGATTTTGACTCAGGTAGGTAGACAAGCCTTCTTTATTACTGATACCAAAATCCTCAAAAATCTTGGGCTTCCGCATGTCACAACCAATCAGTAGGGTTCTTTTATTGCTTAGGGCATAGACTGAAGCCAAATTGATGCTACAAAAAGTTTTTCCTTCACCCGAGATACTGGAGGTGATCAAAATTACTGAACTCTTGTCTTTCGGAAGGATAAAGTTCATATTGGCGCGCAAAGAACGAAAGGCTTCTGTTATGCCGGAGCGGTGCTTCTTTAAGACTACCAAATTGTCATTCTCTTCACTCTCTCCAACGGTGGAAATTAAATTAAGATCGGCCTTTCTTTCCAGTTCCTTTCCATCCTTGATGGTATTGCTTAAAAAAGCGCGTGCAAAACTGATCCCTATGGGCAAGGCTACACCTAATATTAGGGCAATTAAATAGGTGAGTGCCGTTTTTGGACTTATGGGAATGGGATTAATTAAAGCGCTCTCGATGATTTTATTACTGGGGGTATTCGAAGCCCTTGTGATGGCTGATTCAGCGCGTTTTTCCAACAAAAAAGTGTACAATTCTTCATTCAAGGAAAACTCTCGCTGAATGCGCAATAAGTTTTGCTCGGTTTGGGGCAAACTACTGAAAGTACCGGTAATTTTATTGATCCGTTCTTGCAGGTCCTCAATCAAAAGCTGGGCATTATTGTCAACATTTTGAAGCAATTCTAAAATAGAAAGATTCAGGTCTTTAATTTTTCGATTCACTTCCCTAAGGGGTGGTGAAATTTCCGTCAATTTGGAGGCATGCATGGATTTCTCTGCTTGCAATTCCAATAGATTGGTAATCAGGGTGTTTAGAATGGGGTCCTCTATACCCAAACCTGAGGGAACCACCACCTGATTGTAATCCTCCCTTTCCAAGTACTTGGTCAATTGCTGGTAATAGTCCCTTTTGAATTTTTCCTTGGCCAATTCATTTTCTAGTTCCTTTAATTGTTCAAAGATGGCGGTGCCTTCAGAGCTCAAATCATAAATGGAATTGTTGGAGCGAAAGTTTTCCAATCTGTTTTCTATAAACATTAAGGAATCAGACAAAACCACCAGTTGGGCATCAATAAAATCGATGGTATTGGTGGCCATGGCATTCTTCTCCTGCAATTCGTTTTCCAAATAAACTTCTTGCAAGGTATTTAAATAATCCCTGCCTTTTTCAGGCGTATGGGTATTAACGGTCAGTTTAAGAATGGTGGACTGCTTGTCCATGGCAGCAATTTGCAAATTTTCACCGGTATAATGGTTAATCAACCCATGTCGATCTCTAAAACGAATGATCATTTCCCCACTGTCTTCAGCAGATGTGAGCCCTACTTTAAATCGGTTCATGGGCAATTCTACCCATTCATTGAAATTGTATTTTTGTGATGGGGAACCGGGATTATCTAACTTTTTTCTTCCATCCGTATCAGGGAAAATTTGGGTATAGGATTCACTTAGATAGGATACGGTAAACTGTTTTCTATCTGTCCATTGGATTAAAAGATCTCCATTGGTCAATTGGGGATGGTTCCAGTCTACTGCTACAGCAACCGGGGTATTTTTGTACACTTCAGTAGTTAAGAACCTACCCTGCGCATAATATTCTACATCAAAATTTAAAAGATCCAGGGCTGCATTGGCTATGGGTCTGGACTTAAGGATAATCATTTGATTACCCAATTCCATTTCGGCTGATCCACCCATGTTTAAACCTGCAGATTCAAATAGGTTAAAAGGGTTTTCTTTTTCTTTGACAAAAAATTTGCTGGAAACCTGGTATTCCGGGACAGAATAACGGAGGCTTATATAAGCGATCCCTATGGCTACAATAACAGAAAGCGCAATATAGGGCCAAATTCGCCAGATTCTTAGCAATAAGTCTTTGATATCAATTACTTCTTCCTCCTGACCTATCACCGGAGTTCTATTAGCTTCAGATTGGTTCATTTGCAATTAATTGATGGCGTTCAATACAAGTAAAACAGCAGAAAGTGTAGTAACCGCCAATTGGAAGGTTTGGACAAAATTCACGCCGGTTCCCAATTCCCGAATTTTCATGGGTTCTGCATAGAGCATATCATTGGGGCGAATAAAATAGAACTCTGATTCGATCAATCTTTCGTCATTTAAATTGATTCTAAAGGTTTTGGTCCCTTCAGGATACTGTCGCATCAACACCAACTGATCCCTTTTGGCCGTGGTGGTCAAATCACCTGCATGTGCAATGGCCTGAAAGATGCTAATGCGATTCTGCAAAATGGTAAAATTACCGTTGTTTTTGAACTCTCCCAGGGCAGAAAAGCGAATACCTCCCAAACGTACCCTTACAAAAAAGTCTTCTTCATTGACATAATTTGATAATTCAGACTCAATCAAGGCTTGGGCCTGTTTGGTGGTCAAACCCAGCAATTTAATTTCTCCTAAAAGAGGTAATTCCACCATACCATTTTCATCCACCGTATAGCCATTGATAAAGAAAATGTCTCCTCCATCCTGAGCTCCTTGTGGTGTCATACGTAAAGATTGATCTCCTGCCGCAATCCCAAAAATCTCATTGAGTTCGGGGGAGGTAGTGCTGACATTGATATCTACCACATCATTGTATTGGAGGAAATAATCGGCTGTACTGTTGGCCACAAGCTCATTTTCTGTAAACAAAGGAATGTCTTCTTCAGATAAATCCTGCATATAGATGATCTTCTTGTTAGAAACACAGGAGCCGGCTAGGACGACAATAAAAAGGGTAAAAAATAATCTGTTAAGTGGCTTCATTTTTAATCGATAAAATGAACTTTTTAATTCGGCACAAAGATATTTAAAAGTAGGTCAGTAAAAAAACTGTTTAATACCTTTTTTTCACCAAAAAAGACAAACTACACTAAAGATATATTTAAATACATTATTCAATATACGAACTGCTTTTTTCGGCAAAATTTGAATGATTTTAGCCGGGGAAATTTTGTTGGACATTTGGTCGGTAACTGAGAAGCATTCCTAATTCTGGGTCTTTATATGTAAAATTATTGGTTTAAATGTCTTACAGCAAGGGATTTGCCTCTCTTGGCTGGATTAAGGTTGTCAAATGAATTGTAATTTGGTTGGGTGTACATGTGCTAACCCATTCCTATTGAGTTGTTCCCTTTATAAAAAGATGGGGAGATGAATAGGTTTGAATGGAATCATTGCAATTTTATCGAACTCACATTCTCAATAGGATCTCTAAAATCTATCGTTCCTGTGGCTTTAGCCAAAACATTAATTAATTACCGCTGGCTAATCCTGTTGAAGTTTTTAAAAAAGATGGTCGGTATTGTTGGTTATTGAGCCTGTTGATTATTTTATTCTCGGTATTTTGGCTAAAGCAAAATGTGAGGATATGGCCTTAATAAATGGGCTAAAGCCCATTCCTATTGAGTTGTTGCATTTATAAAAAAAATGGAGAGATGAATAGGTTTGAATGAATCATTGCAATTTTATCGAACTCACACTCTCAATAGGATCTCTAAAATCTATCGTTTCTGTGGCTTTAGCCAAAACTACGAGAATAAGGATCGTATCCTAAAATGAATTTTATAACTGTGAAAATCTACAAGGCGGAAGTTAATATATTCGTCATTCCGAGACTTTGCGAGGGCATTCTGCGTTGGAAGGCGAAGGAATCTCCAATGTGATGAGATTGCCACACCCTTGCCTCTCCAATGCCCTCCCCTAAGGGTTCGCAATGACGGGTCTTCTCGTCATTCCGAGGCTTAGCGATGGCCATGCGGGAGGGAAGGCGAAGGAATCTCCAATGTGATGAGATTGCCACAGCCTTTCTCTACACTCCAGCTCCCCAGAAAAGAGTTCGCAATGACGGTACATCATTCTTAGAATTAACATTTAATATGCAGCAATCAAGTTGACAGCATTCAATTAAAAAGAGCATTTTTACTTTTTTGCTATAGGCCCAAAAAGTAAACAACCTGTCCTGATGCGTAGCAAGTCAGGCCTGTCCTGAAGCGGAGCTAGTCAGGAAAAAACCCCGCCGCTGAGTATCTTTTCGGCTAAAATTTAAGGCCTCCCGCACACAGGCAAACTCCTTAGTTTTTGGTATTATTGTTTCGTTGTTTTTTTAATGATTACTAAACCAAAAACTTCGTCAGACAGTGCCTGTGCCCTTGCCTTCGCTTCTTATATTTCTTAACGCCGAAAATCTACAAGGCGGAAGTTAATGTATTCCTCATTCCGAGACTTTGCAGGGGCCATGCGGGAAGGAAGGCGAAGTAATCTCAACAGTGATGAAATTGCCACAGCCTTACCTCTCCTATGCCCCCCCTAAGAGTTCGCAATAACAAGCACATACTGGCACACTTCGACAGGCTCAGTGGCCGAAAGATAATTCCGAGACTTTGCGGGGCCTTTCCCGTTGGAAGGCCAAGGAATCTCAACAGTGGCGAGACTGCATACCCTTGCCCCTCCACTGCCATTCCCTAAGGGTTCGCAGTGACGGGTCTTCTCGTCATTCCGAGGCTTAGCGATGGCCATGCGGGAGGGAAGGCGAAGGAATCTCCAATGTGATGAGATTGCCACAGCCTCTCCCTACACTCCAGCTCCCCAAAAAAGGGTTCGCAGGGACGTAACAAGCACATCATGGCTCACTTCGACAGGCTCAGTGGCCGAAAGATAGTGTGACCGATGACGATTTTTACGTCATTCTGAGACTTTGTGGGGGCCATGCGAGAGGGAAGGCGAAGGAATCTCCAATGTGATGAGATTGCCACACCCTTGCCTCTCCACTGCCCTCCCCTAAGGGTTCGCAGTGACGCGTTTCCTCATCATTCCGAGTCTTTGCAGAGGCCATGCGGGAAGGAAGGCGAAGGAATCTCCTAAGTGATGAGATTGCCACAGCCTTTTCCTTCACTCCCGCTCCCCAAAAAAGGGTTCGCAGGAACGAAAGAAGCACATCCTGGCTCACTTCGACAGGCTCAGTGGCCGAAAGATAGTGTGACCGATGACGATTTTTACGTCATTCCGAGACTTTGCAGGAGCCATGCGGGAAGGAAGGCGAAGGAATCTCCAATGTGATGAGATTGCCACAGCCTTTCCCTACACTACAGCTCCCCAAAAAAGGGTTCGCAGTGACGTAACAAGCACATCATGGCTCACTTCGACAGGCTCAGTGGCCGAAAGATAGTGTGACCGATGACGATTTTTACGTCATTCTGAGACTTTGCGGGGGTATTCTGCGTTGGAAGGCGAAGGAATCTCCAATGTGATGAGATTGCCACAGCCTTTCTCTACACAACACCTCCCCAGAAAAGAGTTCGCAGGGACGAAAGAAGCACATCCTGGCTCACTTCGACAGGCTCAGTGGCCGAAAGATAGTGTGACCGATGACGATTTTTACGTCATTCTGAGACTTTGCGGGGGTATTCTGCGTTGGAAGGCGAAGGAATCTCCAATGTGATGAGATTGCCACAGCCTTTCTCTACACAACACCTCCCCAGAAAAGAGTTCGCAGGGACGAAAGAAGCTCATCATGGCTCACTTCGACAGGCTCAGTGGCCGGAAGACAGGGGACTTTAACAGGCTCAATGGCCGAAAGGTAGGGGACTTCGACAGGCTCAGGGGCCGGAAGCAACGAAGTACCATCCTTGGATAACTCCAAAAAAACTATTTAAGAAAAGTATTGAAGACTTCCTTTAGCACTCCCGTACCATAACCTATCAATTGGCCATAGGAGGTCAATACTGCTAAAAACCTGGACTTAGCTCCTCCTTTGGCACTAATCAATACCGCCATGGTCCAGAGGAAATAAGCGGCGGCCATCAGCCATCCCAATGGCTTCAAATACAGGAAACCGATAGGCAGAAACACTAGGCCCAGTAAAAACAACATGGGCAGTAAATGTACCGGTTTGAGCGCATCTTTGTGAAAGCGGGTAATGAATACACGGTTTCTACCAAATTGGTGACTTTGACGGATGAAGGAGAAAAAATCATTTTTACGATGGTGGTAAACAAAAGCCTCCTCTACCAATTCCAGCTTATAGCCTGCTTTCTTAATGCGAATGCTGAGCTCTATGTCTTCAGCCATATTGGGATGAACAAAACCACCAAGATTCGCATAAACTACCCTGGAAAACCCCATATTGTAACCACGGGCCTGATATTTTGCCGGATTCTTCATTTTGCCCCGAATCCCTCCGGTGGTCCAAAAAGAAGTCATGCTGAAATTCATGGCTTTTTGCCAGTCAGAAAAGTCCTCCCCTGCATCATCCGGTCCGCCATGCGCATCCAAACGCCGGGAAATAAGGGCTGTGTTGAGAATGCTAAAATAATCGGGGGGAATCACACAGTCGGAATCAAAGAAAACGAAATAATCTCCCTTTGCCAATTCCATGCCCTTATTGCGGGCAAAACCTTGCCCTGTATTATTCTGGTAGCAATAATGGATTGAAAGTAGCGCTTCAAAACCATTGGCAATGGGTTGGGAGGACAAATCTGAACCATCATCCACCACAATTACCTCAAAATCAGTAAAGGACTGCTTGCATAAACTTTGGAGTAGTTTTTGCAGTTCCTCGGGGCGATTGTAAACCGGGATGATTACAGAAAACCGCATTATTCCTCAGAATTAATTTCCTCGGCAATGGTGTAATCGCTTTTATGAGCATTATTTGAAGTCATCATTTCTGCCATAAACCCGGTAAGAAACAATTGCACGCCTACAATTAAGGCAACCAATGCGAGGAAAAACAAGGGTTGATCGGTTATTTCCCTGACCTTTATACCCTTGCTGAGTCCGGATATTTTTTCGTAAATCAACCACAGGGTGATGACAAATCCGCTTATAAAAGAGAGTGAGCCCATGGTACCAAAAAAATGCATGGGCCTCTTTTTGTACCTGTTGACAAAAGACACTGATATAAGGTCCAGAAAGCCATTGATAAAGCGCTCCAAACCAAACTTTGTGTTGCCGTATTTTCTTGGGCTGTGGGTCACTTCTTTCTCCCCAATTTTCCCAAAGCCATTCCATTTGGCAATCAGAGGAATGTATCGGTGCATTTCCCCGTAAATCTCTATGTTTTTCACAACTTTATTGGCATAGGCCTTTAGACCACAATTAAAATCATGGAGCTTGATACCTGAAATTAGCCGGGTCACCCCATTGAATAACCTGGAAGGAACGGTTTTAGAAATGGGGTCATGTCGTTTTCTTTTCCATCCACTTACCAGGTCATACCCTTGCTCGGTAATCATGCGGTAAAGGGCCGGCACTTCCTCAGGACTGTCTTGCAAATCTGCATCCATGGTTACCACTACCTCCCCCTGGGCTTTTGAAAAGCCAATATTCAAGGCCGCGGATTTCCCATAGTTTCGGAGAAACTTTACAGCCTTGATATTACTGTTTTTTTCTGAAAGTTTTTGAATTACCTCCCAGGAGCTGTCTCTGGAACCATCATCAATATAAATGGCTTCATAATCCAGCGCATTGGACACCATCACCCTATCTATCCAAGCCTGCAGTTCAGGCAATGATTCTTCTTCGTCAAAAACAGGAATGATGATTGAAATTTGGGGCATAGGTCAATTAAAAATCTGTTGATTTGTCTCTTTTTTTAATAATGGCACCGAGGATTAGGGAGAGGATGGCATAAATGAACAAAGAAATACCAAAACCTGAAATTTGTCCGCCAATTGTAAATTGATCTTCCAATTCCATTCGCATTTCCTTGATTTGCTCACTAGAAAGACTGTCTGCTGCCCCAAAACTATCCATTAGGTCCATCATGTTTTCAAGTTGCACTTTTACCAGAATTTCTGCAAGCTCCGGATTAATCACTTGATACAATAGGATATTGCCAAAGGTGGTTATCAATCCGGAGACAATTAAAGTCACAAAGGCAAATTGGAAGGCGGTGCCAAAGGTCATAAAACCTCCTATATCTTTGCGGTATTGTAAGCCAAAGTAAATTACCATGCCAAAAAACAAAGCAAAGACGGCAAAACCATACCAGGCTGAAACCAAATAGCTATAGTTGATAAAATAAATGACAAAGGTGAGGGTCACCATCACCAGACCAACAATTAATCCGGAATTGAGGGCTGCTTTCGTTGGGGATGTTTTTTCATTTTGTTCCATAATAGAGAGTTTTAAAATTCAACGTTCCTCTTTAAAATTATGGAAATTATGATGGTAAAGAACAGTCCGGGGAATATTTTTCTCAAAAAATCATTTATCGCCACATCAAACACTGTCATTTCTGAAATGTTTGCATAGGTTTCTTCATAGGCTGCAACATTTAATTGCTCCTCCAAAACTTCTTTATTATCACTCATCAAGGTCAAGTTGATTTGTTTGAAGGTAGTGAACAAGTCCATGTCCAACTGTATACTTCCCAATATATACAAGGCAGACAGTCCGGCAATGATGGTGTAAGTAAAAAAACCTACCGTCATGCCTTGACCAAAATACAAGTTGCCTCCATTATAATTATCCCGGAAGTTTTTGATGCCAAAAAACACAAAGATGGGTATGACCAAGTACCCAAATATAAGGTTCATGCTCAATGGCTCAATGTCCAAAAAATAAATCGTCAAGAAGCCTAAGAAACAAAGTCCTCCACCATAAAGTCCGAATGGCAATGCAGCTTTTAAATACCTATTCATTAATTCCCTCCATTTTACCCCTGTTGATGAGGTATTTTACTTTCCCTTTTAAGGATTGGTTGTAATAAGGATTGTTGCTTGCCAGGGAAGCATTGCTTTTGGCATCAAATAGCCATTCTTCATTGGGATCAAAAACCGTAAGGCTGTCCCAAGAATCACTTCTATTGCCTAAAATGGTTTGAGGTCCCTTGGTTAACTTTTCAATCAGCAAAGGGAAGCCTAATTTTTCAGCTAACTTAACCAGGGCAGGAACAAAAGTTGGCAAGCCGGCCATCCCAAATGGGGCTAGGTCAAATTCCATATTTTTGGCATCCAATTCATGTGGGATATGGTTGGATACCAAGGCATCGATTGTACCATCTACCAAGGCTTCAATTAAGCCCTCCTGTTGTTTTTTTCCACGAAAAGGAGGCATTACCTTTAAATTGGTATCAAAACCCAACAAATCTTCCTCTGAAAAAAGTAACTGGTAGATAGACATGTCAGCAGTCACTGCCAAGCCTTCTTTTTTGGCTTGGCGAATATGTGCCAAAGCTCCAAGTGTGCTGATGGCCTGAAAGTGCAACCTTCCACCGGTATACCTCAATATTTCCAGGTTTTTTTGAACGGCTACTTCTTCTGCTAAATCAGGAATTCCCTTTAATCCCAGCATGGTGGAAGGGATTCCTTCATGCATCTGGCCAAAAAGGGCAAGCATGGGGTCCTGTGATTGATCAAATAAGACCCCGTCAAATTTCTGTAAGTACTGTAAAGCTTTCATCATCCGGTCTGAATGTGAAAGGGAAACCAATCCTTCTCCAAAAAGCTTTACGCCATATTGGTTAAGGTCCAGCATTTCCGTAAGTTCTTTCCCTTCAAAGTTTTTGGTGACAGCCGCTTGAATATGAAAGGTAGGAAACAAAAATTGGGTATGGCTTTTTAAATAGGCCACCTCACTTTTGGATTGAATGGGAGGGTTACTGTTTGGAAGAAGCACAGCTTCGGTCATTCCTCCCTGACAAAGGGCTTTGGAGAGGCTCTCTAAGGTTTCTCGGTATTCTTGACCGGGTTCACCTGATAAACACCTTAAGTCTGTCCAGCCTTTGGAACCCAATAAACCCTTGCAATCTAATAGTATTTCATCTTCGGCCGGGGTATCAGTGCTTACTGGATGTATGGTTTTTCCATCAAATATATAATCAGCGGCAGGTAGGATTTCTTTTTCTGTGATGATTTTTAGTGACTGGAAGCGTACGGTCATGAGCTGTTTTTATTTTTGCAAAACTGCAATTTTATTCCCTAAAATGGAAATAAAAGCGGAGGAAAGCCCGAAGCAATTCTTATTTTACTTCTCTCTCTATCCCTGAACATCCTGTAGCTATTATTTTTCCTGAAGAACACCAGTTCACATAAAATGATCTTTACTCCTATTTGAAGTGTGATTTTGTCAGCATTGTTGCAGAAATAAGGCAACAATGCCGCCAAAATCAAGTGAACGTTCATTTACCTTACCACGGGTTTTACCCGTGGCTATTGTCCTGTCAGCCCTTCAGGCTTCTTGATACTCTTTATTGTTAATGTCTTTTTAAGGATTAATATAGGGGCTGCTGATTTCCGTGATGTCAATGGAGAAACCAAACCCTTGGCGGAGCTGAAGGAGTGGGTGGTTTGGATACGTTAACTTAAGGCTTCGACTCCGCTCAGCCACCGGTAAAGAAAATTCGTTTTAAAACCTCATTCCCCAACGCCCCCTTAGTCAAAGGAGGATTTGTGGAGGAAACGGAATTCTTTGAAAAATCGGATTCGTAAGTGTGATTTTGTCAGCATTGTTGCAGAAAAATGGCAACAATTCCGCCAAAATCAAGGGGGCGTTGGTTTACCTTACCACGGGTTTTACCCGTGGCTATTGTCCTGTCAGCCCTTCAGGCTTCTTGATACTCTTTATTGTTAAGGTCTTTTTAAGGATTAATGTAGGGGCTGCTGATTTCCGTGATGTCAATGGAGAAACCAAACCCTTGGCCGAGCTGAAGGAGTGGGTGGTTTGGATACGTTAACTTAAGGCTTCGACTCCGCTCTGCCACCGGTAAAGAAAATTCGCTTTAAAACCTCATTTCGCAACGCCACCTTATTCGGGAGGGGATTTACTGAAGAACCAAAATCCTTTGAAAAATCGGATTCGTAAGTGTGATTTTGGCAGCATTGTTGCAGAAAAAGCGCAACAATGCCGCCAAAATCAAGTGAGCGTTAATTTACCTTACCACGGGCTTTACCCGTGGCTATAATCCTGTCAGCCCTTCAGGCTTCTTGATACTCTTTATTGTTAATGTCTTTTCCAGGATTAATGTAGGGGCTGCTGATTTCCGTGATGTCAATGGAGAAACCAAACCCTGAGCCGAGCTGAAGGAGTAGGTGGTTTGGATACGTTAACCTAAGGCTTCGACTCCACTCAGCCACCGGTAAAGAAAATTCGTTTTAAAACCTCATTTCGCAACGCCACCTTATTCGGGAGGGGATTTACTGAAGAACCAAAATCCTTTGAAAAATCGGATTCGTAAGTATGATTTTGTCAGCATTGTTGCAGAAAAAAGGCAACAATACCGCCAAAATCAAGTGAGCGTTCATTTAACTTACCACGGGCTTCACCCGTGGCTATAATCCTGTCAGCCCTTCAGGCTTCTTGATACTCTTTATTGTTAATGTCTTTTTAAGGATTAATGTAGGGGCTGCTGATTTCCGAGATGTCAATGGAGAAACCAAACCCTGAGCCGAGCTGAAGGAGTGGGTGGTTTGGATACGTTAACTTAAGGCTTCGACTCAGCTCAGCCACCGGTAAAGAAAATTCGTTTTAAAACCTCATTCCCCAACGCCCCCTTAGTCAAAGGAGGGTAAGCCTGTCACGACTGGATAAGCATCCCTAAGCGAATAAATTTATTGCAAACCTGCCAGATTTTCTTTGGCCAATTCGAAATCCGGATTAACTGCCAAAGCTGCTTCAAATGCTGTTTTGGCATCTGCATTACTTCCTTGCTCTTTGTAAATCAATCCTTTTAAATTTTCTGCTGCGGCTGTCATGCTAACTTCCTGCATTCCATTGTTTTCGCCCTTGGGAAAATTCAATTTTTGCTCAGCCGCTTTGTTGTCCTTGATCAGCATATTTACTGAATTGAGGGCTTCGTCGTATTTTTTCAGGGTGTACTGCAAATAACCTGCTTTATACAAGCTAAATAAATCTCCTGACAATAGGTGTAAAGACTCGAAATGTGGCAAGGCACGTTCTAAGGCTCCCAACTGCTCTAGAGAAAAAGCTGCCACTTCCAAAGCAGTCAGGTTTTTGTCATTTCTCTCCAACAGATCCAAAGACACAAGGGCTGCTGAACCATATTGTTCCATTTCAAAATACATGGAAGCCAGTGTTTCCGCGTAAACAAGGTTACCGGGATTTCTTTCCATCAGCTCATAAAGCTTAATTTTCGCCACTGATGCATCATTGTATCGCATGGCCAGTGAATATATCCTGTTGTCAACATCATTTTTAGCTTTATTGCTTTCGCTTGTTTCTTTGGTCTCAGGAGCAGCGGGTGTAGCTTCCTGAGCAAAGGAAAAACTTTGTGCACCGATGCACAGCAACAAAATCAATACGGCAAATTTCATTTTCATCATTTATCAGTGTTGTTTACTATTCCTTTTTTTGCAGCTAACTTGTACATTAACTCCAAGGCTTCATTTTTATTGTTCTGTATTTGTCCTTCCAGGATTGCTTCTTTGATTTCTTCTTTCAAATCACCAACCACCCTAGAAGGTTTTAATCCAAATATAGCCATGATTTCGTCACCAGTCACAGGAGGTTGGAAATTTCTTACTTGATCTTTTTCTTCTACCTCTTGAAGCTTAAGTTCCACCCTATCAAAATTAGCCAAAAATCTTTTGACTTTATTGTTGTTTTTTGAGGTGACATCAGCTCTACAAAGTTGCATTAAATCATCCACATCGTCTCCCGCTTCGAAAAGCAATCTTCTTACTGCAGCGTCTGTCACCTTATCATTAACCAAAGCAATGGGCCTTAGGTGCAATTTTACTAATTTTTGCACATATTTCATCCTTTCGTCCATGGGAAGCTTTAATCTTCTAAAGATTCCGGGTACCATTCTGGCACCTTTGTCTTCATGGCCATGAAAGGTCCAGCCCACTTTTTGATTGAATCTTTTGGTAGGTGGCTTGGCAATGTCATGCATAATGGCTGCCCACCTTAGCCAGAGGCTATTCGATCTTGCCGCAACATTGTCCAGCACTTGAAGGGTATGATAAAAATTATCCTTGTGGGACTTGTCACCTACAGAATCCACCCCTTGAAGGGCTACCATCTCCGGAAAAAACTCTTTCAATAAGCCACTTACAAACAACAACTTAAACCCGTAGGAGGGCTTATCCGTCATAATGATTTTGTTCAACTCCACGATGGTCCTTTCCCCGGAGATGATGGACATTCGATGTGCATTATTGATGATCCCATCAAAGGTATTTGCTTCAATATCAAACTTCAATTGGGCAGCAAACCTAATGGCCCTCATCATGCGCAAAGGATCATCCGAAAAAGTTATATTGGGGTCTGTAGGCGTTCGAATGATTTTGCGTTTCAAATCTTTTATGCCATTGTAGGGGTCTAATAATTCCCCAAAATTATTGGCATTTAAACCTATGCCCAAAGTGTTGATGGTGAAATCTCTTCGTTCCTGGTCTTCTTCCAGCGTACCGGCCTCTACTTTTGGTTTCCTGGAATGGGTTTGGTAAGATTCTTTTCTAGCCCCTACAAATTCCAGTTCCCAGTCATCCACTTTTATCATGGCAGTACCAAAATTTTTGAAGACTGAAACCTGAGGTTTGTTTTCTAAGGCGGCAGCTACTCCTTTAGCCAGCTTGATTCCATCCCCAATGCACACAAAATCCAAATCCTTGCATGGCCTTTTCAATAGAAGGTCCCTGACAAAGCCTCCTACTACGTAGGTTTCCATTCCCAAACTATCCGCTACCCGGCCGACCTCCTCAAAGGTTTTAATATTATCTATAGAATTTGACAGATTCATCCATTTATTATTTTCACACGACCATCTTCATATAGCCCCATAAGCTTAGATTTCCGTGTAAAGGGAAAAGCCTGGGTCCCTTTAATCGTTGAAGGTCCTACTTCCGCTTTCCATTGTAAGAAAACAATTTCTCCAATTTGCTGAAGTATTAGCTTCCAGTAGGGAACGCCTACCAATGCAAATTTAATTAATCCTCCGGATTTACCCTTATTTATATTCCAGGACGGCTGTGGGCTAAGGAAAATAGTTTCATCAGCGGCATATTCTACAATGTCCAAGGCGATCTCTGAAAAGTTACCTACCAAAGATTTCAATTGATAAATTTCATGGATCAAAAAACATCCTTCCATTTCTGGTGTCCATTGCTCCACTTTGATCCATTCAAAACTCAAGCCATTGGGATCTTCAAAACTTATCTTACCGTCTAAGGAAAACTGTTTGCTAATCTCTTTATTGTCCACTATTTCGGTTTTAATGGTATAGGTCTATTTTATTTTTTGAATGGAGCACTAGAAATAAAACACATTTAAGTCAATAAAAGTGCTCCATTTAAACCAAAAGCATGCCGCTATCAAAGGTTGAGGTTAGGTAAACTAAAAGACCTCTTTGGCTACTTTATAAGTGGTGTCCGCCTTGCTCATGGTATAATAATGGAGGGTAGGCACTCCATATTTAATCAATTCTTTGCTTTGCTGAATGGCCCATTCTATCCCTACCGCTTTCACGTCTGCATTACTTTTACATTTTTCCAAGGCGGTCAATAAATCGTCCGGCAAGTCCAAAAAGAAGGTTTTGGGCAAGTTTACGATTTGAGACAAAGTGGTTATGGGTTTTAAGCCGGGTATAATGGGCGCATCAATTCCTGCTGCCCTTACCTTTTCTACAAAATCAAAGTATTTCTGATTGTCGAAAAACATTTGGGTAACGATATAATCAGCTCCTGCATCAATCTTAGCTTGTAATTTTTTCAAATCAAAATTGAGGCTTGGTGCTTCAAAATGCTTTTCGGGGTAGCCTGCTACCCCTACACAAAAGTCCGTTTGAAAACCTATTTCGGTTTCGTCATGCAGGTATTTCCCCTGATTCATTCCTATGATTTGCTCTACTAGTTGAGAGGCATAGTGATGTCCATCTTTTTCAGGAACAAAATGTGACTCCAATTTGGGCGCATCACCGCGCAAAGCCAATACATTTTCTACTCCAATAAAATACAAATCAATCAGTGCATTTTCTGTTTCTTCTTTAGTAAATCCTCCACACAATAAATGCGGTACTGCATCCACTTTAAACTTGTTCATAATGGCAGCGCAGATCCCCACCGTTCCGGGCCTTTTTCTGGTACTTATTTTTTCTAACAGTCCATTGGCATGTTTCTTATACATGTATTCCTCCCTGTGATAGGTCACATCTATAAAAGGTGGGTTAAACTCCATAAGGGGGGTTATACCATCGAGCAGGTTGGTTAAACTCTGTCCTTTTAATGGAGGAAGAATCTCAAATGAAAAAAGTGTTTTATCTGCGTTTTTTAAGTATTCGGTGACTTTCATGATTTTGTATTAAATGCTCTTTAAGGTTGGTACTTAAAAAGCTTAAATTTATTGCCAATAATATTACCTGTACTCATGGGCCTACCTGGCCCAATGGTTTGTATGTCTTCCTATCGAGGTTCCGAAGTCAATTTGGGCGTATAGGCCAAATTAGGTGAAAGCCATTTTTCAGCCTGAGCGGTAGACACACCTTTTCTTCGGGCATAATCTGCTACCTGGTCTTTACTAATTTTCCCCAGACCAAAATACCTGCTTTCTGGATGACCGAAGTAATAACCACTCACTGAAGAAGTTGGGTACATGGCAAAGCTGTCGGTAAGTTTCATCTCAGCATTTTTTTCCACTTCCAATAAATCAAAGAGGGTTCTTTTTTCTGAATGTTCCGGACATGCAGGGTACCCCGGTGCAGGTCGGATCCCTGTATAATTTTCCTTGATTAACTCTTCATTTTCTAAGGACTCATCCGGTGCATAACCCCAATATTCTTTTCTCACCAACAGGTGAAGGTATTCCGCAGCTGCTTCTGCCAAGCGGTCGGCCATGGCTTTTAACATGATGTCATTGTAATCATCCCCCTGTTCTTGAAACTCCTTGAGCTTTCCTTCTATATTTAGGCCCGCAGTCACTGCAAATCCACCCATATAATCGGTACTGTCCGGGTGAATATAATCGGCCAAAGAACGGTTGGGAATCCCCCTACCTTTTTTACCCTGTTGCCTTAGAAAGTGGAAAGAATACGGTTTTCCCTCAGTATAAGCAGGATCAACCACCAAATCATCACCAGATCTTTGTACCGGAAACAAACCAAAAACTGCATTGGCTGTCAACCAGCCTTCGTTCACAATGCGGTCTAACATCTTGTTGGCATCATTGTATAATTTGAGTGCCTCTGCCCCGACTACCGGGTCTTTCAAAATCTTTGGAAACCTACCTGAAAGCATCCAGGTACTGAAAAAGGGTGTCCAGTCAATATAATTTCTAATAATGGAAAGGTCCATATTCTTCAGCACCGTCACCCCCAGTTTTTTTGGTTTTACCGGAGTATAATTGCCCCACTCTATGGCCACCGGATTGGCTTTGGCTTCATTATAGGTAGCCATCTGCTTCACCTCCTGCTTGGCTGCATGAACTTCCCTTAACTTTTGGTAGGTGGCTTTGATTTCCTGTTTATAGGCGTCTTTGGTTTCTTTGCTGATGGCCTCCCCTGCCACAGGAACTGACTTGGAAGCATCTGCCACATGGACAACGATGCCACTGTAAACCGGATCGATCTTCACGGCAGTGTGAATCCTGGAAGTAGTTGCTCCACCTATCAGCAATGGAATATCCAAACCTCTTCTTTCCATTTCTGATGCCACGTTGACCATTTCATCCAAGGAAGGGGTAATCAAGCCACTCAGGCCGATTATATGGGCATCATTGTCCAAAGCTTCCTGAATAATTCGTTCCGTTTCAACCATCACCCCCAAGTCTATGATCTTGTAAGAATTACAGGCCAATACCACTCCTACTATGTTTTTACCAATGTCATGCACATCTCCTTTTACCGTTGCCAGTAAAATTCGCTTCACATTGTCTTCTTGCTCTCCTGTAGTCTCGTTGGTGCCCGGTAGGGGCATAAAGGGCTCGAGGTAGGCCACCGCTTTTTTCATTACCCGGGCACTTTTCACTACCTGAGGCAAAAACATTTTTCCTTCCCCAAAAAGATCTCCAACAACATTCATCCCATCCATCAGTGGGCCCTCAATTACCTTCAAGGCATCTATTAATTGCAGTCTCGCCTCCTCTGTATCCTCGATGATATAATCCAATACTCCTTTGACCAGGGCATGTTGAATTCTCTTCTCTACGGGCAGGCTTCTCCAGGCTTCATCTGCTTTGCCTTTCTTTCCCTGGGATTTTACGGAGTCTGCAAAATCCAGTAATCGCTCCGTTGCATCTTCACGTTTGTTCCACATTACATCCTCCACTCTTTCTAGCAGGTCTTTGGGGATGTCGTCATATATCTCCAACATGGAAGGATTGACGATACCCATATCCATGCCATGCTGTATGGCATGATACAAGAATACTGCATGCATGGCTTCTCTTACCGGATTATTGCCCCTAAAAGAGAAAGAGACATTACTAACCCCTCCACTAACTTTTGCTCCGGGAAGGTTTTCTTTGATCCATTTGGTGGCTTTGAAAAAGTCCACTGCATTGTTTTTATGTTCGTCCATTCCGGTGGCCACCGGAAATATATTTGGGTCGAAAATAATGTCTTGTGGATTAAAGTTTATTTTATCCGTGAGCAAGTCGTAGGATCTTTTACAAATATCGATACGTCTTTGGTAGGTGTCTGCTTGCCCTTTTTCATCAAAGGCCATGACTACCACAGCCGCACCAAACTTTTTAATGGTTTTGGCTTGAAACAAAAATTCTTCCTCCCCATTTTTCAGACTGATGGAGTTGACAATTCCTTTGCCTTGAATACATTTAAGTCCAGCCAAAATAATTTTCCATTTGGAACTGTCGACCATCACGGGTATCCTGCTTATTTCGGGTTCGGATGCCACCAGATTCAGGAATTTAACCATGGCTGCTTCTCCATCAAGCATGGCCTCATCCATGCAGACATCCAGAATTTGTGCCCCTCCTCGCACTTGGTCCAAAGCTACTTCCAGGGCTTCATCATAGTTGTCATTCAATACTAATCTTGCAAACTTCTTAGAGCCTGTGACATTGGTACGCTCACCAATATTCACAAAATTTAAGGATTCATTAAAAATCAGTGGCTCTAACCCTGATAATTGCAAGGTGGATATTTTAGTAGGTTTACTCATTAAATTAATCTTCTTCCGTTAAAACGTGCTGATTTCTGGGTGGGTATTTACTCGCAGAAGCTGCCAAAGCAGCAATATGTTCCGGGGTTGTTCCGCAACAACCGCCTACTATATTGACCCAGCCTTCTTTTAAAAACAGGTTTACTTCTTTATCCATTTCTTCCGGACCCTGATCGTATTCTCCAAACTCATTGGGAAGACCTGCATTGGGGTAAACACTTACATGGAAAGGTGATTTGTCTGACAAGACCTTTAGATAGGGTCTAAGCTCTGCTGCGCCCAAAGCACAATTTAAGCCTACACTTAGTAAAGGAACATGAGCGATAGATATTAAGAATGCCTCGGTGGTTTGTCCTGAGAGGGTTCTTCCCGAAGCATCAGTGATGGTTCCCGAGACCATTATGGGAATGCCTCCTTCGGAAGGTTCCAAAGGTAATCCTCGCTTTTCATAAACTTCCTGAATGGCAAAGATAGCTGCTTTAGCGTTTAAGGTATCAAATACTGTTTCTACCAATAAAGTGTCTACACCTCCATCCAATAGGCCTTCTACCTGCTCAGCGTATGCACTTACCAATTGGTCAAAGCTTACAGCTCGAAATCCCGGGTCATTTACATCCGGAGAAAGGGAGGCAGTTCTGTTGGTTGGCCCAATCGCTCCAGCGACAAATCTTGGTTTGTCGGGTTCGTTGGCAGAGAATTCGTCTGCCACCTCTCGGGCGATCTTGGCAGACTCAAAATTGAGTTGATAAGCCAGTTCAGCAAGTCCATAGTCTTCTTGGGCAATGGTGGTACTGCTAAAAGTATTGGTTTCAACAATGTCTGCACCCGCTTCAAAATAGGCCTTATGTATAGCTTTGATGATGTCCGGCCGTGTCAAAGATAGCAAGTCATTGTTACCTTTTAATGATTTTTTGACAGTGGCAAGCTCTTGATTTCTAAAATCCTCCTCCTTAAGCCCATACCTTTGAATCATGGTACCCATAGCACCATCCAATATCAAAATGCGCTTTTGTAATTGTTGAAGTAATAAGTTGGTTCTGTTTGCCATGTGAATCGTATATTAAAATAAAAAAGCTTATACGAGCATGAACCGATGTAAAACTAGAGCATATTTCTAA
The DNA here is from genome assembly GCF_054781075.1 of Cyclobacterium sediminis. Classification (NCBI taxonomy): domain Bacteria; kingdom Pseudomonadati; phylum Bacteroidota; class Cytophagia; order Cytophagales; family Cyclobacteriaceae; genus Cyclobacterium; species Cyclobacterium sediminis. The sequence goes on along the minus strand of NZ_BAAGVC010000002.1, from coordinate 95,962 downwards.
CTTTTGCGGCTCATCTTTATCCGGCATTTCCGGAACGGGAATTAGCACCTTGTCAACTCAGGTTGCTAAGACATCATAGGGCCCTACCCTCAGTCTTTCTCGATAAGCGATTCAAAAGTAACATGAATTCAGTAAATAAGTTCTTTTTTTTGTGAAAATCTTTAATAACCTATAGAGATATAGGGTTTAACAAATGCATCCAACCAGATAAATTGAACAAATAGGAGAAATCAATAACTATAATTTCTGAAATCAAATTTGCCTCATGACTTTTTGAAACAAATAAATTTTGGATGTACTCCTACTATTCTTTAATATAAACTGCTCAAATATAATGTACTTCCCTCCCATCAAACTTAAAATCTCAAGCAGGAGGATGGAACCTTTAGGGCCTAATTCCAAGACCAATTTGAAAATAGGGTCCGGCCATATAACTGCTCATATTCAAATCCCCAAATTTGTACTTATTCAATGGCTGTTCGTATCCTGCATGGGCCGAGGAAACCACCCTAAACATCTTTTTAAAGACCGGGATGGCGTAAGCCACCATCACCTCGGTTTTTGCCATTAAGCCACTGCTTTTCAAGTAGCCATCGTAATCCGGTTCTTCAAATAAAGCAGGAAAATCCGGCTTGTTATCCTTAGAAAGAGTATATCGTACATTGCCATATCCCAAGCCTGCCAACACCCCAAGCTCAAGGTTTCTCATTTTATAAAGCTGATAGCCATAGTTACCGTATAACCTCACACTGTTTAAGGTGTGGTCTTGATTTTCACTGGCTCTTCCGGAATTGGCTATATTGAAAACATCAAATGAATACAACCATCTTCGATTTCCTCCAATGATCTTCATGCCAAAATTATTTGGCTGGTCTTTAAAAGGCATCAAGCCATTGTTGGCCAAGTAATCATTTAGCATGTCGGGCTTTGTAAAGTTATAGCCATAAAAAAAATGGGCACCAATTCCTGCATCAGGAAAAAACAGGTTTTTGTCAGGCATTGACAAACCTGCGCCCAACCGAAAAAAGGCTCCGCTTTGTAGGTTATCGAATGTGACGTTGTTCATTCCCCAAGCCCCTTCAAAAGGGCTAAAGGAATAGCCAAACTTTCCCAAAATCCCAACCGTTTCTTCAAGCCCGGGAAGGCTAAAATCATATCCAAACTGGAAACCTATTTCAGTTAAAAAGCCGCCAAAATTTTGCGTACCCTTTTGGATGTTACGTTCCCTCAAAATAAAACCCTGTGCAGGTTGCTGTAAAAATGCGCTAAAATCTTCAACATTTCTCTGATCTTTTAGCATTTCAAAATTTACATACCCTGCACCTAAAGACATATAATGGATAAGATGGAAGTTACTTTCCTGGGTAAGCGCATAGCCAACGTTCATGTAAAACCGGGTACTCCTATTGTCTATAACATAATCTCTGTAATAGGAATTTGCACCGGTATTTTGATAGAGTTCAAACCCCAATATAAAATCAGACAATCTGTATTGATAACCTACTCCCAGGGTGGTATATCCTCCTCTCAGGTTTGAAATGCCTTTGTCAGCAAGCATCTCGTTGAATTCTCTGATATTTGCTCCCGAGGTACCGGCCAATACATAAATGGTAGACCGTTCAGAAACATCGCCTTGGGCATGTAGATTAAAGGCTATCCCCAACCAAAGGGGTATGTATAAAATCCATCTCATAGGTCTAATTAAAGATGCAAAGATATAATTTTAGCTGGGGAATCTTGTTACCGTTTAACCATAAAAATCTATATGATATCAGAGATAATTAATTATTTTGCCGTATAAATTCTCAGGAGTAAATGGTTTGGAAACGTAATCGTCCATACCTGAAGCTTCAAGCTCATCCTTCACTTCCAGTAAAGAGGCGGCTGTGAGGGCTATAATGGGAACATTTCTTTTCTCAACCAGATCAAGTTTACGAATAATTTTTGCCACTTCAAAACCATCCATTTCGGGCATTTGCAGATCGAGTAGTACCAAATCGAAATCGTTTTTGATAAAGCAATCCAAGGCTATCTTTCCATTATCAGCAAATTTTATTTCTCCCACACCCCATTTGGATAGGTATTTTCTTAATAAAACTTGGTTTACAAGGTTGTCTTCAGCCACCAGTATTCTTTTGTCTCCAAGGTGATCGTCTTTTACCACTTCCTTTGTTTTGGACTTGCGCATGGACTCTTCCTGCACTTGAAACCTTATTTCAAACCAAAAAGTGGACCCTTCACCCAACTTGGACTCCAGATGAATGTCTGTACCAAATAATTTGGTAAGCTTTTTCACTATAGCCAGACCTAAACCCGTACCTCCATATTTCCTGGTGGTATCTGAACTTGCCTGGGTAAAAGCATCAAAAATACTATCTACCTTACTTGGGGCAACCCCTATTCCCGAATCTTTTACTGTAAACCGTAAGTTTACATGATCTTCTTCCTTTTCTACCAGTTCTAATATTATTTTAATAAATCCCTTGTCTGTAAACTTAATCGCATTACTAATCAGGTTATTCAAAATCTGAGCAATTCGCACGGGATCCCCAATAAGGGTGTTGGGAATAGAAAAGTCAGGCTCATAAATAATTTCCAAAGCCTTGTCTCGGGTTTGGTAACTGTAAGAATGAATAATCCTATTGATTAAATTCTTGGGCTCAAAAGGTACTCGCTCTAAAATCAGTTTTCCGGAATCTATTTTATTAAAGTCTAGAATATCATTAATTAACCCCAGGAGATTTTCTGCAGAAAATTGTAAAGTTCTCAAATTTTCCAATTGATCCTCTCGAGGTTTGTCTTCAATCAAAAGATGTGAAAGCCCGATCACCGCATTCATTGGTGTCCTTATTTCGTGGCTCATTACGGATAAAAATTGACTCTTTGCATTCAAAGCAGCCTCAGCTTTTTCTTTGGCCTTGTATAGCTCATTCTGGGTTTCTTTTAATTTTGTAATGTCTCTGGCGATCCCTGTGTAATACCTGATTTCATTCTTCTCATCTCTGATAACCTTACCGCTGGAGCTAAAAATCCGGTAATGCCCTTGCCTATGCCTTAATCTAAACTCGAATATAGGGTGTTCCTCGAAATAATTAATAGAACTTGCATTCCCCTCCTGCAATACTTGGGCATCCTCAGGATGAAGGTAATCTGTAAAGTCACCGCTTGTAAATTCATAGGTCTCGTAGCCTAAAAACTGCTTGATATTTGGGGAGACATAACTAAGTTCTAATTGTGCAGTGATGGAAAATATGATTTCAGTAGACTCTTCTACCAGGCTTCTGTACTTTATTTCGCTCTTTTTCAGCTCTTTTTTGGCTACATACTCTTCTGATATATCCCTTACAATCCCTAAAATATATTCCAATTGGTCATTTTTAAAGATGGGTTTGGCCGTTAACTCATAGATTCTCCCAAGGTAGTTTAGGGTATCAGAAAGGGTTTTTTTCTTGTTCACCGCATTGGTAACAAGTGGCTCTACCACTTTGCGCGTCACGGTATGTACATCTGAAATTTTCCTTCCTTCAAAATAAGATTTACCAAAACCCCAGTTGTCGAAATTTAGACCTTCGGCCACCAAGTACCTTAAATTTTTATCAATTAAAAATACATTGGTATAAGGAATATTGGACGCAAGCACCCGGTACCTGTCTTGAATTTTTTCAATTTCAAGCCTGTCGTTTTTTCTATCGGTAACATCATGAAACAAGCCTTCAAAAAGCACCACATTTCCATCGTTGTCAAATTTGGGACGAATTTTATCCTCCACCCATTTATAATTACCCTCAGCAGTTAAAAACCTATACTCCCTACTGTATTGCTTCTTTTCTCCCTGTAGGAGTTCTTTTTCAAAAGTGCAACGATCATCTGGGTGAATAAAGTCTTTTAAACTTCGGGCTTCCTCCACCAGGTTTTCTGAAAGGTATCCAAACTGATTAATGTTTTCTGTAATATAGGAGATTTTGAAGCCTTCATTCGGCTCAACTTCAAACAAAACGGCAGGACTATTCTCAATAATCAGCTTGGCCTTTTTTGCCATTTCTTCCCGCTGTATTTTGGTGGTAAGGTTCCTCACCAAAAAAGAGTAACCGATTTTTTCTGTCTCTGCATTTTGAATGGGTTTGACAGAAACCTCATAGGGTTGAACATGCCCTGAATTATCAAGTATCTGAAGTTCTTCTACACAGGTCCCCGAATCAGAAGCTTTTTCAATTAATTGTTGAAAAGAAATGGCTTGATCATTGGTGATTTTAAAAAAGTCGCTGATCTTTCCACCTTGACCGTTTTGAAAAGGTTCTCCTTCGAAAATCGCCACCTCATTCATATAAACCACCTTCAGGCTGAGGTCTGTCACATAAATTGGTTCATTTACTTGGGCCAGAATTTGGGATTCGAACAACAATCGTCGCTCAACAGTTTTTTTCTCAGTAATGTCGTTACAATAACCAAAAACCTCTAAATTACTTTTAGTGGTGAGTTGATTGATCTGAATAAGGTATGAAATGTGTTTTTCCTTCCCATTAGGGTTGGTGAACACAAATTCACCGGAAACAGATTTTCGGTGAGCCAGCGCTTCCTGAACTTTGGCCTTGACACCTTCCCTATCCGGAGAAGAGATAAGTGACAGGAATTCGCCTACTTCTAATACATCTAAAGACGGATCCAAATCAAAGATTCTGTTGATACCTTTGGAAAGAAAAATCTTCCTGCCAGTATTCTGCAATCTCCAAGACCCAGACTTGGCCAAAACCTCAGTAGAGCTAAGTAATTTCTCATTTCGAAACAGCTTGGATTTGGTTGAACGATGGATCACTGCAGCCCCAAATACATCAGCCAATTGCCTGATGCCAAACCTATTCTTATGCTTAGGTGTCCAGTTGGGTTGGACCTGGGCAGAACTTAATGTAAATAAGCCTAAAAGGTTGTTATCCGCAAAAATAGGGACAATGATATAGGCTGTGAAACCAAATTTCTCTGCAATTAATGCCTCGAAGGTTTCTTTGTATTCAGATTTATTCAAATCGCCTACAGCAATAAATCCTGAGTTTTTTAAATTGTTTATAAAAGCCTGTTGTCCTTCAAGGGATATGGTTTGGTTTATTTTAAGTATCCCTGCATCAGGATTTGTCTTGTATTCAAAAAAACATTCAAGTTGTTCTAACTCATGATTGACGTAAAAAAAATTTCCTACGTCTGCTCCTTGAAATCGGACTACCATGGCCAGGGATTTAAGAAATACCTTGTCCCATTCTTCCTCTGTAGCATTTAGAAATGCAGTGGATATTTCATTGACCTGCTGATCAAATTCCAGCTTTCCTTTTAAAAACTCTGTAGCATCTTCTTGTCCCAATGAGATCGTTTGCTCATTATCTAACAAAAGTTCTTTTGAGTGATTCAACGCTCCTTCTAGAAATTTTCCATTGGCCACACAAATTTTACCTTTACCATCAATTGTCTTTCCTTCTACCCTGATTTGAAGTCCCAGCTTCTGGTCTATATGAGCATAACTACGGAATTGAGCTTGAGATGGATCTTCAAAAAATGAACGTACATCGGTAACCAAGCCTTCAAAATTAGACAAATAATTTTCCCATAATCCTTCCTCCGCTAATTGACTTAGCCAATTACCGCTTGAAAATATCACTTGGCTGTCATCAAATACCAAAAATAAATCAAGACTTTTTTCATTGCCTTGAAAGAGATTTTTATAAAACTCTTTTTCCATGATTAAAATCAGGTATTAACCTGTCACAATGCTAAATTAAAAACTGAAAACACTAAGTATTGGATTTCATAGGTTTAAACCTATAAGTTACTAACAATATTCAAATCTCTAACTATTTCTATCAAAAAAACTAAGTATCAAATGATTACTAGAACTTAATAAGCAAAAATTATTAAAACACCGTAAAGATACTCCGTAAATATTAGTCAGCCAATTATTTAAACGTTTATACAATAAAAATTCAATTGATTATGGTACTTTTCATAAAAGGTCTTTCATAAGGAATTGGACTATTTGATCAGTATCCCCTTTTTTAACCAACTGATTATTATATACAGCTATAGGTCCGGATTTACAACAATCCATACACTTGGTTTTTACCAATTTAAAATTCCCTTTCAAAGGAGCCCTATTCATGGCTTGTTTGAGTAATGAGGAAAATGATTTGTTATCATTTTTTTTACAATCTTTACCATTACAAATAAAAATATACTTTTTCCTGGGTTTCATAGTTATCCTCCAAAAGCCAATTGCAACAAAATGCCACATATATAAGCACCATAGGTACCAACACCATAACCTAACACAGCCAATAAAACGCCTACCGGGGCCAGTGCAGGATGAAAAGCAGAAGCAACTATCGGAGCAGATGCCGCTCCTCCTACATTGGCCTGAGAACCGATGGCTACATAAAAAAACGGTGCCTTAATTATAAAGGCTACAATAAGCATAAATAATATATGAAAACCCATCCAAATAATCCCTACTAAAAAATAAACTGGGTTATCTAAAACTGCAGCAAGGTCCATTTGCATACCTATGGTAGCCACCAGAATATAAAGCAAGACACTACCCATTCTGGATGCCCCTACATTTTCTAATTTTCTCCATCGGGTAAAAGACAAAATCAAACCTCCGGTAGTGGCTAAAATCACCAACCAAAAGAACTGGGAATCCAAGGAATAAGGTTTTAGCTCAGGATAATTCACACCAATAAAATCTCCCAAATAGGTCCCAAAGAAATGAGAACAACTGGTAATAAAAAAGCCAAGTCCCAAAATGCTCATGGTATCTGATAAGCCAGGGATTTTTACGTTATTCTTTTGTTGGATCTCTACTTTCTTCTTCAGAGCCGTAATGGCCGAGGTATCGGCCTTTAAAATTTTATCAAAGAAGCCTGGGTTACCTGCCCAATACAATAAAAAAGCCATCCATAGGTTTGCAACAATAACATCTACTGCAATCATCTGACTGAAAAGGGAAGGGCTGGCTCCAAATAGCTCCAACATAGCCGTTTGGTTGGCACTGCCTCCAATCCAGCTACCCGCAATTGTTGCAAGACCTCTCCATGTTTCATCAGCACCTATTCCTCCCAGTACTTCAGGAAAAAATTGAGCCACTAAAAATAAGGAAACCGGTCCCCCTATCACAATACCAAATGTTCCTGTCAAAAACATGATAAGCGCTTTGGGTCCTAATCTTGCGATGCTTTTGAGATCTATACTTAAGGTTAACAACACCAGTGAGGTAGGCAGTAAGTACCTGGACGCTACAAAATACAATTGAGAATCTTTTCCGGAAATTAGGCCTGTAGTATTGAACAAAGCCGGTAAAAAATAACACAATAATACCACCGGCACTACCCGGTATATGGCCTTAAAAATAGGGTGGGCACTTGCCGAAGTATAAAAAATTAATCCAAGTACTCCCATTAGGAGACCAAAAACTACTGCATCATTTGTTATCAGCGCACTTTCCACATTTATTTGATTTCTTTCCAAAGTGTTAAAAACTCACTTAATATCATGGCTGTAGCTCCCCAGACCACTTCTTGATTAATTTCGTAATAAGGCGCCTCAATCCTGTGACCTCCGGCTAAATCCATTCCCTTTTTCTTTACTATGGCCTCATCCGTCAATTCGTTAAAATTGCATAGGATAAGCCGATCGACTTCTCTTTTGTCAATTGAAAATGACGGAGATTTTAAAGAATAGCCAATAAATGGTTTCACCGAAAAATTACTTGGAGGTATGTAAAGATCAGTTAAAGAACCAATGATTTCAATGCTGTCACTTGGTACCCCAATCTCTTCCTCTGTTTCCCTCAAAGCTGTTACTCCTAAATCTTGATCTGTAAGCTCCTTCTTCCCTCCGGGCAAAGCAATCTGCCCACTGTGAACCCCTTCGTAAGTAGCCCTTTTGATAAATGGGACAAATATACTTTTTTGGTCTGGAGTAGGGCATATCAACATCAATACGGCACCTTTTCTGGCATTAACCATTTGCTGTTTATCAAATCGATCCAATTCAAGAGGTATCGGAGCCATTCGCTCCTGAGCCGGCCTTCCGGGCAAAGGCCCCTCCAAAACTTTTACCAAATTGTTTATCAAATGATTCAAATCCATATTCGGTGTTTTTTAAATTGAAAAAAGGCCTGAATATTATTCAGGCCTTTTTCACTTATCAAACCTATTAAACCTATTGTGTTTAATCTATAATAGAATAAACTCGAACGAAATTAAGGAATATATCTGCAAATCCAAAGGTTAATAATTTTGCAATAAAAAAATAATATTCTAATATCCACTTCTAATCTACTTCCAGACCAAAAGGCATAGCCATTATGAATAAAAAGCTTATTAAAAAAATAGTTGCAACAGTTTTAGATGGATATGATGCCTACATTCTTAATTTTAGACAAATTACCCAAAGAATTCCTAAAAACTTTAAAAATAAAGATTGGCAACAGCTACATGCCAACCACAAAGAAAGGCTACGTTTATATAAAGACCACCTAAAAAGTATTGTAGAGGCTTGTAAGGCTTTGCTACAAGAAGAGGTTGACAGCAAAGCAGTCTGGGCTGAAATCCGGAAAAGTTACTTACATGCCATTGCTTCTTATGATGATCGGGAGCTGGCCGGCACATTTTTTAATTCGGTTTTCAGGAAGGTATTCCCGGGAATGGTGATTGATGAGGCATTGATGTTTTATGATTTATCAGGTAGCGATGATAGAGGTAATGTAGACGAATCTTTATTTCGAAACTATCCGGCTCAAGTGGAACTGCATGATGCATTTACAAAAATTTTGGAAGATTTTGATTTTGGTGTTCCTTATTATCAAAAGGAAAAAGATATAAAATATTTAGTAGAAAGTGTTAAACAAGTAATTCTAACCAGGTATAAAGCAACAAAGGAAACCACCACGCAGGTATTAAGGGATGTTTTCTATCGCAATAAGGCAGCCTATTTAATAGGTAGAACTTATCTTGGTAATAAATGGATGCCATTTATAATCCCCCTCTTACACAATGAAAAAGGTATATTTGTCGATACACTTATTTTCGACCCTAACATAATGAGTGGAATATTCAGTTATACCAGGTCCTATTTTATGGCTCCAATAGCTATCCCGTCACAAACTGTCAATTTTCTCCAATCAGTTATCCAACATAAACGACCTTATGAGCTTTACAATGCCATAGGATTCAATAAGCATGGCAAAACAGCCTTCTATAAGGATTTCACAAACCACCTAAAGCAGAGTGAGGACAACTTTATTTTAGCTGAAGGCATCAAGGGCATGGTCATGACTGTCTTTACCCTTCCTTCGTCAAATATTGTATTTAAGTTAATTAAAGACCATTTTGAACCTCCTAAAAACATGACCAGACAGCAGGTAAAAGAAAAATACAAACTGGTGGGGCTTCACGACAGGGTAGGTAGAATGGCAGACACTCATGAGTTTGAAAATTTTAGACTTCCACTGAACAGGATTGACCCCTTGTTGATGAAAGAATTGAAAACCTATGTAAATTCTCTTTTGTCCATTGAGGGAGAAACACTTGTAATAAAGCACTTGTACATCGAACGTCGCTTGCGACCTTTGAACCTCTACCTGGAAACCTGCAGTCTGGAAGAAGCCAAGCATGCTGTAGATGAATATGCCAAAGCCATTTTACAAATGGCCCAGGCAAATATCTTTCCTGGAGACATGATGACCAAAAATTTTGGAGTAACGCGGCAAAATAGGGTGATCTTTTATGATTATGATGAAATAGAATTTCTGCATACCATGAATTTCCGGGCCAAGCCCAAACCCCAAACTTATGATCAGATTTATGCCTCAAGGCCTTGGTATGAAGTCAATGAAAATGATGTGTTCCCGGAAGATTTTAAACGCTTCATGATTGGCAGACAAGACGTAAAGGCCTACTTTATTGAAAACAACCCGCAATTGTTTGACCCTGAATACTGGAGTGGTATTCAAAACAAACTTAGAAAAGGAGAACTGATTCATGCCTTCCCGTACCCGGAATCCATGCGATTCCGACCGGATGAAACGGTCTAGATCATTCGTCTTTGTACCAGCTGGCATATTTAGGATAGTTGGAGGCAATTCTTGCAATGGCCTCCTTCATTTCTTTTCCGGTATCTTTCACCCGCTTTGCCGGAATTCCTGCATATATGCTGTCGCCTTCTACAATCGTCCCTGCCAATACAACAGCTCCTGCAGCAATAACCGCTCCTTCATTGACCACAGCATCATCCATAACAATAGCCCCCATTCCTATCATTACTCTATCCTTGATGGTACAGCCATGAACTATGGCATTGTGAGCAATGGATACTTCAGAGCCTATATTTACGGGAGATTTTTGGTAAGAACAGTGAATTACTGCCCCGTCTTGAATATTGGTATGATTGCCAATCTTTATATAATGTACGTCTCCTCTGATCACTGCATTGAACCAAACGGTGCAGTGATCTCCCATTATCACATCTCCGGTAAGGGTAGCATTGTCTGCTAACCAACATTCTTTGCCCCATTGGGGCGATTTGTCATTTACTTTTTTGATCAATGCCATGCTATCTAAATAATATTTAGGTTTTAAAAGGTTTAGCGAACCATCCCCTATTCAAAACATTACAATCGATTTAACTAGTGTAAGAATGTCCCATATAAAACTTGTTTGACACTCTATTTTCACTCACAATTTTAACACCTTATTTCTTAATCAAAGCATTAATTTATTTATTTTGATTATGAAATTGCCAGGTTAAAATCACCATAGACACATATAAATCTAAATAATTAATGAGAATCGTAGCAAAAATATCCGCAAAGTCCTGCACTGGATTTAGATTTTTTTATCACGAAATTAACTGATAATCCATGAATTACAGGATTTTTTTATAAAGAAGAAGGATATGCAAAGCTTAATTTGGATAAAGCTCTAATCTTGGTTAAATTAATTAAAATTTATTGAACCTTTTTATCTACAATTAGTTTAAGTGTATATACATTTAATTTTAGAACCAATCACAACTTATTAAATCAAACTATAACTATGAAAACAATTAAATTATCAGGTTTTTTACTGGCAGCAGCATTATTGACCTTTTCTTGTGGACAAAACAACAAAACAGTTGAAACTTCGGAAGCTCAGGAAGAGGCTCAGTCTAGTGGTGAAACATTACAATTGGACACCAATTCAAGTACAGTAAATTGGAGGGGGTATAAGCCTACTGGTCAGCACCATGGAATTATCCCTGTCACAGATGGCGAAATTTCGGTAGAAGGAGATGCCATAACTTCCGGAGAGTTCACTTTCGACATTACTAAATTAGAGATCCATGATTTAGAGGAAGGAAGTGAAAACCATGGCAAGTTGTGGAATCATTTACAATCTGATGACTTTTTTGATGCGGCCAATCATCCTCAAGCTACATTTGTAATCACAGAAGTTTCTCCTTATAGTTCTGGTGATGCCATCGAAGATCAAGAACAGTTTGAAACAGAGAATACGCCTAAAGGCGAGTCTGAACTGGCACCTGCTTCACCTACTCATTGGATCAGTGGAAACCTAACCATGAGAGGAACAACCAAAAATATTAAATTCCCTGCATCAGTTTCTATGACAGATGGAAGTGTTTCCGCTCAAGCCGGATTTAACATCGATAGAACGGAATGGGGTTTAGCATATGGTGATGAAGCCACAGCTGTAGACAAAACCAAAGACAAATTTATTTACAACTCTGTAAGTGTGAACTTTGACATCAAAGCCAACTAATAGTATTGGTATATCTAAATTAATATTTGATAGGGGGATAATTTTATTCCCCTTTTTTCATGGCATTTACTTAATTTTGCAAAGATGCCATCAAACGAAAACAAGCTCACTATACAAACTAACTCCGATTGGGTGCCAAAAATGCTGGCATGGGTAGACCTGAACTTTACCTGTTTTGGCTATTTCACTTCACAGGAAATAGCGTATCCATCCGGTGGTTTTAACCATGTATTGTATGCAGGGACCAAAGCTGTCAATTTGGAGAATTTGGATCAATTGCCCTCAGACAAGCCTAAAGTGGGCATCATATCCTATGATCAAAAAAACAAATATGAGAAATTATCCAGCCAAAACAGGGAATGGATCAATTGTCCTGACAGTTTGTTTTTTAGCCCGGAGATAACCATTCTTATCAGCAATACACAAATAACCATTGAAGGAACCTCGCCTGATCAGATCTTGGCTGAAATATTGAATACAACAGCCTCCCAAAGACGAAGGAGGGGAAATTGCAACCTCAATTGTTCTCAGGACGAAGAAAGCTATACAGCTACTTTCCAAAAAATTCAAAATCATATTTTAGAAGGAGATATTTATGAATTGAATTATTGCATGGATTTTCAGGGTACCGTTTCCCATACTGAGCCTATCAATTTGTTTTTAGACCTATGTGAAAATTCACCCATGCCCTTTAGTGCTTTGTTCAAGTCTGCAAACCTGTATCTTTGCTGTGCTTCTCCTGAGAGGTTCTTAAAAAAGCAGGGACAGACTTTGCTTACGCAACCCATAAAAGGTACTGTTAGAAGAGGAAGAAATCAGCTAGAAGACAAAGTACTAAAAAAACAGTTGGCTGAAAGTAAAAAAGAGCAAGCGGAGAACTTGATGATCGTGGATTTGATGAGAAATGACCTTGCAAGACTGGCACTAACAGGAAGCGTGGACGTAAAGGAGTTGTTTGGCATATATTCATTCAAGCAAATCTCTCAAATGATTTCATCCGTCACTTGCCAATTGCCACCCTCCGTTGGTTTTGAAGAAATTATATCTAAAACCTTCCCTATGGGAAGCATGACCGGAGCTCCCAAAATCAAATGCATGGAGCTTATAGAAGCTCATGAAAAATTTAAAAGATCTTGGTTTTCAGGCAGTATAGGGTATATAGACAGCAATGGAGATTTTGATTTTTGTGTAATAATTAGAAGTTTAATTATAGATCGAACAAAAAATTCCATTTATTTTGGCGTTGGAAGTGCCATTACAATTGATGCAGATGCCAAGGCTGAATACCAAGAATGCCTGCTCAAAGCTGCTTCATTAATCAATACTTTAAAAAACTTTTATTCAAATTTCAATAACCCCATTTAAATGTCATCATTAAAAAATATCCTTAAAAACGTAATCGATAAAAACCCCAACGAGTCTGAATTTCACCAGGCAGTAGAAGAAGTATTTGATAGTATCCTCCCGGTGCTAAAGGCCAATGATTTATATGTGGATGAAAAACTTTTTGAACGCATTTGTGAAGCAGAAAGAATTATTTCCTTTCGCGTTTGCTGGACAGATGACCATGGAAAGGTTCAAGTCAATAAAGGATATCGAATACAAATGAACAGTGCCTTGGGGCCCTATAAAGGAGGCTTGCGCTTTCATCCAAGTGTAAACCAAAGCATACTTAAATTTTTGGCTTTCGAACAGGTATTCAAAAATGCTTTGACCGGAATACCACTTGGCGCAGGAAAAGGAGGTGCCGATTTTAATCCTAAAGGAAAATCTGATGGCGAAGTCATGCGATTTTGCCAAGCCTGGATGATGGAAGCCTATCGACACATAGGGCATTTCACAGATGTTCCTGCGGGAGACATAGGCGTCGGAGAAAGAGAAATAGGCTATCTTTTTGGGACTTACAAAAAAATACGAAATGAATTCCAGGGAGTTTTAACGGGAAAAGGAAAGGATTGGGGAGGTTCATTTTTAAGGCCCGAAGCGACAGGCTATGGTTTAATCCATTTCGCCCACTTTATGCTCACAGAGATTGATGAGAATTTAAATGACAAAGTTTGCTTGGTTTCAGGTGCAGGAAATGTCTCTCAATTTGCTATAGAAAAACTGCTACAAGAAGGGGCTAAGGTAGTTGCCTTTTCTGATTCCACGGGTTTTATTCATGATCCGGAAGGGATGACGGAAGAAAAATTAGATTTTTTGAAAACTGTAAAAAATGGGCAGAGAAAAAGCATTTCAGCTTTTGCGGAAAAATTTGAATCGGCCACATTTACGGCAGCAGGGAGTGAAAACATTTGGTCTATTCCTGCAGATTGTGCCTTCCCTTGTGCCACACAAAATGAATTGAATGAAGGAGATGCCAAGCTTCTCAAAAAAAATGGATTACTTTTATTGGCTGAAGGAGCAAATATGCCTTGCACGCCGGAAGCCATAAATTATTTACAAGAAACCAATGTGCTTTATGGACCGGGTAAAGCCAGCAATGCCGGAGGTGTAGCCGTTTCAGGACTTGAAATGACGCAAAACAGAATGGGTAACTATTGGACAAAAAGTGACTTGGAGAAGCAATTGCGAACCATCATGAAAGGTATTCATGAAAAATGCCTGGAAACCATCAGCAAGCATGATTTGAAAAAACAGGATTACCTCAATGCTGCCAATATAGGCGCTTTTGAAAAAGTGGCCAAAGCCATGCATGCCCAAGGAACCGTATAATAAACCATGGAAAACTACCGGAAAATCATACATGTAGACATGGATGCATTTTTCGCATCGGTAGAACAATTGGATCATCCAGAATATAAAAACAAGCCGCTCGCTGTCGGGGGAAACAAAGAACGGGGGGTGGTGGCTGCTGCCAGTTATGAGGCCAGAAAATTTGGTGTCCGCTCAGCCATGTCTTCAAAACTGGCAGCAATTAAATGCCCCAATTTAATCTTTGTAAAACCCAGGTTTGAAAGGTATAAGGAAATCTCTATGGTAATCAGGAAGATTTTCCTGAGCTATACCGACCTTGTGGAACCCCTTTCTCTAGATGAGGCGTTTTTAGATGTGACCACCAATTTTTTGGAACTCCCCTCTGCTACTTTAATAGCCAAGGATATCCGTAAAAAAATCAAGGAACAGACGGGGTTAAACGCATCTGCAGGCATATCTTACAATAAATTCCTTGCTAAAATTGCTTCTGATTTGAACAAGCCCAATGGACAGGCGGTGATCACACCGGCAGAAGCAGAAGCCTTTTTAGAGAAATTGCCCATTGAGAAATTTTACGGCATCGGCAAGGTAATGGCCAAGAAAATGAATGCATTTGGGATCTACAATGGCTATGACCTTAAACAATTTTCATTGCCTTTTTTAACCGGAAGGTTTGGGAAATCAGGGCTTCACTTCTATAAAATTGTCAGGGGTATTCATGAGAGTGAAGTCAAACCCGATAGAATCAGGAAGTCAATTGGAGTGGAAAGAACATTCGACAAGGACCTATCAGCTATTCAAGCCATAGAAGCTACACTTAAAGAAAATATTTTACCGGAGTTTTATCGAAGACTGGAAAGAAACCATGCAAAAGGCAGAACGATTACCGTCAAAATCAAATACAATGATTTTAGCCTTCAAACTCGTAGCAAAACACAGGTAAATCCGATAGCTCTAGAAAAGATGGAAGAAATTGCTTTGGATCTCCTACATCAGGAAGCACTAAATCTACCCATTCGCTTGTTAGGAATAAGTCTTTCTAATCTTATTTCAGATGACCATGACAGGCCCTCAGGTGAACAGCTTAAGTTTGATTATTAAACCTAAGGCTTTTGGTGGATTTATAGGCTCTCAAAAATTCAGTATACTTTTTTATAAAAGAACGCCACATATACAGAACCTTATCTCTTTTAAAACATTCTTAAGTTTACTTATATTCGATTCAAACCTTTTGCCCTTTGCGGCATAAGAATTGCACTATCTGCTACCTTAAGCACAATCTATTATTTACTGTAATCAGCTTATAAAAAACCAATTAATACGGCTTTTAAAAGCTCCCGTGCATTTTGTTTATATAATTTTAAAAATCATGAATAGAGAAAAAGAATACCTACAGTTTGGATTGAAATATGGGATACCATTGGCTGTTATTGGCGCTACTTTAGCCATGAAAAAGTCAAGTAATTTAGGGAAATTACTTACTTTCTCTGTGGTTACACCGGCCATGTTGGCTTATTTGTCCAGCCTTATTAAAACCAAGGAAAAGTTAAACACCGGTCCTTAAAAAGGGTAGCCTATGGCAAAATTAAAAACTAAGTTGCTATTCCTCCAGTCGCTATCCTGCAATTTAAATTCTGAAGCCCAACGCTCTCCTTCCGGCAAGGAGGGGCTTCTAAGAGGGGTAGCTAAATCAAACCTGATTACAAAAAATTCAATGTCCACTCTGAGCCCAATTCCGGCTCCCACTGCCAGCTCTTTGAACCAATCTTTTCCAAATTTACCTCCGGGTAATGCCTCATTTTCATTAACCAGCCAAACATTACCTACATCTACAAAAGTGGCTCCTTTAAGGTAAGAGAATATTGGAAATCTAAATTCTAAATTTCCTTCTAACCTTATATCACCTGCCTGATCAAAATAATTGGCTGTGGTTTCGGTTTCAGGAGTGAAAGATCCGGGTCCCAAAGACCTGATTCTAAAAGCCCTGATACTATTGGGCCCTCCGGAAAAAAACTGTTTGGCAAATGGTAGGGAAACGGAGTTGCCATAAGGAAGTCCTACACCTCCAAACAAGCGGACAGCAAGCAATTTTTCTTCTGTAAATCTCCAGTAATATCTAAAATCGATATCCCCTTTATTGTACTGGGCATAGTTAAATCCCAAGAATTTGTTCTGGTCTTGATTGTTAAATACATTGTTCAACAACCTCAATCCGCCCCCTGCCAGGTCTAAATTGGCTCCAAAATATATACTATGCTCCCTGTATTTATCCATTAGCTTGTTATAAGCAAAATTATAGGTTATTCCTGCGATGAATTGATGCTCAAAACTTTGCCTTAAAAATGGATTGTCCTCCAATATTTCTTCAAATTCACTAGAAGTATTGGAGATGTCTACAAAGTTTAGTGAGATGGGAGTGATCTCATGATAAACAAAACGATTGGCATTCCAGAAATATCCATAAGTAGCCGAAACCGTGTTTAACTTATAATAACCTCGTCTATCCTGATACTCAGTGCCAAGACTAATTTTTGTCTTGGGTACGGAATAAGCAAATCTTTCTTTAATGGCAATAGGAAATACCACTCTAGGAAAGATCAAATCACCTTTTAAGCCTATTTCAAAAGCACTTAAACTTTCTCTATCACCTGCGGCAATTTGGCTTTCATAGCCTACCTCTGCCGTTAGATTAAATGTTTCCCCTCCCTTAAATAAATTTCTATTTCTATAATTCAATAATAAAGTGGGGCCGGCAAAATTATTGGATTTGGAAACACCTTGTAATTCGGCCCTAATGGAGCGCTTGTCTAACGGAGTAAGGTAAATATTTGCATCCAATTTCCCTTTCCCTCCGCTCAGACTGGTATCTGTTTCTGTATACCTCAGGTTCACAAACCGAAAATTTCCAATACCAGTTAATCTACTACTGGTTAATCGTGTGTCTTTCGAATTATAAAGGCTGTCTTTTTCAATCAATATGTATTGATCGAGTAAATCAGGCTTGAAAGTCAATTCATTTTGGATAACCATCACATTGTCAACCAAGGTCGTATCTGTCTCCTGCCCATATTTATCCATAGAATAATTAGGATAGACACGGATATTTTGAATTTCATAGGGCACTATACCTTTTTCAGGCGCATTTTGTTTGAGCCTTAAAAAGAGGTCAAACCTTTTATCTTCATATTGGTTGGTATCGGCTTCAAAAATTAAAAAATCAGGGTTAAAATTATAAAAACCTTTATTTTTAAGGGCTTCATTTAATCTTACCCTTTCATTTTTCATCATTTCCAGAGAAAAGTAATCTCCTTCAGCTATTTCTGTTTTATCAAGCAATTCCCTGATGCCACGGTCTATTGCAGAACTGTCTTTTTCATATTGATAGGTGGCCAATTCATAGGGTTTAGCCAAATCTACCGAATAGTTAACTGATGCTTTTTTGGGACCGGCCTCCACATTTGCACTCACCCTAGAAAAAAAGAATCCATTGTTATCTAGTCTGTTTACAACCAGGCTTTGGGTTTTTTCGGCGTCCACATCACTTAAATACACAGGCTCTTCTCCCAATTTCTTATAAATAAATCGATTGATAAAGCCCGGATTTTCCTGCTGCATTTTATAGTGACTCCACAAACCAATCCGCATTCCCAAAAATTTAGCATTGGGTTCGGGCTCGAGCAGGCCTTCAAGTTCCGCGTTAATCGCTTTAAAACCTTTTACAGAGAAATCCCTATTGATTTTCAAAGTGGCTCCCGTATATAATTTTTCGTCTTCAGGAATATATTTAGAAACGCTACAACTTACCAAAAACCACAAGGGTAATAGTAAAGCCATTGCTAACAATGACTTGATATTTGATAATTGGAATAAAGTATAGCATTTATTAATTTTCATTGTTCTCCTCTTCTGCTTGATTTTCTTGTTCTTTTCTCCTAGAATCTATACCTCTCCAGAGGTCTTCGAATTTACTGAACTCTCTATTGAAAATTACAGAAAGCCCGGTGACAACCAATTGTCCATCTATAAAACTTTCAAATTGATTTTTTCTAAAGCCCCTTGCTCTATAGCGTCCATTTTCGGTAATTAAATACTCTACACTAACATTGCCTAGCAGAGAATTACCTGTGCCTGTAGAAGAACTTCCCTCTATGTCAATTTGACTACCTACCTGAACAATTAGCCTATCGTCTAAAAACCTTTTACTGGCATTTACATTGAGCTGGGTCCTTGACTGTGGGGAATCTCCTTGATAATCCTCAAAGCTATCCAACCCCACATCTAATTCTAATCCTGTCCCCCCTACTAAACTGTTGGTAAAGGTATTTAATTGACCTGAAAGTAACTGGCTCACACTGGATCTGGCCATGGCTGCGGTTCCTCCACTGCCCGAATTATCTCCACTAGGAAAAAAGCTATTTAACACCAATAATGAAAAAACTTGGCGGTTTAACTCCCCTTCCTGGTTGTTCAATTGCTTCACTTGCGCATATACGGCACCACCCAATGCTCCCCTTTCGTCTTCAGGCATATCCATTGTAAATGAGATCTCAGGTTTGAGCAGCTCTCCATCTATATTAAGGTAAACGATAAAAGAAAACTCTTGCCTGTATTTGGACATTGTTTCTCGGGATCCCCCGGATGCTGTGGCTGTCATTAAGTCTGAAGCAGAGGTTTTAACACTATATATTGCCGTAATATCCATATTGGCATCCATGGGATCACCTGCCCAGCTAATGGTACTTCCTTCTTGAATTTCAAACCGCTTGCTTACCAAATTGTACAAACTCAATTCATAATGGCCTTTGGACAACTCGTAAATCCCACTTAAGGTCACTCTCCCATTTGGATCCATATTCAATTGGAGATTTGCCGCCCCTTCCACCATTAAATTGTCTCCGGATCTTTCATCAATTACAAGATTAAAAACTGCTTCCGAAGATACATTTAATAGCATATCTACCTTATAGCCGGTATAGCCTGAATTGCTTGTTTCTTCGAGTCTTTTGGTAAGGATATCTTCAGGGTTTTCTCTGTTGACAAAGGTGACTACCCCTTGCCTTTCCACCACATCCAGCTGACTTTCAGGGATCACCACACTTAAGTTTGTCCCCTTGTCGACTGAAATATCGGCATCTATTATGGGTAAATTCAAGTCTCCTTTTATGGTTACATCTGCTCCAATCAATGCATCACCATAAAATAAATCATTGTCTTCTTGCGTAGAGTTCAGCACTTTAAAATTATCCGCTGTCAAAGAGAGGTCAAATTGAGGGTTGATAAAATCATTTTCGGTAATGATATCCCCATCCAGTACAAAGTTATTGTCTTGGTCATCTTTAATGGTCAGCTGATTCAGGTACACACCTTGATTATCCACCCTTATTTCATCCTTGTCAATTGCAAAGCGAGCATTCAAGGTGGCAACGGTAAATTCAGTCTCATTGAAGGCTAAATTTCCGGAGTAAATTGGGTCTGAAGAACTTCCTTCCACTTTAAATTCACCTGAAATAAATCCATTCCCATCGCTTATGGCTCCGGCCGTAAGTCCATCCAATATGTCCAAGTCAAATTTATTCAAGTCCAGCGCCAAATTGAGCTTGGCCCCTAGAGGATCCGCTACAAAACCACCTGTGAGATCCAGGTCCACGCCTTGATCTTTGATCATTAGGTCAAAATCATAATTCTTTTGATCATTGCCCGAAGCTTTTAAAGTCAAGTTACCGAGAGGCACCTTGAGCAAGGCCATATCTTGCACGGTTAAGTCGGCTTGTAAACCGGTGGCTCCAAAGGGGTTTTCTATTTTAATGGCACCGTTGACCAACCCTGCAGCTAAAATTTCATCAGGGTTCAATAAACTGGTGAAAGTTCTTAACCTGAAATCATTGAAGGTAAGATCAAATGAATTCTCTCCCGGTTCATTCCCGAAAGACACAAGTTGCTTTTCTCTTGAAAACTCAAAAGCTTCAAAAAACACCTTATTATCAGCCAATGTAAAAGCATTGTTTTCTGCTACCTCCCATTTCAATTTATTAAAAATCAGGCCTTCAGGATTGATGTGCAATCGCATGGAATCCTCTCCAAATCCCAGATCAAAATCAATATTTGCCAATACTTCCTCTTCATCCAAAGCATTAAAATTAACATACAATTGATTTTCCAATACTTCACCGGAAAAATAAGTCGGACCTATTGCCAACCTCCCAAAAGACAAGGCCATGACTCCAAAATCAAATTCAAAGTTAGACGAGTCACTTAGCACATTTAAATCCAAGCTATCCAATACTGCTCCTGAATAAGAAAGATAAGGAAAGTTAATCCGCCCATTTAATTTGGCTTTCTTTTCATTGAATTTCATTTCAATTGACCCTTCGTCCATCTCTTCTAAGCCAGGTAAAATCACTCGCTGCAAAAGCAATGTAGAAGGTATGGTAAAGTCCATGTCCACGTTAACAGGCCTTGAAACTTGCTCAGTAGAAAGAGAGGCGCTGTCAAGAAAATATCCGTTGAAATGTCGGGATAGGCCTTCGTATGTTTCTCCCGGGCTTACATTGGACTGCAAGAATCCATTTAATAAATTACTCTGAATACTAAAGTCCGTTGAATCAGGTAAAACCCGTAGTGAAAGATCCATTCCTCCCATAGGGTAGGCCTGATCGTCTAATACAAGGGTTCCATCTGTCAATTTTGATTCAAGATCAAAGTTTTCCAGCTTGCCCTCAAAAGCTGCGTTTAAAGAAAATTGGGTTCTTAATTTTTTAGCACTAAAATTAAGCCCATACAAGTCCGCCCCTTTGAGTTCCAAATCCATATCCACCTTATAATTGGAAGGTGTTAAAGACACATTGGCTAATAAATCCATATCCAGCATCTCATCTTTATGGTTCACTTTGATTTGGCCTTCCCCATCTACAATTTCACTGCTCAATTTTAAACCTTTATAATTGTGCCCATTATACACCAAATTAATCAGCTTGCTATCTAAACTAAGATCTAGACTGTCAAGTGATCCAACCTTTCCCTGGGCCGCCAGTTCCATATCCAGTGGTCCATAAGTAAGGGTATCTCCCATTACTTTACCTAAGGGCACAGCCGAAATGGTAGAATTTAAGTCAAAATTATAGGCCCCTTGTTCTGTAGACAGTTCTGCAGCCAATGCTACTGAAGCATTGTAGGCTTTCAGTTTAGCTTCTAAATTAAAATCATCAAGCGATCCTGCTGAAGATACTGAAAGATCCAAGTTTTGAGGATACTTGATACCCAAACTATCTTCCGGTGTAAAGAGGTTCAAATCTGCTGCCGTGGAAACAAAGCTGAACTTATCCAAATCCCATGCAAGCCGATCGGTATCCAAGGGATTGGAAAGTGTTCCGGAGATGTCCATGCTTGTATTTCTCCCCCATTTGGCGGCAATCTCTTTCAGGAGAACCTTGTTCCTATTTCCTGAGGCAAGCAAGGAAGCCTGAAAGCTTTTCCTTTCAAAAGTCTTGAGGTAGGGATTATTCCCCAGGGAAGGTGCAAAGTAATAAGCATCCTCCACTCCCAGGTTTACATTTTGGATGGCCAATGCCATGGATGCCTTTTCAGGTTCATCCATAACTGCTACAAGACTAGGGTATTCCAGGTTAAAATCACCCTCCAAACCACTATGCCCTGTATTTACAGATAACTCGTTTACTTGCAAAGAAGAATCATTTAAGAACAACCGGGCCTGAAAGTTTTCAAGTTTGAAACCCGAACGTTCGGTAAAGCCAAACTTATCTAAAGAAAAACCGGCTTTTTTAGGCTTATAGTAGAGGTTATTGGCCTGTAGGATAAAATCTTTCACACCAACATCCTCCGGATTAAATTCACCGGCTTGACCCTGAACACCATTTACCCCATAATTTATTTGATTATTGGAAAGGTCTATAGTGGAAAGCTCCACCTCCCATTCCGGCCATGCAAATGGCGCTACGGAATCTTCCTTGTCAACGGTCTTTTTTTCCTCCTCAACTATTGTTTCACTTTGGTAATCAATCCGTGAATCATAAAGAGACAAGCGCTTTATTAATACCTTTTGCTTATCAAGATTGGCTTCCGGCATTTCAAGTAAAAAGTCTCCAAGATTGGCCTGAACTTTCATTCCATCGGGCAAAGAATGATAGTCGGCATTAATATTTTTTAAGGAAAGTTTGTCCAATACCAACAATGGCATTGGCATATCACTCTCGGAAGAATCTTCACTAGCCGGCAAAGGCTTGAATTGTTGATAAGAAAGGGCTGAATTTTCCCATAAAATTTCAGTTACGTGAAATTCCATTTTATTCAAGTCCATTCCATTGATCGCTACGGAAAGTTTACCGAGATTAAGCGATCCTGATAGGCCCATTAGCTTATCAGTAAATTGCAGGTCCCAATCTTCTAAATTGACCGGTCCTATATTAATATCAGGGTAACTGCTTTCGTTCGAAGACATGGTATCAGCAGTTGTGGTATCAGTATTACTTCCCTGGCTTACGAAAGCCTCCATCAGGTAATCAAAATTGAAGGACCCTGTGCTATCTCTTTTTATATTGGCCTTGAGTCCTTTCCATTCTAGTCTTGACACATTGATTTTATTGCTTGAAAGGTATGGCACTAATTCGAGTCCTGTTTCAAGTTTATTACTGTATACAAGGGTATCTCCATTGGGTTGTTCCAAATACAGCCCTTCCAAATAAAGATTACCACGAAATGTCAGGTACAATTTATCAATATTAACTTTGCTGTTGGTTTTTTCAGCAAGGTATTGGGTGGCCTTGCTTACGATAATATCTTGCCCAAAAGGACTACGGATAAATAAAAGAATAACAAGCACCAACAGACCTAGGCCGAGCAGAATCCATCCTCCAATTTTAAAAATCTTTTTACCTAAGTTATGTGCCAAAGTAATGTGTTTAACTAAAAAAAGGAGTGGACGAACGATCCACTCCTGAATTAAAAATCAATATTCCGTTCACCGGGTATACAAATATCAATTATTATACCAAATCTTTAATGTGCGCCCGAAGATGCAGCCATCACAGCATTTAAATCTACACCAAAACCTTTAGCTACTCGTGCTCCAAATTCCTCATCCATTCTGAACCAGTGGCATAGCTGTCGGTTTATAATTTGATCCCTTTTGGGCCCCGAGATCCCCCTCATCGCCCCTATGGTGTTTTTTATGGTATTGTCTTGCTCTTCCTTACTCATGACATCCCTAAACAAAGCCCTAGGTTGGGAATAATGATCGTTCCCTCCTAATTTGCTATTCCTGTCGTACCAATCAACAATATTGTCCTCAAGTTGTTCAGAAGGTTCCTGATAAGTTTTGTCCACCTCAACTTCATCAAAACTATTTGGCCAATAATTGGGCTTTCTTCCTCCATTGCCATTCACACTCATCATTCCATCTCGTTGGTAGTTATTTACCGCATAAGGGCATCTATTTACAGGAATTTGTTCATAATTGCCCCCTAATCTGTACCTATGTGCATCCGGGTAAGAAAGTAATCTTCCCTGAAGCATCTTATCAGGACTGTAACCCAGGCCATCTATCAGGTGGGCAGGGGCAAAAGCAGATTGCTCTACATCCTGAAAGTAGTTGTCAGGGTTTTGATTCAACTCCAATACACCTACATCAATTAACGGAAATTCCGAATGAGGCCAAACCTTGGTCACATCAAAAGGATTAAAATCAACCTTTCTAGCTTGTTCAGGTGTCATGACTTGAATCTTCATGTTCCACCTTGGAAAATCTCCTTTATCAATGGATTCCAAAAGGTCTCTTTGAGAGAAATCCAAATCCTTGGCTTTCATCTGAGCAGCTTCTTCATCTGTAAAGTTCTTGATTCCCTGAGCAGTTTTAAAATGATACTTTACATAGGTTTTTTCATTTTTTGCATTGATCATGGAAAAGGTATGAGAACCATAACCATTCATATGCCTATAACCTACGGGCGTTCCTCTATCACTCATTAAAATTAAAACCTGGTGCAAGGACTCAGGAGTCAGTGACCAATAATCCCACATCATGGTTGGCGATTTACAATTGGTATAGGGGTCTCTCTTTTGGGTATGGATAAAATCTGAAAACTTTTTGGGGTCTTTAATAAAAAA
This sequence comes from Cyclobacterium sediminis, assembly GCF_054781075.1. Lineage (NCBI taxonomy): Bacteria > Pseudomonadati > Bacteroidota > Cytophagia > Cytophagales > Cyclobacteriaceae > Cyclobacterium > Cyclobacterium sediminis. Next base: position 71,348 of record NZ_BAAGVC010000002.1, on the reverse strand, counting down.
CACCGGAGTATTGTTTCCCACAAGATCCCAATTGCCATCTTCTGTATAGAATTTAACAGCAAAGCCTCTAGGATCTCTTTCGGTATCCGGAGATCCTTTTTCCCCACCCACTGTAGAAAATCTAAGGAAGACTTTGGTCTTTTTACCTAATTTATTAAAGACTTTCGCCTTGGTATAGGCTGATATATCATCTGTCACCGTAAAGGTTCCAAATGCACCTGATCCTTTGGCATGAACTACTCTTTCAGGAATTCGCTCTCTATTAAAGTGAGCCATCTTCTCATGAAGTATATAATCTTCCAAAAGCACCGGGCCTCTTGGACCAACTGTTTTTGAATTTTCATTTTCGACATATATTCTACCCGAAGCTGTCGTTAGTTTGTTATGCTTGTTTTCTTCTTCCATGATACTAGACTTTTAATAATGGTTTATGTTATTGATTCGCTTGAATAAAAGTAGGAAGAATACACCCATAGTAAAAATTGATTATCTCTATATAATAATAGTTTTTATCTATGTTGATACATAACCTCTTAATCAGCAGAGCTTAACACTAAAAGGAAGTCTATAAAAATTTTATTGTGCTCAAATTCTTAATACAAATCCGGCTTTTAGTAAAGTAATGTCAGAATAATAAAGTGAACTACTGTCAATATGTCGGTATTTTATTAAATTTGCGATCTGAAATTATAGTTAGTCAATGGAAAATATTATTAAAGATATCGATATCATCAGTGGGGAGGAGGCAAAAACCTGTGATTTTAAGGTAACGGCTGACGAAAATACCGGGAAGTCGAGGCGGTTGTATATCGAAAGCTATGGTTGTCAAATGAATTTTTCGGATAGTGAGATTGTAGCCTCTATCATGAAAGAAACCGGATTTGATACAACTTCAGATTATAAAAATGCGGATGTCATTTTCCTAAACACCTGTTCTATAAGGGACAAGGCAGAACAGACCGTACGCAAAAGGCTAAGTCAGTTTAACCAAATCAAAAGTGCCAATCCGGAATTAAAAATAGGAGTATTGGGATGCATGGCAGAGCGCCTAAAAGAAAAACTGCTAGAAGAAGAAAAGCTGGTGGATATGGTGGTAGGACCGGATGCCTATCGTGATTTACCTAATCTTGTTGGGCAGGTCGAAGAAGGGCAAAAAGGCATCAATACATTTTTATCCAGAGAAGAAACATACGCTGACATCTCACCTGTTCGCCTTAATTCAAATGGTGTAAGTGCATTTATTTCTATCATGAGGGGCTGTGACAATATGTGTTCCTTTTGTGTGGTTCCATTTACCCGTGGTAGGGAAAGGAGTCGCGACCCTTATTCCATTACAAAAGAAGCTCAAGAATTATTTGACAAAGGGTACAAAGAGGTGACCCTTCTGGGGCAAAATGTGGACAGTTACAAATGGTCTCCTCAAGAGAACAATAAAGCGAGGCTCAATAAAAAAGCGTCCGAAATCACTGAGGTTGTACATTTTTCTGACTTGTTGGAAATGGTCGCCAAGGTTAACCCAAAACTCAGGGTTCGATTTTCTACTTCTCATCCCAAAGACATCACGGATGAGGTCTTGTATACCATGAAACGTTACGACAATATTTGTAAATACATTCATTTACCTGTGCAAAGTGGCAATAGCAGGGTGCTGGATTTGATGAATAGGACCTATGACCGAGACTGGTACCTCAACAGGGTTCAAAAGATTCGTGAAATTCTTGGTGAGGATTGTGGCATATCTTCCGACATGATTGCAGGTTTTTGTTCAGAGACAGAGGAAGAACACCAAGACACCCTAAGCATAATGGACATCGTTCAGTATGATTTCTCTTATATGTTCTATTATTCAGAGCGACCCGGTACCTTGGCTGCAAAGAAATACCCGGATGATATTCCTTTGGCAGTAAAAAAACGCAGGTTGCAAGAAATCATAGATAAACAAAGCATTTTATCTATGATCAGGCATAAAAGGGAAATAGGCCAAGTACAAGAAGTCCTGGTAGAAGGAGTTTCTAAAAGATCTACCGAACAGCTAAAGGCAAAAAACTCAGCGAACAAAGTAGTGATTATTCCAAAAGGAGATTTGAAGATTGGTGATTATGTCAAGGTTAAAATCACCGACTGCACCTCAGCAACCTTATTTGGAGAAATAATCAATTGATAAATAGCAAAACCATGATCTCTATCAGTGCTTCGGAAATATTGAGTATCAAACAAAGGTTTGGGATAATTGGAAATAGTCCATTATTAAATCATGCCATTCAGGTAGCCATGCAAGCTGCGCCTACGGAAATGACTGTATTGGTCACCGGAGAAAGTGGTAGTGGTAAGGAATCTTTTTCTAAAATCATTCATGCACTGAGCAAACGAAAACATGGGAAATTTATAGCTATTAACTGTGGGGCCATACCTGAAGGAACAATTGATTCCGAATTATTCGGGCATGAAAAAGGCTCCTTTACCGGTGCTCACGAGGCCAGGAAAGGCTATTTTGAGGTCACTGATGGGGGTTCCATATTTTTAGATGAAATCGGTGAAATGCCTCTTGGAACTCAAGCCCGTCTATTGCGTGTTTTGGAAAACGGGGAGTTTATTAAAGTCGGTTCATCCAAAGTTTTAAAGACAGATGTCCGCGTTATTGCAGCCACGAATGTCAACCTCATAAATGCTGTAGAAAAAGGGAAATTTAGGGAAGACTTGTATTACCGCTTAAACACTGTCCCAATTTTTGTTCCCCCTTTGAGGCAAAGAGGAGATGATATCGCATTATTGTTTAGGAAGTTTTCTACAGATTTTTCTGAAAAGTATTTGGTAAGGCCCATCACCCTTACCCAGGATGCCAGGGATATATTATTAACCTTCCCTTTTCCGGGAAATATCCGACAACTGAAAAATTTAGCAGAGCAAATTTCGTTATTGGAACAGGAAAGAGAAGTTGATGCAGAAACATTAATCAAGTATCTACCCAAGGAAAAAAGCAGCTTGCCTGCCTCCATTCAGGGGAATAATGATCAAAAAGAAGCTTTTTCTGATTTTTCTGAGCGTGAGATTTTGTACAAGGTTCTTTTTGACATGAAAAAAGACATGACGGATTTAAAAAAATTAATTTTAGAATCCTATCATTCCGGGGGCTTGGATCAAAACATCATGAAAAAGCATCAAAATCTTTTTGATGACATGGAATCCTCAAACCAGTACGAAGAGAGCAACAAACCATCTAAGAATCTTCCGCTAGTTTTGGAGACTTTAGGAGCGAAAAAAGAAATAAAAGACGAAGCAGAAATTGGCAGAAAAAACTACCAAGAGGACATCATTGAAGACATCATACATGAGGAGGACGACCATTCACTTTCTTTAGAGAAAAAAGAAAAAGAATTGATTACCAAAGCTCTAAAAAAACACCATAACAAAAGAAAATATGCAGCGATGGATTTGGGAATCTCTGAAAGGACACTTTATCGGAAGATCAAACAATATGACATTCAATAAAATCTGCTTATACTTTTTTAGTTTTACGGTCTTATTTTCAGCCTGCAAAGTTGAGTACAGTTTTACGGGTACCACGCTGGATTACAATGTGACGAATACTTTCTCTGTCGCAAATTTCTTTAATGATTCAGGAGGAGGGCCTGCGAACATGGGGCAATTGTTTACGGAAGACCTGAAGGATTATTTCCAAAGAAATACACAACTGGAATTGATTCAAAACAGTGGTGACCTACAATTTTCAGGGGCTATTACCGGATATACCATTAGCCCACAAGCCACAGTTTCCAGCACCAATGCCAATCAGCCTGATAGGGCCGGTCAGATGCGGGTTACCATTAGGGTGGAAGTAGAATTCATCAATACTAAAAACGAAGAAGAAAATACGAAAAAAACCTTTTCTTATTTCCAAGACTACAACCCAAGCAACACTACACTCCTCGAGGTAGAATCGGAATTGGTGGAAACTATTTTTGAGGGTATCATACAGGATATTTTCACTTCCACTGTGGCCAATTGGTAAAATTTGTTAAATTTAACATCTACACTTAAAAAGAAACGTCGTGAACGCTCAGGGATTTTTAGACTTAGTAAGTAAGGCCAATGACCTTGAAAATGCAGATTTAAAAAATGCATTGAAACTTCAAGAGAAGTACCCCTACTTTTTGGCGCCAAAAATAATTGCAGCTAAATACGAATGGGACAAGGCTTCAGGAGCCTCTAAAACCCTACTTCACTGGGCCGCAGTGGTTAGTCCGGATAGGAAAAGATTAAAAAGCCTCCTAACGGGCTCCTCTCCAATTGTCCAAAACGAACCCATTACGCCTCCGGAAGCACTTGCTAACAGGGATGAAACAAAGGAAATAGTATCAACCATTGCTCCGCCCATACCCGAAAAAACAACTACACAAAAACAAGAAACTGTTACGGACAATACTTCCAGACCAAAAAGGGATGAAATATTGAGGCGCTTGGAGGAAAATTTAAAAAAAATAAAAAAAACAGCTCCACCATCCAATGAGCAAAATCAATCGCATGTAAAAAAAAAGGAGGAGGACCTAGAAAAAAAAGCTGATAAAAAAGATCCCGTCACTGAAAGCAAGAAAAAAAGAAAAAAACCTTCAGCCAAGAAAAACAAAAAAGCCCAGCAAAAATTAATTGATGATTTCAAGGAGAAACCTATTCGGCTAAGCAAAGATAAATTGGATGAGTCTGTAGCATTGCCTGACTTGTCTGAACAAAGTACTCATTTAAATCACAGAATGCTTTCAGAGTCCTATGCCAAATTATTGGTCAAGCAAAATAAAAAAAATGAAGCTGTGGAAATATATCAAAAATTAATATTGAACTTTCCAAAGAAAAGGGCTTACTTTGCAGACCAAATTGAGAAGTTAAGAGAATAATATAATATAACTAGCATGTTTACAGTAATCATAAGTATCATCATCGTTTTGGCCGTTTTATTGATTTTGGTCATTTTAGGTCAAAATTCTAAGGGAGGTGCCGGAGCAGCTTTTGGTGGAAGTGCCTCACAAATTATGGGTGTCACCAAAACAGGGAATATTTTAGAAAAAGCTACATGGGTTTTAGCCGTTGCAATATTGGCCTTATCATTGGGTTCTTCGGCCTTTCATGAGAGCAGTAGCTCATCAGGGTTTTCTTCTCCAAATGTAGAGAATGCCCAAAAGCAAATTCTTACTCCGTCTTTTGACGACCAGTCCATTTTGCCTGCTGAAGGAAATGAAGAAGATGCTTCAGAAGAAACAAGCCCCGATACTGAAGAATAAGTTATTCCGCTTACCGAAATTCTAAGGCCTGTTGAAATCAACAGGCCTTTTTTATTTAAAATTTTAATATTATTTAAGGATGCAAAAATTGAAGATGAGCGGGAATATGATTAAATTGACATTTTAAAATCCTAAAAAAACAACTCAAAGTTTATATTTATGTTTGAAAATCATTTAAGTCTGGAAGATTTAGGCGCTGATAAATGGCCTAATGTCATTTTATGGGCCGCTCCTGTGATGTTTTTATTGGTTTTTATAGAATGGGGCATCAGCTTATATCAAAAAAAGGACACATACGATAAAAAAGATTTCTTGGCAGCCTCCACTATTGGACTGGTGAATGTAGGAATTAGTGCATTGATCAAAGCCTTCACCTTTGGGGTTGCTTTGTTCTGTTGGAATATTGTACCATGGAAAATCCCTGCCACTTGGTGGTCTTTTATCTTTTGTTTCTTTGCCATAGACTTGGCGAGGTATTGGGCGCACAGGGTCACTCATGAGCAACGTTTCTGGTGGGCTACACACATTACACACCATAATTCTGCAAAATATAATTTCTCTGTATCCTTCCGTTTAGGTTGGACACAACATATTAAAATTATTTTCTTTGTACCTGTAATGCTGATGGGTTTCAATCCATTCGTTTTCTTCATCTGTCATCAAGTGGCTGTTTTGTATCAATTCTGGATTCATACTGAGTATATCAAAAAGCTTCCTAAACCAATTGAATACTTCTTTGTAACACCTTCCCACCATAGGGTTCACCACGGAAGTGATGAGCATTATTTAGATAAAAATTATGGCTCCACTTTTATCATATGGGACAGAATTTTCGGAACTTTTATGGAGGAGAAAGAAAGACCTACTTATGGAATCACCAAACCAGTTACTTCATACAATCCTGTTTATTTGGTATTTCATGAATGGGTGGACATAGTGAAAGACATCCGTAAGGCAAAGGACTCTAAGGAAGTCTACCAGATCTTGTTTGGTAAACCTGGTGATGAGGTGATAAAAAACAGAGAGTTGAGGGAACAAGCAGAAAAAGAGGGCTTCAAAGAAAAAGCAGAAGCTAAAAGCGCCGCAAAAAGCAGCCCTACACCAATATTGGTCTCAAATGAGAATTCACTATTGAAAAAGGAAGACTAAAAGAATAAATCATTGCTTGAATAAAAAAGGGAAGACTAGTCTTCCCTTTTTTTATTCAATTTCAACATGCTTAAGGAGCAAGCGCTTGCTTATAGGCAGTAAACTTTGCTCTAGAGGAATAGCATTCTTTGACACAATACGCCAAGTGGATGGATTTGGCAAGTCTTTGAAATTTTTGATCAAATCCAGTTTGATTTGATGGCAGGTTTTTGTGATGCTTTTTTTAATGGAAGCGATAAACTTGAGAGCAATACCTCTGTATTTGTCCAAGTTGTTTTGAAACAAATCAATTTTATATCGATAGACCAAAATCTCTTTAGAGTAACCATTAGAGACCAGTGCATAACCTTCTTTCTGATAAAGAGCAGATAGCCCTACAGGTTCTATCTCCAACTGATTTTCAATAAAATCATAAATACTTTTCCCCTCTTCGATATGCTTTTTTATTTGAGGAAGGGCATAGCTAATTATACTTACCAACTCTTTCATGGTTTCATCATCCTCAGTTTTACTCTTATAGTTTATGGATACTTTTTTCAGATCAAAGGATTGAATTTCTTTAGGAAATTTTGAATTGATATGGTTTTTGTTCGTATCAAAATGTTTAAGTTTATGGTAATGAGAAATCAACTCTGTGAGAGGAGGGTAAAGTTTTACTGACTTAAATTCATGTTCAACTTCTTTGAGATAAGCCAAAAGCAAATATTTTTTGTACTCAAAATCAATCAAGCCTTCAGCTATCCAGTTGTCTGATAAGTTTCTCATATTTTAGCTCATTAAATTTTCATAGATAAAATACGTAAATATGTCAGGAATCGCAATTATCATCAGCAAAACTGACAGGAATGCAAAATTCATAAAAGGACCGGCCTGACATTATTGAAGCTTAATCAAGACTTTATGTCAGTAATAAATTAAAAAACATGATTGGCACAGAAAGTGTAAATAAGGTTTTTGTATTATAGAAATCAAACTTTAAAAATAACTAAATCACATGTCTAAAGTTAACATCCAACCTCTAGCAGATAGGGTTTTGGTAGAACCCGCTGCCGCAGAAGAAAAAACGGCTTCAGGCCTTTATATCCCTGATACTGCCAAAGAAAAACCACAAAAAGGTACAGTTGTAGCCATAGGTAATGGCAAAAAAGATGAGCCATTAACTGTAAAAGTTGGCGACACTGTTTTGTATGGTAAGTACGCCGGCACTGAGCTATCTGTAGAAGGTGCTGATTATTTGATCATGAGAGAAGCGGACATCTTCGCTATCCTTTAATTACAGGTCTAATAATCAAGTTTAATTAATTTAAATTAAAAAAAATTTTAAAAATGGCTAAGGAATTATTTTTCAATACCGACGCAAGGGATCGTCTAAAAAAAGGAGTTGACGCTCTTGCTGATGCAGTTAAAGTAACACTCGGACCAAAAGGCAGAAATGTAATTTTGGACAAGAAATTTGGTGCACCAAGCATTACTAAAGATGGTGTAACTGTAGCTAAAGAAATTGAGCTGGAAGATGCTATTGAAAACATGGGAGCTCAATTGGTAAAAGAAGTAGCTTCTAAAACAGCTGATGATGCGGGTGACGGTACCACTACTGCCACTGTATTGACACAGTCTATTTTCTCTGTAGGTATCAAAAACGTAGCTGCGGGTGCTAACCCAATGGACCTTAAAAGGGGTATTGATAAAGCTGTAGAAGCAATCGTTTCTGAATTAAGAGCTGCCTCTAAAGAAATCTCTACTTCAAAAGAAATTGCTCAGGTAGGTACTATTTCTGCCAACAATGACTCTGAAATCGGTGAAATGATTGCAGATGCCATGGAAAAAGTTGGTAAGGATGGTGTGATCACTGTAGAAGAAGCCAAAGGTACTGAGACAGAAGTAAGAACTGTTGAAGGTATGCAATTTGACAGAGGATACCTTTCTCCATATTTCACCACCAATACTGAGAAAATGGAGGCTGAATTGGAAAACCCATATATCCTTATTTACGACAAGAAAATTTCTGCAATGAAGGAATTGCTACCTGTATTGGAGCCTGTTGCTCAGTCAGGAAGGCCATTGTTGATCATTGCTGAAGATGTAGATGGTGAAGCTTTGGCTACCTTGGTAGTAAACAAAATCAGAGGTGCACTTAAAGTGGCTGCTGTAAAAGCTCCAGGATTCGGTGATAGAAGAAAAGCAATGTTGGAAGATATTGCTACCCTTACCGGTGGTACAGTAATATCTGAAGAAAGAGGCTATAAACTAGAGAATGTAACCATTGATTACCTAGGTACTGCTGAGAAAGTAAACATCGACAAAGACAACACTACTGTTGTTAATGGTGCAGGTGAAAAGGCAGCAATTGAAGCTAGAATCAATGAGATTAAATCTCAAATTGAAAAAACTACTTCTGATTATGACCGCGAAAAACTTCAAGAAAGGTTAGCTAAGCTATCCGGTGGAGTTGCTATCCTATATATTGGGGCGGCCACTGAAGTGGAGATGAAAGAGAAAAAAGATAGAGTAGATGATGCCTTACACGCTACTAGAGCTGCTGTACAAGAAGGTGTAGTTGTTGGGGGTGGTGTAGCACTCATCAGAGCTTCTGTAGCCCTTGAAAAACTTAAAGGTCTTAATGAAGACGAAGATACTGGAATCAACATTATCAAGCAGGCTGTTGAATCTCCATTGAGAACAATTGTTTCTAATTCAGGTGGAGAAGGTTCTGTAGTTATCAATAAAATCAAAGATTCTAAAGGAGATTTCGGTTACAATGCAAGAACCGATAGCTACGAAGACTTATTAAAAGCAGGTGTCATAGACCCTACTAAAGTAACACGTCTTGCTTTAGAAAATGCCGCTTCTATTGCAGCATTGTTATTGACCACAGAATGTGTAGTAGCAGATATTAAAGAAGAAGCTCCGGCAGCTCCTCCAATGGGAGGAGGCGGAGGAATGGGTGGAATGATGTAATCCCATTTTCTTGAAAATTATTAAAGGGAAGCACAGATGTGCTTCCCTTTTTTTATATGTTTTTTAGCCCTATTGTTTGAACTTTTTATTCTTGCATGGCCTGGTTTTGAATTTTATAGAATATACAGAAAAACCTAAAAGAGGATCAGAATACCACCTTTTCTAATCAAGGCTATAAAGATTAAAAATAAAACTAAAAATTTATAAAAAATTTAAGGAATAGGAAATCAGTTGTTTATTAAATCAATTTTTGAATTTTAACGGTACTTTGAGGTCAAAAATTTCACACTTTATTTTAATAGTGAAATTATAGTGTTAAATTTCCGGTGTAAGAGAACGAGAGAGAGAAAAGTTTTTATTCATATATCAATGTATCCATTCGATTTAATTGTTTTAATTGATGATGACCCCATTAATAATCTGATCAATAAACGGTTAATCAACAAATTAAATCTATCCCCCAAAACCATTGAATTTTTAGAGGCTGAAAGGGCACTTGAATACCTCAGGGATCCACAATTGGAAAAAAGGTTATTGATTCTTGTTGACATTAATATGCCCGTTATGAATGGTTGGGATTTTTTAGGTCAATATTTAGACCTTGAAAGTAGAAGAGAAGATCGTATCATCATGCTTTCAAGCTCCATAGACTTTCAGGATAGGCAACGATCCAGAGAATTCCCTTTTGTAAGTGGATTTATAGAAAAACCGCTAACTCACGAAAAGTTAAAATCTTTATTGTAGTTTTTAGTTTCAGCAGAACACTTACAATTAGCAATATATTTCAAATTGATCCTTCTTTATTCCTTAGCTTATTTTTTGCTTAACCCCTCGATAAAGCTTTATATCTTACCTTTACAGTGCTATAAGTCCAGGTAAATCTTTGCATGCTCAATGGCTTCAGTTGAATTTTTGACCCATGCTATTCTATTCGCCGGCAGTAAGGCATTTAATTCTTTTTCTCTAATTTCATCAACCTCTCCTACTTGCCTAATGTATACAGCCTCCACTCTTTCCGGATACTTATTGATAATTTCGGCATAAATTTCTGGGTCATGTTGACCACTATCGCCAATAAGAACAAAGTTTAGTTTGGGGTAAAAGTTCATCAAAAATGATATTTTATCTACTTTGTGATCATGGCTGCCTCCCCCGGATTTCCAAATATTTCTCAAACTCATATGATGATCTTTCAATAATATTGGGCCTTTGGGAATGTTTCTGTAGTTCATAAAATCTTTGATTAAGTCAAAAAGATTCCAGTCGCTACTGGAAACATAAAACACAGGGTAAACACCATTGGAAGAAAGCAAACGATAGAATTCACTTACTCCGGGAAATGGCCGTCTGGTGTAAGCATTCTTGGAAACCGAAAGCCAAAATTTTTCCTGAATATTTGTAGCTTTCGAAATAATGATTGTATCATCTATATCTGAAATTAATGCCCGAGGAAAAGTTTTATGAAATCTAAGCACACTTTTTACTATAAACTTCTTTTCAGCTTTCAACCCATCCTCTTCAATTAAGGAAAGTTCAATATCATGCGCCACTTTTTCTTCTTCATTTTCAAATTCATGGTACCGCTCAAAAACTCCTTCCTCATCTGTAATTAGAATCGTATTCAGCTTTCCCAAACTTAGCTTTACTTTTGCCTCTGGTACACTACTCCCTGCATACCTTCTTAATGTGGCTAGGATATTATGAAAAACGTTTTGCTTGCCAGAAGGTCTACTTTGTTTATAGGCTTCAACCACACGGCCTTTAACAAATAGGTGTGTATCATTTCCTAACACCACAAAAACTTCAATTCGCAATACATCAAGTTTACCCAATTTTCTTTTTAATAAAGAAAACAGGTATCTAAACGGCCATGTCAGTCCTCGGAACACATAAAATTGCTTCATAATTATAGCCCCTCAAATCCCAGGCCAGCTGCAGTTCTAATTTTTGAATAGGCAATGATTAAGTCCACATATACACTATTATAGACCAATTGAGAATCAAACAAACTTTTTTCTCGGGCATTAATCAAAAACAATGAGCTTTCCCCCATATCGAATTTCATCCTTTCCCCCCTTAGTAAGGTTTCTAAGCCTATAATATTTTGAGATAAAAAATTTAATTGGCGGTTCAATACATTGTATTCATTAATAACTTTTCTAAGCTTTGCCCCCAATTGCTCAAGCTTTAAATCCCTTTTATAATTTACATCCTTGATTTTCACCCGAGTCAAGCCTAGATCTCCCCTCTCTTTTCTCAGCAATAGAGGGGTAGAAACCTGAATACCAAACTTATAATTGTTTTCATAAAATCCGACTTGCTCCAACCCGCCAAGTGTTTCTGTCAAAAAATTATATTTCAATTTAATTTTTGGCTTTAACTGCTCGGCTTTGTATCTGCGCTCAATATTTAAGTAAGCCAAGTCATAATCCAGTATACGTAACTCAGGATGGTTAAATAAAGCCTGATTGATGTAGTCTTCATCCAATGTGAACGCATTGTTTCCTGTGAGTGGTTCAGGGGCTATTAAAGGCGAAAGGTCTATGGAGTTTTGATCAGCATCCCAGAGATAAACGTTTAATTCCTGCAAGCCTGAATAATAAGTATAGCCTGCCTTTTGTAGTTTAATCTCTCTATTCAATACCTGAGTATAAGCTTCAACCGTATCAATTGCCGGAAGATCTCCTTGTTCAAAACTTCCTTTCACAGCTTCAAATCTTTCTTTAGCCACCCGCAAGCCCTCTTCATTGATCTTCAAATCAGCAAAAGCTCCTGCCCACTTCCAGTAAACGGCCGTCGCATCATAGTAGAGCAAGTTTAGACTTTGCCTTCTCTCCTCCTGAGTAGCTTTATTGTAGATTTTGGCTTGTTTTAGCGCTGCTCTGCGCTTATCGATCAACAAGCCTTTTCCAACATTTATTGATGCTCCCAGGGCATAAAGCCCGTTGTTAGGTACATTCAGTTCAGGATTTAGGTAGGTACCTCGATTTTTCTCAAAAACGCCCTGAAACTCAACCCCTGCTATAGTAGGCAATATGAGCTCCGCCTCTTCTTTATTGTAATATTCTTTTTCTTTGTACTGTTTCTCGTCAATACTTCCATATAAATAGGGGTCAAATCCTCCACGCGCTTTTCTCACTTCTTGTTTTCCAAGGTCTAACAACAAATCAGCTTGTTTTGCAACGGGATGATATTGCTTTACCCATTCCATGAATTGATCATAAGAAAGCTTATCGTCTTGTGCGCTTAAAGGCAAGGACAAAACCATCAACAGTCCAAGTAAACTTAAGCTATATTTCATTTTGTCTGTTTTTTCAATTCCTTTGACTCCTGAAGGGTATAATAGTCTGGTGGAAAACCATTCATTTGACGCCAAATCTCATACCAGACAGGAACATCGTTTAGTAATGCTATTCCATCAGCTCCTGCTCCAATCCTCAAAGCCTGAGGCCAAGGTTCTTCATCCGGGTCTGGAACCACCAAAACCCTATATTTATTATTGGCACTGGTGAAATTATCTACTGCGATGACGGCCCCTCCAAAGGTTCCATTGGATAACTCAGGCCATCCTGAGAAAACAATAGCCGGCCAGCCATCAAAAATAAACCGTACTTTACTTCCTAATTTTACCAAAGGAAGATCTATGGGGTCAACATATATCTCTACTGCCAAGGAATAATTTTCAGGCATGATACTTATAATTTCAGCACCTTCCTTAATGGTCTCTCCAATACCTACTTGGATGGCTTTGGTTATATATCCGGATTGAGGAGCCAGCACATAATACATTCCGGACCTAACTGTATAATTGGTCAGGGTGTTTTTCAACTTATTGACTCCGGCCTCCGCATCGTATTGCCCTGAAAGCGCTGAAAATCTTTCCGAATTTACTTTCGCCAGTTTATCTCTAAAATCATTGTCAATGGCATTCAATTCAATTTGTGCTGTAATCAATTCATTTCGACTACCCAACAATTTGTTTTCTGCACTTAAGGTTTTTGCGTTGGCTTCTTGTAGTTTTATTTTTCTTGTTTCCAGGTCAGTAAGTGATTTCAAGCCTTCCTCATATAGCTTTTCCATCCTAAGGTACTGTTTTTCTGCCACCGTAAAATTAACCTTTTCAGCCTCCAGCATGATACTATCAGAAAGCACCTTTAATTGGGCTTGCCTAAGTTTGTTTTGCCCTTGTTCTTTTCTCAGTTTGTTGTTCTGCTCCAAAGCCGAAAGCTGTTGTTGTTGGGCTTTGATTTTTTCCTCATATGACTTCACAGACAATTCCTTGGCTTCTACCTGTAACTGTGTCCTGTTCAATAAATCAGGATCCATGTATTGTTCCTTCACTTCAGAGATATAAAGTATGGTATCCCCTTTTTCTACAAATTCTCCTTCTTGAACATACCACTTTTCTATTCTACCTGGAATCACAGAATGGATGGTCTGAGGTCTATGTTCAGGTTTTAGTGCAGTAACAGTACCTTTCGACCGAAAATTTTGAGTCCAGGGTAAGAATAGACAAACAAAGCCGGTCATCAACAAATACAATAAAATCCTTATCCTTCTCCTGCTTTGGTTACTTGATATGGTCAACCTATAACTTTCAAAGGAATTGAGATCAATTAATTCTTTGATCGAATTTCTAGAAATATTTAACATAAGATTAACGGTTATTCAAGTTGTTTTGGTAAAATTTGTATCCGGAATAATCCCCAGAGTATGCAATTTCTCCGGCTTCCATTACTAGAACCCTGTCTGCTTTTTTCAAGAGCACATCCCTAGTTGAGACCAATACCAGCGTCCAAGGGCCTGAAAAAATAAAATCAAAGACGCTGTCAGATTCTTCTTTGCTCAAATAATTGAGCTCTTCTTCTAGTAATAGCAATTTGGGTTTAAAACATAAACTTCGGGCTAAAATTATTTTACTAATAACTGAATTGTTAAGGCTTTTACCTTCCGGCAAAAGAACAGTTTCCAAGTCATCTTTTAGCCGGAAAACAAAATCATTGAGCCCTACAATCTCTAGCACTTCTCTCAGTTTCGTTTCGTCCACCCCTTCTTTTCCTACCGTAATGTTTTCCCTTATGGTACCATGAAATATGGACTGCCTCGACAAGCTATCACCTATCATTGACCTTAGTTTCTCCAAGGATAAGGTATCCATAGGCAATTTATTGACAATTACATTACCTTGATAATCCTCAACCAATCCTGCCATTACTTGTAATAAGGTACTTTTCCCTGCTCCACTAGAACCGGTGAGCACTATCTTCTCCCCTTCTTTAATCTCCAAATTGATATTGTTAAGTATGGCGTATTTATTATCATTTGACTGAAGGCTTAGATTCCTAAATCCATAAGCTAAACCTGACAAATCTTCATTGAATACGTTGGCCTTGCCCGTTGTCCGCTCCAAGTCCATATCCATGATAAGTCCAAGTTTTTCAGTAGCAGTGAGGGTATCATACACTGTTTCCAGACTAAGGATTATTTTCTCTACTGAATTAATAATAAGTACAATGATGATTTCTGCCGCCACAAATTGCCCAATACTAATCTCATTATTCAACAGTAATAAACTTCCTGCGACCAATAATATAACTACAATAAGAACCTTAAAAGCAATCAAGGCCTTAAACTGGAAAATCAATACTGCGAAATGGGAATTACGGAAATTTACGTACTCCTTTACAAGTTCATCCACTTTTTTAAAGGGCAGGGAGGAAAATCCTGATAGTTTGAATGTTTCTAAAGTTCTTGCTATCTCCTCTAACCAATAGGCCAATGCATACTTTGCGGAGGATTCCTTCAAACTTGTTTTCATTCCTTTTGGACTGGTGAATTTAAAAATCAAATAAATGGTAAGAACCAAGACCAGAGAGAAAATGATGAAAAATGGGTGGTAGATGGCCAGTAATACCAAACCAAAAAAGACCTGAAGAGAAGCCGTGCTAAAGTCTATAAGTAATTTTGAAAGTCCTTTTTGCAAATTAATGGTATCAAAAAACCTATTGACCAACTCAGGGGCATAATTGCCTCTTAAGGCTTCCATCTTTAACCTTGGTAACCTGTAGGCAAATTCTATAGCTGACTTACTAAACACCCTCTGTTGTAATTTTTCTGATAAGTAAAGCTGACTGACCTGTAAAAAGCCACCAAAGACCACCCCTAGAGCCACCACAATTACTAAAATAACCCAGGAAGTGGTAAGCCTTCCTCCCAAAATAAAATTTAGAATTGCCTGAATCCCCAAAGGTAAGGACAAGGAGACCAAACCATTGAGTACAGCATAAAAGTAGATCGCATAAATCTCTTTCTTTTCACTCTTCAATAAACTAAAAAAACGTTTTAGAGGAGTATTAATTATTTGTTCATTCATCTTTTAAGCGAATTAAAAACCAAATTGTAATAAAAGTCCACTTTATTCTGTTCATTAAAATTCTCTTCAATTAAATCTGCACCATACAATTGGCTAAATCCATTCAGAATGGTTGACCAAATGAGCGTTGAAACCAATACTTTTGGAAAAGGATAATCGGGATTATTAAGTAAAATCAAATCTTTAAGGCGCTCACTAAAATCATAAAATTGATGCAGCAATTTACTTTTCGCTTTGCACTTCACCTCTTTACTCATAAAAGATTTATTCGATTCTTCCAATACAACTTTCTTCAGTGAACTAATGTTTAGGTAAAAATTCTCTTTATAAATGGGACCCTCCACGAGAAGGGTTATCGCCATTTTAATTTTTTCGGCAGGGCTTTCTAAGTTGGAAATGCTATACACAAGATTATGTTCCAGCCACCCCCAATACCAATTGATGTAATAAAGCAACAATTTATTTTTGTTTTCAAAATACCTGTAAATCGCAGCTTCTGTACATTCCACATGAATGGAAAGCAGTTTAAAATTAAATGCTTCAATCCCCCTTAACTCTATTAAAACAAGGCTTTCACTAAGAATTCGCTTTCCAAGGGCTGAACTTATTGGGTCCTTAATGAAAATCTCTTGACTCACAGGTATTACAATATTTTTCAGTATTCGGTGCATAATAAATTTTTAGTAAGACCTATATAATAATACTATAGTAGACTTATTTTCTGTAAGTAAAACTAACTAGTAGTGTACAATTTTACAATTCAAAGTTTAAAAATGAATAATCAGATTTAATGTACAGTATTGTTTTTATTTTCTTGATAAGATATCCCTCCCAACCAATAAAGGTAAAGCACCTTAGAATACCTAAGCATAATAGGCAATAACAGCACATTGAAAAACAAGACTGAAAGAATGTATACCATAAGGTCAGGATCGTCAAAAACATAATTAAGAACAATCATAACATTCACAAATAAAGCAACAGATAATGCGTAGCTTATATACATGGCCCCATAATAAAAATCCGGTTCGGGAACGAGTTCTGCGCCACAGTTGGGACAGTTATGGTTTACTTCTGATAATTTCCGAAAACTAAATAGCGCAACAGGAAAAATATTACCTTTCCTGCATTTGGGACATTTTGCTTTGGCGATAGCGCCTATTAAACTATTATCTTCATTCATTTATAAATCAATTAACGTACTTCGTCCAAGTCATAATCTTTACCTCTCCCCCAACGTAATAATTCTTCGAGTTCATAAAGTTCCAAAGTATCCAAATCTTTCATCATGAAATTCTCCCTGCCGGTCCTCTCCATTACTTCCAAAAATCTGATTTCTCCAAAATTTACAAGCTTATAAACTCGGCCTACTCTTATGTTATCTATTGCTAAAGGCATTCGGAAAATTTTTATTGTAATTGTCCTTGCTAAAAGTCGAATTACTCAAAGTTAATTTCTTTTCCTTCTTAAATCCATTTGAGAAAGAAAAGGTTTCATAATTCTAAATTCATTTGCTTTTAAAACTAAGAAGGGGCTAGAAAGTTGGAAAATCCCTGAAATGTTCCCAAGTAATTTTATCCTAATAATTAAAATTTCCCCGATAATCTATTAATTTTGCAACTCATAAAAAATTGCTTAGAAATGACCGCCACCAAAAAGTTTATTATTGATTTTGACAGCACTTTTACAAAGGTAGAAGCTTTGGATATTTTAGGTGAAATCAGTCTTAGGGATGATCCTGCTAAGGCTGAAAAGCTACAATCAATAAAGGACATTACCGATCAGGGAATGGAAGGTAAACTCACGTTTAGGGAGAGCCTTGTCAAGCGGGTAGAGATTTTGAATGCCAACAAAGATCAAATCTCTGAATTGATTTCTGAATTAAAGAAAAAAGTTTCAGATTCATTCCAAAGAAATAAAGAGTTTTTGCTTGAAAACCGAGCTGACATCTACATCATTTCCAATGGTTTTAAGGATTTTGTTGCTCCAATCGTGACAAGTTACGGCATCAAACCGGAAAATGTTTTTGCCAATGAATTTGTGTATGATGAATCCGGTAAAATCATCGGTTTTAATGAAAACAACCCATTGTCCAAAAACAATGGTAAACCTGAAACAATCAAAAAATTGAACCTCAGTGGTGACATATATGTCATCGGAGATGGATATACTGACTATGAAATAAAAGCTTCAGGTGTTGCCAATAAGTTTTATGCTTTTACGGAGAATATTCACAGACCATCTGTATCTTCCAAGGCTGATCATATCGCTCCTAGCTTAGATGAGATTCTTTATGTAAATAAAATGAACAAAAAGTTTTCTTATCCAAAAAGCCGAATCAATGTACTTTTGTTGGAAAATGTTCACCCTATAGGGATTGAATTAATGAAAGCAGAGGGCTACAATGTAGAAGTCATCAGTTCTGCTCTTTCAGAAGAGGAACTTGCAGAAAAAATCAAAAAAGTATCCGTACTTGGTATTCGTTCCAAAACCCAAGTCACCAAAAAGGTTTTAGAAAATGCAGAGCGATTAATTTCCATAGGTGCTTTTTGTATTGGCACCAATCAAATCGACTTAGAAACCTGTCAGGAAAAAGGCATTGCGGTATTCAATGCGCCATTTAGCAACACCAGATCTGTTGTGGAGCTTGCCATTGCAGAGATCATCTTTTTGATGCGCGGTATGATTGACAAAACCACCAGCATGCATGAAGGCAAGTGGAATAAAAGCGCCAATGGAAGTTTTGAAATTCGGGGCAAGAAGCTGGGAATCATTGGTTATGGTAATATTGGTTCCCAATTATCAGTCTTAGCAGAGAACATGGGATTGAATGTGTATTACTATGACTTGGTGGAAAGACTTGCGTTAGGAAATGCTACGAAAGTAGATTCTTTAGATGAACTTCTTGAAACATGTGATGTGATTTCCTTACATGTGGACGGTAGGAAGGACAATGAGCTCCTGCTAGACGAGGAAAAAATCGCGAAAATGAAAAAAGGAGCCTATCTAATCAACCTTAGTCGAGGGCATGTGGTGGATGTACCTGCACTTCGTGATGCATTAAATTCCGGCCACTTGTCCGGTGCAGGAATAGATGTATTTCCTAAAGAACCCAAGAACAATACTGAACCCTTTGAGTCTGCTTTAAAAGGATTACCGAATACTATTTTAACTCCCCATATTGGAGGCAGTACGTTGGAAGCTCAGCAAAACATTGCTCGATTTGTTCCGGGCAAAATCATTGAATATATCAATACCGGAAACACTTATAATAGTGTAAACTTCCCAAATATTCAGTTACCTTTCTTGCACGACGCGCATAGACTAATTCATATTCATCTAAATGAGCCCGGCATCATGGCCAAAATTAACAATACATTGGCTGATTTTGACATAAACATTGTGGGTCAATATCTCAAAACAAATGAGAAAATTGGCTATGTCATCACGGATATAGACAAAGCGTATAGTAGCAAGGTAATAGACGAATTGAAGGCCATTCAAGGCACCATCAGATTTAGAGTACTTTATTAAAAAAAAGGGGGGACTGACAAGCAGTCCCCCTTTTAATATGGTCCGAACCATGGAGTGTTACAAACCTCCAGTTAAACAAGATTTGAGCTGCGCCTTTCTCGCAACCTTCCACTGTTATCCTTCATCATAAATGATGCGAGGTCTTTCCTAAGAAAGATGAGGCCTGGTTTTGAAAATGCGCTTCACTCGGTATATTAATCAATTGTGAAGTTTGAACATGTCGCTGATCCGAACCACAATGCAAATATACAATCTATATGAGGAAACCTCAAACCTCCGCCTCCAGTATTTGCGCATTGCCGGCTCAAAGAGGTAAAGCTTAAGCCCTTATTTAATCTTTTAAAAACCGGCTATAAAAAATTGAATTAAGAAATTATTTTATTAATTTAAAAACCTTAGGCAATTGAGTTTGGCTTGGGACATTGTCGCAAAACATTCACCTGACAGAACAATTAATCATTAAAATAATGTATCAAATCAAAAAAATCATTGTTTGTCTTGACCAATCTGAAATGGACAAAACATTGGTACAATTTGCCGCATTTATAGCAAAAAGCAACCAGTCCAAAAAGATTTATTTCACCAATATTATTCGAAATTTAAGTATCCCAAAGGATGTCTTGTCTGAATTCCCCAACCTGATTAATAACATAGTAGAGGAAAGGAAGACCCAGATGAAACAAGTGGTCAAAGAGAATTTGGATCCTGATTTGAAAATAAATACCAGCTTTGTTGTAAGAGAGGGGCAGCTTTCCAAGAAGATACTTAAACTAGCCAGTGAAAAATCGGCAGATTTAATACTTGTGGGTAAAAAAACGAGTATCAGTGGTTCTGGAGTAATCACACAGCGATTGGCAAGAAGGGCTTCCTGCTCTCTTTTAATTGTGCCTGAGAACAGTAGTCCAAAAGTAAAAAGAATTCTTGTACCAAGTGATTTCTCAGATTATTCCAAAGATGCTTTAGAGGAGGCCATTGAAATTACAGAAAAAAATAAAGGTAAATCAGAAATTATTTGTCAAAATGTTTATTCAGTTCCTTCCGGGTATCATTTTACGGGCAAAACCTATGAAGAGTTTAGTGAGATCATGCTCATGAATGCTGAGGTTAATTACAAAAAATTCATTCGGAAAATTGACGCAAAAGGGCACAAAATTAAACCGCTCTATACGAAAGATGAAGACGATGACCCTGTGGTTGACATTATCAATAAGGCAAAAGAAATAGATGCCAGCCTCATTATCATAGGCGCCAAGGGCAGAACAGCTGCTACTGCCTTGTTTATAGGTAGCCTCGCAGAACGACTCATACAAGTCAATAATACGGTACCTTTACTTGTCACGAGACCTAAAGGCAAAAACGCCGGAATCATAGAATATATACTTGAAATCTAACCAATCACCTACACTAATTCAGACTTTAGGACTTTTTGCGAATATTTCATAACTTTAAATTATGTATAAATAAAATATGCTATGAAAGTTAAATCATTGTTTTTTTTATTAATAGTCTTGTCCGGCTTTAGTTTTGATGCCCATTCACAACTTCTGCGAAAAATAAAGAGAGCTGCCTCACAAGGGGTTTCAAGGGCTGTAGAAAAGACCGTAGAAAAGGAAGTTGAAAAGGCCACGCAAAGGCAACTTGAAAAAACATTTAGGAATCTCTACGGAGACAATATAGGGAGCCCTAATGGGGAAAATTCTGATCAAGAGGGGGCTTCAAGTGAACCTTCCTACGATTTCAGTAAAGTGATGGGATCAATCAATATGAATGTTGATACGGAAAGTGAATATAACTTTACAGGATTGGCCGTAATAGAAATAAAAAGCACCAATAAAAAAGGGAAAGAAGAAGATCCGATGAATTTTAATTCCTTTCTAACAGACAATGCTGATTATTTTGGAATGGAATTCATAGATCCCGAAGGTAAAAATAAGTCCGAAAAATCGGTGATTATTATGGATCATAAGAACAATGCCACTGTCATTTTGGTAGAAAATGAAAAGGAAAAATCAAGTATGGCCTTTGGAATGGACTATGGTGGTATGATGGACAACTATCAAGTTGACAATAATGGGAATTCTTTAAGCAATACTTCCTTTGAAAAAACAGGAAACACAAAAAATATTTTAGGATATACCTGTGAAGAGTACCAAATGGTTTCTGAGGATGGAGAAGGTACTTATTGGATCAGCAAGAATCCTGTAGAAGGATTAGAAGGGTTTTGGAGCAAAAACAGCCCTCTAATCACAAAAAAAATGAAAGAACAAAACAGCTCTTATTTCACCAATTTCCCTGATGGTAACATCATGGAAATGTATTTCATGGACAATGATGAAGGTATTTCTACTGAAATGAAAATTATAAAAATTGATACCAACCAACCGAAATCATTTGAGTTGGCTGACTATCCAAATCCAATGAAGGCCAATTAATTATGCATAAATATCTCCCTATCCATTGATCGTTTCTATTATAGTTGCAAAGGCCAAAAACAATGCAATCGGCATAAAAGGAGACTTGCCTTGGCGCCTACCTGCAGACCTTAAGCACTTCAAAAAAACCACAGCAGGTCACCATGTTATCATGGGCAGAAAAACCTTTGAAACATTGCAAAAACCCCTCCCCGGCAGAACCCATATAGTGATCACTAGTAACCGAAATTATTCGGTTCCCGAAGGTCATAGAGTGGTACACAGTTTGGAAGAGGCAATTGCTATAGGAAAAGAAAAAGAGTTAGAAAAAATTTTTATCTTGGGAGGAGCAGAGATTTACAAACTTGCCTTACCCTATTGTCATGAAATGATCATAACTGAGATAGATGCTGTTCCTGAAGCAGACACCTATTTTCCGGATTTTAAAAAAGAAAACTGGGCAATTAGCGATAAAAGCAACTATCAAAAAGATGAAAACAACCCGTTCAATTTTTCGTTTGTGACCTATAAAAGAAAAGCTGTTCCATAAAGTAATTTTTCAATAAAGATTTCTTTCAAAATTAATCATTGCTCAAAGGAAACAGTTAATTTTGAAACCAATTAAGGTTAAAACCGTGTCACATGCATAAACCTGTTACAGCAGAAATCATATCTATAGGCGATGAATTGCTCTATGGCCAAATATTGGATACCAATAGTAAATGGTTAAGTGAAGAAATGGATAAAATTGGGGTAAGGGTGAAAAGGAAGACCACCATCGGAGATGATCCCGAAGCCATGACCCAGGCATTTGAAGCCGCTTCAAAAGAAGTGGATATTGTATTGATGACAGGAGGCTTGGGACCTACCAAAGATGATTTGACCAAGCATGTCTTGGCAGACTTCTTTAATGCTTCAGTAAAGTTATTCCCTCAAGCTCTTGAGGATCTTCGGGTCTTTTTTGAAAACAGAGGAAAAGTGCTAACTCCCACCAACCAAAATCAGGCCAATTTGCCTTCCAATTGCACCTATATTCCGAATGCCGTTGGTACGGCTCCGGGAATGTGGTTTGAAGAGAATGGTGTCGCATGGATGTCAATGCCGGGCGTTCCTCATGAGATGAAATACCTTATGGAGAACACCGTAATTCCTAAAATCAAAGAGAAGTTCAAATTACCGGTAATCTATCACAAGCTGATAAAAACAATTGGAATAGGAGAAAGTTGGCTGTCTGACAAGATCTCTACATGGGAAGAACAATTACCCTCACATATACGATTGGCTTATCTCCCCTCCTTGGGTGAAGTTAAGCTGAGATTAACCGCTTTTGGTGAATCTTTAGCAACTTTGGCTGCTGAGGTAAATGAACAAGTCATCCAACTGGAGCCATTGATTGCTGAATACATTTATGGCTATGACACCGACACCATAGCTTCTTCATTGGGCCATGAATTGGTTCAACGGAAAAAAAGCCTGGCAATCGCTGAAAGTTGTACAGGTGGATATTTGACTCATGTTATCACCAGTATCCCCGGATCTAGTAATTATTACAATGGATCCATCATTCCCTATCATAATGACTTTAAAGAAGAGTTGCTAGATGTGAATCCACAAACACTTATAACTAATGGTGCTGTAAGTGAAGAAACTGTGATAGAGATGAGCAAGCAAGTTAGGCTTAAGTTTAAAGCTACGTACGGATTAGCTACAAGTGGGATCGCAGGCCCGGGAGGAGGAACAGAAGAGAAGCCTGTAGGACTTGTGTGGATCGCATGCCATGACGGGGAAAATTGCCGTACACGTAAGTTACAGCTAACAAAAGACCGTCTTATTAATATTCAACTAACAAGTACTGCCTCTTTAAACTTATTGAGGGAGACAATCTTACAAAATACTAAATAAATTTTAGGGATTTTCCTTTTGTAAACCAATTACTAAATTTTAGTTTTATAGCTAGGGAGAATTAAATATACAAGTAAAAGCTATGGCAACAGTGGAAATGGTGATGCCCAAAATGGGAGAGAGCATTATGGAAGGCACTATTCTTTCATGGCTAAAGAAAGAAGGAGACCTGATAGAACAAGACGAATCCGTATTGGAAGTGGCTACGGATAAAGTAGACACAGAGGTACCTGCCACACATGCCGGAGTATTGAAGAAAATACTTGCCAAAGAAGGAGAGATCATCGAAGTAGGGAAACCAATTGCTATTATTGAAGTAAAAGCAGATGAATCTGATGACCAGGACCATCTTCCAGACTTGGAGAACCCTTCAATAGATAACGATAAAGAGCTTTTACAGGATGTTCCCGAATACACAAGTCTTATTCTAGGAAAAGCTTCCTATGATGAACCTTCCAATATTGAAGAAAAAAGATTTTATTCTCCCTTGGTTCAAAGCATTGCCACCCAAGAAAATGTCAGCCACCGGGAATTAGCTGAAATTTCAGGAACAGCCAAAGGTGGTAGGGTAACAAAAAAAGATATCCTGGACTATATTTCAAAGAGAGATGCTGCTCAGCTATCCTCTTCCGCTGGTCAAACAGACGAAATTCTAGAAATGGATAGGATGCGGAAGATGATTGCGCAAAGAATGTTGGAATCGAAAAACATTTCTGCCCATGTCACCTCTTTCGTTGAAGCGGATTTGACAAACATTGTACTTTATCGAAATAAAATTAAAGACGAATTCCTAGCCAAACAAGGTGAGAAAATCACCTTTACTCCTTTTTTCGTTGAGGCCATTGCCAAAGCATTAAAAGACTTCCCTATGATGAATATTTCGGTAGAGGGAGATAAAATCATCAAGAAAAAAGACATTAACATAGGTGTTGCAGTTGCCTTAGCCAATGGTAATCTAATTGTACCTGTAATAAAAAATGCAGATAAATTAACACTTTCACGTCTATCGAAAAAAATAAATGAACTTGCATTAAGGGCAAGAGAGAATAGATTGAGTGCTGAAGAACTTAAAGGTGGAACATACACCTTATCGAACATTGGTTCATTTGGTAATATTATGGGCACCCCAATTATTGTTCAGCCACAGGTTGGCATATTGGCAGTTGGTACCATTACCAAAAAACCGGCCGTGATAGAATCCCCCACAGGAGATATGATTGGGATAAGGCATAAAATGATATTATCTCACTCCTATGACCATAGAGTGGTGGATGGCGCACTCGGTGGAATGTTTGTTAAAAAAGTGGCTGACTACTTGGAATTTTTTGATATGAAAACGGTTATTTAAATCCGTTTTCTTTCCAGATGATACAGTTCTTGATTTTCTCTACGATCTGATGAATCTTAACCGGTTTGGTTAGATAGTCATTCATCCCTATATTCATCGCTAACGCAATGTCTTCTTTAAATACGCTGGCGGACAAACCTACAATCATTGCTTTTTGACCATTGCCCATTCCCCTAATTACTTTAGTTGCATCCATCCCATTCATTCGTGGCATTTGGTTATCCATAAAGATCAAGTCAAAACGTTTTTCTTCTACCGCACTTATGGCTTCAAGGCCATCCAAGGCCACTTTCGGCGTATACCCCATTTGTGACAAAAGCATAAGCATAAACTTTAAGTTTATGTCATTGTCTTCCACCAGCAAAATATCAAGCGGATGCTCTTTGGCCAACTCCTCAATAGCTTGGTCCTCACTTTTTATAAATGCCTCCTTAGGATCATTCAATTTTTCTTCACTTCCTTGTGAAATAAGTGCAAAGGAAAAAGTCGATCCTTTGTCAATTTCACTCTCTATATGGAGCACACCTCCCATTAACTCGATTAGTTTATTTGCAATGGCCAAGCCCAGCCCTGTTCCCTTATAATCACCATTTGAGGAATCACTCGCCTGAGTAAATGGTTTCACCAACTGTGGAATCTTATCTTTGGCTATACCCACCCCATTGTCTTTAACTGTGCAGGTAAGAATTAGATTTTTTGTGAAAATTAACTCCCCACTTATATTAATATCTATTTGTCCTCCCACTTTAGAGAACTTTACTGCATTCCCGATGATATTAAAAAAAATTTGAGCTAGTTTATCTTTATCAAGTATAATTATTTTGGGGATATTTTTCTCAATATTTAAGTTAATAACCAGAGAATTCTGTTGAACCATACCGGAAAATACCTTTATTATTTTTTCCAATTCAGCAGTTAAATCCATGGAAACCGGAACCAACTCCATTTTCCCTGCTTCAATTTTAGAATAATCAAGTATATCATTTACTATATTCAATAGGGACTCTCCTGAATCACTAATTATTGACAGAAGTTCATTCTGCTCTTTGGAAAGCGGAGTCTTAAATAGTAAGCCAGTGATTCCCAATAGCCCATTCAATGGCGTTCTAATTTCATGACTCATATTTGCCAAGAAACTGGATTTCTCCCTATTGGCCAGTTCGGCTGCCTCTTTGGCCTCGCTAAGACCACGCTCCCATAGCCGCTGCCCGGTAATGTCTCGGGCAACTGAAATCACTCTATCTTCATCCAGTTTAAAAAACCTAACTTCAAAGTATCTACGGCCTATATCCAATAGCAAGTCCAATTCTTCAGTCTGCATCTTACCGGTCGTAATAACTTTATTGAATGCATGCATCGCCTTTTCTCCTGCTTCGCCTCCCAAAACTTCATCAATTTTCTTACCTAGCGATTGATCAGGAGGGACTACCAAAAGCTCTTCTTGTTGCACATAATAGTCAAGGTATACGCCTTGATTATTGTAAATAAAAATTATATCAGGCAAACAGTTCAACACCGATCGTAGCCTATTTTCACTTTTTAACAACTCTTGATCTGCTATATATTTGGCGTTAATATCTGTAAAAATCCCAACAGACCCCTCAAATTTCAAATCATTACTATATATTAATTTTTCAAAAATCTTAACCCTGATGGAATCGCCATTTTTCATTTCCGATGTAAATTCGAAATGGTACACCCCTTCATTTTTTTCAATTAGTGTATTTCTGGATTTCAAAAATTCATCTTTTTGGTCAAGAATTAAATCTTTGACCGAACTGCCTACCAACTCGTCAGGGCTGTACCCCAGAACTTCGCTTACATTCTCACTTACCTTATATATTTTATCTTCACGATCCTGATAATAGATAAAGCCTTTAGATTGCTGAAGCAAGATGGTCTGTTGTTTTAATAATTGGTTTAAGTTTTTGGATTTTTTTTCAAGGAAATTACTATTCTCCTTGGTGATTTTGAAATATTTAAAAATGAATGCAACTACTATTGCCAACAAAACGAGTAAGGCAGCAAATAAATGGAAATAGTTTTCGAATATCCCCGCATCAATAGAGGGTTTTTCCTGAACAAAAACAAAGGCAAAGTTCTCGTTTAGATTAACTAATTGAAAAGGATATTGAACCAAAAGAAACTTCTTGCCCTCTTCTCCTCTGTCTTCAGTGATATGGATCCAATAATTACCTTCTACCCCACTTTTGATTTCATGTATAATTTCACTTTCGATTATTTCATCCTGAAAAAATACAGGTCCTTTTTTATTTAGTTTATAAAAACCGTTCTTTCCATAAACCAGTTTACCAGTATTGGGTCCCAAATAATAGTTGTCCAATAGGTTTTCAAAATAATTCTCAATATTTAGTTTTACAGCAACTTTTATATTTCCGGCATTCGAAGTGATTACCAAAGATGAGGAGGCATTATAACTGTTCATCCTATCACTTTCTATTGGATTGGAAATCAGTCTATCATTTTCACCCAAGGTATAAATATGGCCGATATCCCCGATACTAATACTTAAAGTATCAATTAATTGATGGTAAGTTCTTAATAACTTACCCATCCTAAGAGAATCCATTTTTTCGGAATTATCATCCAAGCCTTCTCTATTGATAAGCTCTTGGTTTTCAAGAAAAAAATGCAAGTCTTCATTGAAATATTTGAAAGATCTCTGAGCTTCATGTGCTGCAAATTCCACCTGCTTATTTAGGAAAAAAGCCTTATTTTCTATGAGGTTTTTCGAAATAGAATTGTAAAAAAATAAGGCTAGAAGCAAGGTAAACACTATTGACACAGCTCCCAAGCCTACCAACCACCAGCGATTTTTTGTCGCCGGTGGTTGTGGCATTTCATATTTCTGAATATTATTGTTATTGGTCATCTATATCTAATAAGGCATATGCCTTCCTTATTATCACTGCTTTCAAGCGCATCAAATAATCTGATATCTTTTATCTCCAATGATTAGTATTTAAATATTGTTAGTACTTTCAAACATCACAGTTTTTTTTTATTGACAGGCCAAGGAATAACAGCCTTAGGCACAATATAATATTGCAAGAAGTTTAAATACAAAACATCATTTTAAAACACTGGTGAACAAGCTTTATCAATTCGAATAAAAGCACTTAATAATAACAAATATTTATAATTAAAATATTAAATCTCTTAAATTCAATTAAAACACAATAAAAACGGAATATTAATTAGGAATATAAATATTACATCTTTAAATATTTAAATTATATACAAATTTAGAAATTTTTTGTTACTTTTTGAAGAGACTTGTGCATTTCATCAAACCTTTTTTTCACCTCTTCAAAGAATTGACCTTCCATCAGCGCCTCTAAATCACTTTCTTCAAGCACATCCATAGAAGGAACCTTGAAAGTTTGCTCCATATTTCCAAGTTCAAATTTTAGAATATATTTATTGTTCCAATCGAACAAACTAATCCTAATCCCTTCTTTGACAAGTTCATTAACAACCCTCATAAAGGCTTTTTAATTTCTGTGGAGTGAGTGATTGTAGATTTCAAGCTAGAGGCCACTGAACAATACTTGTCAACAGCTAACTTAATTACTTTACCAAACTCTACCTCAGTGGCATCAGGAGAGGTGAGGATAAAATGTAAATGAATAGACTTATAGAATGCAGGCGTACCATCATTTCTTATCCCTTCAGCATGTATCTCAAAATTCACTACTTGTTTGCGCTTTTTCTTCATCATGAGCACAGCATCTACTGCAGAGCACCCTGCCAATCCGGAAAGCAATAGTTCCATCGGCGATTGATGTTTTTTTTCAGTGCTATCATACATGTCCATTTGGACTTTATTCCCTTCCGGGTTAACTGCTTCGTATTCTCTATCAGCAACCATGTGAAGTCTTATTTCTTTCTTATTCATAACAATTGATTTTTATTTTAAATGATTTGTAATCTATTTTATATTTTAGGAAACAAAATTAAGCAAGCTTGTGCTTATAATTAAAAAATTGAAGGTTCAAGATTAAAAAAATAGCGTCCTTAACAAGTAAAAAGATAAATTATTAATAAATATTAACGTTTCTAAAACAAATAGGGTTGACAATACTCTTTTTTTCCACAGCACAGCCTCTACTCATAAAAAATTGCCGGGTTAAACAGAAGGGGTCATAAATTTAATTAATAAGCCATATATCGTATTGGAATCCTCCAACTTATCACAAATCGTTGATAAATTTTCATACCAACTTCTCTAGTAAAATTGGCCAGTCGATCAATTAATTGTAACTTTAGGTTATCAAAATAAAACCAAAAGACAGCCTTCCTTTTAAGGGTTTATGACTTAATTTTTAAATATTAACCTAACAATAAAATCTCACTTGAAATGGGAAATCAAATTAAAATCGTTAGCCCCGACGAAGCAGTAAGTTGCGTAAAAAGCAACCAAAGAATCTTTATTCATGGCAGTGCTGCAACTCCTCTATCCTTACTAAATGCATTGGCTAATAGGAAACATGAATTGAAAAATGTAGAAGTAGTATCAATCACTACTTTGGGCAAAATGCCTTTGGCAGACCAATCATGTAAGGGGAGTTTTTATCTGAATTCTTTATTTGTTTCAGAGAATATCAGAAATGCAGTTAACACTGATCAGGGAGGTTATGTACCGGTTTTTTTAAGTGAAATTGGGCGACTATTTAGGAAAAGAATTTTACCTATAGACGTGGCTTTTATCAATGTTTCTCCTCCGGATCAGCATGGATACTGCACTTTGGGCACCTCCGTAGATGTTGCCCGACCGGCAGTAGATACAGCAGATATTGTGATCGCTCAAATTAACAAGCAAATGCCCAGAACTATGGGTGACGGGCAAATACATGTTAGCAAAATAGACGCCGCCATTCAAGTAGATGAACCTTTACCGCAAGTAAATTATTCATCCAAACTACAAGAGGCCGACTATAAAATCGGTCATTATATTGCGGAAATGATAGATGATCGCTCCACGCTTCAATTGGGAATAGGGGGGATTCCAGATGCCGTATTAAAATCCCTTACAAACCACAAAGACCTAGGTATTCATACGGAAATGTTCTCTGACGGGGTAATAGATCTTTTTAATTCAGGAGCCATAACGAACAAATACAAGGTAAAACATCCCGGAAAAATTGTTTCCTCTTTCGTAATAGGAACCCAAAAGCTTTATGAAAGCATCAATGATAATCCGGCATTTTCTTTTCATGAGGCCGCCTATGTAAATGATACAGCCACAATAAGGAGAAATCCAAAAGTGATTTCCATCAATTCATGTGTAGAGATAGACCTCACTGGACAGGTTTGCGCAGACTCTATTGGGAGTTATCATTATTCCGGAGTAGGTGGTCAAATGGATTTCATTAGGGGAGCGGCATTGTCAGATGATGGTAAACCAATAATGGCCTTGCGCGCTACCACCAATAAAGGTCAATCCAAAATAACGCCATTTTTAAAGCAAGGTGCAGGAGTAGTAACTACCAGAGCACATGTCCACTATGTGGTAACAGAATATGGAACAGCCTATTTGTATGGAAAAAACCTTTCTCAAAGGGCTCATGAGTTAAAAAAAATAGCTGCCCCTGAGCACCAAGAAGAGTTAGACCGAGCAATTTTCGATAGGTTTGGCAGTTTTGTTTATCCTTTTAGATAAAGGGTTTATTCTTAGCTCCTATTAGCCTTTTCCCTTAAAGAGGCGAGGCATAGGAGCTAAGCTTAATCCCGTTTGAAAAACAAAATAAAATGGGTACCACCTCCTTCTCTATTTTTCATTTTAAATTTACCTCCATTGAGGTCTATAAATTGCTTTACGAGTAAAATGCCCAAACCCGTTCCTTTTTCATTGGCAGTCCCCCTCGCCGAAGGAATTCTTGAATACCCCTTACCATTGATCAACTCATGGTATTTAGGATCTATACCCACACCCGAATCTTCAATATGACCTATGACAAAGTTTTCATTCAATTCATAATAGATTTTAATCTCCCCACGCTCAGGAGTGAACTTAATGGCATTACCAATTAAGTTTTGAAAAATAATTTTTAACTGCATCTTATCAATTATGATGTCAGTATTCTTTACGATTTGATGATCGTGTTTTAAAAGCTTCGTTTTAATCTGAAAACTATAACCAAGCAATACCTCAGTTACGGTTTGGGACAGATTTACTGTGGTAGGGTTAGGTTTCACCCCATCCATTTGCCTGTTTGCCCATTGCAAGAGTTCGTTGAGCATTATTTCGGTGTTTTTAATTTGAACAGCCAACAGCTCATAAGCTTCATTCTCATCCTCTTCACTGAAATACCCCTTCCCTTTCATTTCCAACAATTGCTTAATGGAGTTTATGGGAGACCTTAGGTCATGAGAAATAATGCCCAAAAGTTTGGTTTTGGCCAGATTCATTTCAAGTAAACTCTTATTTTGCTCATGTATGTGATGTTTTTGTTTTTCAATTGCATTGTTTTTCTTCTGAAGAGAAGCATTAAAGCGCTCTTTTAGCCTCACACTTTTACGAAAAAAGTAAACGGCAAAACCTGATAAAAGCACTAAAAGGCTTAAAAAAATTAAAAGCCTATTCCTTTGCTTAAGCAAAGCCTGGTCTTTTTCACTTTCTACTTTTAAATTCTCATTTTCTGCTTGAGTTAATTTCAATTGTAACCTAGCTATCTGCCTGCTTTTCTCCTCATTATAAAGGCTGTCTCCATAAGACTTACTCAAGGACAAAAAATGGTAAGCCTTGTCAAATTCTTTCTGTTTTTTATATATTTCACTAAGTAATTGAGTAATGTTTTGTAAATCCCAATGAGCGCCGTGAATTACAGCCGTACCATAAGCAGCTTCACCTAAATCCAAGGCTTCTTCTATGGATCCATTTTCAAACTTTATTTGAGCTAAACCTGTCAATGCAAAGGTTTTTTCCCAATTTGAGAGGGTTAGACTATCTTGAAGTACATCAATGTATTTCTCCGAAGCCTTTTCCAAGGCACCCATTTCATGGTAGACCTTGGCTGTTCGGTTATTTACCATAAGGTTTAAGTGCTTATCAGGAAAGTTAGTCAAGAAATCACTCGCAGTTTTCAGGTGATTCATGGATAATTCAAGGTCACCCAATTCATTTTGTAGTATTCCTAAATTGAAATGATTTTTGGCTAATCTGACGCTGTCATTCAATGAATGATTAATGGCTATACATTCCTCAAATATCCCTTTTGCCACCTCATACTCTCCTTCCACCATTAGCACAAGTCCTCTTCCATTTAAGGCCATTTCTTTTTCAATTACAGCCTCAGCTTGTACAGCATATTCATAAGCCAATACAAATCGCCTTAACGCAAGCTCATACTCTCCTGATATATAATAAACTGTACCCTCTTGATTATTAATCCTTGCACTTAACTTGGGGTCATCGATATTTCCAGCTAGTTCTTTCGCTTGATTTACGTATGAAATGGCTTTGTCTTTGTGATCGTATTGGACCGCTACAGATGCTTTAAGTAAGGAATCTATGGTTTCTAAATCGCCGGCAAAAGATTGGAATGAAGCTAAACTAATAAAGCAAAAAAATAAACCCTTCAAATAAAACATATTACTTAAACTACCCATTCAATTTCTACAATCCTGGTTCTCCATTAAATAATCCCTGCGTTGCAGGTGTACTTATATAAAAAAAACGTAATTCCTTAAAGATAAGAAAAAGGATGAAAAAATAGCTATACAAATCTTTAATCAAGTGTTTGACAATATACAACCTAATTCAATAACTTTATTTTTTTTTAAAACGCAATTTAATAAATCAAAAACAGGAACAAGGATGTACCATGGCATCAGACCTATGGTTACCTACCTATTCAAAGGACCTACTTCTTTGATTTCACCTGAAATAGACAATTGATTGCATGCAGATTAAATTGTTTTTTTTACAGATATACCTTGGCCTTTTTGGCAAAAAAAGCCACTGCCAAACCTATTAGGCCCGAACCAACGGCTTTGTTAACATGAATTATATAACTTTTTATTTGCTTGCCAATTCCTCTAAAGCTTTCACCAACCTATCCAAATCACTAGGTTTGGTGTATACGTGTGGCGAAACACGGACAACATCTATATTTTCATAACTGACAGGTGAAGTGTGGATTTTATACTTTTTCAAAAGTGTACTTTCAAGTTCCCTAGTTGTCATACCACCAATGGACACCCCGGCGATCACACAGCTGTAGTCAGCCTTCAACGAAGTATGCAGCTTCACGCCCGGGATTTTAATTGCTTTTTCAGCCCAATAATTCTTTAAGTACCTGGCACGTGCTTCTTTCCTTTTTCTCCCTATTGCGTTATGGAAATTAATAGCTTCCCCTATCCCCTGCTCCAAAGGGAAACTGCGGGTACCGAGCGATTCAAATTTCCTGATATCTCCTCTCGTAGGATCTTGATCACAGAATAACGGCCATACCTTAGAAATATGCTCTTTCTTAATCCACATCATGCCTGTACCTATAGGCGCAGAAAGGTACTTATGAAGACTGGTACCAAAATAATCCGCACCTAAGTCAGGTATATCAAAATCTAATAGTCCAAAAGAATGAGCACCATCAACAACCACTTCAATACCCCTTTCATGGGCCATTTGGCAAATCTTTTCACCGGCATGATCTGCCCTACCCAATTGATTACATGTGTTACATGTATGATTTTGGTATTAGGAGAAATTGCCTTTCTATACCTATCGACGATTAATTCATCATCCTCAATTGGGAAATCAAATGACAATTGTTTGTAAACAATCCCCTCTCTCATGGCTCTTTGCTTCCACGCATTCATCATATTGGGGTAATCCTGAATACTACCAATTACCTCATCTCCTTTATTTAAATCTAAACCATGAATCACCGAATTGAGTGCTTCTGTCGCATTTCTATTGATACCGATTTCCTCGGGATCACAGCCCCCAAGATCTGCTAATTTTTGTCTCAGTGGCTCTCTCCCTTGATCCAAAATCCTCCACATATAATAAGAAGGCGCCATATTAGTCATTTTATCATATCGGTCTACGGCGTCCAGCACCAATTTAGGACTAGGAGAAACACCTCCATTGTTAAGGTTCAACACCGGAGAAGAGCTTGCCGGATAGGCCTGTTGAATTAAAGACCAATAATCCTCGTTGCTTGCCATTTCTTCCGGACTTAAATCTTTATAAATATTGGCTTTCTCTTCAAAATCCTTTGCATGCAATTGATTAAAGAGACTACCCGATGAAAATGCGCCGGCCAGGACCAATGATTTTTTGAAAAAGCTTCTTCTGTTTGGACTATTATTCATTTTTTCTTTTTTAATGCTGAGCTGAAATTCACACTCGGAAATTCAAAATTTAGTAAAATAGGTTCCTGGGCATTTTTACCATGCAAAATACTATAAATAATCCAAAAATGAAGATGTTTACGTAAACAATGATTATTAAGACCATCCGCATCTAATTGCCAAGATGTAAAAATGAAGTTTGTAGGTAAATATTCATTTCAATTAAAGCACCAAGGCCTTCATTGTGCTACTTATTTTTAGCAAAATTGATCAGGTGGTAATAAAATTTGGGCTTATCAAAGCTCAATTTTATTTCGAGCCCCGACACATCCTTCACTTTTAATTTTTCTGCTAAACCTTGGGCGATGAGTCTAAAGGTTCTTTTTCGAATATTTTAGCAAAAGCCAATACATTGGGGAATACTTTCAATTCCTTATATACCTCCAAGGGAGAAAAAAACCTAATTTCCATACACTCAGAAGTTGGTTGAAATGCTAAACTTTCCAGCTGCACTTCATACATGGCATTGGCTATAAAAATATTGTTGTGGTTTTTTATAGTAAAAAAGTACAAGGGTTGGGTAGAAATATAGCTGGTACTTAATTTCATTTCCTCCCATATTTCTCTTTTCAGACCTTCTATTGGAGATTCCCCAAAATCCAATCCACCTCCGGGCAATTCCCAAAAGCCATTGTCTTCTCTCACCAACAAAAAACGATTTTTTTTATCGCGAATTAAGGCTTTTACGCTTACTCTGTAAAAGCATTCAGGTATTTGACTTACCATTTTATTCTTTATTTGTCCAGCCATGACACCTTTTGACTGGCATCGTGTGTTTGGCCAATAATTGAACCATATAATCCCGGTCTTCGGGCATTTCTATAACGATATCCTCCCGCAAGTTTTAGCTTTTCTTGGGTTACATCTGCTATTACAAACTCATTGTTGAGTTTTCTACACTCAGCAATAATATCACCGTAGGGGTCTATTATCATCGAGCATCCATTTTTTAACTGGTCATCATCCATCCCAATTGGGTTAGAAAAAACCACGTATATCCCGTTGTCATACGCTCTTGCAGGCAACCACTTCATTAACCATTGTCTACCCTTCATGCCATCAAATTCAATTCGCAAAGAAGTAGGGTCGTTCTTTCTGTTCTCCCAAAGTTTAGGATCCACGAATCCGGCTCCTGGCCGAGTGGAAGGAGTGCACATGGTAACATGTGGCATAAAAATTATTTCGGCACCTAACAAGCAGGTTGCCCTTACATTTTCAATTATATTGTTGTCATAGCAAATCAGAATACCACATTTCCACCCTTTGTAATCAAACACGCAATAGTTTGAGCCTGGTTTAATGTGAGGATTAATAAATGGGTGCAGTTTGTGATAGTTGGCTTGCAAACCATTTTGATCTACGCATACATATGATTTATAAATCTCTCCATCTTTACTCCTCTCAAAAAGACCTGCCAATAGGGTGATTTTATTTTGCTTTGCTATCTCAATCAACCTTTGAATACTCGGCCCATCAGGGATATACTCCGAAAGGTCCAACATTTGATCTTTGGTCAATTTGCGGGCAAAGGAATATCCAGTAATGGAGCACTCGTGAAAGGCAATAATATCTGCACCTTCCTCAGCAGCCTTTTTACTCATTTCATCAATCATGTTAAGGTTGTATTCCTTGTCTCCACTCTTATTTTCAAATTGAGCTGATGCTATTTTTAAATCCATATTTTTAATTTTTAATCTTATTCAATCATATTAAGGTTAGCGCTCATCATTGATGGCTTTTAATAAGGAGTGCGGGCCCTCAGCATCTGCCGTGATGTGCCAGACCATCACCCCAGCCAACTCCAAGTCTTTGGCCAATGCTGTCTTTTTACCAATAAGTCCCGGAGAGTTATAATAGAGCACTCCACCGTCCTTGGAAACAATGCTATCTTGTAAATATGCATTGGGAAAAGTTTCTAAGATATGCTTATACCTTAAACTTGCAGGAACTCCTGAGCCAAAACCATAGCCGTAGAAAGGTAAACCAAGCAATAACTTGGATTTTGGAACAGCTCTCTCTTTATGGTAATAATGAATATCGTTAACTGCCATTTCGTAAGGAGAATGTTGTCCGACTATCTCTAGGTTCCATGGACCTGTTTCATCATAGGACATAATATTTATAAAATCGTATAGACCTAATATCTCATCCGATATCTTGTTTCCATTCCAACTTGCCAAGGCGGCTGTCATTAATTTTCCGGACATTTTTAAAGCCTGATGCAATTCCTTGACAAAAGGAGCGTAGTCTTCATTGATCAAGGCATTTTCTAAATCAACATCTACTCCATCAAAGCCATAATTATTTACCAATTTTACTATTTGTTGCACCCAATGACTTCTGTGTGATGGCTGCATTAGATCACCCAAATATTCTGGAGGAGCTCCGCCACCAATGGAGATGAAGGCCCGAACATTGTTCATATGAGCATTTTCAACCAAATATTTATAACCTCTACTCTCTACAAAATCCCCATTAGAATCCGGCTGTACAAAGGCCAAATTAATGTCAGTATAGGAAGACCAATCAATTTTATTAACTTCTTCCTCTAATTCGTCATTAACAAAAAGATAACCCAATACCCTGAAACGCTCTCCTTGGCTAATTTCTTGCCCTTCCCCTTCAGGAATGGAACAAGCCAAACCAATTAAAAAAACCAAACCAAACACTTTGTTCATACCTATTTAATTTACTACCCTTTATTTAAGTAGGTGAATGAGTAATGAGTAATGAGTAAATAATACTTACTGAGAAATTAGAGCAGACATTTTTAACCAAATATTTTTATAAAATAAACTTCATTCCAAAGTATAGAATTCAAATGAAATTTAAAACCAAAAATGATGATAGCAGGATCCACTTTTAGTAATTTTTAAGTATGGCCAAATGGTACATTTGCGTTCCATTTGCCAAGAACAAACCACAGCCGTAATTTAATAAGCTAAAATAGCAAAAACCGGTAAATGATCAGATGCATATCTTTCTGCAATAACCTCATGGTGCTTTACAACAAATGCTTTCCGGGGCTTATAAAATACAAAGTCAATGGCTTTATTGGGTTTATTGACAGGAATAGTAGGTAGACAATCTTCTTGACAGGTTCTTTCAAATTTCTTATCCATTAATTGTATGGCCTCAGACTTAGGTATGGCATTAAAATCTCCTGCAATAAGCACGGGTATTTTCTCCTTACTGAAATAAGAAACGACAGCTTGAGTTTGCAGAGCAGTAATCGCATCATTTTTAAAATCAAGATGCGTGGAAGCAAACTTCACTTTTTGGTTGCCGGGTAAAGTTACTTGTACAATTAATACAGATCTAGGCTCAGAATTTTCCTTGCCAGGCAATTGAAGAAAAAACTGTTTTTCAATGGGAAATTTTGAAAGGATAGCATTTCCGTACCCACCACCCTGATATGGCATGGAAGGCTCAAAGTAATAGTTCATCCCGGTCAATTTGGCCAATTCTTTGGCTTGATTTAGGTTAACTCCTGATCTTTTGGTGTTTACATCTACCTCTTGTAGGGCCACCAAATCAGGTTTGGAAGCGTTTATTACCTTGGCAACCGCATCTATATCAATCAAATCAGGCTTTGAAGGTGGATTGGCGTGATGAATATTATAGGACATCACTCTTAATTCTTTTGCTTTCTGACCATAAATAGGTCCGGACATCAATATTGTAATGGCAAGGATTGCCAGCAAAAAAAATGATTTGTTTTCAAGTGTTTTTTTCATTGAACAAGCATAAATTAATTATTGAAATTAGTATCCTAAAGGTATCATATTCCTTCCATTTTAAATTCAAAGCTACATTCATAATTTACCGCCAGTGTCAAAAAACAGTAATTCTCAGTTGAATTTTCTTCTTTTTCTTACTATTTTTTCTAAAAATCTTCTCAAAGAAAACAATTAAAGCTAATAAATTTGGAAGCATATTTAAAGCTTAGATGATGTAGACAAGGTATTTTTAAAAGGAATATTAGGAAATTCATTTCATCTTAAAAAAAATTGATCGAAACCATTAACATTCCTGATTACTTATAAATATTTAAATTTCAAAATTCTAACTTTCACATAATCAAAAATGTTATATAAATTAATAATTTTGATTATCAAATAATTTCATGGATTTTTCCATGTCAAAAATTTAAAAATTACTAGTGAATATTTAGGAAATACTTGTAAATTTCTTTAAAATCACCATTTAATTGACTGTATTTATCTGAAATGAGCATTTCCGTATATAAAGACCCAGAAAAAGATTCCAGGTGGTTGAAGGCAGTAAATACTGTTCAATCGCTAGGCGATTTATCTGATCTGACTTTTGATAGTATTACCGGATTGATTGCTGACAGTTTTAATGTGCCTATAGCCTTGGTTACTGTTTTAGGACATGACAAGGTGTGGTTTAAATCCAAATCAGGCTTAAAAACAAGTGAAATTTCCCGTAAACAGTCAGAGGGTTTTTATTTGGTTACGAGGGATGGAGAATTTGAGGTTCCTGATTTAACGAAAGACCCTCGCTTTTTACAGCAACAACTGGAACTTGAGGGGAACTTGGTAACTTACTATGCGAGTCATCCTATATTTTCACCGGGAGGTTTTCCTATTGGTGCATTGTGCATTTTTGATCATAAGCCTAAAAAGCTTCTGGATAGTCAAAGGAAAACCTTAAAAGTTTTTGCTGAGCAAATAGAAAATCAAATCGATTTATGCTTCAAAGAAATCAAACTACGCTCCTTCAATCAAAAAACGGGGACTATACTTAAAAACATTGGAGATGTTGTATTTTTACTAGATGAAGATCAAGTTTTCAGAGAATACTTCACGGCCAACGAAGAACATTTAAAATTCCCTCCGAAAGTATTTCTCAATAAAAAAATAAGTGAAGTCGGATTTAGACCCGATTTGGTTAAACTTTTTCAGAAATTATTTACCCAGGCACTACAAACAGGAGAAAAGCAAAAACATGAATACAATCTTGAAATCAATGGCAAAACCGAATGGTTCGAAGTGACCTTTGAAAAAATGCTATTGACTGATAATGATATATTATGTATCGTAAATAATATCAGTCGACAAAAAAGTGAAGAAATCGAAACTGAGCAGACGATAAAAGAATACCAGGATTTTTTCGAAAACACTCAGGGGTTGATGATTAAGCATGATTTAGATGGGGGAATTTTACATATCAATAATTCTGGTATTAGAATTTTAGAATACACTAAGGAAGAGCTATTAAAAATAAACATGTTTGACTTGGTGGTAAATAAAGACATTTTCTCCGAATACCTCCAAAAAATAAAATCCGATAAAGCATATAATGGTACAGGAAGGCTAATTTCCAAGTCAGGAAAAACGATTACCTTCCAGATCAACAATGTCATGTTTGAACCATTGTATGGAGCCCCTTTTGTATTATGCAATGGAATGGATACTTCCGGCTACCTAGAAGCCCATGAGGAACTGGAGGCTGCTGCAATATCTATCAACAAGGAACGCACCCTTCTTAGAACTATAATTGATAACATCCCAATAAATATTTATACAAAAAACACAAATTTTGAAAAGACACTCATTAATCAAAAGGAATTAGAGTACATCGGTTTATCAAATGAGAAAGAAGTCCTGGGCAAAAAGGACGAAGAATTATTTAAAAAAGAAACTGCCAAAGCCTCTAGAATTGAAGATGAATTGGTGATAAAAGACGGGAAAAGTATCATCAATAAAGAGGTTGTCCTTGAACAGAAAAATGGAACCAAACGTTTCTGTTTAATTTCTAAATTGCCCTTGAAAACCGAAACCGGGGAGATAACAGGCATGGTTGGTATAACCAACGATATAAGTGAAAGAAAGAAAGCTGAAATGGCTTTATTAGAAAACGGGAAACGGCTCAATGCGATCATTACCAGTACCAATACAGGAACTTGGGAATGGAACATGAGCACCAATCAAATCTTAGTTAACCAAAGATTTTGGGAAATTATAGGTTATGGTATTGACGAGCAAACCATCTTATTTCAGGAAGACTGGAACAATTTATGCCACCCCGAAGACATGGCACTTAAAAAAGAAGGCCTGGCTAAACATTTTAATAAAGAGACGGAAGTTTATGAATGTGAAATCCGCATAAAGCATAAGGATGGCCACTGGGTTTGGGTCCTTGAAATTGGTAGAGTATTTTCTTGGGATCAGGAAGAAAAGCCACTACTAATGTACGGCACCTTTCAAGACATTAGTGCAAGAAAGGAATTTGATAGCCAACTCAAAGCTGCCAAAGAGAGTGCAGAAAATGCCAACAGGGCAAAATCTGATTTCTTAGCCAATATGAGTCACGAAATTAGAACACCGTTGAATGGTGTGATAGGTTTTTCTGATTTATTGATGAAAACACCTTTAACTGAGACCCAGCTTCAGTACATGAAGACCGTTTACCATTCGGCTCATTCCTTATTAGATCTCATAAATGACATTTTAGACTTCTCAAAAATTGAAGCTGGTAAAATGGAATTGTCCATTGACAAGGTGGATATATTTGAACTTGGTACTCAGGTAGCGGATATTATAAATTATCAGGCCCATTCAAAGGGTCTGGAGCTCATCCTTAACCTTTCTCCTCATTTACCTCGATTTGTATATGGTGATGACATTAGAATACGACAGGTATTGGTAAACCTCCTAACGAATGCAATTAAATTCACGCATAAAGGAGAGGTAGAATTGAAGGTAGAAACCCTCGAAAATGACCCCAATAATGAAACGATAAAATTCCGATTTTCTGTAAAAGATACAGGAATAGGCATATCTTATGACAAGCAGCTTAAAATATTTGATGCTTTTTCCCAAGAAGATGCAAGTACTACAAGAAAATTTGGCGGTACAGGTCTAGGATTAACCATCTCTAATAAATTATTGGGCTTAATGGGCAGTAAACTCGAACTAAAAAGCGAGCCCAACCAAGGGAGCTTGTTTTATTTTGATCTTCACCTGAAATCTGAAGAAGGAGAGAAAGAAAAGTGGAGCGAAAACCATGGCTTAAACAAAGTTTTGGTGGTGGACGACAATCAAACCAACCTATATTTGGTGAAAGAAATTCTAGAAGTAAAAAACATACAATGCCTTGAAGCAACCAATGGACTGGAAGGCCTTCAAGTATTGGAAAAAGAATGGCCGTTGGATTTGGTGTTAATGGATTTACGAATGCCCTTTCTTAATGGTATTGAAACAATAGAAAAAATCCGATCCCTAAGCAACCAAAATATAGCGAAAGTTCCAGTAGTACTTCTATCCAGCTCAAATGACAATGAGTTGGACAAGGAAAAACTTGTTAAACTAAACGTACATCATCGCTTAATTAAGCCAATTAAAAACCATCAAATTGATAAAGTGTTTCAAAAATTGCAAAACCCCAGTTACAGTGAATTTTCTCAAAGTCCATCAGAATCAGGAATAGATCAAAATTTCTTAACCAATCAGGAATTTAATATCCTGATTGCTGAAGACAATCCGGTGAACATGAAGTTGTCAAAAATAATTTTGTCAAAAATAAGTCCTACCATCAATATAATTGAAGCAGAAAATGGGCTAATGGCCTACGAACATGTGATTAAAAATCAACCTGACTTAATTTTAATGGATATTCAGATGCCTATAATGAACGGGTATGAGACTGCCAAGGCCATTCGGACAATTGATCATGGCAAAGGAATCCCAATCATAGCATTGACAGCCGGAACAGTTAAAGGAGAGAAAGAAAGATGCATTGATTCAGGCATGAACGATTACATGAGCAAACCTTTGGTACAGGACAAATTAACAGAAAAAATTATTAAGCTTCTTAGGCCTATAAATTCAGATTCATTAGAAAAAGAAGAATTGGAGAGCAACACTGTTTATAAGCCTAAGCATTTTGATAAAGTACATCTATTGAATCTATTCGACGGAGACAAGGAAATAGGAAAGGAATTATTGAAAATTGCCCATGAAAACCTACAAGAGAATAAAACTTATTTAAAACAAGCTCTCCAGTCACAGGACAAAATTTTTTTATTACAAATTATTAAAAAAATAAAAAATTCAGCTGGTACCACAGGCTTTTTCATCCTTTTAGAATTAACGAATCAAATAGAAAAAGCCAAAGAAGACAAACCCCTTTTTGATCTAGGACAGCGGATCATAGAAGAAATTGATTATTTAAATGAGACTTATGACAATTTAGAATTATAAGGCTTTTAGGTGATTCAAAAATATGAACTACCAATTTTTTATTTTTATCAAGAAAAGGTAACCATCATTTTTTTCTTACATTTGTTATTCCTTTGTACAAAATCCACCTAAAAAAATAATATCATGCCCGAGACAAAAATTTTCTCAGGTTCAAATACTCCCCATTTGGCCAAGAGTATTGCCAAATCCTATGGCCAAGCACTTGGCGACTTGACCCTAGCTAAATTCAGCGATGGAGAAATGTCACCAAGTTATAATGAATCGATCAGAGGTTGTAATGTCTTTTTGATACAATCCACAAATCCTTCAGCAGATAACCTATTAGAATTATGCCTGATGATAGATGCAGCCAAAAGAGCCAGTGCATACAAAGTTTGTGCTGTAATTCCCTATTTTGGATATGCACGACAGGATAGAAAAGATAGGCCCAGGGTTAGTATTGCCGCCAAACTTATTGCCAACATGATTACATCCGCAGGTGCTGACCGCATCATGACATGTGATCTTCATGCAGGACAAATTCAGGGATTCTTTGACATTCCTTTGGATCATTTGAATGGATCAGCTATCTTTGTGCCCTATTTAAAAAGCTTGGATTTAGGAAACCTTATATTTGCTTCTCCGGATGTTGGAGGAGTGGGTAGAACGAGGTCTTACGCCAAGCATTTTGAGGTAGACATGGTCGTTTGTGATAAGCACAGAAAAAGGGCCAACGAAGTGGCGTCAATGCAGTTGATTGGAGATGTAAAAGGAAAAGATGTGGTGATGATAGACGACTTGGTCGATACTGCCGGAACCATGTGCAAAGCCGCCCAAATCATAATGGATAAGGGAGCAACTTCGGTTAGAGCCATTGCCACTCATGGAGTCTTGTCTGGCAAGGCCTATGAAAATATTGAGAATTCCGTTCTTTCAGAATTGGTCATAACCGATACAATCCCAGTAAGACAGGAATCCTCTAAAATAAAGGTGTTAACAGTAGCAGATTTATTTGCAAAGGCAATTCATGCAGTTACAGGAAACTCCTCTATAAGTTCACTATTTATTTAAGCATTTATTATTTTAACCAAACATAAATTATGAAATCACTTGAGATTATAGGGTTTAAAAGAGCAAATCTCGACAGAAGATCTCTTGACGCAATCCGCGAAGAGGGAAATGTTCCTTGTGTTGTTTACGGACCGGGTATTAAAGAACAAATTCACTTCGTAGCACCGGCTATATTATTCAGAGACTTAATCTACACACCTGAAGTACATATGGTGGATCTGAATATTGAAGGAACTGTCATTAAAACAATTCTTAGAGAAGCGCAATTTCACCCGGTAAGTGAAATTTTACTTCATGCAGACTTTTTAGCTTTTAGCGATAAAAAGGCAATTAAGATGGAAATCCCTGTGAAACCTTACGGTTCTTCTCCAGGTATCATCAAAGGTGGTAAATTGGAAATCAAAACCAGAACCCTATTGGTTAAAGGTTTTGCTAACGACCTTCCCGATGAGATTCCATTTGATATCTCAACCCTTGAATTGGGTAAATCTGTAAAAGTAGGAGACCTAAGTGTTGAGAAGTTTGAATTACTTAACAGTCCAAACGTAACAATTGCCACCGTAGGTGTTCCAAGAGCCTTGAGAGGTAAGAAAGGCGATGAGGAGGAAGAAGAAGGATAATCCTTGCCATTTCTCTTATAAAATTTTAATCCTGTTCTGTTTTTCACGGAACAGGATTTTTTTATCTTCACCTTTAAGTAGGGCCATCCAATGCAAGTGAAGCCCAATAACCTATTGGTGAATTAATGAGCTTTGATGAAAAACAAAGGCTGTTACCCTACTTTCCTGGCTTATTGGATTAACTCCTTTAGAAAGAAGTTTTTCATTGAATACCCTACTCCCTAATTGGCTATAACTATTTAGTTTTAAAAATTGAAGATTGTAAAAGGCGAAAAAGCGTATGAAATACCTTGTTGTTGGACTGGGA
Organism: Cyclobacterium sediminis; assembly: GCF_054781075.1. NCBI lineage: Bacteria > Pseudomonadati > Bacteroidota > Cytophagia > Cytophagales > Cyclobacteriaceae > Cyclobacterium > Cyclobacterium sediminis. The sequence goes on along the minus strand of NZ_BAAGVC010000002.1, from coordinate 26,814 downwards.
AACATCGGTCCGGAGTATGAATTGACAAGACATAATATTGGTTTTCTGGTATTAGACAGATTGGCTGATCAGAAGAATTTGAGCTGGGAAAGTAACCGGCTTGCTTTTACCTCCTTGCTCAAACACAAAGGTCGACAATTGCATTTAATCAAACCTACCACTTATATGAATTTGAGTGGAAAAGCCGTTAATTACTGGATGAAAACCTTGAAGATACCAAAAGAGAATGTCTTGGTTGTAGTAGACGACTTGGCTCTCCCTTTTGGCAAACTCCGATTGAAGCCCAAAGGATCTAGCGCCGGGCACAATGGCTTAAAGAATATCGAAGAACTAACAGGTGGCCAAAATTATGCACGTCTCAGGTTTGGAATTGGTGATGATTACCCAAAAGGTAGGCAAATAGATTATGTATTGGGAAGGTGGTCACAGGAAGAAATCGATACCCTGCCAATATATATGGACAAAACCATTGACATGATCACAGCGTTTAGCACTATAGGGCTGGAAAAAACCATGAATCAATTCAATAAATAGCATCATGAAAAATATAAATCTTGGAATCCAGATAGTCCCTAAAAGTAAAGACCGGGACAGCTACGAATTGGTAGACAAAGCCATAGCAGTTATTGCTGCATCAGGAGTGAAATACGAGGTTACTCCCTTCGAAACTGTAATGGAAGGTCCGGAAGAAAAATTAATGGCAATTGCCAAAGCTGCTCAAGATGCCGTCCTGACTGAAGGCGCCGAGGAAATCCTGGTATATTACCGCATGCAGATTCGTTCTGAGAAAGATGTAAGCATGGATGAAAAAACTTTACCGCATAAACATTAAGTAATAGATTTAAATGCAGCATTTTTCCAATTCTACAGGCTGTGGTACAATGGGATAACTTATCACAACCAATGGATAAAGCAATGCCATCAAATTGAAATGGCATTGCTTTATCCATTTAAATTTATTTGGTCCAGTAATCAACCACAGTAACATCTTTTAAATGAGGCGTTAACACTTCGCCAAATGCTTTATGGGCAGGATGAGGCAAATAAGCGTCCCTGTCTTCTTCACTCTCAAAAGTGAGCAAAAAACAATGGGTCAGCCCTTTGTTTAATCCCTCAGGACTATTATTGGTCCCCCATTCAAAACCTACAATCTGAGGAATTTTATCTTGAAGCCCAATAAATGCTTCCTCAACTTTGGCTACATCTTCTGGACTTGACTCCTCTTTAAAAGAAAAAAGGACTACATGCCTCAATAAGGGTTTTTCAGCGCTTAAAGTATTTTTCATTTCTTTTGATTCTTCACTTGTTTCTACATTTCCTCCTGACTGACAGCCAAAAGCTATAAATAATAAAATTACCGCAATCGAAAATAATGGTTTCATAGAAAGGTTGTATTTAGGTCTTAACACTTTTAATACTGTAAAGTAAATGAAAAAAAACAAAAATGCCCCTTCATAGAAAAATATGTTCTTATTGAAACGACCAAGCCCTATATAAAACAAACTTTGATTTGAAACATTTTAAATCTAATTATACAATTGAGATCTGATATTCGTCTCCATTTTAGGAAAAATTAAAGCTAAATATAGAAAAAATTAAATTAAATGATTTAAATTTAGGTTTGTTTGGCAATTCGTTATTTTTTGTAGAGAGTTGCCAAACATACATGAAACAGTTCTTTGGCGTTTTGGCCACCCACAACGACTAAAGATGCTGTTTTAAGGAAGATTAACTTCTTGACCCTTACTAGATAGTATTGAATAGTTTAACCAGTGATAGTCTATATGAAATCTCTATCTTCAATTAATGTTTCAAATAACAAATACTTTTTATGGGTGAGATAGGGCTAACATACATAGTAGATGATGACCCACTTTATAATTTTGGGACTAAAAAAATTATAGAAATAACCGCTTTTACCAAAAAAGCACTGTTTTTCTTAAATGGTGAAGAAGCATGGGAAGACTTTCGCCAGCGGGTTGAAAACAATGAACCTATTCCAGATGTTATCCTTACTGACATCAATATGCCTCTGATGAATGGTTGGCAATTATTGGATAAAATTGGAGAGGTTACTTTAGATCATCCCATTAAAATCTTTGTGATTTCTTCATCCATTAACAAAGACGAAATGGACAAAGCCAAAAAATATGAGCATGTCAGTGATTATATTGTCAAGCCGCTTACTTTAGACAAGGTGAAAAATCTTAAGAGAAAAATAGTGGAAGGTGAGTATTAAACTTGACCAACAAGCAAAAAAAAGGCCTCCTTTCAACAACTTTCCCCCATCTTATTCCCCAATTATTATTATTATTATTATTATTATGGTATTAGAATAACCTATACTTATCAGCGGGTGCCTGTCTATAACTTCAGCTTACATCAATGCGTCACTTGTGACTTAGCATAAAAGGATTATTTACTATCTACTCTTTGCTTTTTCTATAGCCTTATAGACCTCCTCTAATATGTTTGTTCGCAAATTCAGTTTGTAAATATTTCGATTTTCCCTGGTTGGATGAACCCTGTTGGAAAGGAAAACATAGACGATTTCATTTTCAGGATCTATCCAGGTATAGGTACCGGTAAAGCCTGAATGCCCAAAGCTCTTTTCCGAGACACTCGGAGCAGCATTTCCATTTGGATCACCCGGTTTATTGGGCCGGTCAAATCCCATCCCCCTATAATTTCCCTCATCGCAATATACGCATTTGCTATATTCATGCACCACTCCCGAAGCAATGAGCTGTTCCTCAGCATACAACCCATCATTTAGGTAAAGATGCATCAGCTTGGCCACATCGTTGGCTGTGCCAAACAATCCGGCATGGCCGCTCACTCCCCCGAGCATTGCTGCCCCTTCATCATGTACCATTCCATGTAAAAGCTGTTTTCTAAAAGCAGAATCATATTCAGTAGGAACAATCCTATCCAATTCAAATTTTAAATAAGGATTAAAAGTAAGCGATCCGGCCCCCAAGGGTTTGTAAAGGTTTTCTTCTAAATAGGAATAAAAGGACTCGCCGGTGATCTCTTCTACTACCTTTGGTGCAAGAATAAATGACAAATCACTATAAACATATCCCGGTTCGGCATTAAGAGGGGAGGAAAATATTTCCTTATAAATTTTCCTTGCATAATTACGGTGAATGTACAGGCTATCTGCAACCTTTATAGGAAATCTTTTTGAAGAATCCTTCTTCATGGTAAACCATCTGAACTTCCCGTTTTTCTTTACAGTGGACATCCAAAAGGGAATCCATGAACGTAATCTGGCCTGATGCGTTAAAATATCCTTGTATTTCAAATCCTCCTTATTCGTTCCTTTTGCCGCTGTTAAATAATGCCCTAAGGTATTGTTTTCATCAAACTTTCCTAAACCCTTCAAATGCATAAATGCAGCCAATGAAGTACTAATTTTGGTTACAGAGGCAAGGTCATACAAATCATCCGGCTTCACCTCCTTTAAGGAATCATAAGTGTGGTAGCCAAAAGCCTTGTGGTAAAAAACCTTACCACTTTTGGCCACTAAAACCTGTCCTCCGGGTATGGCTTTGCCTTTAACCGCTAGCTGCATAATGGAATCGATGCCTGCCAAATCTTTAGAAGACAATCCAACTCCCTCGGGAGATGTGTAGGCCATTCTAATCCCTCCTTCTAACTGCAACCCGTCTCCTCGCTTAAAAAATGAGTTGATGGTAACAGGCAATTTTCCTTGCGCACCAATTCCACCAAATATCATTTGGGCAGTTAAATCCTGTGTAAGAGGGGTTTCTTGATAGGCCGCTATTACCCCGGCCGCATTTTCCAATCCCTGAATTTTCCCCAAGCTATAAACATTACCGAAAACGCTTACTATTACAGTATGGCTTTCTATTAGTGTTCTCAATAAGGTTACCATTTCAGGACTTATTCCAAAGTTGTTTCTCCCTTGTCTTATCCCAAGTCCATGAATGCCTACCAAGATCAACTGGTGACCGGCAAGGTTTTCTTTTAAGGCAATTATATCATTCACATCCCCTTCTTTTGGGAAAACAAAATGATCCATTGGACTGTACCTTTCTAGCTGGTGTTGAAACTCAGTTCTTTGATTCGCTCCTAAAGATAGGCTTGCTATTTTTGTGTTTTCAAGTCCTTTTACCGGCAATACATTTTCTTCATTCCTAAGCAGTGTAAGGGAGGCCTTTGTCAAACGTTCCGCTAAAAAGTTGGCTGAAGAATTGTTCAAGTCAGCAATCAAATGATCTGTTTCTACAGGTGCCCATTGGTCTAGTCCAAGCCAGGCTTTTGCTTTCAATACCTTTAATACCCTTCTATCTATTTCTTCTTGGCTAATCTCACCACGTGTTATGGCAGCTTTTATTTCCGCAATGGCAGCAGACACATTCATGGTATTTAACAGCATGTCATTCCCTGCCAGCAAAGCCTTGGCATCTACCTTTCCAGGAGGATAATATTTTGCGACAGCCTGCATATTTAAAGCATCTGTAAAAATCAGCCCTTTATAACCCATTTCATCTTTCAACAAGTCTGTAACAATGGGTTTGGAAAGACTAGAGGGGCTGTTTACTGTACTATCAAGAACGGGGATTTCCATATGGGCCACCATTACACTGCCCAATCCCTGATCCATTAATTGCTGAAAAGGGTATAACTCCAATTCCTTAAGCCGTTTTTTGGAGAAATGAAGCACAGGAAGCCCATAATGTGAATCTACATTTGTATCTCCATGGCCTGGAAAATGCTTGGCAGAAGCCAAAATACCATTGTCCTGCATGCCTTTCATATAAGCCAATGATTTGCTGGTTACATTTTCTTTTTCCTCACCAAAGGAACGGAAGCCGATTACCGGGTTATTCGCATTATTGTTGACATCCACCACCGGCGCAAAATTCACATTGATTCCGGCTCTTTTTGCCTGGCGGGCCACTTCTGCCCCCATTTCATAAATCAGGCTTTCATCTGTTAATCCTCCCAAAGCCATTTGATAAGGAAAACGAACCGTACTGTCCAATCGCATTTTGAGCCCCCATTCTCCGTCCAGGCTTATCATTAATGGCACCTTGGAAATTTGTTGGAATTGGTTGATCATTTGTGCCTGACGAACCGGTCCACCTTGAAAAAAGATGATCCCCCCTACACCGTATTCTCTCACCAAACCTGCAATGGAATCCACATGAACCTTGTCCTTATTGGAATAGGCTGGAATCATAATCAACTGTGCAATTCGTTCTTCAGGACTTAAGTTAGCCAAAACCGAATCTGCCCAATATTCATATTTCTCTGCCAAAAAAGGAGGCGTTTGTTGTGCAAAAAGTGAGACAAAATTAATGGAAAGCAAAATTAAAGTAAGCAATCCTTTTTTTGCTAAATCAATTAAAGATAGTACTAGATGTCTCGCAGCATTAAAGCTTATGCTATTTTCAATATAATTGGCCATACTTTCAAACAAATCAAATTCGATTGAAAGATACCAAATTTGTGGCGTCTCATTAAAATGATTTAAAGAAAATGCCTATCATTGGGGATAAAAAATATATTATAAAAAGAGAACCATGAGTCCATTGCTCGTTTTTGGTGTAATCGCCGCTTATTTTGCACTTTTATTATTGATAAGTTACCTCACTTCACTCAAATCTGATAGCCAAACTTTTTATACAGGAAACAGGGAATCCCCATGGTTCTTGGTGGCCTTTGGCATGGTGGGTGCTGCCTTATCAGGGGTTACCTTTATCTCCGTACCCGGAGAGGTAGGCAACACGCAATGGGCCTATTTGCAATTTGTAATGGGAAACATGGTTGGCTATGCAGTTATTGGCCTGATATTGATACCGCTCTTTTACAAATTAAACCTGATCTCAATTTACGAATACCTCAAAACAAGATTTGGGCAGAAAGCCTACCTTTCTGGAGCCACCATTTTTCTTATTTCGCAAACCATCGGTGCCTCTTTTAGGCTCTTTTTGGCTGCTACTGTCTTACAACTTGCCTTTTTTGACGCCTTCAATATTCCCTTTTATGCATCTGTATTGACCACCATGGTGCTGATTTGGCTTTATACCTATAAAAGTGGCATCAAAACCATTGTATGGACAGATACCCTACAAACCATATTTTTGCTTTTGGCGGTGGTGATCACCATTGTGGTAATAGGCAAACACCTGGACAAAAGTACCTCTGAATTATTGACCGTGGTTGGAGCAAGCGATTTGTCCTCCATCTTTGTTTGGGGAGGCAATTCTAGCCAGAATTTCTTCAAGATGTTTGCAGGTGGTATTTTTATTACCATTGCCATGAACGGGCTGGATCAGAACGTTATGCAAAAGAACCTGACCTGTCGCAATCAAAAGGATGCTCAGAAAAACATCTTCTGGTTTTCCATTACCTTCTTTATTTCAAACTTACTTTTTTTAAGTTTAGGGGTATTGCTTTACCATTACGCAGAAGTTAATGGCATTGAGCTACCAAAGGCCACAGATGAATTGTTCCCTTTCTTGGCATTGAACCACTTTGGAACCCTGGCAGGTGTGGTCTTTTTATTGGGGATTACTGCTGCAGCTTTTTCTAGCGCCGATTCCGCTTTAACGGCCTTGACCACCTCTTTTTGTATAGACATTGTCAACCTTCCTGAGCGCAATAACATCGACCAAGATAAAACCAGACGTTGGATCCATATTGGATTTACCTTCTTGGTTTTCCTAACCATTGTTGCATTCAATGAGGTGAACGACAGAAGTGTAGTAAGTGCCGTATTCAAGGCAGCAGGTTTCACTTATGGGCCTTTGCTCGGTCTATTTGCCTTTGGACTTAGTAATAGATTTAGCGTCAGGGACAAATGGGTACCCTTTATCTGTCTTTTAAGCCCTGTCCTTTCGTTTATCCTGGACTGGAACGCTGCCAGCTGGTTCAATGGCTTTCAGTTTGGCTTTGAAATCCTTCTGGTAAATGCGGCGATTACTTATATGGGTTTGCTCCTTATAAGCAAGAGGTAATTAAGCCCGCATCAGGGTAAATGGCAACATAAACAAGGCAAATATCATGGAAAGGGTAAGGGTTACCCCAAATCCCAGCAAGCGGAATGGCAGTAATACCAACCATATTATAGGGTATAACAATAAAACAATTAAGGCTAAAGGCCAGCAAAGCACCAATAAGATGGCCCAAAGGATCATTCCGATAAATATTCTCATGAATTAAATGGATTTTTCTTTTGGGAAAATAAAGGCCAATTAAGTGCCAAAAAATAATAGGCCCTTGAATAAGGATTCAAGGGCTTGAAGACAATATCAAGCCCTTCCTTGCTACGGTTCCGTACAAGATTATGTCCGATTATGTACAAAAAGAAATTGCTCATTACTTGAAATGAATGCATCCCTTTACCAGTCTTTTTTCCAAATGGGACCTCCTGTATATATTTCACCAACCGAGTACCTAGGAGAAGGCACCACCATGGCATCCATTAACTTGTCCATTTTTTCTACCAACTCCGGATTTTCATCCGCCAGATTATATTGTTCAGAAATATCCTCGGCAAGGTTGTATACTTCAATCGCTTGGCCCTGCCCTCTTCGGATTCCTTTCCATTTACCCATTCTCACAGCCTGATCATACCTTTCTCTGGTATGACCAAAATCCCAATAGAATACCCGCTCATTTTTGGGTAATGGATTGCCTTTCAGAGCCTCAAAAACAGAGGCCCCATCAATCTTCGCCTTAACGGGAGCCCTGCCCAGTTCGGCAAAAGTTGGTAGCATGTCTTGGAAACCAATCGGCTCATCTGATTTTTGCCCGGTTGGGATTACACCGGGCCAACTTGCAATAAAAGGTACCCTTATCCCTCCCTCATACAGATCTCGTTTATACCCTTTTAGCTTTCCATTGGTCCTGAATTTTTTCCACACATTGCTGTGTCCTCCATTGTCTGAAGTAAAGACAATTAAGGTATTCTCCCTAAGGCCTAGCTCATTCAAAAGAGCCACAATTTTGCCCACATCCTTATCAAGACGGTAAATCATGGCTGCATATTTTTTGGCTGCCTCAGGCCAATTTTTTTCCGTATAGGGGTAAGTGGAAGGAACTGTCAAACCATGCTCATCTTCTTCAGGGGCAGAAAAATGAGGACTGGTATAGGCAGCATAAAAAAAGAAGGGCGCTTTTCTATGCTTGCGAATAAAATTTAAAGTCGAATTGGTGAGAATGTCATGACTGTAATTGTTTCTTAGGATGGGATTATCCGTTAATAGTATTTTTCTATCGTCATGATCCAAGTAACTGGGGTAATAGTAATGGGCATGGTCCTGATTTAAATAGCCCGTCCAAGTATCAAAGCCCATATTGGTGGCTCGACCTTCCGTTTTGGCATCTCCCAAGGACCATTTTCCTACCCCTCCCGTCCGGTATCCGGACTCCTTCAAGACCATAGCCAAGGTAATATCTCCTTCCTGGAGGTATGTAGGATAATGTGGCACATTGTCTCTGGCTACTGTATGCCCATTGTGCTGGCCGGTCATCAGCACAGATCTGGATGAGGTACATACCGGTCCCCCGGCGTAGGCTTGACTAAATACCATACCTTCCTTAGCCAAGGCATCTATATTGGGGGTTTGGATCAAATCCTGTCCATATGCACCCAAGTCGCCATAACCCAAATCATCGGCCATGATAAAAACAATGTTTGGCCTTTTCCCATTGTTGATTTGTTGTGCATATATGGGTTGAAAGGCTATTGATAAAATCAATGGTATTAACAGGAGGGTCTTCTTCAGTAAATGCATTCGTTACTAATTAATAAAAGAAATCTTTTCTCACGCTAAAGCTCTCATCAGGCTTTACTGCAAATTCAATAACCATCAACCGCTTCAGTAGGGATCATTCAAAAGCTACAAATCCATATCTTTCTTCAGCCTAAGTATAGGTTTGTATAAGTTAACACCTTTTTAGGAAACAATTCCCAAAGGAAATGATGTAAAGGTAAAAAGTGGCAGAGAAAATCCCATCTTTTTTGATAATAACCTCAACAAAACCTTTTTAGGCTTCGTCAAGGGAAAAACCAATAAAAACAGTGATGAAAAACACATTTACAATGCTATTGATAACTTTATTTTTTATCGTTTCCTGTGTGGAAGACCCTCAACTTTCAGCTTCAGAAACAGGCCCGATGCCCGTGGGCTCTTGGAGCAATATTTCTTATAATGAGCATGAGCTGATAATGGAGAAAGTTGACCAATTGCAGGAAAACACTTATGGTTATCGCTTTCTAAGCGATGGCACTTTTATTCACCGTGCCAACAGTGGTTTTTGTGGCACACCTCCCATTGTCACCAATGATTTTAAAGGAAGCTGGACCAAAAATGATCAGATAATCACTATTCAGGGCAAATTCTGGGGAGGCGAAACAGCAAAGGAATGGGAAATAATTTCCTCCGACAATAATGTTCTGACCATCAAAGTGCTGAAGAGTGAATTGAAGATGGAGGAGTAAATCCCTAATAGGTGGTTCTAACAGGCCGCCTATTGGTTAGGTCTATATTTTTTTAGATCGTATTTTTAATGAAGGTTACCCAGAAGCAGACCAACTCAGAGCTGGTTAAAAAAAATCACGCTCCCTCTTTTCTGTTAATTTTTAACTCAGGGTTTAAGAATTTCAACTATTATTTTTTTAGATAACCACTCTCTACCATTGCTATGATTAGCTATTGGTAGAATATTTTTTTTAGGGTATATTAAAGCTTCGTTTACTTCCTTGACGTTTATTTAAAAGGGAATTTACAAGCGGAACCATTTATGAAATTGAATTGATTCTAAAAGTCAACAACCAAAGCCTCCCATGAAAACACAACCGCAGCCAAAAAAAGTAATGCTTATCCTTTGCTCCTTTTTTTTCTCACTTGTTTTCGTTGCGCAAGCTCAAAATGACGAGCTCATTCACATTTGGCCGGATAAAGTGCCGGGAGAAACAGCCCCGAAACACCCGGCAGTGGTCACAGATAACAACAGTGGAGGAGTGACCAGGTTGACCGATGTAACCGATCCTACTTTAAAGGTTTTTTTACCGGATGATAAAGTAAACAATGGAGCAGCCGTTATTGTCTGCCCCGGAGGAGGTTATCGTATTTTAGCCATCGATAAAGAAGGTTATGAGGTAGCTGAATGGTTGAATACTTTGGGCTACACAGCCTTTGTCCTGGAATACCGGGTACCGCAAAAGCAGGAAGGCGCATTGAACGACATACAACGGGCGATCCGCATTGTCCGAAGCGAAGCAGAAGCATGGAAATTGGATCCTGAAAAGATTGGCGTAATTGGGTTTTCAGCAGGCGGAAGTTTGGCAGCCCGCGCAAGTACACGGTACAATGAGGTAACCTATAAAGCTCAGGATGCCAAGGACAAATTATCCTCCAAGCCAAATTTTGCCATGTTGATCTACCCTGCCTACCTTGACAAGGGTGAAAATAGAAGCCTTACTCCTGAACTAAAAATTGACGACAACACTCCTCCTATGTTTCTTTTTGCTACAGCCGACGATGCGCATGCCAATAGTGCTTTGGTAATTGCCACAGCATTGAGGGACAATAAAATCCCTGTTTCCTTACACTTACTTCCCAAAGGAGGACATGGCTATGGACTAAGGAATGGCAACCCTGCCGGAGAGACCTGGCCGGCATTGGCCGAAATTTGGCTCAAATCAACGGTGAAATAATCGATACAAAGTCCTTTAAAAAAACCCATAGATTGGGCTAGGCTATTGCAGATGACCTTTACCGTACTATTTCGCAAATTTCAGAACTCATTTTGAGAGAGGGATAATTGCAATCACAGCCAAGTTTTGGATGTGATTCTATGGTAGATTATCAACTGATACCAAGGAATAATTGACAACAAACACTCCAAAAGCCAATAAAACAACGCTTTCGCTAAAAAAGCTCATGCTCATTTTATTTATAATGCACCTTTTACCGGTTGGCTAATCTCAATAATAATTCAAAAAAGGAACTTCAATTTGGGTTTCCTATTATTGTTAACTATATAAAAATCAAAGCTGTACTTTTTATTTTTTGGCAAAACTTTTGTTCCAATAATTGCCCTATAGAATGACCAAAAACAAATTTAGTTGCCAAATATTATGGCAAAACAAAGGGGTGAATTGAATGCTTTATCCTCTCAATAGGCAATCGGAATTCCAACATGCATCCTATTGAAAAACGGATAAAGTCTTTTTGGATAAACTTAAATTATCTAAATGGCTGATAAAACTCCGCATTTACGGACAGCCTTAACATTGTAACAGTTTTCAAATACACCTAAACCCCCTGGCCATTTTAAATCAATCCGGAATTAATTCACCGTACAAAAATCAAACAGATTCATGGAGAAATTTGCGACATTTGAGTTTTTTAATGCCTTGCTATTGATTACCCTTTTCCTCTTTATTGCCTATGTGCTTAAAGAGGCCTTTCTAAAAAAATTAATGATCCCAGCCTCGCTAATTGGTGGTGTGCTGGCACTACTGCTTGGGCCGGATCTTCTAGGCCCCCTTATTTCTAAAAGCATCGGAATAGGTGCGCTACCTGAGGGTTTGCTTCCTGAGGAGAGTATAAATATCTGGAAGGATTTTCCGGCCTACTTGATTGTAGTGGTTTTTGCGGGCCTATTCCTTGGTAAAAATATCCCCAACTTCAAGACCATCCTAAATAAAAGCATGCCCAATCTATGCTTTGGTTACACCCTAGCCCTTGGGCAATATATTGTGGGCTTGCTTATTGCTCTACTCCTGCTTAAACCGATGTTTGACATCGATGTAGTTTCAGGTGCTTTGATTGCCATTGGTTTTCAGGGAGGACATGGTACCGTGGCCGGATTGAAAAACACCTTCTCTGCCATAGACTTTGAACAGGGAGTAGACTTAGGGCTTGGTATTGCCACTATAGGGCTAGTTTCTGCCATAATTTTTGGCACCATTATGTCTAATGTAAATGGCAAGGAGGAAACACATGATATGAAAATGTCGGACAATGGAGAGAAAGATGACAACTTGGAAAAAGTAAAGAAGGTGTCTTTCCCATTACAGATAGCCATCGTTGGGCTCACCATAATTTTAGGTTGGTTATTTTTAAAAGGGCTAGCTTATAGTGAGATGGCTATATTTTCTCAAGAAGAGTCAAAAATAAATAAATTCATTCCATTGTTTCCCGTGGCCATGCTGTCTGGTTTAGCCGTACAAGTGATAGCTGAAAAAGCAAAATTAACAGGCTATATCAGTAGAAAGCACATCAATTATATCACCAACCTCTCACTGGACCTACTTATTGTGGCCGCCATTGGAAGCCTTTCCATTAAAGCTTTGACGGATAATTTGGCCCCATTATTAATTCTTGGTGGAGCCGGCGTAGGCTATAATATTGCCATTTATTTTTTGATGGGGAAAATTTTCTTTCCCAAAGAATGGCGATTAAGAGCCTTAGGAGAATTTGGTCAATCTACCGGCACCACAGCCATTGGATTAATTTTGATCAAAAGAGCGGGCAATAAAGCAGAAAAATTCACCTCCACCTTTAGCTATAAGCAACCCCTTTATGAACCTATTGTTGGTGGGGGGATTGTCACAGGCATCGCCCTTCCGCTCATCAGTAATGTAGGCGTTTATCCTTTTATCGGGGGCATGGCACTTTTATTAGGCCTACTATTATTCCTATATTTTAAATTTTATAAATAGTCATATAATTTATTTTGGGATAAAATTAACTTCTGTAACCATTGTCACCATATTGAAGATGTTGTCTTTTTACCTTTGGATAAGAAATGATGAAAAGCATGGTCAGAAAAGAAGTCAACACAGTTAAGAATCCCATTAATAATTGGACATTGGTGCTGATCATGTGCGCATGGTTGGGATTGGCACCCTTTTTCCCGGAACCCCATTTTTGGGGAAAAATTAAGTGGATAGCCGGTGGTGCCAATGGCATGCAATTAATCGATTGGGGAGATTTCATTATGCATGGTTTCCCATGGCTATTATTGGGTCGTCTTGTTTTCCTCAAATTCAAACCTGGGGCAGTAAAGGCTTGACAGGAACCTTTTTAAGGAGATTTGTCAATTATATTCCGATAAAATCACCGGACCCTGAGCGGAGCTGAATGGGCAGGTATTTTGGATTTGGTAAAGGCTATTAATAGTTGCAACATTGAAAATAGGCAAGTCGCTAAAAAAAATGTTCTACAATTTTTGTAAACCTTTCCACGGTCAAGGGTTTATTAAGGAAATCGTGTACAGTTCCTATTTTTGAAGCTTTCTCCTTGTCCTCAGGATTATCTGAAGTGGAAAGCATGATAATCATAATCTTACCTTTCAGACTTTCATCAAGTTTGTTGTACTCTTCCAGAAAATCCCACCCTGTCATCCCAGGCATATTGATGTCAAGAAAAATTAAATCAGTTTTAGGGTATTTACTATCTTCTTTTTGTCGTAGAAACTCAAGGCCTTCCTCCCCACTCTGTACGTCCACAATATTCTCAACTAGACCAGTTTTATTGATGACAAACTTGTGCAGGAAATTTGCGGACTTGTCATCATCAATTAGCAATACACATTTTAATTTTTTAGTCATTCCTATGTTGGTTTATCAATACTTTGAATACGCTTCCTTCATTTAAAGTTGATTCTACCCAGATCTTTCCCCCATGCAATTCAGTTATTTTTCTACAATAAGAAAGGCCTATGCCAAGACCTTCATAAGCTTCCCTCTTATTTATTCTTTGAAAAATATCGAAAATTTTTTCATGATACTTTTTATCTATACCTATGCCGTTGTCCTTTACACTTATAACTACCTGATCTTTCACTTGCTCTCCGGAAATAGTAATTTTAGGCAGGCGGTCTTCCTTACTAAATTTTATACCATTTAGAATTAGATTTTCGAAAAGAAGCTTTAGTGAGGCCTTGTGGCCATAAATTGGGGGCAATTTCAGCACTTCAACAGTTGCCTTTCTGGTAATGATAATGTTATTAACCTCTTCAATTACTTCCTTGATTAATTTTTGTGTGTCTATTTTATGATTTTCTAAATTTTTTCCTAATAAGTTGTATTCCAGAAGTCCATGTATAAGCTTTCGCATTTTACCTGCAGCCTCCTGAATAAATAGCATGCTTTGTTGTTCTAATTCATCCAGATTATTTGATTCATTACTAGAGAGCAATGAGGTGTAATTTAGAATGGTTTGTAAGGGTTCCTGAAGGTCGTGGCTAGCGATATAAGCAAATTGCTCCAATTCTCTGTTCTTGTATTCAAGTTTTTGAATAGAATCCAGTTTTACCTGAATGGCTACTTTTCGATCAGTAATATCCTGCCTGAGGGCCATATATTCAGTGATCTGATTGTTTTCATCTTTAAATGGAACAATTGCAGTCAAAACCCAATAATAGGATCCATCCTTTGCTTTATTTTTTATTTCATCTACCCAAATATCACCGGAACTGATTGTTTTCCACATGTTTCTAAAAAAGTGCTGACTGTGGTATCCGGAATTGATTATGGCATGAGTATTTCCTATCAATTCACCTTTAGAATATTTAGAAATCTTACAGAAAACATCATTGACATAAGTAATTACCCCCTTCTTATCTGTAATTGCAACGATGGAGGCCCGATCTAAACCTTCTTTAAATTGTTTTAAATAAAGGTTGTTATTTTTAAGGTCACTCTCTGCTTTTTCTCTTTTTGCAGATTCCTCATTAAAACCTACTGCCAGGAAACTGATGTATAAAATGCTTAAGGTAATGATAATTGAGGCGAAGGAAATTAGGCTCAAATCCGAAGAGATGTAATTACTATTTACTCCCCACATGAATAGGTAATTGAAGAGGATAGGGAATAGCACCAACAAAGGAATGGTTTTTCTTACCAATACGCTTCCTTGATGTTTGCCAGCGATTAAATCAATTAGATTAGCATTGGGATTATTGACCAGTTTTATACTTGAAATTGAAAAAAAAACAATACATGTAGAGAGCGCCATCGTACTGAAAAATATACCTCTCTCTGAAGTAGATACCCCTTCCATGAAAGCAATGATACCTACCATCGTGAGGGCAATAATAAACATTAATGAAAAGACACCAATTCTCCGTACCAATCTCCTTTTTGAGTTTTCCACCCAAAAAAAGCAGCCTAACAAAATACTGCAAATTGCCGTTGAAGGAGCCATTCTTCCAGGATAACCATTAGAATGGTTATCAAATTTCAAAATATTGTCAATTGAAAAAGGAAATAAGTTAAAGTATTCTGAAAGGGTAAATGCTCCTATTGCAAATATTAAAAAAGAAAGACTTTTTAAAATTATAAGATTTCTTGACTCATAAATTAGATTGATAACCATATGAAGTCCTGAAAGTGATATTATCAATGCGGTATTAATCTTTAAATTGGTGAAGGAGTTAATTAATGATTGCAATAGGCTAACATTGTAAAACCAACCTAAAATTACCAGCACACCGAAAAGCAAAGCAATTAAGGAAATTGCCCATTCGATATAATAAAATTCTTTAGTTTTATCTCTGGTAACCAAGAGCCTTTTCATTTTTAAAAGATATTATTACTGCAAACCCGAAGTTTTTACCCCCCTAGCTCAACCATAATTCCCTATTGAATAAGTAACAAATATGCCCTAATCTATTTACTCAGTTTGTCATTAATGCCAGGCACTTTTGAATTTTTAAATCAATATTATGTCAAAGGTTTCTTACCAAGGAGTGAAATCTCAAACAAACAGCAAAACAATTAATCTAGAACTGACTTCAATTCTAAATAAAATAGCTATTGCATAGTTCAGGTTAAATTTCATGAGTTTTTCGGGCATTTGAGAAACCAATAATCATAATTAAGCATCAATTGACAAGCAGGATATTTCACTATCAACTAGACCATGAGTTGCTACATATCCCATTGTTCCAAGATATATTTATGCTTAGCTGTAATTATTTTTCTCAACCTTATCTAAATTTAAGAAAATTTATAATGTTATCAATAAAATGAAGTTTAAGTTTTACAAAAAAAATTTAGAGAACGATTCCTTTTAAATTATGTGTCCTTTTTTTTGATTTTCCTTGATGATTTTATTCAGGATGATTTGCTATTAAAAAGAGCACATGAACCAAGACCGGGCTTTTCACTGCAAGAGCTTAGGGCATTTTTTTAGAAAAATATTTCCTGGACTTTGTATTTTACAACCACGGTAAGACAAAACAAGACCTACTACAGGTTTTTATGGAAAAGGGTAAATTGGTGCAAATAAGTTTATCTAAGACGCTTTATACATCTCCAATCTGAGGTTTAATTTTAACCCGAAATATGCAATAGACAATCTATTACGTGCTGAAATCGCTTTAAAATCAGCTACTCGGTTGCTGTTTTCAATTTCACCTTAGCGGTGCTACGCTAAAATATCCAAACAGCCTGATGGTCTTGCGATTGCAACACTTCCCGTAAACACGGGACAGGCTTCACCCCTGACCTTGTCAGGGCGGAGAAATTCTATTACATAATCCGAGTTTAAAAAATTTTGGTTTTCATACAGTGTCTTTACAACTAAAAAGTATCCCTAATCTGGAATTACAATTGTAAACAGACCTTTTACGGTACATAATTAAAGCTAATTGCGATGGTATCACCGGACCCTGAGCGGAACCAAAGAAGTAGTTATTTCGGATATGTTAACCTAAAGCTTCGACTCCGCTCATCTACCTGGCTTTGACGTTGCGTAGCAACCCTTCAGATTGCTTCGGTTATAAATAAAACGCCTTTAAAATTCGGGGAAATTAAACATTCGTTCTGTGCTTAACCAATATCTTCTGCATTTATTTTTGTGGTAATATCCTTAATCACCCCATCCAATTCATGAGCTGATGTCGTGATCATTTGTATTATTTGATCCCTGGTCATTTCCTCATCATCATCACCTATGTTTTCGAATAAATTAATTAATCCCAAGATTCTTGCCAGAGGAGCCCGAATTACATGCGATTGAAGCCAGGCTATCTCTTTTAGCTTTTTGTTCTGAATTTTAATTTTATCTAATTGTTGGCGAGAAGAAGTAACATCTAATGCCGAACCTATGGACCTTATTGGGTTACCAGCATCATCTCGTAATATATAACAACGATCAATAAAATAGATAATGCTACCCTTTTCAGACAAAACCTTATACTCTGAACTCCAATAGGATTCGTATTTATCAGCTAAGGTATCTTGTAAAGAATCCCATACCCTCTCCCTATCTTCTGTTATAATCTTACTAAACCAGGAACTCTTTTTATTAAAGCCTTCAATACTATTAAATTCAAACATTGATTTTCCTCCTTTACCTCTAGTAATTATTCCGGCTTGATGGTCAAGCTCCCAAATAAACTCATTGCTTGCTTTCATGGCTAACCTAAATCGCTCATTGCTTAGTGCCAATTCTTTCTCATATAGCTTACGTTCAGTAATGTCTTGTATGGTTCCTTCTATTCCGTAAGGTTGGCCTTGTTTATCGGTTAACAATCGAATTTCCTGATGGACCCATTTAATACTATCCTTACCTGTCAATATACGGTGTTCAAAACTTTGAACATTATTATCCTCTAATAACCCAATTGGGTCTTTTTCCATCAGGTGTCGATCGTCAGGATGGAAGGTTTGGGCAATATTAATTTGGGTAGGAATAAAATCCTGAGGTGAATAGCCATAAATGCGATACGTTTCTTCTGACCAAACAGAAAGCTCTGAATCAAGATTCCTGGACCAATAGCCAAGCTTGGCAATTTTTTGGGCAGTTTTTAACTGCTTATATGCCACTTCCAATTTTTCTTGAACCAATCTTTCTTCAGTGATGTCCTTGGCTACCGAAACAATAATTTTCGATTCTTGAATTACCGTAACACTCCATACCAACCATATAATATGGTCATCGGAAGTCACAAAACGGACTTCGTATTTAGGGTGGGACGTATGAGATAGGGAGGACTGATGAGCGATTAAGGATTGAAGCCTTGTTTGGGATTCTTTTTTATCATCTTTGTGAATAAAATGATAAATAGGATTAGCGAGTAACTTTTCTTTCTTATACCCCATCAATTTTTGAAAGGCTTTGTTGTACTTTTTGATGTATCCATCAAAACCTATGATACAATGCGGATCCGGAGAAATATTAAAAAAATTGCGGTATTCTTCTTCAGTAATTTTTTGCTTAATTACCGGCCCAAGAAATTGGGTGACTTCTTTAAGCAAATGGTATTCCTCTACTATTTCATCTTCCCGATTTGATGAAAAACAAAGAATACAACCAATAAACTCATTGTTATAAGCAATGGGAAAACCCATTGCTGTATTAAATTTAGCGGGGTTTCGAACAAATTCTTTTCTGGTTGGTAAATCTTTCCACAAAATAGGACCATTTTCTTTCCAAATATAACCCGGAAGACCTTCCCCTAGAGTAAAAGAGGTGTGTTCTTTTCCGTATTCGTAAAACGAAGAAAATTTTTCATTTTGAAAGGAATAAGAAATCAAGTCTAATCGACTTGCTTCCTGAGAGACCAACCAAATTTCACTATAATCGATACCATTTAAATCAGTTAACTGACTTATTGCTTGATTGAAACAGGTTGATAATTTCCCGGGTTTTCCAATTTCTTTGGCTAAAGAAGCTGTCATCCTCTCAATCCTTCCCTGCTTCACTTCTGCAGTAACTTCATGTGTATTGGCTACAATTCCATAAATAAATGGCGTATCTAAATGGTTTGTTAACTCCGTCTGAATCCATCGCCAGTCCCCACTGGCATCCAGAAAACGGTAAGGTTCGATGGTCATGTATTTAACCGTTGAAATTCCAGCCAAACAATCCTTTATACGAGGTTGATCTTCTTTATGGATAAATTCAAAAGCATTTTTACCTATAAATTCATCCGGAGCAATTCCCAAAACTGTTTTTGAGGTGGGCCCTACGTAATTATAATTCCCGTTTTTGTCTATGATCGCAATAAGATCTTTTCCATTTTCAATCAAAGATTTAAACCTTGCTTCTCTGTAGGAGAGCTCTTGATAAGCTTCAAGTTGTTTAATCACATGGGCCAAATTTGTGGTAAGCACTTGTATCAATTGAAAATCTTCCTCTGAAAATTCTCGCTCTTGCGTACAATCATCAAAGCCTATAAAGCCATAAAACAATTCATTAACCCATAATGGTAGGACAAGTATAGATTTGATATTCTGCTGTGACAGCATGGTTTTAAGGGTCGACTGTGGAAGGTCTTTAACGATGGATTCGAAATAGCTTTTCTTCTGTAAAGCTTCCATAAATAAAGGCAATTCTGAGAAGGGAATATTTTGAAGTTTAGGATTATCAATCTGAGGTGCTATCGCCTCACCACTCCACTCTAACCTCTGGGAAGTGGTCTTATCCTTTAGGTTATTTTGAAAAAAGTAGATCCGATCAATTCCAATGGTTTCCCCAACGATTTTAAAACAAGCGTTTAGAGATTGAAGCCAGTCATTGGATTTCAAAAGTAACTGGCTTATGGTGCCAATCGCTTTTAAATAATTCTTTTGCCCCTCTATTTTTTGCTCTCTTTCATAGCGGTCTGTCAGATCAATGGCTGTAACTATCTCAGCTTTTATTCCATTAAATGTAATATGATTGCTTTTTATCTGTACATAAATTATAGTGCCATCCTTTTTTCTATGTCTATAAAGGCTTTCTTTATACAATTCAGAACGGGTTCTGGCTTCTTTTACTGCTCTTTCTAGTCTTGGGATATCCTCCGGAGGACGAATGTCCTTAATCGTTATATTTAGAAATTCCCTCTCACTATAACCATAAGAACGAATGGCCTCCTTGTTGACGGCAAGAAAACGAAATGTTACCAAATCATAAATCCACATTGGAAAAGGAGCAAAATCAAAAATTGATCGGTCCATATTTTTATTTAAATTTTTGCATGTCATTATGTAAAAAAGATGCTGGTAAAACCACTAAATCCTACACCTATTAAAAATAACATCTAAAACATTTTACACAAATTTAACTTTATTAAGATTGATCTGGTGTGAAATGTAACTTTTTATTGAATCAATAATAATTAAATGCAAATTGATCCATAAAAGTTAATGCAAGGCCTCGAAATATTTCCCCTATCCATCAAATGATAAAAGAGAAGAAAAGGGAAAAAAGGTTTAAACTTTACACAATTGGTGCGACTTGACCAGCCTGTATTGCATCTTTTAAAATTAGCGTAAATCTGTATGCTGATCTGCTCAGCAAGGCTTTTCCCTACTGCTTGTAATATAAAACTACAAAAAACTATCACCTTCAATGGGAAGAGGGAAGATATCCCTAATACCCTCCACTATTACACCTGTATCCTTGCAGCACTTGAGGAAAAAAAGCTTGAAGGTTTTTAATAATGCCTGTCTTAACCGAAATCTCTAAAAATAATTCATGCTATTTAGGTTCTTACATTTATAACAATCGGACTTGGCTTACCAATAAAAATGGCATTAAAATAATTATGCATTAAAGATATAAAAGGCGTAATTGCAAATTACAACTAGGTGGGAGACAGCCGAATCCTGAAAGAAGCCAAAGTGGGATACTAAAGTTGAATTACTGCTAGCCTAAAATCCCTCAAGATAGCCTAGCTTTTTTTCTTGCGCTTCTCATTAAAATCATCCACAACTTTTTGAAGGATTATTATGTTTTGATTTAAGTCCTCATCTGTATCATCCAATTGTTGCGCTTTTTTAAAAAAGAACAATGAATGATTGTACATTTCCATCCTCTTCAAATAAAGCCAGCCGTATTTTTTTGGGTATTCTAATTTTTTATTGGCCTGCTTCCCGATTTCATTTGCTTGTGCAGTACAGGTGAATCCTATCTCAAATAATGTGTCATAATCGTATTCCTGTAACTTTACTGCATGCTTATAGCTTGAAATTGACTTTCTGAAAATTTCTATAATGGCTAGAAAGATTTCGTCGTATTTTTCAGGTTGATCTATGAAATTATTGATGTCATTTTTAAGTAAGGTTGCTTGTTCACTGTACACAATTCCTAAATTATAATAAGCATCAACATATTCAGGATTAATCTCAATTGCTTTTAAATAATAGTTTTCTGCTTCATCATAATTTTCATTCCCTTGTTCAAGTACGCCAATATTAAAAAACAATATATCGTTTGCGTTAGCTGACTTTTCTCCTTCCTTGAGTAGTTCTAAAAAACGGTCTTTATTATTGAGTTTATTATAAATATGTGCTTCTGTTATTAATAAATCATAGTTGTCAGGGAAATCCTCTCTAGCTTTTTGAATGAGTGTAAGGGCTTTGTTAAAATCTCCACTTTCAGACAGTACTTGAGATTGTGAAATCAAATTTCTAATTTCAATATTTTCATTTTCAAGAAGAGAGGCTTTTTTTTCTTTTGCCAATTGTTCTTCAACAAAATCATCCGGATTTTTTCCGGTTAATTTTTTATCCCTTTTTAACCAATCTTTTACAAGGGCATTAGACGCTGAATTTTTAAATCCATATTTTGAATTTAAAAATTTATACAAAGGCATTTTTTCCTTCCCTTTGGTTCCATTAAATTCAATTTCATAATAATATATTTTTTCGTTAGTATTTTCCAAAAACAACTTCAATAGTCGGTCATCTTTTATGTACAATTGATCCCAATCTAAATCTTTAGCATAGTTTCTTCCAAAAAGCACACCAATTAGCAATGACTTTTTGGTTTGATCATTGGCTGCGTTAAATAAATCAATGGCTTTTTTGTCATAATAGTCACTGACATAATTTTGTCTTGTATAAAAAAATATTTCATAGATAGGATCTAAAAATTTATTTGTTTCGTTGGAGGCTAACATTTTCCGAGCTCTTTCACTCTTCTCTTCGTCAACAAAATTTCTCCAAAATTTAAACAATCCATATCCTGTTGATCCATGAACATTATTGTTATGATAGCCCAAATCTGTAGACAAATCTCCTGCGAAATCAATCAGTTCATTTAAATTAACATAATAAAACTCATTGATTAGCGCCATATTTTCAAGTTCCTTCTCATTTTTTAATAGCTGTGCCGTATTGTACGCCAATATTTTCTTTAGTCTATTTACTTGGTTGGAAAAAATTTCTGATTTTAAATTTTTATACCTTGCGTCACCTTCCTTTTCAATAAGCCAGTTTAAATTATCAATGGCTAGGTTTTCATAACTTCGTAATGTTTTTTCCTTTACAAGAAAGGCTGAATAATCCGTTGTATACAAGGCTTCGCACTCCTTGTCTAAAGGGATAATTTCCTCAAGATATTCCCTTATGTTTTCATTCTTATTATTTACATTCCTAATCCTAGCTTGTTGAATATCGTTGGCAATACTTAAACCCACATTAACTATTTGAGTAGCGGCGGCTTCTAAATTTTGGGTATAAACTTGTTGTCTTTCTAAGGCGTTTTGGTAATGTGAATTTGCAGCACTTGTGCCACTTTGGTAGCTTGAGGAATTTGATTGAGAAGTTTCGTAGCCATTATTGTTGCTTACCGGTTGGTCGGAGTCAGTACTTGGAGTAGCTGATGCACTTTTATCATTTTCACCCAAAGCATACATTTTAACCAAATGGAAATTTACTGCATCAATATAAGTGAGGCGCATATTTTTAATAGAAAATGCATTGCTTAAAAAAATCTCTTTAGCTCTCTCTCCACTTGGAAGATTTCGCTTGGTGTGTTCTGCATGTATATGACCCTCGAATATGTTTAGCCAATCTCCTCCATAGGTCATATTTCCTTTACTATCGAAGCCAATTGATGTAATAAAATTACTGCCTTCATAAAGGTCAACCACAAATCTTGGGAATTGCACCCTAATAGCATTGTAGGCTTCTTCTCCTATTTGCTGCCTTGCATATTGTTTTCCTTCGAAATAAACGGTATTCCCCTTTTCAATGGAATAAGAAATGTTGACCCATGGCCTGTCATTTTTTAAATAATAATTGAGCTTTAAGTTTATTGTTGCATCACATCCATTTTTCCCATTTTCAGGCTTCCACTGAATAGTTTTTTCAAAAATTTTGCCACTGGAATTTTGTGCAAATAGGAAAATATTAAAAAATGTAAATAGTAAAACTAAATAAGACTTATCAAATTTCATGGATCTGCTTTTTCTCTCATTAAATGCCTCAGGTAATATACTGAAATACTTTTAAAAAATATCACCGTAAAGTACAATTTATGTAAAGGGAAAGGATAAATAACCATTAATTTCATTTAGCCATTAAAAATACATGTATTCCTTGGTTTGAATTTGAGTTGAAGGTCAAGTGTATTAGCTTTCGGAACACTAGATTGGTTGCCGGCAATTAAATAAAAATAAGTTGCCCGGTTTACCCGAATTATTGCCCTTGCAAGAATCTCGAAAATATTTTATCTCCCTTCCATTTAATCATAACCTAGTGTCGGCTTTAGTTGGCCATTGCAAATGGCCATTTTAGAATAGTTTCCCTAAATTTTATTAAGGTGGATAGAAAGGTGTAATTGCAAATTATAACTAGGAGGGGATTACAAATAAATACTGAAAGTTAATAGAACAAACCTTGGATCAGTTTGGATGCTATATTGGAGCCTTAGCCTTATAGTGTCAGAATTTTAATCTTTTGATTATTAAGAGGTACTTTAGTAGGCCTTTGCAAATGGCCAAAAAAGATTCTCGACTTTAATAAAGATTAGGAATATGAGGGTGTAGAGGATTCTACACCCAGTTGGCGGTTATGGATCTACTCTCTGCTTTTCTACTCAAAGCCAGTCTTAGGCAAGAGCTAACGCATTAAAGTTTCGGTAAAAATCTAAAACTGTATAGCCACAGAGCTACTGATCCAACCACAAACAAAAGCGATAATAAAGCATATCTCCATTTCTCACTCCTTGATCGCTTATCTAGCTTCTTGAAGTACTTGACATACTTATCTCCCTTGAAAACACTATAGTAACAAAGAATAAAAGAAAGTATTGCGTAGGCAAAAACGTAAGTTGGCTTAACTAAGAAATAAACATTCAAAAAGCCTAAAAAAGTACTTACAAAGCCCCATAATAAAAAAGTTACAATTCCCGCTAATGCCCCGCCAGATATCATGATTCCAAAACCCAGTCGTTTGTCTGTCCAAATTTTATTTGTAGAATCCAGAAGGGTAGTCCCCTGCTCTTTAAATTTCCTCTTTACTACCGGTATCCTGCCTAGAAGAACAAAAGGATTTAATTTGTTCGATAGCATATGGCGCTTGTATTCAGCTTTGTAGAAGCAGTAATGAATGATGTTTAGCCATAATTCAACTCTTTCTTTCATCTTCACCTACTTAACGTCCATGATAAGAGTCAACCCAACTTTCACCTAGGTGACTACCTAAATAGCTTCCACCTACACCGAAGCCAAAACCTCCGATTACCCCACCAATTACCGCTCCTGGAAATATTCCTATACCACCAAACCAAACTCCTATACTAGCACCTATTAATGCACCAGCTTCTGCTCCTGCCAAACCTAAAACGATACCCCCCGCACTGCTTGCTGCTGCCCTTTGGGCATTATACCCGAATTGGGCACCATCTGCTACATAGCCTTCATAAGTCATATATCCACCAAGCACTACCTGCCCTAAAACAACAGCATTCCCTGCCAATTTATAAGTATTAGCAGCTTTTAATGCAGAGCCTCTACTTCCAGTGTATTGATTAGGTCCACGACCTGAAAACCCTTCATAATATTTCCCATTCTTACCAAGCCAATAACCTTGACTGGAGGTAAGACCCTGCATCGCACCGTAAATACCGCTACCTATGTTTAAGGCATGGTTGAAGTTAGAAAAATCTGTCATCCCTTTATTCTGTACAGCATGATATAATACAAATTCAGATTGCTTTGCTGTAACATAAGTTCCTTTTGGATCTTTTACTGTATAGTCTGGATGATCTATCCACTTATACTTAAGTATATAATCCATACCGTTAAAACTATCGGTATCCATCGACATCCAATTATGATACGGATCCCTATATTCATCCGACCAATGATTCCCAGAACCCGGATTGGTTCGGGTAAATTTGGGCATAAAGTCAAAGGGATTTTGGGAATTGTTTGAGGCGTAGGTATCTCCCGTACCCCATATCCCTGCATCCTGCCCCATCAGTCCAAGCGGATCACTGTACCGAACCGGATTATTAAACCCAAAATGATAGGGGCTTAAGCCTGGGACCATAGCTGCCATGGCAGGATTTTCTGAACGCTGATTTGATAAGCTTCCCTCATAACTAAAAGTAGTTTATCTCCACAGAATATACAAATGATTATTGCTGAATAATAAGAAAACAGGAACAGCTTGGAGGTTTATTTCCGCCTAAATCATACAATAGTCAAAATTGCAAACTTTTGTTTACGTAAGAAGTGCTTTTTTAAGCCATTGCAAATGGCATAAAAAGGATGACGATTTCAAAGGAGGTTAGGAATACAAGGGTGTAGTGAATACTACACCCAGGCAGGGTTGAACAGGTATATGATTTGATTACCAACCATTAATAGTTTTACTTAGAAAAATGCCAGACGCAATCATGCCAAAAAAGGTTATAAAAAGAATAAATATTGCAATTGCTTTAGCCTTTCGCTCAGAATATTTTCCTTTATATAAACTGTTTATTCTAACGTATCTTTTGTCTCTGAGAAGTACAAAGTAGTTAAGACCTATTATAATCAGTACCATTATACCAAATACATACCTAAAGTCTATTGATCTAAAGGAAAAACTATAACTTGAATCATAAAAAATTATTCCTAACCAAGAAAGAATTACTATTATCAGTAAACATTCAGAAACTGATAGCAATACGGCCGCCCTTTGGTGGCTTGTGTCACCTTTTCTTTTCCGCACCATGCTATAAAAACACCAGAATAAGTAGGTATAAAAGGTCTTTCTCATCGATATCCAAAATATTGATCAATTAAAGCATCTCCGTTTGAGCCAACTGTCAGACGATAGACTCCATAAAATATCCCAAAGGTAGCAACGACTGGTGCCCCTGTTATTCCCGCCGCTAAACCTCCAATAAATAATCCTCCTGTAATAGTAAGGTCAACCCAAGTGGATGTGTTATCTCTGTCATTCAAAAATGCATTATAAGACGAACCTACACTTACCATAACTCCTAAACCTCCAAGGATATTTCCCCCAGCTTTGGCAGCTGATCCAGCTGCCCTAAAGGCCTTTTGGGTACCCGAAAGCCACTTATTGCTCCCATAAAACTTTGTTGAATATAATCTTCCATTATTACCAAGCCATTGGCTCTCCTTCAGAAGCATATCATGCCCCCATCCGCGTAACGACATAGTTCCAGCTGGAGCTGATAATATTCCGCCAGATAAGTTTAACGTGGTGTTAATGGCGTTATTACTCCCCCCAATCGGATCCCCCCAAGCACCAAAATAGTACTGATCAACAAATCCTTTTCCTTCTACCTGAAAGGCTAAATCACCTCCCATAGGATACCATACTTGAAGCTGCCCGTTTACGAACCCAACTTCCTTACCGCTTCCATCTTTAAAAGATCCTCCAAAACCATAGCCACCACTGCTCTCCGCATAAGCTTTTTCCGCTCTATAGGCATCACTTCCAGTCCATCCATTCCAGTCACTATTTTCCCATCCATCGGTCTCGTCCTGAAAATGGTTGACACTTTTGTTTTTCAAATATAGTAAGTGTTTTAATTTTTAAGAAGTTTCATTTAACTTACAGTACCACGATAAAGCGGA
>NZ_BAAGVC010000001.1:0-172780 GCF_054781075.1 Cyclobacterium sediminis | reverse complement strand
GGCATTCCGCGTTGGAAGGCGAAGGAATCTCAACATTGGGGAGACTGGCGCACCCTTTTCCACTTCAAAAACCCGCAAAAGAGTTCGAAGCGTTTGTTTTCGATATGATTTTGTCAGCATTGTTGCAAAAAAAAGCAACAATACCGCCAAAATCAAGACGTACATATAACTAATTTCCCGAGGGTTGATACCTTCGGCTATAAAAATGACACTCCTCCGGAGTTTGTGAGGTTGAAGTCGGTGTTTTTTATATTGATTTCGGATGGTTTTTATCTCTCTTTCTCCTAAAAATAGGCTGGAATACGAGCGAAAATGCTTGTTTTCATTCCCAAGGTAGATGTGTTTTGTAGGCAAGAAATGTTACTTCATTTGTCAAATCGAGGTTGTGTGTTTTATTTATTGCAAATCTTTTAATTTAGGTTGATTTTAGAAGTGTTGAATTAATGAAAATAAAACAAAATAGTATTTTTAATAATTATAGTGTAAAAATATGCATTTATTATTGCCGTAATTTTAACTTATTAATCTTTTTATTACCTTTGACATATCAAACAAAGACAAAAGGTCTTTGGGTAGTAAAGGGAAGCTTTATTACCGATATATACTGTAGGATGATGAAACTGGCAGACATGCCCTCCTGTCTCGGGGGTGGAGATCACAGGATAAAGAAGATATCGAGCTCGTATTTTTCCTAACTGCTCCGTGGAGGTTCGACTCCTTCTCCTACAGCAGGTTATTTTGGGTTTATTGTTAATTGACTAAAGCTATGAGATTTTATTTCATAGCTTTTTTTTTGTTAGTGGATCTTCTAAGTGATTTTGTCAGCATTGTTGCAGAAAAAAAAGCAACAATACCGCCAAAATCAAGGTATGCTTTTTAATTATATCCCGAGGGCTGACACCCTCGGCTATAATATTTTCACCCTTTCAGGGTTTGGGGTTTTGCGTGAGTAATATGAACTGCATTTGCCTAAAAAATTTTGAAAAAATCGTCCTTCCAAGAATTAACATTTTAAAAACGCAGCAATCATGATGACAGCATTCAATTAAAAAGAGCATTTTTACTTTTTTGCTGCAGTGCATGTCCCGAGCAGTGAAACGAATCGGGATCAAAAAAGTAAGGAACCTGTCCTGAAGCGGAGCAACTCAGTGGCCTGTCCTGAAGCGGAGCTAGTCAGGAGAAAACCCCACCGCTGAGTATCTTTTCGACTAAAATTTAAGGCCTCCCGCACACAGGCAAACTCCTTAGTTTTTGGTTTTAACATTGGCCTTGATTTTTTAATGTTAACTAAACCAAAAACTTCGTCAAACAGTGCCTGTGCTCTTGCCATCACTTCTTAAATTTCTTAACGCCGAAAATCTACAAGGCGGAAATTATTATCGTCATTCCGAGACTTTGCAGAGGCCTCGCGAAGAGAAAGTCGAAGGAATCTCCAACGTAATGAGATTGCCACACCCTTTCCCTACGCTACACCTCTCCAGAAAAGGGTTCGCAATGAACGTAACAAGCACATCCCGGCTCACTTCGACAGGCTCAGTGGCCGAAAGATAGGGACCGATAACGATTATTTTACGTCATTCCGAGTCTTTGCGAGGGCATTCCGCGTTGGAAGGCGAAGGAATCTCAACAATAGCGAGACTGCCACACCCTTGCCTCTCCTCTGCCCTCCCCTAAGGGTTCGCAGTGACGCGTTTCCTCACCATTCCGAGACTTTGCTGGGGCTCGAGTGGAGAAAGTCGAAGGAATCTCCAATGTAATGAGATTGCCACTCCCTTTTCCTTCACTCCACCTCTCCAGAAATGGTTCGCAATGAACGTAACAAGCACATCCCGGCTCACTTCGACAA
Organism: Cyclobacterium sediminis; assembly: GCF_054781075.1. Lineage (NCBI taxonomy): Bacteria > Pseudomonadati > Bacteroidota > Cytophagia > Cytophagales > Cyclobacteriaceae > Cyclobacterium > Cyclobacterium sediminis. Next base: position 170,934 of record NZ_BAAGVC010000001.1, on the reverse strand, counting down.
GCTCAGTGGCCGAAAGATAGGGACCGATAACGATTATTTTACGTCATTCCGAGTCTTTGCGAGGGCATTCCGCGTTGGAAGGCGAAGGAATCTCAACAATAGCGAGACTGCCACACCCTTGCCTCTCCTCTGCCCTCCCCTAAGGGTTCGCAGTGACGCGTTTCCTCGTCATTCCGAGACTTTGTAGGGCCTTGCGTAGAGAAAGTCGAAGGAATCTCCAACGGAATGAGGTTTGACTCCTTTCCATACACAACAACTCTCCAAAAAGGGTTCGCAATGAAACGTAACAAGAACATCCCGGCTCACTTCGACAGGCTCAGTGGCCGAAAGATAGGGACCGATAACGATTATTTTACGTCATTCCGAGTCTTTGCGAGGGCATTCCGCGTTGGAAGGCGAAGGAATCTCAACAATAGCGAGACTGCCACACCCTTGCCTCTCCTCTGCCCTCCCCTAAGGGTTCGCAGTGACGCGTTTCCTCGTCATTCCGAGACTTTGTAGGGCCTCGCGAAGAGAAAGTCGAAGGAATCTCCAACGGAATGAGGTTTGACTCCTTTCCATACACAACAACTCTCCAAAAAGGGTTCGCAATGAAACGTAACAAGAACATCCCGGCTCACTTCGACAGGCTCAGTGGCCGAAAGATAGGGACCGATAACGATTATTTTACGTCATTCCGAGTCTTTGCGAGGGCATTCCGCGTTGGAAGGCGAAGGAATCTCAACAATAGCGAGACTGCCACACCCTTGCCTCTCCTCTGCCCTCCCCTAAGGGTTCGCAGTGACGCGTTTCCTCGTCATTCCGAGACTTTGCTGGGGCTTTGTGTAGAGAAAGTCGAAGGAATCTCCAGAGAATTGGGATCGCCCCCCTTTTTCCCCCTTTAAGAGAAAGGGGGACTTACCTTATCTGTCTTTCCTGTATCTATTTAAGGAAGGGAACTGCTTGACTAAATAAACCTAATTTTACCAGCAAGTATAGAATCGAACTGAAGTTAATCGAAAGAAGCCTAAAGGACTTCAATAACAATAGCCACGGGTGAAACCGGTGGACGGCCAATTCCACACCTATTCCTCAACCCCGATAGCGGGTTGAACAATTCCTCTTATCATAGGCCTTATCCTATCATAGGTTTAGGCAATTAGGTATCAAAGCTACTTTAAAGGGATTCCGAAACTTGAAAACAATATAATTAAACAACCACTCCGAATAGAAATTATGAATCCTGAATCCGTTCCAAAAATGCATTTTTGAAAGTATCCCCGCCAAAAAAGGCCTGCTGCAGCTCCCAGTCTTTAAATCTAGGAAAAGCTTTTTCAACCCTTGCTCTGTACCAGGGCTCTACGGAAAGCCCCCAATGTGGTATGGCTCCGAAATCCAACAATTCCCTTTCTAAACGCCTAAATAGGGGTAGGCTGCCGGTTACTCCTTTCACACTTACCAATTCAATCATACAGGTATCGTGCTGATTCATCATGGATAGATGGGCATCACATTGTTTAACAAAACGCAATGAAAAGGGAGCAGCCAATAAGTGATGGTAGGCCTGAGCCTCTTCACAAACCTTAATGATCAAATCTACTGCATCAAAAACCCGCTCCAATGGAAAACCAAATTCTACGGCATAGCCATAAAATTTTAACTCTCCCAAGCCCTGGTCCAAGACAAAACGGCAGTCGTCCTCAAAACCTCCGCCTTCATCACCGCTATGGTCAATCAATCGATGAATGGAGTTATTGGTCATGGCAGGAATGGACTGGTGGTTTTTATTGAATACCCAAGGGGAAAGCCTTCCAGAAATGGCTATTCCTGATATAAATGAAGAAATATAATTCCGCTCCCTGCCGGCCTGTTTCCTATTGGATTTTTCACAATAGTTTCTAGTGGTTACCAAACATTTTCTTTTTTGCCCTTCTTCAGTTTCTGCAGAAAGGTCACAATAGGGGTTGATCAACACCTCAAAATGACGGTGTTGATTAATGAAATGATGTAAATCCTCTTTTTGCATCTCTGCTTTAAGCTCCTCCCAATTGTACCTTTTCCGTTCCTCATACAGCCGGTAATTGGGTTGGGCTTCCAGAATCATGGAGAAAACAATCCCGATAGATCCTATACCAACCATAACCGCATTGAACTTTTCATCGTCCTGGATCAATTCTATGCCATATTTTTTTACCTCTTGGTCCTTATTAAATGCCTCCGGATCGGTAATCCCATCCGTAGGTTCTACGCGATAGATCTTGCCTCCTTTACCTACAATGGTCATTGACTTGGCAAAAGCTGATACCGGACCAATCCCTATGCCTGAACCATGAGTAGAGGTGGCAATTGCTCCGGTAATGGACTGTATGCTGGACCCTCCCTGGTTGATCAAAGCAAAGCCATGATAGGTCAAGGCTTCTATTAGGTGCCTGATCTTGGTTCCACCTCCTGTTTCGAAAAGGTAGTGCTTTTCCAAAGACTTTTTATTCCCATAATTCACTTCTACATCGAACCCCTCCTTATATTCCTCTTTAATCCATTCTTTGGCAAGTCGCTGGGTCATGTTCATGTTTTGGGTGCAAACCAGAAAATCTTCACATTGAGCCACTGCCGTCAGGGCATGACCGGAACCTACGGCTCGAACTTTTCTATTTTCTTTCTCGGCATTTTTCACCAATTCACTTACCTCGGTCAAACCTTTGTAATCATACCAATTGCAGAACTCCCCCTCAGGAGAAAAGTTTTTATAATCCCCATTTCCGGGTACAAAAAATCGCAAGGGTTCTGAGGAATGGTTGCCATACCAATTGCCCCACTTTTGCCGATGCGGCTTGTCCTTATCAAAAAAATCATCCTTGGTCAATTCTTTATCGAGCGACAAAAACACACGCTCATGGTCCACCATATTTTTATTCAATTGGGATTCAATCAGCCTCCTTACGAATCTGGGCGTCACCATAAAATTGATAAAACTCACCCAGCGGTTTCTTTTGGTCCTGGAACAATGATGGGTAAGCGTATCATCCAGCACTTCTATATGTTTCGGTACGTTCTTTCGATTAAATATCACCTGAACCAACAAGCCAAAAAGTACCCATGAAACTACTGTGTTACCTTTCTTCCAGGTAATAAATTTTGTTAACGTGGACATGTATCTAATCTTATTTTTCAAAAATCCTTAAACAACTATCTAATTTATCGAAAATATTAAAAACACACATGATTTCTCCTTAAATTATTTCTAATTCAGTATTTCCATAAATAAAGGCTTAGCCAAGACTTCTTGCTTTACATAGGTTATTCAATATCTTTGTGACCATATTGTATGCACGGGGTGCTGGATTTTAATCCGGCTGAGATAATACCCGAAACCTGATTTGGATAATGCCAACGTAGGGATGCAAGCCAGATTTCCTTTTGTGATTTGAAGCTACATTCCACTGGTTTTATCCGGTCGAATGTTTTTTTTTAAATAAATGACAAAATGGAAATAGAAAAACAAAAAATGGGGCTGATCCCACAGCAACAAAGAAACTGGCAAAATAGACCTGAGTGGTTCTTCAACAGAGACCATACGGATACTTATGAACTTTGGTATGAGGGCAGGTATAAAAGAGCGGAAGTTTGGCAGAAAAAAGTAATGGAACAGCTGGTTACCAAAGACAAAAGGGTGAAAACCCTATTGGAATTTGGCTGTGGTACCACAAGATTTACAAGATGGTGGAAAGAAATAGGCATTGAGTCCACCGGAGGAGACATCTCCCCTTTGATGTTATCACAGGCCATTCATTTGTTTGACGGGGATCTGGTGATGGCAGATTCACACCATATGCCTTTCAAAGACCATACTTTTGATTCATTGGCCTTTATTACCACTTTCGAATACTACAAAGATCCGGTCAAGGTAATCCGTGAAGCAGCAAGGGTTGGAAAATACGGTATAGCCATGGGGATGATGAACAAAAACTCTCCCAAAGTTCTTCGACGTAGGGTTCAGCAAGCATTCGGTAAGAATCCTTTTTATGTTACTGCTACCTTTTACACCCCAAAACACCTTATCAAAATCATCGAAGAAGCATTGGAAGGGCGAGACTACACCATCACCTGGTCTTGCACCGGTTTGCCTAAGTGGTTTCCTGTCCAACAATGGAACATGCCCTACGGGGATTTCTTTGGTCTTTATGTTCAGTTCAATGATGTCAAATAAATGAGTCAAAAACCAGGAAAGATTGATGAACATTTGTTGGGTAATTTTATTACCTCACGCTGCGGAAAACCCAATGAAAATGTTCGGGTAAAACCCGGCTTTGGCATTGATGTATCTGTGGTGGCCTTGGCCGGAGACCAAGGCATGGCACTCACTAGTGATCCACTTACATTGATCCCTAGCTTGGGTTTACAAGAATCAGCCTGGCTATCAGTTCACCTGATGGCCAATGACATGTCCACCACCGGCTTCGCGCCTCAATTCGGTCAGTTTGTTTTGAATTTACCGGCTACATTTAGTCAGGAGGATTTTAAAGTGTATTGGCAATACATTCATGAATATTGCACTGCCCTGGGAGTGAATATCACCGGAGGCCATACCGGTTTTGTGGAAGGACAAAACTCCACCATTGCCGGAGGAGGAACCTTTATTAGTATTGCACCGCTGGAACAAATTCTAACCAGTACCAAAGCCCGGGCCGGAGACAGTTTACTGCTAACCAAGGGCGCTGCTATTTCCTCTGCTGCTATTCTGGGCATGTGCTTTCCCCAAACCGTTTCCAACAAACTTGGGAAAGAAATTTACCGGCAAGCAGCAGCCTCATTTTACCAAACTAGCTCTTTGAAAGATGCGCTGGTGGCTAGAGGTAAACCTGAAAACAAAGCTGTCACGGCCATGCATGATGTTACGGAAGGTGGCGTTTTGGGAGCTGTTTACGAAATGGCCACAGCAGCCAATTGTGGCGCAGTAATAGAAGAACAATTGATCCCTGTCGGCGAAGTTCAAAAGGCTGTTTGTCAACTTTTTGAACTGGATCCAAATCACTGCATAGGCGCAGGAGCCATGTTGATCGCCTGCAAAAAAGATAAAGTTCAGGAAATTATTGACCGGTTGGATACGGAAAATATTCCTTGTGCTGAAATTGGCCGGCTGACTGATGCAGGGCAAGGTATTTTGCTTCAAAAGGAAGACAAACTTACCCCTTTACCCTATCAATCTGTCGATCCTTATTGGGCTGCATTTTATGAAGCGTATAAAAAAGGATGGAAATGAAAAAATTAAACTTGAAAGCGGAAAAAGGGATTTATCTGGTGATTGACCCATCAGACAAAACTGAAGACGAGCTATTTTCTATATTAGAGCAGTTATTTACCTTCCCACTTATTGCCGTTCAAATTTGGGATCATTTTGGGGAAAAGCAGGATGCGGTGGCATTTACCAACAAAGTAGTCAATATGGCTGCAGCTTATGATTTTCCAATATTGGTAAATAACCGATGGGATTTGCTGAAGCTGAGCCATGCTGATGGTATTCATTTGGACAGCATTCCGGTAAATCTATCCAGAATCCCTAAATTTGCCGAAAAGAATCATTTGGTAGGATTGACTGTAAATAATGACATGAATCTGATCCATCAGGCAGACAGCCTGGGCTTCGACTATGTTTCTTTTTGCTCCGTCTACCCTACATCCACCACGCAACATTGTGACTTGGTTAGTTTCGACTCCATTAGGAAAGCTGCTGAAATTACAGCCCTTCCTGTTTTTTTAGCAGGGGGAATTAAGACCAAGCACATGAATGAGTTGCATGCACTCCCCTATTCGGGAATTGCCATCATATCCGGGGTGATGCAAAATGAAAACCCAGTGATGGCCCTTCAAAATTATTTTAATTCAATTCAAAAGAATCAAACATGAGATTATCCACTATAAATAAACTATGTTGTCCATTTGATAAAGCCGATTTAACGCTTACTACAATTACAGAAGACACCGAGAAGCGTGTTTTAGAAGGCTGGCTCCATTGCACTCAATGCAAAAGGATTTACCCAATTGTAAAAGGTTTGCCTATAATGAACCCTGATGAGTACAGAGAGCTTTCTTTAGAAAAACCATTGCTAGAGAAATGGAGCAAACACCTGGAGGGAAAAACGGTAAGCAATTTCAGATTGACCGAAGGAGAGCAAGCAGCAGAGTAGTCAAAACCTCAAGTTGAGTAATACATTCATTGTGCCCCTACTCCTTTCCACAAAAAAATATAGATGGAAGAAATTTGACTCAGTTGAAATCAACCAAAATCCGGAATAGCCTGTACTGTTCCGGATTTTTTGTGCTAAAGCAAGGCTTCTAACGGATTTTCCTGCATGGATAAAGTTGCTTTAAGAGGTCATGGATTGCCCTTATATTTTTAGCATGTTCTGGATAACTTTTAGGAAAGGTTTTTTTCAGAAAAAGGAACAACTACTATATTTTCCGGGTTACCATTCGTCCAATTCGCTTAATATTGATTTACTTCACTAATAAAAATTAGCAACAAAATATCGAGGCTAAAGTATCCAATAGTATTCATTATCGTTTATTCCGTCTTAATTTCTATATTGAAGCGGATAAAGATTCCTTTCAAAGTAATTTATGCGATTAAAAAGACCTAGAATTCGGAGAAAAATTTTATTTACCCTGGAAAGACAGTTGGTGAAGGGTGCCCAGTACCAATTGCTGGTCGTAGCTGCTTTGATAGGTATGATTTCAATCATTGGTGGCTTGTTGGTCGTTCCTACCAATAGCCCTAGCCAAACCTTAGGTGAAGCCATCTGGTGGGCCTTTTTAAGGCTCACCGATCCCGGTTATTTGGGAGACGATCAAGGAAATTGGCGGCGTTTTATTTCCACCTTATTGACCCTTGCCGGCTATGTTATTTTTCTAGGCTCTCTGGTTGCGATTATTACCACATGGATGAACCGAAAAATCAGGCACTTGGAACAGGGGCTAACACCTGTGACAGCCAATAATCACTTGGTCATATTGGGATGGTCCAACCGGACCATTCATATTGCAGCAGAAATTTTTCAATCTTCGGCAAGCTTAAAGAGGCTTTTTGACAAGTTAAATATTAAAAAATTACAACTGATTATTCTTTCTCAGGAGGTGAGTCCTTTTCAAATGCAGGAACTCAAGGACAACCCCATGATTGGCCGAAGGGCGCATGAAATAATTTTAAGGACAGGAATGGCCATTGACCGGGAACATTTGCGGAGAGTAGATGCATTGAATGCCTCTGTAATCATTATTCCCAGTCTGGCCTATGACCGAAAGGAATTGATCAATCCGGACATCGAAACCATTAAATGTTTGCTTTCACTGAATGCTGAAGCAAGAAAATTTAACATTAGCAAGCTTCCTTATGTGGTGGCAGAAATTCAGGATGACAATAAAATCAATGCTGCTTACAGGTCATACAGTGGCCCACTTGAGGTTGTTGGTAGCAATGCGATTATCAGTCGGCTGATGGCACAAAACATTCGTCACCCGGGGCTTTCTCAGGTTTACAATGAACTATTGGCCCAATTGACAAAGAACAATATTTTCACCAAGGCATTTCCCGAAACCGTAAACCACTCCTTTGGCACAGTCAAAAAGGCTTTTTCCAAGGCCATCGTATTGGGAATAGTGAGGGAGGAGAATGGTAGCTTTTTCCCTAATTTAAATCCGGACAGAAAGCAATTACTAGAAGAAGAAGATCAGCTGATTTTAATCACCCAAGATTTCTCTGACCTGGAACCGGATTTGGAAACGCTGGAGAAAAGCAGTTTGCCATTTTCTGAAAAAAAACCCTTGCTTGTGGAAGAGCAGACCGGTGTTATCAGAATATTGATTTTGGGCTGGAATGAACATGTTCCTTCGCTAATCAAAGAATTGACAACCTACGAAGATGAAACCTATTTCATTAGACTTGTCTCTTTAAAACCACTTCAAGACAGAAAAAAGGATTTTGGCATTGTCAGTGAGCTTCCGGATAGAATTGAGATTGATCATATAGTGGCAGACTATGTAAGAGAGTCTGTGATCAAAAGAATTGAAGCGGAAACTTTTGACCATATATTAATGCTAAGTAGCGATCGGATGGAGGAAGAGGAAGAAGCAGATGCAAGAACAATGGTGGGCTTTGTACTCTTGGAAGAAGTTTTGGAGCGATCAGTAAAAAACCCCTCCATCTTATTGGAGTTGGCAGATCCAAGTAACGAGTCTCTATTAAAACCATTCCAAAGTGAAGTGATCATTAGCCCCTTGGTCTTAAGTCACCTTCTGGCAGGTATCGCCATACAAAGGGAGCTTTATAGCATTTACAATGAGCTTTTCACAGTGGGAGGTCCGGAAATGATTTTCCGAAAAATCGAGGAATACGCCATCGACGGTTCAACAGCCTCTTTTTCTGAATTAGAAGCCCATGCCGAGTCACATGGTGAAACAGCTTTGGGAGTTTTTATAGAAAGAGCCAATGGCAAAGAACTTTTATTGAATCCGGCAAAAGAAAAAGTGTTGAACCTAGCAGAGGTGGACAGTCTGGTAATCCTTACTACAGTTTACTAATGCAATAGCTTTGAAAAATTAATTCAATACAGCCGCTACTAGACAAAGAATATAGACTGAAATCCAATTTTCCTTGTGGTTACATAATAACCTATTCAACTCAGATTATGCAATAAGCTTCCTGATGCCAGTCCTGATTTTGTTCAGGGAGGATTGTAATCGAAAGATTGAGGATTCTAGCCTAGCATCGCTAGGGTGAAATTGAAAACAGCAACGAAGTAACTGATTTTGAATCGATTTGAACCTGCGACAGAAAGCTATTGAATAATTCAGAGAAAAGGCTTCAAGAGGCATTTGGCTACATTTCATACCCCTAATGAATACATTTGAATACCCTCCCGAAGCATTATATTCGATAAATTTGATAATTAAATAAGGTGAAGCTCAAACGGACAAATTATACCTTATCAAAACCTATTTTCCTAGGCTACCGGTATTGAAACAACCGGTAGCTTTTTTTGCTTTTACCCCTCTTCCATTTAATGGTTTCAGGTTTTTACAAACTTCCAATACCCTTTTCTAAAAAACCATAGCGCGATCAAGGCATGCAAAGAATGACAAAAAGCTATGGTAATAAAAATACCCAAGGTATTGAGATCAAGAACAATGGCTAAATAATAAGCTAAAGGAATTTCCAATAACCAAAATACACCAATATTAATATAGGCAGGGGTTTTGGTATCTCCTGCCCCATTAAAAGCTTGCACCATCACCATGCCTACGGCATAAAACACATAGCCAAGCACCGTTACTTTCAAGCCCACGGCTGCTATGGATCTTACAGCAGCTTCCTGTGAAAAAATTCCTGCCAAATGATCTGCAAAAAACAAATAAAACAGGGTAACCGATGCCAGGAAAATGAAATTGTAACGTGCAGTAAGATAAGTAGCGATTTCTGCTCTAAATGCTTTCCCTGCCCCTAAATTCTGTCCCACCAAGGTAGCCGCAGCTGCAGACAAGCCCCAGGCAGGCATCAGGCTGAATAGCAAAATCCTAAAAGCAATGGTATATCCGGCCACAGCCGCGCTGCCGAATTCTGATGCCATACGGGTAAGTGCTATCCAGGCTGCAGAGTCAACCAAAAATTGACCCATGCCTCCCAGGGAAATTTGAATGATTTTTCTTAAGGTCTCCCAACGCACCATCAGGTTGTCGGCACGTATCACCAAGCGATGCTTTCCATTGAGTAGGTGGTACAATTGGTACAGCACCCCAATACTTCTTCCGATTGTGGTGGCCCAAGCTGCTCCTGTTAAGCCCAAGCCTTCGAAAGTTCCCAAACCAAAAATAAGCAAAGGATCCAATAGGATGTTGAGTCCATTGGAAATCCACAAGGCCCGCATGGCCAAATGTGCTGACCCAGCACCGCGGAAAATGCCATTGATCAGAAACAGTAACATCACAGCAGTGTTTCCGGCAAAAATAACTTGGGTATAGGAGGTTCCTGTTTTCAAAACTTCAGCCTCTGCTCCCATCAACTTCAAAATTTCTCCGGCATAGAGAAATCCGGCAATGCCCAAAGCCAAAGAAACGAAAATACCTACCAACAACAATTGAAAAGCCAGGGTACCCGCTTGCTTGAATTTTTTCTCACCAAATCTCCTTGCAACCAAGGCTGTACCGGCCATGCTAATCCCTACACCGAGTGAATAAATCAATGTCAACACAGCTTCTGTGAGCCCCACTGTGGCCACGGCATGTTCCCCAAGCTTGCCTACAAAGAATATATCTACCACAGCAAAAAGAGATTCCATGACCATTTCCAGAATCATAGGAATTGCCAAAAGAAATATTCCTGTTTTAATGGGCAATTTGGTAAAGTCCTGTTCACTGCCACGGATGGCAAGCAAGATCATGCGATAAATGGAAAGAAGCTTCTTCATGCGGAGTTCAATTGCCTATGACTGTATTCTTGGAACCAGTATTCCCTCATCCGGTAAATAAAAGACTAGTCAAACAAAAGAAGTTCCGATGTGATGGGCAGAAATTCTATAGAAATCTACCTTCAGGTTCCCTGATTGATGTATCCCAAATAGTTGATCGTAATACTACACTTAGGACCAAGAAAGTTTTCCTTGTGAAAGCCCTACCAAATTTGCCACCCTGTACAATATTCTGGCGCCTACATTGGCATCCCATTCATCCCCGTTTTCTCCCGGGGCAACTTCTACTAAATCAAAACCAATGATCTGTCTTCCTGACTTGACCAGGGTTTTGATAAGGTACATCAATTGTTGAAAATCCAACCCTCCCGGCACAGGAGTACCGGTATTGGGGCATAAATTGGGTAAAAGGCCATCGATATCAATTGTCAAGTACACCTTTTCCGGTAAATCCGCAATGATCCTTTTACATAAGTCACTCCAGTTGACTCCCTGGAAAATGGCTTCTTTGAGTTGGTTGTCCGTATACATTGTAATCCTTTTATCAGATTGACTGAAGGCATATTCCTGCTCGCAGAAGTCTCTTATTCCCACTTGCACCAGCTGTTTTACTTCCGGAATTTTCATAAAATTATAGGCAATGGATGCATGGGAATATTCAAACCCCTCATAGGCGGCGCGTAAATCAGCATGCGCATCAATTTGAAGAATGCCAAAAGAAGAATGTTTTTCTGCCATTGCTCGAATTAAACCCAAAGGGGTGCTATGGTCTCCACCCAGCAAGCCGATCATTTTCCCTTGCTCCAGGTATTTTTTGGATTGCTGATAAACCCAATCGTTCATTTTCTCACATGCTGCATTGATTCCTTCAGGGCTTTTTTCATAGCGGCTCCTTACGGCTTCAGGTTCCCCGGCCTCAAGCCATTGAATATAGGCATTGGCAAGGCTTCGTTGTTGCTCACTTTGGGATTTTAACAGATCATCTATGGGCAACATGGCAATTCCCATTTTCCAAGCATCAATTATATCTTCTTGAAAGAGGTCTACTTGAGTAGAGGCATTTAGGATAGCTTCAGGCCCATTGGCTGTACCTTCGCTGTAGGAAACGGTAACCTCCCAGGGCACAGGTAAGATCACCATTTCAGCCATAGCTACAGAAAATGGCAACCCAAATAGCTGTGCGTTTACCCCCACTCCATTGGGGTCGAAATTTGAAATTATTGTTAGTTTATCAGTTGTTGACATTTTCTAAAGCTTAAGGTATTTGATAAAAATTTCAAGGCTATGTTTATTGAAGGATTTCGACTAGAACGCCACTATTTTTGGAAATATGCTGCCACTCCTCCAGGTAAAAGGAAATTCGGACCATCATTCCCGGAGAAAAAAGCAGGTGGTCTTCACCGGTTAGAAAAGCAGCCAAATGGCTCACTCCCGGATTATGCCCCACCATCATTACATGGTTATCCCTATTATCAAAGCTATTTAAAACCTGCAGTAAGGCTCCATGCTCGGCCTGATATATTTCATTAACCACTGTGGATTTACCTACTTCCATAGCTGATGAAAGAATCTGCGCCGTTTGCCTACACCTGTTCGCAGGACTAAAGGCCATATGGTCACAAATCTGCCCATTTGCTTTCAATAGCCTGGACAACCTTTCCAATTGATCAATTCCTGGCTTTATTAGGTCTCTTTTCAGGTCCTTTTTATCAAAACCGGGAGCCTCTGTAATCCCATGTCGCACCAACAATAATTCCTTATCCATGTAGCTCAATTAAACTTCAAAATGAAAAATAAATATGTGGAAATTTTGTCGGCAATAAAAATTGCTTTGAATGAATATTTGGAAGAGAATAATATGACATCTATTTTTAGGACTTGAATTATGGGAATTTACCTGGTCCCATTTATTTTTATCTTTAAAGAAATTAACCATGCCAAAGAATTTAGTCATAGTGGAGTCTCCTGCAAAAGCCAAGACAATAGAGGGTTACCTAGGAAAAGACTTCAAAGTTACCTCCAGCTACGGGCATGTAAGAGATCTCCCTAAAGGTGAAAATGCCATCGATATTAAAAACAAGTTCAAGCCGACCTATGAGGTAACTCCAGATAAAAAGGAAGTAATTAAAGAACTTAAAAAATTAGTAAAGGGTGCAGATACTGTATTCCTAGCAAGTGATGATGACCGTGAGGGAGAAGCGATTTCTTGGCATTTAAAAGAGGTACTTCAATTAAAAGATGAAAATACAAAAAGGATCGTTTTCAGGGAAATTACCAAATCAGCAATTACCAAGGCTCTAGAAAGCCCTAGAAGCATAGATTATGATTTGGTAAATGCACAGCAGGCAAGAAGAATTCTCGACCGGCTAGTTGGTTTTGAACTTTCACCGGTACTATGGAAAAAAATCAAAGCCGGGCTTTCCGCAGGTAGGGTTCAATCTGTGGCCGTTCGTTTCATTGTGGACAGGGAGCGAGAGATTGATAAATTTAAACCTACAGTATCTTTTAAAATAACAGCCCTTTTTGATGTAGAAGGCAAAACACTACAGGCAGAATTGCCAAAGAAATTCCAGAGCAAAGAAGAGGCAGAGGAATTTTTGAAAAAATGTTTAGAGGCAGATTTTTCAATCAAATCTCTGGAAACAAAGCCAGCAAAGAAAAGTCCGGCGCCACCCTTTACCACTTCCACTTTGCAACAAGAGGCCAGTAGGAAGTTGTATTTCTCTGTGGCCCAAACAATGAATATCGCCCAGAAGCTATATGAGTCTGGTAAAATTACCTACATGAGGACGGATAGTCTTAATTTATCTGATGATGCATTAAAGGATGCAGAAAAAGAGATAAAATCAGCTTATGGGGATGAATACCATAAAAAGCGAAAATTTAAATCAAAATCTGAAGGGGCACAGGAAGCTCACGAGGCCATTAGGCCTACCTCTTTTGCCGAACATGATGCCGGTAAGGACAGGAATGAGCAGCGTTTGTATGAATTGATTTGGAAAAGATCCATTGCCTCTCAAATGGCAGATGCTCAACTGGAAAAAACCAATGTAAGCATAGCCATATCCAATGTGGACCAAACTTTAAGTGCAAGTGGAGAAGTTATCAAATTTCAAGGCTTCTTAAAAGTCTACCTTGAAAGCACCGATGATGAGGAGGAAGAAGAAACAACTGGAAAAGGATTATTGCCTCCACTCACTGTGGGGCAAGTGCTGCAGTTAATTGAAATGAAAGGCCGCCAGTCTTTTACGCGACCACCTGCCAGGTATACAGAAGCATCTCTGGTGAAAAAATTAGAGGAAATGGGTATAGGAAGGCCTTCCACATATGCCCCTACCATTTCTACAGTGCAGAAAAGAAATTACGTTGTTAAGGAGTCTAGAGATGGCGTCCAAAGAAAATACATTGAAATGACCATTGGTGATGGACAATTCAATGAAGCAGAAAAAACAGAAACCACAGGCACGGAAAAGAATAAATTGTTCCCAACAAATATTGCCATGGTGGTAAATGATTTTCTGGTGGAGCATTTTCCAAATGTGATTGACTTCTCCTTTACTGCCAAGGTAGAAAAAGAGTTTGACCATATTGCTCAGGGAGACCAACCCTGGGATGAAATGATTCAAAATTTCTATGGCAACTTCCATTCAAAAGTGGAACTTACAGAAAACATCAAACGAACAGATGTTAATTCCAGCAAAGAATTAGGGATCGACCCAAAATCAGGCAAGGTAGTAATTGCCAGACTGGGGAAATTTGGTCCTCTCGTTCAAATTGGAGATGCGGAAGATGAGGAGAAAAAGTTTGCCAGCCTTCGGAAGGGACAATTTATTGAAAGCATCACCTTAGAGGATGCATTGGAACTGTTTAAGCTGCCGAGGGATTTAGGTACATTTGAAGACAAAAAAGTTGTGGCAGCCATTGGGCGTTTTGGGCCGTACATCAGGCATGACAGCAAATTTGTTTCTTTAGGCAAAGAATACGATCCACTATCTGTCACTTTAGATGAAGCCATACAATTAATCAAAGACAAGAGGGAAGCTGATGCCAAAAAGCATATCAAATCCTTTGATGAAAACCCTGACATTCAGGTACTCAATGGTAGATGGGGACCTTACATCAAAATGGGCAAAAGCAATTTCAAGATCCCAAAAGACAAAGAGGCTGAATCTTTGACTTATGAAGAGGTAATGAAGCTAATTGAAACACAAGGCGATGCCAAAAAGGCCAAGCCCAAAAAGGCAGCTGCAAAAAAAGCTCCGGCTAAAAAGAAAGCAAAAAAATAATCAATGATAGAGGCAGTTTAATTTCTGCCTCTTTTTTTTGTCTTTAAAATAATTTTTCATCCTAGAAAATTATAAGGCCTAATCATACATAACTTTTTACAGTTGGCCTGTTATTTGCAGTTTATTCTGATAGAGCTACTTATTTACTAACCTGTCGTAAAAGACAGAAATATTTACCATAAGGAATGTGTGAATTTTTAGGGGATAGCCTTTGACAGGTCTGAAAGAATTTAATGGCCATTATCCTGGCAACAAAAATATCTGAATCATTGCTATTTCTTTTCTCCCCAAATCACAAACAACCTGTAAAACTTTGGTGTAGCTTGAGGCAATTGAAACAAATAATCATTATAAAAACATGTTTAAAATGAAAAATTTATTTCTAAGAATTAAGAATAAACACAAGGTCAACTCGGTAGGTAGTTTTCTACAATTGTTAACCTTAACTATTGTTGCTTTATTTCCTTATCCGCTTCTGGCTCAAATTCAAAAAGGGCTTCCCAAACCTACGGACCCTGTAGATCCCTCTAAGACAAGCGATTTGATAATCTTTATTATTTTACCAATAATAGTGCTTATCCTATTTTTCTTTTGGAGAAGGGCTAAAAAAAATAGAAGGGATAGATAAAAAAATACCACTTGAGTTAAGGCCACCTCTCCAATTCATTTGAGATTTAACTTTTAATTATCACTAAACTAAGGTGGATCCCGGTTTAGTGATTTCTTAATTTTTCTATTAACTCTTTCTTATTCAATTGGCTAACGCCCTCCATTCCTATCTCTTTTGTTTTCTGATACAGCTCTTCTCTTGTCCATTCTTCATATGGAGACGCTTTACCGCCTTTTTTACCGGTCTTGCTATCAGGAGAATTGGCTATTCTCGCTGATTTTTCTTTACTGTACCCTTGGTCTCTGAGCGCTTCATATTGCGCTTCATTTTTTATTCTGTTCATTTTATTATCTGATTTACTCATTGTTTTCACTTTTTTCCCTTCTGTATTTTTCACTTTCAGTGGTTACATCTTTGCTCGCATTTTTTGCTCTTCTTAATGCATCTTTTGCAGCTTGACTTGACTCCTCTTTATCATTCGCATCCGGAGCTTTTTTGCCGGCTTTTCCATCTTCCGCCTCTTCTTGGGCATCAAGAAAGCTATTGTCCTGAAAATCTTCCTCTTTTCTACTTCCTTTTGTATTTTTCATCTTGGTCTTTTTTGTTTAATTATATGTAAATTATAACCAAAACCATTCCAAATTGATTTTGACATATAATTTCACAGAAAAATTTTACCCTAAATCCAATTTTACTTGTTTATCCTTTCACAAGGAAATATATTCACGGATCATTAGTTCAGAAAAATTTTAATAAGATATGAGCAGTAACTTAAAAAATTCCAGAAGAAGCTTCCTAAAAGGGAGCCTTTTGGCGCTAGGAGGTATAAGTATTGTACCCCGACACGTTTTGGGAAAAGGACACCTGGCCCCAAGTGATCATCTGACGAAAGGCATCATTGGTGTTGGCGGCATGGGAAGAGGACATTTCGATTATGCCGGAACCAAAACTGTGGCAATATGTGATGTGGACACACGTCATATAGGTATTGCTCAAGAAACTTTAGGCAAAACGGTCAAAACTTTTGCTGATTATAGGGACCTGATCCAACTCCCGGAAGTTGACATCGTCCACATAGCCACTCCGCCTCATTGGCATGGTATCATGGCTGCAGATGCTGCCAGAGAAGGTAAAGATATATGGTGTGAAAAACCAATGACCAGAACTATTGGTGAAGGAAAAAAAGTCATGGAAGCTGTGAAGCAACATGGCAATGTATTTCGATTAAATACTTGGTTTCGCTTCGATAGTAATTTCTATGGAATGAATACCGAGGTGAAAAATATAAAGAAATTGGTAGACTCAGGAATGCTGGGCTGGCCCCTGAAAGTAACGGTGGGTAAATTAACCGGTTTTGACTGGAAATTTTACTGGGTAGGAAAAACCGGCTTAAATGAAATGCCAATACCTAAGGAATTGGATTATGACAGGTGGCTAGGTCCTGCACCTTACAAACCCTACAATGAGCACAGAACACATGGTACTTTTAGAGGGTACTGGGATTACGATGGTGGTGGATTAGGAGATATGGGGCAGCATTACTTGGACCCGGTTCAATACTTCTTGGGCAAGGATGAAACGAGCCCAGTAAAAGTGGAAGTGGATGCACCACAGCAGCATCCGGAAGCCGTAGGTACCTGGAGAAAAATCACCTATACTTACGAAGATGGCTGTCAAATTATATTGGATGGAGAAGGTACAACTGAGGCGCCTTATATCGAAGGGCCTGAAGGTAATTTGTATAGAGGTTTTAAATCCGACATACCTAATCTTGAAAGAAAGCTGGCGCAATTCCCTGAACCTGCCCCACAAGTGACAGACTTTGTCGATGCAGTTAAAAACAGAAAGAAATTTGCCTTGAACGAGCAAAATGGATTCCGTTCTTGTACCCTTGTTAACATGGGATTGGCAGCTTTAAGGCTGAATAGAGATTTACATTTTGACCCTATAAAATTAGAATTTATTAATGATGAGGGGGCAAATAGACTTATAGATCAGCCGATGAGAGCACCCTATACCATTTAGATAAAACATTAAAGGAATACCCAGAATTATGGAAAAATATTTTATAAAGAAAATGACTTTTATTCTTTGCCTATTAATAGGCCAAGTATTTATAAGTCAAGCGCAAAATCAACTCGATGCGGGAAGAACTACCGCTACAAAGATTGCAGACCTACTGAACCGCTTTCCTGCCGAAAATGCCGATAAATTAGAGGCTGCCATGAAGCAAATGGAAGCCCTTGGGGCCAATGGAATTACCGAAATGGCATTGATGCAAAAACCGGGTGTCAACAATGAAAAAATAGAATATGCTTTGGCAGGATTTGCTTTTTATGCAAGCAAAGATGGCAAGGAAGACTTAGCCAATATGGCTGTAGGTGCCTATATCGATGCCATTAACAAGTTACAAGACCCTGAAGCTCAAAATTTTGTGTTGAAACAAATAAAGTTCATTGCAAAAGATGAAAATGTAGGGAATATTGAACCATTTTTGACCGATGACAGGCTCTCAGGAACTGCCTCCAGGGTACTGGCGAACGTTGGTTCATCACAGGCCATCGCGGCATTGATTGGAGCTTTAGAAGCTTCTACCATTGATGCTCAAAAGGCAAATTTCATAGAAGCTTTGGGTGATATTGGTGACAAGGAAGCTGCCGAAATCATTGCTCAATATGTTAATAGTAACAGCCCAGAACTTAGAAAAGTAGCCATTTACGCCTTGGCGAGCATAGGTTCTCCATCAAGTGCCGACGTATTGTATGCGGCAGCCAAAAATGCAGGGTTTACTTTTGAACCTACCAATGCAGCTGCTCAATACCTAAGGTATATTGACAATTTGGGAGCTGCAGGTAACCCAAAGCAGGCCCTTAAACTGGCAAAAAAACTTGACAAATCCACCAATGTAACGGAACACTACCATACCAAGGCCGGAGCTTTGGATTTATTGGTGAAATTAGACCCTGAAAAATCAAATAAAAGAATCATCAAAGCTGCCCAGTCAGATGAGTTTAGATACAGAGGTACTGCCTTGCATTACCTTAGCAACGACCAGTTGATCCAAGAATTGGATGATTGGAAAAAAGCTTTGGACAAAGCTTCTGAGGAAAGTGTAGCTGCCATTCTTCAAAGAATGGGTAAAGTCAAAAACGAAGCAGTAGCACAGGTCATTTTGCCTTATCTCTCAAGTCCAAATGAAAAAATTCGTCAGGCTGCCATTGCTTCTGTGGTTACCGCAGGA
Organism: Cyclobacterium sediminis; assembly: GCF_054781075.1. NCBI lineage: Bacteria > Pseudomonadati > Bacteroidota > Cytophagia > Cytophagales > Cyclobacteriaceae > Cyclobacterium > Cyclobacterium sediminis. The sequence goes on along the minus strand of NZ_BAAGVC010000001.1, from coordinate 152,361 downwards.
GACAATTTGGCTTTGACCGAAATATTGGATCTTTTGGCAGCTGCTGATGAATTGGATCAATCCCAATTGATAACTGCGCTACGAACAATGAAAGGTGACAATGTCACAGCTGAAATCGCCAAAAGAGTTTCAGAGGCAGACAATGAACTTAAAGTTAAATTACTAGGTCTTTTGGCATCCAGAGCGGCAGAAGATCAAATTGATGTCGTCTTCGGGGCAGTATCAAATGGCAATTCAGATGTAAAGTCAGCAGCATTAACTGCGCTTGCATCGATGGCAACACCGGATGATCTTAGCCAATTGGTTAGTTTGCTAAAAACAGAAAGTAACTCAGAGGACCTTGAGAAGATCCAAGAGGCTATTATTGTGGCAAATGCTCAAAAAAGGGACCTAAAAGCTGAGACAAAATGGGCCATGGACTTATTGCCTACCTTACTTTTAGACAAACAAGGATACCTATATAAAATATTGGCCAAGACCGGTGGTAAAGAAGCTTTGGATAAGCTACAAGACATTTACGAAACCGGAAATGTAAAACAAAAACAAGCTGTGGTTGGTGCATTGAACCAATCTGAAGATCCTGCCGCAACCGTTCCATTGTTACATATTGCCAGAAATGCAAGCACTGACGAGTTGATGGATGATGCCCTATCAGGCTTTATCAGGCTAGTTCCTTCAACGCAAGGAGCCAACGAACAAAAAGTATTGATGTTAAGAGATGCGTTGGCATTGGCAAAAAACCAAGACAATGTGCAGGCTATATTGAGACAGCTTGGCAATTACCCTACCTTTCAGGCATTGCTTGTTGCCGGAAAGTATCAGGAAAAACCTGCTTACCAGCAAGCTGCTGCCAGGGCTGTGATGAAAATTGTCTTGAACAATGACAACCTATATGGCACAAAAGTTAGAACAATTGTGGAACGCACCATTGAAGTAATCAGCGGACAGGATAGTCAATATTACATAACATCCCTAAAGAAGTTCTTGGATGAGATGCCAAAAACAGAAGGTTTCTACAGTCTATTTAATGAGAAAAATCTAGATGGGTGGAAAGGCGTTTTCAGCAACCCAATCAAAAGGGCTGAAATGAGCGAAAGAACCTTTAAAAAAGAGCAGGCCAAAGCTGACGAGATCATGAAAGAAGGATGGGTAGCTGAGGATGGCTTATTGGTTTTTACCGGAAAAGGTCAAAATATTGCAGCAGTCAAAGAATTTGGAGATTTTGAAATGTTGGTAGATTGGAAAATCACCCCTGATGGAGATGCGGGCATCTATTTGAGAGGTACACCACAAGTTCAGATATGGGATATTGCAAGAACCAATGTTGGTGCAGAAGTAGGGTCAGGAGGTTTGTACAACAACCAAAAGAATCCTAGCAAACCTTTAAAAGTTGCTGACAACCCCGTAGGCGAATGGAATACTTTCCATATCATTATGAAAGGTGAAAAAGTCACTGTTTATTTGAATGGTGAGTTGGTAGTAGACAATGTTACACTGGAAAATTATTGGGACAGGTCCAATTCTATTTTTCCAACTGGCCAAATTGAATTGCAAGCACACGGTACCTATGTTGCCTACAGAGATATTTATATCAAAGAGTTGATAGGTGCTCCAAAATTTGAATTAAGCGAGCAAGAGAAAAAGGATGGATTTGAAGTTTTATTTGACGGGACAAACCTAGACAAATGGACAGGCAATAAAACAGATTACTTTATAGAGAATGGTGTTTTGGCCATCAATCCCGGAAGAGGTGGAAGTGGAAACTTAATGACCGAAGAGGAGTTTGAAGATTTCGAATTTAGGTTTGAGTTTAAATTAACCCCGGGTGCCAATAACGGTTTAGGCATCAGGGCACCATTAAAAGGCGATGCTGCCTATGCAGGCATGGAGCTTCAGATCCTGGATGATACGGCCGAAATTTACAGCAAGCTTAAACCTTACCAGTACCATGGTTCATTATATGGGGTAAGTGCTGCCAAAAAAGGACATCTTAAACCTGTTGGAGAATGGAATTATCAGGAAGTGATTGTCAAAGGGGACAGGATTCAGGTAATCTTAAATGGCACCAAAACATTGGATGTGAACATCTCGGATGCACGTGAAAACGGCACCTTAGACAAAAGAGAGCACCCTGGACTTTCCAATAAAAAAGGACATATTGGATTCCTTGGACATGGTGATATCTTGTATTTCAAAAATATCCGTGTGAAAGAGTTATAAGCAATTTTTCCCTATGATGAAACATGGGAAAAAGCGGAAAAGCAAAAAGGAGGGTCATTTTCAATGGCTCTCCTTTTTTGCTTTCTATCCAATAAAGCAGGTTTTATAAGAAATTAATTCCGAATTGACTTGCCTTCAGTAGAATTTTTATTGATTATTGAATTAGATTTTTATACTCGGGTTTTGCAATAGGATTAGTATTTCGGGTTAAATCAAACCATGCGCTAATGGAGAGCAAGTGGTAAAATTAGATGAAAAAGGAGCCATGTGGTACAGCAACATGCTTTTTAAAGTCAAAAGTTATTGCCTAGATTAAAATACAAATGAAAAAAATTGTTGTATTGACCGGCGCTGGAATTTCAGCAGAAAGTGGTATAAGAACTTTCCGTGATGACAATGGACTATGGGAAGGACATGATATCATGGAAGTGGCCTCGCCTGTAGGTTGGGAAAAAGACAAGGAAAAAGTGCTTGAATTTTACAATTTACGAAGAAAAGCATGTCTTGCAGCCAAACCCAATAAGGCCCACTTGAAATTAGCTGAGCTAGAAGAAAATTATGAGCTAACCATAATCACTCAAAATGTAGACAATCTTCATGAGGCTGCAGGTTCTTCTAAGGTAATCCACTTACATGGTGAGCTATTTAAATCGCAGAGCACCCTAGACCCAAATCTTATTTACAATATGGAGGGTTGGGAGCTAAAATTAGGAGACAGCTGTGAAATGGGGAGTCAGTTGCGCCCCTATATCGTTTGGTTTGGGGAAGCTGTCCCAAAAATGAGTGAGGCCATCGAGGCAGTAGCAAAAGCAGAAGCCTTGATAATCATTGGAACTTCCATGCTGGTGTATCCCGCCGCCGGACTGATTGATTATGCCCCCGAGGAAATTTTAAAAATTGTTATTGATTTAAAAATCCCTCATTTAAGTGCAAGAAAAGGAATCACTTGTATTGAAGAAAAAGCCAGTACTGGGGTCCTAAAAATGGAAAACATTCTTAAAAGTTGGAATTTTGGGGACTAATAAATTTATATTTTATAGTTTTGCCTTTCACTTTTAAAACCAATCCATTGGACACAGAATACAGCAGCAAAGCAACTTCAGAAATTTCCAGGGTGCTCATCAAAAGTATTATAAAATTGACTTTGGCAGGTTTGCTAATTGGTTTTTTCCATGCTTATGATTTTTGGATAGGTTTATTGCTCGCCATTTACCTTATTTACTCCATAGTAAAGAGATGGAAACGCAATGCCGAGGATAAAATGGTGTTTCTAACAGGCACCCTATTGGGAGGGGTTTTTGGGGTTTGCTGTGAATTGTGGGGAATTTATTATGGATATTGGGAATACCATGACCTTTCATTCAGTCGTAACTTTCCCTATTGGCTTCCCTTTGCCTGGGCCTTGGCCTTCACCTATATTTACCAGTTAGAAAAAGATTTATTTAGGGTTTTAGCCGTTTCTAAAGTGTCCACAAAAATCATCCTTTCCATAATTGTGGCAATGATTTTCCCCACTTACGGAGAAATCATCACCATTAATTTAGGCGTGTGGACGTATTCTTGGCCTTTTCAGGTATTTGGAGTGCCTCTATTGGCTATATTCCTGCTAGTTGTCTTCCACACTGGTGTCAACTTTTTGATGGTTTTACTATGCAAAAGATTGGGTTGGAAAAATCCAGTATTCAATCCATAAACGATAATCTTACCACCCTGAAAGCCCTTTGATTTAGGCATAAGATTTCAGGCCTCAGCAGCTGTCCCTCCAATAGTTCTTTGTCCCAATGATTGGAAATCATGGCTTTTCATCAAAAAAACTCCTACCTAAGCATCCAAAGATCAACTTTATTATTTTTATCTGACCACTGAATCCAAGGTAGCCAAATAAACCCACTTCTGATCCCTTGACTTTAAGCCTTCGATCATCGCCTCCTCTTCCTTATCTGTCATTTCCATGTCCTCATACTCCATAGAATTAAAGAACTGAATATAGTCCTTATAGATATTCATGGTTAAGTGAGTTGACTTGGCTTCACTACCTGTAGGAAGAGCTGTTCTAAGAAACCTCCAATCCTCCATCAGGTCATTGGTGATTTTTTTCTGATGAAGGGGAAGAAAAATTTCTTGCTCAGCTGTTTCATAATCCTGAAACTTACCTTCTACTGCCTTCATAAGATCAAACGTTGCCAAAATTCCGGGCTTATATTGGAAATTATCATCTGTCCTGGCTACTTCTATCATATAACTTCTGACAGCCAGGTCACGCATTTCCAGAGAAGAGGTGATTTTATTTTTTGCTTGTTCGGCACTCAGTTCAGGAAATGCCTGAACAGCACTATTTACCAATTGGTCTAAATTGTTTCCATTCATCATAGAAACAGGATCGTCGTAATAAGTGACCGTCAAATATTGAAAGTTTTCGCCTTCCAAATCAGATCCCGATTGAAGTGACCAGAAATCCCAGCCTTTAATATGACCATCTTCCTTTTCTTGTTCATAAACCTTGGTTAAAAACTCTTTGTATTCTAAATAATCCAGAACTTTATTGGGCTCCACCTTGATAAATTCCAAGACTAAAAATTGTTCATCTTGTCCATAAACATTGGCTACTGCAAACAGGGAGATTATCCAAATAATTAATTGCTTTTTCATACCTTATTATTTTGGGTTCCTAGCCAATATACAAAAATTAGAATACATTATATACCGATTATAATTTATTTTTACCTGTAAAAATAAATTTATTGGAAATAAAAAAAGCCCTAAATCCTCTCTCGAGTCATTAGGGCTTTTTAATTCCATTTATAAAAAAATCCTTTATTAATCCTTTAAGATGGCTTCAATTTTTTTCAGCTCTTCTGAGGAAAATTCCAAATGATCTAAACTTTTCACATTGTCATAAAGTTGGCTTGCTTTACTCACCCCAACAAGCACTGAAGTGATAGTGGGGCTTTTTAGTAGCCAGGCAATGGCCATTTGGGCCAAACTTTGTCCCCTCTCAATCGCCACAGCATTCAAGGCTTTCACCTTGTCCAAAATTTCCGGCGTTATGGCATCAGATTTTAAGTACCTGCCATCCTTAATTGCTCTGGAATCTTCAGGAAAACCGTTCAGGTATTTATCTGTTAAAACTCCTTGTTCCAGTGGTGAAAAAGCAATGGCTCCTATCCCTGAATCTTCCAAGGTATTCAAAAGTCCATCTTCTACCCACCTGTCCATCATATTATACCTTGGCTGATGAATCAAGCAAGGGGTACCCAATTCATTGAGTATTTTTGAAGCTTTTGCTGTGTCTGCTGCATTGTATTGGGAAATCCCAACATACAATGCTTTCCCCTGTCTTACAAGCAAGTCCAATGCCCCCATGGTCTCTTCCAGCGGTGTATCAGGATCAGGCCTGTGATGATAGAAGATATCCACATAATCCAACCCCATTCTTTTCAGGCTCTGATCCAGGCTGGCGATCAAGTATTTTTTAGAACCAAAATTGCCATACGGTCCAGGCCACATGTCCCAACCAGCTTTGGAGGAAATCAACAGCTCATCTCTGTAAGCCAAAAAGTCCTTTTTAAAAATTCTACCAAAATTCTCTTCTGCGGCTCCATAAGGAGGGCCATAATTGTTGGCAAGGTCAAAATGAGTAATCCCTAAATCAAAAGCAGTTCTTAAAATCTCCCTACCTATCTTAAAATCATCGCTATGCCCGAAATTATGCCATAAACCCAATGATATTGCAGGCAAATCCAGGCCACTGTTACCACACCTGCGGAATTTCATTTTATCATACCTTGAAGAGGCTGCCACATAGGTTTGCAATGGATCTTTGTCGTTTATTTTCATAAATTATTCGTTTTTATTATAAAGTTGTAAATTGGTCAATATTAACTATTCGCAAGATATATTATATTTTTTTCAGGGATTTTATCCCAATAAGACTTTAAAAGATAACGGGTTTCAATTACTCTTTTTACCGGCTTAAGCACTTCTATAACCTCCTCGGCCGATTGAAAGGATTGGTTCAAATCTATAAAACCATAGGCTGATAAAAAGCCATCCTCAAAAAATAAAGCTACCTCTTCTTCCGAATTTCTTCCGCGATCCTTTACAAGGAATTTTTCTCCTTCTAGCTTCACCCCTTCAATAACTTCATTGGCTCTTTTGTTATAATCTTCTGCAGCTTCAATGCCACAACAAGCACCATAACAATCGCCCAATTGAAAATCATAACAGGCTCCATTTTTCTTTTGGATTCCATTAAGTTTCGGGCAAAGTTTCCATTCTTCGTTTTTATCCAGAAGAAATTTCCAAGCTGAAGCATGGCTTGTAAAGGTAGCCAAAGGTCGGATCCCCGATACTACCTTATTGATCTGAAATCTCAGGTACCCTTCCATATCCGTATAGGAAAAAACACCCCAAGACAGGGCTTTCACTTTTAGTGACCGATTGTATTTTGGCCAAAGTCGCTTTATTTCCAAAGCCTCCAATAACAGGGCCAACAATTCACTCCCTGTAATTTCATAGCTTACATCAAAAATTTCAGATTTCAAATTTAATTTGGGCTTTCCGCTAAAATGACCGTTGAATCTACTCTGAATATTGACAGCTTTACCGACATAAATCACCTTTCCATTGGCATCATGAAAATAATAAACGCCTGTGGATTGAGGAATCTCATTAAATTTTTCCTTGCTGATGTTTGGAGGCAAAGTTAAGGCTTTGTGTTTTCCCTTTACCGCCTGTTCAATATGTCCTTCTTTGTCCTCCTGCAATAACTGTCCAAACAATATGGAAGTTGCCCAGGCATCCCCCATGGCCCTATGCCGGTCATTTACAACAATCCCTCTAGATTCACACAATCGACCCAGGCTGTAACTTTTTAACCCCGGAAACAACTTCCTACTCAACCTGACAGTACAGAGTCTTTTGGGCTTGTACACCATTCCCGCTCTTTCAAAAGCCTGCTTCACAAAGCTGTAATCAAATCCTACATTATGCGCCACAAAGACCTTACCTTCCAACAGCTTATAAAGTTTACCTGCTATAGCTGAAAATTTTGGTGCTCCTACCAGCATTTGAGCATCTATACCGGTTAGGCCAGTAATAAAGCCGGGAACAGACATCTCAGGATCCAATAGGGTCTCGAATTGGCCCGTAATTTGCTCTCCATCATGAAAAACCACCGCAATCTCAATGATTCTATTATTTGCAGAAAAGCCTCCGGTAGTTTCAATGTCAACGATTGCGTACATAAATAGGTTTTTGTAAATATAGCATTACCACAAACAAATTTGTTTCCTTAAAATTCTATTTGAATTAAAGGTGTCAAATTTGTAATATTAAATATTTAACTATCGAACGAAGTAAACAATTTCCTTCAGGTCATCTTTTTATTCAAAACTTATCAATAGCTCACAATGATCAAAGAAAAAGCAGATGCTTGGCAAATGGAATTAACTGAAATTTCCTGGCAATATGAAAAGGTTTTGGAAGACTTTGACCTTACTACCTTAAATCTAAAACCGGGTCCCAACCAATGGAGTCCTATGGAAATTTTGCAGCATTTAATTTTAGTTAACACTTCTTATTTCCCTACCTTCGACCAAATTATCCAACAGCAATACAAATCCCCATTCATGGGAAAACTCCCCTTTTATGGCTCAAAAATGGGTGAGATTATCCTTGCTTCCATGAACAAATCTTCTAAAATTAAAACTTTTAATTCATGGAAACCAACGGAAAAATTGCATAACAATGATTTAAAAATAAAGTTTTTTAAGCAACAAGATCAACTGTCCAACTATTTACAAAAATTAGAACCATTTTTGGGAAAAAATATAATGATAAGCTCTCCAGCAAACAAATGGATCGTATACCCTTTAGACATGGCCATTGAGATTATCCTTGCTCATGAAAAAAGGCATTTGTCTCAAATAAAAAACCTACTTAAAAGCAACTAACCGATGAAATCTGAAAAAGAAAAAATGCTCGCAGGAGAATTGTACCTTGCTTCAGACAAAACCCTCAGTGAAGACCGGTTCAAAGCCAGGCAACTGTTAAAGGAGCTTAATCAAACGCTACCCGGAGATAGCAACCACACCAATAATGTGGTCAATAAATTATTTAAACAAGTGGGCAAAGACTTTGGAATTGAACCTCCTTTTTTCTGCGATTACGGATACAACATCAGTATAGGAGATCAGGTATTTATTAATTTCAATTGTGTTATTTTGGACATTAATGCTGTGAATATTGGCGATAGAAGCATGCTGGGGCCGGGTGTTCATATTTATGCAGCCACCCATCCGATTGATGCAAAGACCAGAAGTAGCTTTCTTGAATTTGGAAAACCGGTAACCATTGGCGAAGATGTTTGGATTGGTGGTGGAGCAATTATTTGCCCTGGTGTAAGCATTGGTGATAGGAGCATCATTGCTGCAGGAGCCGTTGTTACGCGAGACGTTCCGCCCGATGTGATCGTAGGTGGCAATCCTGCTAGGGTAATAAAAGACATAGACCAAAAAGAAAAGATGGCTTAATTGGCCATCTTTTTTTCATGATTTTCCTTTATTATTCGTCTAAGAATTTTACCAACATTGGACTTGGGTAATTCATCTACAAAGTATATTTCCTTTGGAACCTTATAACTGGTCAGGCTTTCTCTGGAGAAAGCGATTAAATCTTCAGCATTAAGTGATTTATCATTGGCTATAACGTAGGCAATTACCCTCTCAGTAGACTTGTCATCAGGAATCCCTATGACCCCTACCTCATTGACCATATCATGGGCTGCTAGAGCGTCTTCTACCTCATTGGGGTAAACGTTGAAGCCGGAAACCAATATCATTTCCTTTTTCCTATCGACAATTTTGAAAAAACCATCCTTATCCATCACCGCAATGTCTCCGGTTTTGAACCATTCCCCTAAAAATGTATCTGCTGTCTCATCGGGTCTCTGCCAATAGCCGGGCATAACTTGAGGTCCTTTGACGCACAATTCACCTCGCTCCCCTAGCGGTAAATCATTACCTTCATCGTCTACGATTTTCACCTCAGTATTAGGTAAAGGAATTCCAATGGTCCCCAATCTTTCTGTACCATCTATGGGATTACAAGTAACCACAGGAGCTGTTTCTGTGAGCCCATAGCCTTCTGAAATAGGAATACCGGTTACTTCCTTCCAACGTTTGGCAACATAAGACTGTAAGGCCATGCCTCCGGCAACAGCTATTTTCAATGAACTAAAGTCCAGGGACCTGAAGGATTCCTGATTTAGCAATCCATTGAAAAGCGTATTGACTCCCGTAAACACACTAAAAGGGTGCTTTTTCAGGGTTTTACAAAAGGCCGGCATGTCTCTGGGATTTGTTATCAATACGTTGTGTGCCCCAATTTTCATCATCGCTAAACAATTTACTGTTAAGGCGAAGATATGATATAATGGAAGTGCAGTAATCACGGTTTCTTCTTTTTCAATCAGCTTAGGTTTCATCCATGCTGAAATCTGCTGCATATTGGCTACGATATTGGTATGGCTTAGCATGGCTCCTTTAGAAACACCGGTTGTGCCTCCCGTATATTGCAAAAAGGCCAAATCTTCTCCTTTTATTTGCTGCCTTTCATAGGGTTTGTTTTTCCCTGCTGCCATGGCTTTTTTAAATGTCCAAGCCTCCGGTATAGCATAGGCCGGCACCATTTTCTTTATGTATTTGACCACTAAATTTACTATCGAACCTTTTAATCCTCCTAGAGAATCTCCAATCTGGGTTACTACGATTTTTTTAACCCCAATCTTCTCTTTGATTTTTTCAAGGTTATGTGCAAAATTCGCAACAATGACAATGGCATCTACACCTGCATCCGAAAACTGATGTTCCATTTCTGATGAAGTATACAAAGGGTTGGTATTGACTACAATCAATCCTGCACGAAGGGCACCAAACATGACTATTGGATATTGGAGTAAATTAGGCATTTGAATGCCTATCCTGTCTCCTTTTTTTAATTTAAACTCATGCTGTAAGAAGGAAGCAAAAGTAGCAGACAATTGATCCAATTCATTGAATGAAATGGTTTTATCCATGCATTCATAGGCGATTGCATCTCCATATTTTTTTATACTTTCCTCAAAAAGATCTACAGCACTACTGTATTCCTCCGGATCAATATGCTTTGGAACAGCTTCCGGATAAAATTGAAACCATGGAAAATCCATCATAATTGTTAATTTGAGTGTATTGTTAAGGGCTTTTGTACTAATATATTCAATGTATTTCTTTTATTAAAGGTTTTTCGCATTAAGATTCAATCCATTATTTCTACAGGGCCTCAGATTCAACAAACAATTTTATAGGAAGACAATTTATTTCTCCTTTCTTTTGTTATATCAATAAGGTCATTCAGGTTTTAATCTAAAATTATGCTTAGATTTTTGGCGGGGATCATCACTGCAATTGTCGTTATTTGGTCGTTTCAATATTTCGTTGAAAAATCTAACCAAAAAGATGAAGTACAGCTTAATTCCGCTTTATTGGAACAGCAAATTCGTCAAGTAGGGAAGTTAATTGTGACTGAAGGACAATTCTCTCAGGTACTAAGTTATAAGAACACCAAGAAAAATTACTTCGATATTTTTTCAGCAAACAAAAAAGCATTGGTAATTGTGAATGCAAAAGTAACTGTCGCTTATGACTTGAGACAAATAAAAACAGAAATAGACCAAGAGAACAAACAGGTAGTTATTCTATCCCTACCGGACCCTGAAATCAACACTTATCCCGATCTTAAGTACTATGATATTAGCCAGGATTATTTCAATCAGTTTGACGAGGCGGATTATAATAAGATTAAAGGTAGTGTGGATAAAATGATACAGGCCAAGATTGATCAATCAGATCTCAAAGCCAACGCCAAGGAAAGGCTGATCAATGAGCTTTCCAAAATATATATTTTGACCAATTCTCTTGGTTGGAGTTTGCACTACCAAGAGACGACTATAGGGTCCGCATCAGATCTGGATAATTTAAAATTTTAAATGCAATTAGTAGCATTTTTTGCTATCGAATGATTCTCAATACCATTAAAAGTAAAACAGGCTTTTAATTAATGTCAAGAATATATTATAGAAACAGTAACCGGACATTTAATGTTATTGTTGATCAGAACCGGTTTCCACTTTTATTGACGAGACATTGCCTGTCATAAATATACCAATCCCATTTTCAATATTTGAATACACTTGAACAGGCTGTGCAAAAGGATCACCATCATTCCAGTCCTGCAATCCATAGGTAGACTGAAAATCATAGTAACTTTTAGATATATTTTTCAATACAAAATGAACTTCTCCACCGTCAACCTCCATTTCCATATAATTTCCTCCTGTAAAAAAATCTATACTCGCTTCTTTTCCATCAAATAACTTATCATCAATTATCAAACCGCCATTCAGGTAAAAATCACTTTCATAGCTGGGATTTTTGGGCTCTAGATAGATCGTTCGGCTATCATAATAATACACCTCATCTCCATTTTGGTCAATATAGTGATCCATACGGTAATAATAGGCTGATATCTCATAGAAATTTTCTCCCTCCGGATCATCAAATATGAGTGAAAAGTCATCCCCTGTCAACCAGGCATCAACATGGGCTTGCCCATTATAAACCAAATCTTTGATTGGAACCTGAACAGGAACAAATTCAGAAGCGCTTACCACAGAATATCCTTCGACAACGGCTTCAACAATGTATTCTTTTCCTCCCTCCACCATATGGTCTAAACTAACGTACTGCCCACTATCCTCATTGTATTCAAGGAAATAAGATTGACCTTCGATGGTTAATTTCACCTCTGCTGTGGTTATGGGTTCAAATTCCCAATCGTTGTCAAGAATATGTCTCGAATAAGTTAGCCTAACCTTCGGAAAAGTATTGTGGGTAAGGGTTGAATTTAAAACTACCTGAGGTTTTTCAAATGGGATGTCAATGTCCACAGTGGTTTCACAGGAGCTCATTAATATTGCCCCTAAAATAAATACATACAGGAAATTTCTTCGATAAGTTAGTATTGTATACATATTCATTTAAAATTTAAACCCGTAAGAAAATGAAGGAATTATAGGGAAGAGACTGTATTGTTTCACCTTTTTATTGCTTTGCTGATCATACCCAATATCCATAAAGAATGGGTTCATTCGGTTGTAAACATTGTATATGCCAAGGGTCCATTTCCGCTCGCCCCATTTTTTGGTTTTCCACCAACTGAAGCTTAGGTCAAGTCTATGATAGGCCCTGTTTCGGAAGTTGTTTCTACTTTCATAGTATTCTATATCCGGTCGCCATGAACCTCCAAAGCGGGTATCCACCTCGGCACCTTCATACCTTTGGGTGGGCAGTGATACTGCATTCCCTGTACCATACACCCAAACCAATGAAAAGTCTTTATTATCCTTCCAGTCATGGGTAAGGGCTATACTCACATCATGTCTTCTGTCATATTTATATGGAAACCATTCTCCAAAGTTAATCTCGTCAAATCTCCTTTCGGTATTGGAAAGGGTATATCCAACCCAGCCGGAAATTTTACCCACTTTCTTCTGAAGCAATAGCTCAATGCCATAACTTACCCCTTCTCCTACAGCTACTTTATCCTGCCAATCTTCATCCAGATTGAGATAAGTTGCCCCGTCTTTGTATTCAATCAAGCCATCCATGGTTTTGTAATAGGCTTCTGCGCTGAATTCAAACCCATTAAAGTTTTTAACCCCTCCTAAGGCTACTTGCATCGCTTTTTGAGGGCCTATATTGGCAGTAGCCGGCACCCAGAGATCAGTAGGCAACCCCAAACCTGCATTGGTTAACAAGTGGATAAATTGAGCCATGGTTACATAAGATGCCTTGATAGAGGTGCTTTCATTCACCAAGTACCTGGCAGATATCCGTGGCTGAAGTGAATTATAATGTTGGTTATCTGTGGTAAATCCTGAATAATGAAGACCTAAGTTGGCTTTTAAGCGAGTGCTGATATTGAAATCATCTTCAGCATATACCGAATACTCAGTGGAGTTCAGCTCATCTGCACCTAATTGAAGATCATTGTCACCAGTACTGCTTTTACTTGCATAAACACCGGGGGAGAACTTATGGAAAATGACATTGGTCCCAAATCTAAAATAATGATCCGGATTGGGAATAAATTCAAAGTCTGCCCTTCCTGCCCAATCTCTGATACCGGAGAAATACCTGTCCGAATAAACATTGGTTTCGGTGGTACCTAAACCGGTAATTGTCTCCTCATAATTGCTAAATAAATCAAAATTATAACGACTATAGGTAAAGGTATAGTTACTGAAGAGGCGGCTATTGATCACATTATTCCACCTAAGGGCGGAAATAAAATTGCCCCATTTCAAGCCAAATTCTTCATCATAATCTGTCCTTTCATTGTCATTGACATAAAAGTTTTTATACTTGGAATAGGCCTTGTCATCCCCAGAATATACACTCAGGTACAACCTGTTTTTATCATTTATGATATGGTTAACCTTGCCATTCAGGTCATAAAAATAATAGCCGATATTTTCATCTCCTTCAGTAGCAGCTTTGATAATCGGCTGGGCCAAAATATCCAAGTAAGTTCGTCTGGCAGATAGAATAAAAGATGTTTTGTCCTTTTTAATCGGCCCTTCAAAGGTTACTTTTGAAGCAATAAGTCCTATGGAGCCTTCTCCTTTAAACTCCTGCATATTGCCTTCCTTCATACTGATATCGATCACAGAGGAAAGACGACCACCGTACCTAGAGGGGAAGCCTCCTTTTATAAGCTCTACATTGTTGATGGCATCTGCATTGAACACAGAAAAGAAACCAAACAAATGGGAGGCGTTATAAACCGGTACACCATCCAACAAAATTAAATTTTGGTCAGGTCCACCTCCCCTAACATATAAGCCACTCCCGCCTTCGGTTCCTGATTGGACGCCGGGAATCAATTGCAATACCTTAAAAACGTCTACTTCCCCCATTAAGGCGGGCAATTCTTTGATTTGCTCGATGGGTACATTTACGGAACTCATCCTGGTGATCTCTTGAATTTGGTCCATATCAGATGCTGAGACTACCACTTCTTCAAGCGCCCCATCCGGCAAAAGCGTTACATTAATTACGGTATCTTTTTTTGCCTGGAATTGAATATGCTTGGCTTGGAAACCAACAAAACTAAAGTACAGGTCTAAACTATCTCCGGTAGTGGTGTAACTATAAAACCCAAACTGATTGGCCACTGTCCCCTTTTGAGAAACCTTGTCATAAATATTCGCTCCGATGAGGTTTTCACCTGTACCCTCTTCCTTAACGGTGCCACTTATGGTGATTTTCTGAGAAAACACTTGAAAAGCAAAAAGTATGAATAAAACGCAAAATGTAAGGAATCTCATTTTTTATATAAATAAGTACAATACCAAAAATAATTTGGCAAATATAATTGAAACCAATGACTTGCCAACCGCTATAGGAAATATTAAAGTAAACATAATGGTTGTATACCTCTTCTTTTATAAATTAAATAAAAATTCTTTTCGGAAACTTTATTTATTTACCCTATTAGAATTTAAGAAATTTTTCAGTAAAGGTTTCATTCCAATAAATAGGACCGGCCTTATCACAAGACGTAAAATCAATGCATTATGCTACACTATTTAATCGTAAATATTAGAATCAGAATTCATATTTCCGGACCCTGAGCAGAAGGGGTAGGTATCTCGGATTCGTTACCCTAAGGCTTCGACTCCGCTCAGCCACCGGTAGACAGATAACGCATGTTAAGACATATCGGGAATATTGGGATTGAACTCTCCCTTTTTTTCCTTGTCTTGGGGGATTTTGAGCTTTCAGCACTACAGTGACTTTTGCTGAACGAGGAATAGCGCATCTTTGAAAAACACAAGAGCCGAATGCGAAATGGCCAAAGTCTTTCCTTGTTTACCCTCTTCTCAAAAAGGCTTCACAATAAGGATCCGAAAAACAATAATAATTGTTTTAAAACGACCAATTGTTCTAAAAAAATCAGACCTGAAGGGTCTGAACTATAATAGTCGTGGGTTGCAACCCACGGGAATAAAAGATACCTCCTCCCTCAACACTGAAGGTGTTGAACAATTGCTAGTTATCCCTGATGGGAGAAAAAGTGAAAGTAGGAAAAGGTATCTCGGATTCGTTACCCTATGGCTTCGACTCCGCTCAGCCACCGGCATTCGGATAATCCATGTGAAAACATATCGGTTTTATTGGGATTGAAAAATCCCCAATATGATTCCTTTTTTCAATAGCCCTTAACTTTAACTGGGGGATGATGAATTACTCGTCTTCGTGGGTTTAGCCAAATCTTATTGTTAAGGCGTTTCCCTACAAATTTTGGGATTGGGGCAGTTTGTGTTTTTTTGTTGAAAGTTGAAAACTTTCGGCATTTTAGGTCTAAGTTATACTTTGCTAAACTTTGACCAGATGGGTCATTTTTTCTCAAAACCCCAGACCTGAAGGGTCTGAACTATAATAGCCGTGGGTGACAACCCACGGGAATGAAAGATACCTCCTCCCTCAACACTGAAGGTGTTGAACAGCTTCTAGTTATCCCTGATGAGACAAAAGTGAAAGTAGGAAAAGGTATCTCGAAGCAGTTACAGTTACCCTATGGCTTCGACTCCGCTCAGCCGCCGGTAGACGGTCTAAGCCGTGCGAAATCATATCGGCTATATTGGGATCGCCCCCCCTTTTTTCCCTTTAAAGGGGATTTTGATCTTTCAGCACTGCTTTGACTTTTGCTGAACTAGAGATAAGGCATCTTTGAAAAACACCAGACCTGAAGACGGAATTGCCCCATACTTACCCTGCTTATCCCTTCCCAAAAGGCTTTGCAATGACGACCCCAAAGGACACTAATCCTCAAAATCGCTTTCTTAAAGCAAATAAAGCCCAAAAAGCCAGGATTGCCAGAATCAATAATAAGAATCCGTTGAACGGATCACCAAGCAAAATATTTCCGGTTCCAAACAAAAAGCTAAACACCCCAATTACCCCTACGCCAAAGGCGAGTATTGCAGCTTGAAAATCAAAATAGCCTGTAGTGTCCACTTTTTCACCGGCCTCCCCTATCAGCCCGTGTATCCTACGCCAACCCGGGCCCGGAGCCTTGGTTTTTTTCACGAATGAAACCAGCACTTCCCTTTCCGTAGGTGTGGAAATATAAGCTGTTAAAATCCAGCAAAATGAAGTAACCATGATCCCTATAATTAATTCCTCATGGGTGGCCAAGGGCTCAAAGAAAGCATCATGAACAAAAGCAAAATACAAGGCTGTTAAAAAGGAGGCTGCCATGGCCACAATTTCACTCATGGCATTGATTCGCCACCAATACCAACGTAATATATATATCAAACCTGTTCCTGCACCTATTTGCAATAAGATACTGAAAGTTTGCAAGGCATTTTGTAGTTGCAATGCCACATAACCTCCCAAAACCATTATTGTTACGGTTGCAACTCTTCCCACAAACACCAAATGTTTTTGGGTGCTGTCAGGCTTGATAAACCTTTGGTAAAAATCATTGACCATATAAGATGCACCCAAATTGAGCATGGTAGAAAGGGTCGACATATAGGCAGCTACCAAAGAGGTAACCACTAAACCCATGATGCCAACGGGCATAAAAGACAACATGGCAGGATAAGCCATATCATCCTGTACGATGGAAGGATCCGCATTGGGAAATGCATCCCGAAGGGAAGCCATATCCGGAAAAACAATGATACTACACAAGGCTACCAATATCCAAGGCCAAGGCCTGATGGCATAATGAACGATGGTGAAAAACATTACCGATGACAAAGCATTCTTTTCATCTTTGGCAGCAAGCATTCTCTGGACAATAAAGCCCCCACCTCCGGGCTCAGATCCCGGATACCATACAGACCACCACTGGATAAACAGGGGAATAAGAAATATGGTCAGGAATATCTCCTTATTGGCCAAATCAGGAATAAAATCCAGCTTGTCTACTATCATTTCATGACTGATAAGGTTTTCAAGACCTCCAACAGCAGGATGATTAACAGCTACCCAAGCAGCAGCAATCGCCCCTGCCAAGGAGAGTACAAATTGGATGAAATCCGTAAATACAACTCCTCTAAGCCCTCCTAATGAACTATATATCACTGTCACAATACCGGAAATCAATAAGGTAGCCATCGGGCTAATTCCCAATAACACCCCACCAATTTTAATCGCCGCCAGAGAAACACCGGAAATAATGACCACATTAAAAAACAATCCTAAAAAAATTGCCCTGAACCCCCTTAAAAAAGAAGCCGCTTTGCCACTGTAACGCAATTCATAAAACTCAATATCCGTTAACACCCCAGACCTCTTCCATAATTTGGCAAAGAAAAACACTGTTAACATACCTGTTAATAGAAAACTCCACCACACCCAATTTCCCGAAATCCCATTTTTTCTCACGATATCCGTTACTAAATTGGGCGTGTCGGTAGAAAAGGTGGTGGCCACCATGGAAGTGCCCAAAATCCACCAAGGAAGATTTCCACCGGCTTTAAAAAATTCATTAATATTTTTAGATGATTGCCTGGAACTGTACAAACCTATGCCCAGAGAAACCGCAAAAAATGCGATCAATATCAACCAATCAATTCCTTGTAATAACATAATTTAAGTTTGTTAGTGGGGATTAATTCTCAATGAAATGTTTCTTGGTTTTATTTTGGGTTTAAATTACAGTTATTTTCTAATAGAGATATTCAGCCCACAATTTATCTGAGCCTGATCTAACGCCATTCCTATAAACATGGGATAACTCCAGTTTTTATACCTTCCCCAAATATCTCCAGAATACCTGGGAAATACTTCTTCCTTAATTAATGGGATTAATGGTTTTGCCTGGACACCCAATTGTCGGACACTTATGGCTGCCTGTAAAACCTGAACTTCATCGTCTAATAGTAACATCTCGCCCAATAATTTATAGGCCGCGTCATTATCCTCATATTTAATCAAGATTTCTGCTGCTTTGATCGCCACAGCCGGGGCCTCATCAGATAAGAGGGGCAATAAGTTCGGAACCACTTCTCCAATATCTCCCTTATAGGCTGACAAACTAACAAGAGCCCAAAATCGGACTGCATCAATTTCGCTTACCAAATAAGGTAAAATGGCGGAAGGTTTATTGATTTCACCTACCATTTTGGCTGCCTTCAAGATTGCACTGAAATCAGCCTCAGTATATCCTCTGCTGATCTCATAAACACTTGCTTCCTTTGCTTTAGCTTGTTCCATCATTATACCTTCAGATAGCAATCCCGTATCTCGGTTTTGAATCATCCATTTATCAAGCTCATTGGCCAATTCTGCTATTTTATTTTCAAATTTCGGATCATTTGCAAGGTTATGCTGCTCCAAGGGATCTGTCTTCAGATCGTATAAAATCTCAACCGGCTTGGAAGTGAACATTTTCATGGTTGGTTCAGGAAGGTCTCCAGCCTCCCGAAGTCTGTTAATTTCCGCATAACTCCCCCCTTTGTTAAAAATTATGGCATTTTGAAAATAAGGTAAGTGCGGCATAAAATGACGGATGTACAGATACCTCCCATCGTAAACCGACCTTGACACTTCATAAACATCGTCTGCTCTGTCTCTATAGCCAAAGACATATTTTCTTTCCTCTTTTGCCAAGAAGTTAAGTCCTTCCATCATTTCAGGAACGGGAACTCCTGCCAAGGCAAGGGTGGTAGGTGCAAAATCTACAAAGCTTGCCAGCCTATCCGATTCCGGAGAAGCTATATGAGTTACCAAATGCTTGTATTTTTCAGGAACATGTAGAAGAAAAGGGACTTGCAAACCGGCATTGTCTAGCCAGCGTTTGTGTCCCGGTAGGCCATGTCCATGATCAGAAAAGACGAAAATTATTGTTTTTTCCAACAAACCATCTTCCTCCAATTGGCCTAATAAATCACCAACTTGCCGGTCAAATACGGAAAGCAAATCATACATATGCGCCCATATTTCACGCATTTTAGGACTGTCCGGTAAATGGGGTGGAAGGATTGCTTTTTGGGGATCATGAAAATTTTTAAGACCTGAAGTATCTGTTGGACGCAAGGCATTGGTAGGTCCTTCGTGGGTAATCATGAAATTAAAGACACTAAAGAAAGGCTTCCCCTCCGGCCTATTTCTCCAGTGTGCTTCTTTGCTGCTTTCATCCCACCTTCCTTCATGGCTAAAATTATAATCTGTCTTTACATTATTGCTCGTATAATACCCTGCCTCTCGCATTACTTCCGGCAATATTTTCATTGGCGCAGGAACTGGTATGTCAGACCTTAGATGCTGGGTCCCTAGGGAGCTCGCATACATCCCCGTGATTAAGGTAGAGCGTGCAGGGGCACAAATGGGTGCATTGGAAAACACCTGGGTAAATTTCAAACTTTTTTCTGCCAATTGATCCAATATAGGCGTGTTGGCATATTCGTCCCCATAAGCACCATAAATAGGCCCTAAATCCTCATGAGAGATCCAGAGAATATTTGGCTGCTCCAACTCCTTGTGGCTATTAGTACAAGCCATAAAACTCATAATAATGAAGAATAGGGTGATGTTTTTCATTGATCTATTTAATTTGACATACAATCTAATTGAAAAAATCACTTAATTACTGAAATAATGGTTGAAATTATGTTATTGCCCATATTTTGAGGATAACCGGAAAAACAAATTCAATATTAATGACATTCAATTTCAAAAAAATATACAATCAGGAAGATCTATGGACATTGTTTCATTTGTATCTAGCACCAAAGGTCTGCAAATTAGCATTTGCTATTTAGCACTGATTGAAAATTTAATATCTCCCTTCTGCTTGTCCTCTTTCCATTTATAAACTATTCTATACAATTCCTTTCCATGGTTGGAGATTAGCTTAGGATCTTCAATTGAAATTGGTTCGATAATGGCATCAAGTTTTCTTTGGTCAAAGCGCATATTTATTGCAAACCCATCACCTGAAATCTCTAATAAGCCGGGAGATTTTAAGGCTACTGGTAATGCACTCATAAAATGGAAGTTTATTGCGTTTTTATGCTTTTCCGATTCAAAATGGTCCCTTACGATTAAACCATCTTCTCTCTTGAATTCATAGGTCCTTACCCAGCTTTTCACTGCGGCTTCATTTGGATAAGCATTTGCAATATCTGTTTGAAAATGAACTTGATCATTTTTCATACGATATCGGGATCCTTTTGCTTTAAAATTCCCACCTGCTTTTTGTGCCACTCCATTAATGAGTGGTAAATTATGGTAATTGGATTGCATTGTCCAAATTGAATACCGCTCAGGGCTAAAAGTTTGCCTTGTGTAAGTGCCTACTCCCACATCGATAAATACTGGTTTTCCGTCATAATAAAGCATAAAGGAACCCACGTCATTGTGATTATGGTTTTCATTATTATTACCTCCCTTTGCTGTAAAATAAAAGCCACCGGTATTCGCTTTTTCTCTAGCTATCACCACATCCCAGTCAGGAAAATAATAATCTTTAATTTTGGGGGCCTCCACAGGCACCTCGTTTAAGGAGGTCAGCAAAAATATATTTCTCAACCTATCCCCAATTGTGCCGGAAGTTACCAAGTCTTTTTCACTGCTTTCATTTGCCAAATAAGCCGCAAAATTCTCCATGATAGGATCATTTATTTTTTCCCCATACCTGAATATTCTTCCCGGATTATGCTTGATTTTTAATGGAGCATCAGCAAAATTAATATAATATCTGCCATCATTAATATGAGATCGATAAATGTATTTCCCCATATTTTCAATAAGTGGATGAGCAAAAACAGGAGCTATCCCTCCATCTATGGCCTTGTCTAATAGTTCCAGATAGTCAAACATTTTACCTCCTGCATGAGCCCAGTAGGCGGGCCCTTCACTGCAGCTACCGTCATCGGGATAGGAATTTATAAATAAATCAACTGACTGCATGGACTTATAGATAGCATCTTGTTTTTTAATCGGGTCATCCTCTACCAATAACAAAACATTAAGAACGTTGAAATTACACCATGGCGTCCAGTTATTTACTCTCCCTTCTCCCCAGCCGGTAATCCACCAAAAATCATTTCGTTCATAAAATGGATGCAATACTTTCTTTTTTAATTCAGAGGTAAGCCTCCTACTTATTACAGGGCTGATTTCATTAAAAGCATCCTTGAAAAAATATAAAGTCCATGCCAAATCACTCGCTATATCTCCAACCATTAAATCTATAATTGGATCGTCGATATCAGGCAAAATGGTGGTTGGGTTAGCGATGCTTCCATCAAATCCATACAAGTAAAAATGTGCTGAGGCACCCCAATATGTTTGTTCGCAGAAAGCAAAAACCCCATTGACCAAGTCATCTAAAAATCTACCTTTTCCCTCCACTAACTCTGCCATCATTAAGGTTTGAAGGGCCTGTTTTCTGGCACTATTAACTGCAGCATCTTTAGACCTATCTCCTGTTCGGGTAAATTCCAGATACATACTGGCCTTAACGATTGGCCAATCGTAATTTAAGTAAGCCTCTCCTTCTTTTATGATAGTTTTCCTGACTTCATCCGGAAGTTTACTCCATTCTTCTCTTTCCTCATAGGCAGGATAACTGACCCATTTTTTTGCACTGTTTAAATTCTCAGCAATTTGTTTTCTATTTAAGGAATGAATTAATAGGTTTCTGTTTTCTTGCGAATAGGCCGAAAACACCAAAGTGAAATAAATAAATAGCAGTGGAATTTTATATATTTTTACTGGCAAAGGTATAGACATGGAATCGGGCTTATAGTAATTTATTAAATTGGACTGAAATCCAGAGACCCTGATAAAAATGAGGTCTCTGAACAAAATCAGGAGTATCAAGTATCCTTATTAAATGAGATAATGGATTAAATCATATTGTTGAAGTAATTATAACACGCTTGTATTTGGTCATAGCAGGTAGGCCCTTGTCTGTTACCTCGAGAATAAGGTGCAATTCTTTTCCCGGAGGCAAAGGTGGAACCTCCACTTTAATTTTGGCGTCTTCCGAAGTAGGTTTGAATATAACCGGACCGATAGGTTGAAATATTTCATTGTAAATCCACCATCTGTAGGTTAATGCATCCTCATCCGGGTCTGTGCTTGCAGAGGCATCCAGCTCCAATTCTTTACCGGGCAGCACATCTATATATAAAGGTGTATCGGACTCATGTCCGTTTACAATAACTACAGGGTTATGGTTGGCCTGCTCATAAGGTAAAACGGCCCATTTTACCCTGGCCATAAAGTCTGACTGAAAGGCTGTTCTCCACCGGGCCACCCCATGTCTTTCATTCAATGTGCCTTCCATAAAATCAGGCGCGTCAATGTACAATTGGTTGAACAATAACCTGTACCGACCTCCCCAGCCTCCCCATTCCGGATGATCCGAGACATTCAATCCATTGGAAATTAAGCCAAGAAAAGAGGGACTGTCTCCTTCTTTCATACCGCTGGTGCCATGACCGTTTAGCTGGTAGCAATCACTTAATGGTCCATTGCCGTGAATATTATTTTTAACCCAATTCGCATCTTGCATGTGCTGATTACCCGTCATGTACATGCCACGGAAAGCCGAAAGTTCTCTGATACCGGTAAAGCCATTCCAGGCATAGCCATTGGCTATAAATCTTAAGGCTTTAAAGTTTTTTAATAGGTAATTTCTATGGCCATCTTGGTCACCAATGGCATGCACTTGAATTTTCTTGCAGAACTCATCAAGTTCCTCTTCAGTTCGGGTATTTTTAACTTTCCAAAGGGCTTGAGCCAATTCCCTTAGTCCACCCCATACTGGAATGTGGACCATCGCTTCGCTTTTATCCACAATTTTGATAATGGCCTCAGAGGCCTCTGAATCCTGACCTTCTCCAAGGGCCTCTGAGTTACCACTACCGGATTTGATCAATTTTGCCAGTATATCCGGGTGGGGAAAATCCTTCTTATGCAGGATAAGGTTAGGGTAAATTTCACCGTATGCTGCCAATTGTTTCTGAATAATTTCCGGTTTTATGTCCTGACCATGCCCCAGCCGACTTGTGGCACAAATGGCCTTAATGTCAAACTGGTCTGCATAGTATAAAAACCTGACCAGGCTCTGTTCATCATCTGTATCTCCCCCTATATCCGTTAGGACAATCACTTGAGGTTTTTCCCGGGCCTGAAGCAGTGCCGGCACCAGCAAACAAATTACAAAAATGGGTAGGAAAATAGATTTAAAATTTAGCATCTGGTCATTTATTGTTACTTAAGAACTAAATTACGAAAACATTCAGGATCACTTCAATTCAAGTCCTTTGGTATCCACAAAGTCTTCACCTCTGATGGCGATAAACTCTTCTAACAGTTCTTTTAATTTTTCTGGATTTTCCTTGGCAAGGTTATTTTGCTGTTCCAAATCAGTACTTAAATCGTACAATTGAAAATCAGCATCATTTCCCATTTCTATATTCACCATTTTATTTATGGCAGGGCCTTTATAGGGAGGAATCAATACCCAATCTCCTTTTCTGTAAGCTGTGCGGGTGGTGGCTTCCAATACTAACGCATCTCTTCCCTCTCCATCATTTTCTAAGAACAATTGAGAAAAATCCTTGCCATCTGTAGTCCTTTCCTGACTTCCAGAAATAGCTGCCAAAGAGTTAAAAATATCAATCTGACTAACCATGGCATCCGTGGTTCCCGGTGTGGCTTTTCCTTTCCAGTAACTAATAAACGGCACCCTTGTTCCCGCTTCAAACAAACTGTATTTACCTCCTCTGAGAGGTCCAGCCGGCGTATGATCTCCCACCAATTCTTCGGCATCATCATAATACCCATCGTTTAATACTGGGCCATTGTCACTGGAAAAAATAATCAGTGTATTTTCTAGAAGACCTTCCTCTTCCAATGTTTTCATAAATTCCCCTATGCACCAGTCTGCTTCAAGGATAACATCTCCCCTAGGCCCCATGCCTGATTTACCTTCAAACCTTGGATGCGGTGTTCTGGGTACATGGGGTTGCTGCAAGGCATAGTATAGGAAAAATGGTTTGTCTTTTTTCTCCTTCACATAGGATTGGGCTTTTTCAAGAAAATGATCCGCCATGTCTTCATCTACCCATTGTGCATTTTTCCCGCCTTTCATAAAGCCTATTCTTGGGATTCCATTCACAATGCTATTGTTATGTCCATGGTGCCATTTCATTTTGAGCATTTCAGGATTGTCCTTTCCGGTCGGTTCTCCTTCAAAGTTTTCCTTATAACTCACTTCAATAGGATCATTAGGATCCAGGCCTTGCACCATTCCGTCTTCAAGATAAACAGTAGGCACCCTATCCTGCGTAGCAGCCATAATATAAGAATAATCAAAACCTACTTCATTGGGACCCGGGCTTACCTTTTCATTCCAGTTAACAGTACCATCTCCAAGGCCAAGATGCCATTTACCCACCACTGCGGTCGCATAGCCTTGATTTTTTAGCATCTTGGGTATGGTCATTTCTTCCGTTCCAATTAATAAAGGAGCTGTTCCGGGTAAAATTTTGGCGTCCTTATTTCTCCAAGGATAAGTCCCCGTTAATAAGGCATATCTACTGGGAGAGCAGGTGGCGGAAGAAGCATAACCGGCAGTAAATTTCACACCCCCTTCTGCCAGTTTATCCATGTTTGGCGTTTCCAAGGTGCCGGCATCGTAAGCACTCATGTCCCCATACCCCAAATCGTCCATATAAATAATTACAATATTGGGATTTTCAGCTTTTGCTTCTTCTTTTATTTCTTTTGGGCCACATGATGCCAAAAGGAACAACATGCCGAAGATATAGATTAATCGGCTTGGTAATTTTAAGTTCATAAATGGTTTGGTTTCTTTAAGATTTTATAAATAACCAATATAGAAAATTTATATCAAAACCATACCTCGACTCGCATTTTCAATAGTTTTAACAATGGCCTAAATATCCACTAATGCGTATTATCATATATGCCAAAACAGCTTTCACTTAAATTTTATCTCTAGAAAATGGCTAATAAAAGAATTTCTGTCCTTATTTTCCTATTATATCTATCTGTGGCTGTTGTTCCTACCCATGCCCAAAACTCTGCCCATCCCAATATCATCATCATTCTGGCAGATGATATTGGCTATGGCGACTTAGGTGGTTGGTATGGTGGAGAAGCCAATACACCCCACTTAAACCGCCTGGCTCAAAAGGGAATGCTATTCACGGATTTCCACAGCAATGGCGCCATGTGTTCCCCTACACGTGCCGCATTGTTGACCGGACGCTATCAGCAGCGGGTGGGCATAGAAGATCCATTACCGGGATTCTGGCAAAAACCGGGGAAAGGAAAGGTAAAAGGTATTAGTGATGCCAAACATGCCAAACCAAAGACCATCGCCAACTACCTGAAGGAAACGGGGTATGCCACTGCCTATTATGGCAAGTGGCATCTGGGAAATCATCCTGATGCCAACCCTACCAAGTTTGGCTTTGATGAGTTTAAAGGCCTCACCTCCGGCTGTGGGGATTATTTCAGTAAAATCGATCGCTACGGCTACCCTGACTGGTGGCACAATGACCAGTTATTTTTTCAAAAAGGCTATACCACAGATGTGATCACTTCAAATGGGATAAACTTTATCAAACAACATAAAAAGCAACCTTTCTTTTTATACCTGGCCCATCTTGGTGTTCATTTTCCTTGGCAGTCCCCTGAGGATGAGCAGCTACAAACGCGAGAAAAAGGAAAGGATTTCACCAGTAATAAACCCGGTACGCAAAGCAAATTAGGTCCTCATAAGCCAAAAGATGTTCCCACTGTAGTACATGAAATGATTGAATCTTTGGACCGCAATATTGGGCGCCTTGTTCAGTTTCTGGAAGAAGAAGGATTGGCTGACAACACTTTTATATTCTTTACTTCTGACAACGGGCAATACCTGGATTACGATGGCAAAACCTGGCCTAAAGTAGGGTCAAACGGTAAGTTAAATGGTGAAAAAGGGGATCTTTATGAAGGAGGCCATCGGGTGCCTGCCATTGCCTATTGGCCGGGAAAAATACCGGAGAACGTAATTTCTGACGAAACGTTGATGAGTATGGATATCTTGCCTACCGTTCTGAAAATAATTGGCAGTCCAATGCCAAATCAAAATGGAAAAAATGCCTTGGATGGAACAAGCTTTCTGGACCTAATCACCCAAAGAAAAGCAATGCCTCAAAGAACCATATTCTGGAAAACTCCTGAAGCAAAGGCTGCTAGAAAAGGCAACTGGAAAATTTTATTTGATGAAGAAAACAAAGAAGGAATGCTTGTTGATCTTGCTACAGATATTGGTGAAAAGGAAAATAAAAAATCTTTACATCCTGAAATATTCGAAAACCTATCCAGTTCGTTAAAAGCCTGGGAAAAGAAAGTTTCAAACCCTAACTAAAATACGTACAGCTTGTAATAAAAGAACCCTTGTATGAGGGTGAGGGGCATATAAATCAATTGATCCAAATAAAAAGGGAGGCTAAAGTAGCCTCCCTTTTTATTTTATTGAGCAAATTTTTAATAACAATTGCTCTTAAATTTATTATCAGTTAATCAACATCCCAGAAAAGTTCTCTCGAAAGTACATCATCTCCCTGAACTCGCTCATAGTTTTCGGTATTATAAGTTTGCTCAGATCCAGGGTAAATCCATCTGCTAGGCGGTAAAGATTGCTGGTTAGACTGATCCTCCCAAAACTCAAGCCCCAACACGTCGTTCCTTCTGATTTCTGCCCAGTTTTCATGAGGTTGTACCACATTATAATGAAGCCATCTTTGTCTAGCGATTAACTTCATTTTCTCCATTTCAGAAGTAGCCATACTCCAACTAATAGCTTCTTCTGACAAATACGCCATCACATCGTCTTCTGAGGGAACCACCGGATCAGGTGAAATCGTAGTATTGGTCATATCCCTTAACATTTCATAATAATCGATGGACTCCTTAACAGCCGTTTCATAATGCATCATGGCTTTGCTATCTTGTCCTTCTTTGAGGTAGAATTCTGAAGCAATCAAATGAACCTGAGAAGCATTGATTAACATACCAGGGAAATACTGGTTTCTGCTAAGTGTAGACCTGTTATAGATGGTAAGTGTATTGGTACCAATTAGGTCTGTTTGATCAGAACCATTCAATAATGGATCAAGTCCCATATATTCACCTTCTGCTTCTTCACCAGGCTCGAAAACATAAGTAAGTCTTGGATCATTGTTATCAAGCATGTGATCAACGATTTCCTTCCCGGCAACATTTCCATTCCAGTCTTCCAAACCTCCTTGCCAGCTGGTTGCACTTATCAGCGTACCTAATTGATAAATACGAAAGCTAATATTTTCATCATTGGTAGTCACAATGGGGTAATTAGTAGGATTAGATAAAATCTCACTAATTTCTGTAGCAGCTCTAGATGCAAAGTTCGGAGCCGCACTTACCCTATTCAACATTCTCAACCTTAATGAGTTGATGTATTTCAACCACATATCGATATCCCCTCTATTGATCAAATCTTGGGTTTGAAAACCTGTAAGGATACCAGGATTAATATCCATTGTTCTCAATTCATCCGCAAAACCGGCAAGATCATCAAGCATCTTGGTGTAAATGGCTTCCGGTTCGTCATATCCTGGATAAGACTGGCTGAAATCACCACCATTGGTACTTAACATTCCTGCTTCAGAAAAAGGAATGGCTCCATGGAGATCCACTACTTTTTGTGTATGATCATAAAGGTAAGTAGCAGCTGTGATCATATAGATTCTGTTATCTTGCTTATCAACCTCTGAAAGCCCATTGTACACTTTTTCCAGTTCTCTGTATTGAGCCAAGAACTGATAGTAATTGTTCCACCTGTCATTTATTGCCGCAGAACCCGGCACATACTGGTTTTCTTCGTTGGCCCATCCGACAGCCTGAGTATACCTGTTGAGTGTAATCCTCAACACCACAAAGTAATTCCAGTAACTGGGAAGAACATACTCCCTATTGGAAATGATAAAACCTGTAAACTGCTTATCTACTGAGGTTTCAGACACTTTTGAAGGGTCAGCATAATTGTCTTCAAACTCCGAATATTCACATCCGGAAATGCCTACAATCAGTACAAGAAAAAAGCTTATTAATTTATTTTTCATAATTTCTTAAGTTTTAGAGAAAACAACTATTAGAATCTTGCCCTAAGCATAAGACCCATACTTCGGGTAGCCGGGTTGGTACCTGCACTGGTAAGTGTTTGTGACCACCTTGAACCACCTGTAAGAACTTCTGGATCCAGATCCTTTAAGTTTCTGTAGAAGAAAAACAAGTTTCTACCAAAAGCTGACACCTGAATACTAGAAGCACCTAGCTTAGACGCTATTTGTGATGGTAAATTATAAGCAACAGATAGTTCTCTTAACTTAAAGTAGGTGTTTTCCTTGATATACAATTCATACCTTGCCTGGCTATACTGTGGACCTCCCCAGTTGTAGGTACTTTGGTAATACAAGGCTTGTGAGATAACGTTGGTATTAGGATTTCCATCTGAAGTAACTCCATCCATTAGCATTCCATCATGGTAAACTTCTTCTCCATTGGGCCCTTGACCATCGCTAGTCTGCACACCTTGCCCATCGGCATTTACATAATAAGACAAACCTCCACTTTCAGTATCCATATATTTCAAGCTTTCCTCAGTAAGCCCTCTACTGATCATCCAGTTCACACCTGTTGGCATTACATGCCCACCAATTTGAAAATCAGCCAATACATCAAAGGTGAAGTTTTTGTAACTTAAGGTGTTAAACACCCCACCGACTGCTTTTGGCATGGCATTTCCCGCACGAAACCAACTGTTAGGGTCGATTTTATACAATCCATTTGGTTGAACTATTTTTTCACCATTGCTATTGGTTTCAATAGGTCTTGCATAGAAATCTCCCATGGGGCGTCCCACCACAGACCTTAACTGGGCTGCATTGCCATCATAATCTGCATGCAAAAGCTCTGTAGCATTATTGGCTAATTTCTCAACCACGTTTTTATTGCGTGAAAAATTAATTCCTGCTGTCCATTCGAAATTAGTGCTTTTGTAAGCTGTTCCATCAATACTGATTTCTATCCCTTTATTCCTAAGTGTACCAATATTGGCTAGAACAGAACTTGCACCTGAAGTAGATGGAAGGGTTAAAGGCAGAATTTGATCTCTAATCTGTGCGTTATAGTAAGAGAAGTTAAGGTTTAACCTTCCTTGAAGAAATCTACTTTCGAAGCCTAATTCAAATTCGTGCTTTTGCTCAGGCCTGATCAAGTCATTACCAAAACTACTTGAAATGTTTGTATATAAAACAGGTGATCCGCCAGTCTGCTGAACTCCCAAAGTATTTTGGTTATAGGCAATATTAGCCCTATAAACATCCGGATAATTACCCACTATACCCCAGGAACCTCTAAATTTGGCAAGGTTAATAAATCCTGGCATTTCAATGGCATCAGAAAGAATAAAACTGGTATTGGCAGAAGGATAAACAAATGCATTGTTATCCGGATTCATAGTAGACGTACGGTCTCGTCGGATCGTCCCTTCTAAAAACCAAAACCCTTTATAATCGAAATTAACCGTTCCAAGTGCAGCATCTATCACTTGTGAAGTTCTTCTAGAACCATTATTTGGAAGGTTGACAGAAGCCACAATATCAAATAGGTTCTCTGTGCTTAGGCCACCATTTGTTCCTCTGGAAATTGAAGAATAGGATTCTTTATTGGCTGTGTATCCTGCCATGGCACTTAATGTCACCTCATCAGTTAGTTTCTTTCTATAAGTTAGTAACAAGTCTCCATATAAAATGCTAAAGATTTCATTCGACATACTAAAGCCACCGGAAGGTCCAAATGCCAATGGTCGTGTAGAAGAAGTCTCATTTTCATTTTTTCGGTAAGTGAAATCTGTTGATAACCTTGCCCTCAAAAATAGTTCATCCGTGATATCGTAATGGTTGGTAATACTACCAATTACACGGTTACTTAGTTCTGAAGCCTGGTGTTCGTTCACCCTCCAAACATAGTCCCCTATGGCACCCATAAATCCGTTTCTGGTTATGTTTTCATCAGGAGTTAAACTCTGACCATTCCCTGTCACATAACGGTAACCCCTACTGGTCTTGTACTTATCCAGATACCAGGCTCCATTATCAAAGCGGGACATCATACCCCCAAAATTATTAATCAGACGGTCAACAGAATAGGGTCTGTTTGCAGTGTACTGGTTGATGTAATTTATCATCAGGTCAGTACGCACCTTTTTTGAAATTCGGAATGTTGAATTCAGGTTAGCGATATTTTTGCTGTTTTTAGAGTTTAAACTTAGCGCTTCATTGTCCTGACGTGTTAAGGATAATCTAAAATCTGCGACATCGGTTGAATTGGATATGGCAACGTTTACTTGTGAATTTACCGGATTATTAAATAAAGCTGCATAACTATCTTCCTGTGCCACATAAGGTCTCTCTACCCCATCCCAGCCGTATACCATGCGGCCGTCAAATTTAGGCCCAAAGTTTAAGCTAGTACTTGGTAAGCCGAGAGTTCCATCTTCATAAGTGAAAAAACCGTCCTCATTCTGACCAACATCAAAAACATGATTTGGAGCACCGGGTCCTCTTACGTTTTGGTACCTTGGTAAATAGGCGATCTTGTCCATGGAAATATTGGCATTAAAATCCACTCTAAATCCTTTGGACGATCCTTTTTTCGTGGTAATCATGATCACTCCATTCACCGCTTCAGATCCATAAAGTGCCGCAGCAGAGGCTCCTTTAAGTACTGTCAATTCTGCAATATCCTCCGGGTTGATGTCAAGAAGCCCGTTTCCACGCAATCTCTGGTCACCCCAGTAATTATTATTCGTCACCTCTTCATTTCGGATAGGCACACCATCCAAAATAATCAAAGGCTGGTTTCTTCCTGTGATGGAATTGATACCACGGATGGTAATATTAACAGCCGAAGTAGCTCCACCAGCACCGGATTGAATTCTAACACCGGGTGCTTTCCCGTACAAAGAAGTAGCAATATTTGGAGTACCCACCTTTACCAATTCTTGAGATTTAATGGTAGTAGTGGCATAACCTAGCGCTCTAGGTTCTTTAGGTACACCCAAAGAGGTTACTACAAATTCATCCATATCCCCTATATCCTCATTTAGGGTAATATTTATGGTACTTTGATTTCCGACATTTACTTCTTGGGATTCAAAACCGATATAAGAAAACACAAGTATCGCATTTTCAGCAACATCTATCGAATAGTTTCCTTCAATGTCTGAAACCGTACCTATATTAGAACTTTTCACTGTTATTGTAACCCCGGGTAGAGGCTCTCCATTAGAATCTGTCACTTTACCGGTCACTACCAAAAACTCAGCTTTTTCATCCGGAACAAGGTTGGTCATTTCGGCAAACGCCTGAGTTACAAATGGTGATAAGATAAGTAAGAAGGTAAGTGTAAGCACCTGAATCCAAGTAAATTTTACTTGCCTTTCAGGATTTAGTTTTAGTAGATTTTTCTCATTCTTCATCTTTTTGATTTTGTAGTGTTTAAAATTTCATTACCAAATATTCAGCACTTAGACCTAGTATTGGTTTTCGAGGGTTGGCACTCTTTACTTCCATTTCTTCATTAACATAATTTAATTTTGATTAAACATTTATTTACCAGTTGAAGCACTAGTTAATAATTTTAAATTTTATTTCCAATTCCAATCTGCTTCAATAAAAATTTTAAATAAGGTGATTCAAGGAAAAAAAATAAATAATTCTGGTTTTACCTTCAACATCAAAACTATAATATTGAACACTCATGCAACAATTTTTCATTTATGATTTATCAATAAATAATTATAAGATTAATCCATTATTCTAAATGTTACCGTTAACATCCAGCATAATCCGATAATATAAATTGCGTTGAACCCAAAATTTAAACTAAAAAAACGCTTAACACTTAATCGACTTTTATTAATATATTGTGGGCGAGGTAAAAAATAAACTCTATGAAATTGAATAAAACAATTTTTTTGAAAATTTTAAATTTTTCCAATTGGCTCTACTTATTTATTGGTGTGATTCCTTCCACATATGGTATTAATTTAAACCTAAAACAGGAAATGA
Organism: Cyclobacterium sediminis; assembly: GCF_054781075.1. Lineage (NCBI taxonomy): Bacteria > Pseudomonadati > Bacteroidota > Cytophagia > Cytophagales > Cyclobacteriaceae > Cyclobacterium > Cyclobacterium sediminis. The sequence goes on along the minus strand of NZ_BAAGVC010000001.1, from coordinate 119,873 downwards.
ATGATTTACCAGAAATAACCTATTATAATGCCACGCATTTTGAAATCTTAGGTAAAATGTCTGAAACAAAAACCTACAACAGACTACCCGAAGCGGCTAAATCTTCAGTAAGAAATTCAGTTTGGTCCCTGTCAAAAAACACTGCTGGGCTGGCAATTAGGTTTTCCAGCAACTCTTCGATCATTAAAGTCCGATGGACCTTAAAAAACAACCGTGTAAAAGGAAACATGACTCCAATTGCTAGCAATGGATTGGACCTATACGCGTATACAAAAGATCGATGGCAATTTGTGGGGGTAGCCATACCCGGTAAAGAAGTAGTGAATGAGACTACAGTCATCGCCGACATGACAAAAGAAAACCGAGAATATTTATTAAACCTGCCACTCTACGAAGGTGTAGAGAACATTGAAATCGGTGTCGAGTCAAATGCAACAATTGACAAGCCCGGGCAGGATATTATTGATCAAGAAAATCCAATCATATTTTATGGTACCAGCATCACCCAAGGTGCTTCTGCTTCAAGGCCTGGACTTACCTATGCCGCTCTGCTAGGAAGAAAAATCAATAAAGAAGTGATCAACCTTGGCTTTAGTGGAAATGGAAGATTTGAAAAAGAAGTGGCCCAATTTATCATGCCTGACAATCCCTCTGTAATCATTCTGGACTGCACCCCAAATTCAGCCCCTGATACCATATTAACCAATCTTCCTGAGACATTGGCATATATCCAATCAGTAAATGACTCTATACCCATAATATTGGTGGAAAGTATTGTCAGGGATTACGCCTATTTTAAGGAAAATGATCCATCTACATTCGGTACCTTGTCTTATATACAAGCACAGAACGATGCCTTGAAAAAAGTCTACCTCGACAATAAAAATAAAAACCTCTTCTATGTAACCAATAAAGACCTGATCGGTCAAGACAATGAAGCCACGATTGATGGAACACATTTTAATGATCTGGGGAATTATAGAATGTATCAATTTCTATTGCCCATGGTTCAAAAGTTACTGACCCAAAGGTGATTTATTAAGTAGAAAACAAGAAAGGATTTTAAACTATTTGAATAGAAATATTTCAATAGAGTGTAAAGCAAAATACCTAAATCCAATAGGCATTGTGCCAGGCAGCAAGCTCCACTTACTTTTTATTTAATACGATAGGATTCATCAAACTATAAAAACATCTTCTATTTTTATTAGCATACATACTGAAGGATAAAACCAATCCTTCAGTATTTTTTATCTATGCTAGAAATCATATAAAAACCTTAAAATCATTTTATTACCTTATTTAGAAAACCCTCAAACCAATGTTTAGCCTGGTTTAAATTCAAAGAAATACAGGGTGATTTGAAATGGTTTGGCAATATTTAAGATATAAAGATGTTTTTATCTTTTATTATTTTTTATACCTTTGGGAAACCATAGTAAATGCTATTCCTCAGCAAATTGCATGAGGTTTCAACAAAATATTTTCACGATGAACGAGAACCAACGAGAACTTATTACTGCTACCATTCCCATTCTTAGGGCACATGGATTGACCCTCACCACCCATTTTTATAATAGGATGTTTTTACATCATCCTGACCTGAAGAATACCTTCAATATGGGGAACCAAAAGTCCGGAAAACAACAAAATGCATTGGCCATGGCGGTATTGGCCTATGCAGAAAATATTGCCAACCCGGGCGTATTGTTACCTGAGCTAAAAAGAATAGGCCACAAACATGTCAGTTTAGATATTCGTCCTGAACATTACCCTATTGTTGGCAATCACCTTATTGCTTCCATTAAAGAGGTACTTGGTGAGGCAGCCAGCCAAGAGATTCTGGAAGCTTGGGAAATCGCCTATAACCAATTAGCTGAACTGATGATAGGGATTGAGGCCGACTGCTATAAGTCCCAAACAAAAAAAATAGGAGGTTGGACAGGCTGGAGACCATTTGAAGTAAAGGAAAAAGTAAAAGAATCAGATGAAATCACCTCATTTTACCTATATCCAAGCGATGGGGGAAAAGTCGTAAAGCACCTGCCCGGCCAGTTTATTAGTCTCAAAGTATTCTTGCCGGAATTGGGTCTAAATCAGGCCAGGCAATACAGTATATCTAGTGCTCCCAATGAACAGTATTACCGCATTTCTGTAAAGAAAGAAGTTAACCTTCAACTGAATGTCAATGGAATGATCAGCAATTTTTTACATGACCAAATACAGGTTGGTGATCCGGTCTACCTGACTGCACCTGTTGGCGATTTTACCTTAAACCCGAAAAAAGGTACGCCCATCACTTTTATCAGTGGCGGTGTAGGTCTCACGCCACTAATTAGCATGTTACAAACACTTCTCCCAAATCAATCTTCCCAGGTTTATTGGCTACATGCCTGTAGAAATCAAACTGTTCATGCTTTTAAAAAAGATGTTTATAAAATAGCTGAAACCTACCCTAATATGCAACAACATATTTTCTATGATGCATTGACAGAAAAGGATAAAAAAGACGGGGTAATCCAAGGCCCCTTGGATCTCAACAAAATTGACCCAATACCAAAAAAATCTCAATATTACATCTGTGGTCCTGCCGGTTTTATTGCCCAACAGTATAAAATATTGATAGACAAAGGTGTGGCTGTATCGGACATTTCATATGAGGAATTTGGACCTCAGTCTCTTAATTTAAACTAAACCATAGTACATTAGGGACTACCTCAGGAAAATGAACTCGAAAAAAGGCTTGTACAGGTACACAATAAAAAAAGCGAAACTTGAATAGTTTCGCTTTTTTATTCCTTAAAGCCTATAACCCGGCCTGTAAGATCTATGAAGTTGTTTCTCCGCTTCAGGATCGGGAGCAGCAAATTTCTCATTGACCGGATCCCATTTTAATGGACGTCCTAAATCATACGCTATATTGCCAAGGTTACAAGTAGTACAGGTACTGTGACCAACTTCAACCGGTGCGATAGGGTCTTTTCTTCTTCTTACAGACTCTATAAAATCTATATGGTGGGCTGTACCTCCACCACCTCTTAGATCATCGCCTTCAGCTATCAATGGGTATAGGCTATCATCAGAGGCTTTGTAATGAGACCTGGACACTTCTATCCAACCATCTTCACCAACGAATTTACATCCTCTGGTCTCTTTTTTATCAAAAGGTTCTTCTGTTACAGTGACACCATTTGGATAAATGAATGTTAAATATTCAGTGTCTTGATATCCTGCAGGAATAATTTCTATTGGACCATTTCTATCCATTCCAATAGCCCATTGCGCAATATCAAACATATGTGCACCCCAGTCGGTGGTCAGTCCACCTCCCGTTTCTTTATACCAACGCCATGCTCCCCAAACTTTTTCATTTTCCGGTGGATTAATGGAAATGGGTGGGTTTAAATCATTATTAAAATGTATATCAGCTGCCAATGGACCTAACCACATGTCCCAATTCAGGCTTGCAGGGATCTCCTCTTTGGGCAAATCATAAGGTTTAGGAGGTCCACCTACACAAGCATACACTCTCTTGATTTTCCCTATTCTTCCCTTTTGCACCATTTTAACCGCATGCTGAAAATTGTCATAAGACCTTTGCATACTTCCTGTGGCCAGAACAATGCTATTTGAGCGCACAGCTTTAACCAATTCCTGACCCTCCTTGATGGTAAAAGTCAAGGGTTTCTCCAAATATATATCTTTGCCGGCCTTACACGCATCTATTGCCATTAAAGCGTGCCAATGATCCGGACTTGCTATCACCACTGCATCAATATCTTTTCTTGCAAGAAGGTCATGGTAATTTTCATACACTTCTACCTCAACAGTTTTCCCTTTGCTTTTGTAATACTCATTTGTACGATTTAAAAATCGCTTTTGCTTGTCACCATACACATCACAGCCGGCAACTACTTCGATATTAGGTAATTTTATAAAGCTACCAAGTAAACCATTGCTCTGTCTACCTAGACCAATGAATCCCAAACGTAATACTTCATTGGCTTCCTTTTTATTGTAACTTTCTTTGCCAAGACTTATTTGTGGCAAAACCCCAATTCCTGCCGCGCTAAGCAGACCTGTACCCATAAACTTCCGCCTGGACAGTGAGGATTTTTTCTTTTCAGTCATAATTGATCGGTTAAATAATTATTTTGAGTTCACTATAATTTCATTGACAATTAACCCCAAAGAATTACCTTTTTCCAATAATTATGCACAGACCTTGAAAAAGTCCACCTAATACTATTGAAAAAAGGTAAAAAAGGATATTAAACCTATTGACTTATAGGACCAAAACCAGCCCTACAATTTTCCTAGCTCAATTAACAAAAAAAAAACTAAAATAGCCACTTGCCCAATAATGAATTCAAATCCACAAATAGCAACTTTTGCTTAATTGAACAGCTTAAAATGAAACCATTCCATATTTGATTTTATAGGTTGATCAGTAAAAAAACTAATTGGTTAGACCAACTGTAAACCAATCCACACTACCCAATGGAACACCCCCCCAACTTCCCTTAAGGAACTAGAGTAATTATTCAATTGGATAAATAAATGGGAAAATGGAATCTTCAAAAATATTATTTGGTCCTTCAGACAGTTTCAAATTCATTTACCCTAAGTCAAATTATAGCCATCTAGCCTTTTGGTGCCATTTCAATTTCTAACCTTTAAGGAAAAACCTTATCCAATCTAAAAGTCAAATCAACCTTTTAATGGAAACCCTGAAGACTGTGTGCAATCGCCCATATGGAATAAAGCACCGCTATGCCAGATCCATACATCCCTTGGCAAAACAGGTTTACCTACCTTAATTCCTTGGAATCTCATCATCTTCACACTTACTGAATAAAGATTTCCCCAAGAATAACCGCGTAAAACAAAAGTGAAAAGAACAAAAAAAGGAAGCCATTTTCTTTAAAATCCGATTTTAAATATAAAAACCAAAACCATACACTTTAAAACTTTAGTATGAAATACAAAAATAATACAACAAAATACTATTTTATATTTACAAAATTTTAAGCAAAAAAACAAGTGTTTTTAATTGAATTTTGTAATAAAATTTTCCTAAATTTGAATTGTTAATCAATCATTCTGAATGAGGAAAAGTTCTAATTTAATAGAAAGTAATTTCCGGAAGGTTGAAAGCTTAGATAAAACCAATGAAATCATGAATTCATACTTATTATTATACTCAGTAATCGGAGTGGTTTTAGGACTTTTATTTATTATAAAAGCTATAAGAAATGCTGAAGATGATCCTGAAACTTTTGATCGGTTTAAAAACGAAGGTAGATTTCACAAACCTGCCAATTGGAAGGTTGGTAGAATGCCTGATAATCAAACCAATAAAAACACTTTACATTTCGAATCAATACCAGTTGAAAGTGAATACCATCAAATGTATTTAAACTAATTTTTTTTTAATTGACAGTAAAATTCCTGTGGTACCTTTTTTTAATTCTGTGGAATTTAATTAACAGCTATATTTTTTTTTAAGCCTCTTCTATAAGAGGCTTTTTTTTATTTCTTAGCATGGATATAACGCTGGAGATTCAATGCCAATTTCTCTCCCTTCGGAAGCTTAATTGCAAATTTATCCTCCAAAATATCGATAATCTCCTTCACGGATTGCAGTTTTTGCTTGACACTTTCCCCTTCCTTCTTGTGCACAGTAAATTGATTGTTGTGCAAAGCATACCTTCCCTCAGAGAAACTTTTGGCCACCATTAGATCTTTGATAAAAAGAGATTGGGGATGGGTACACAAATACCAACTAACCACCTCATAATCCGCCAGCATTTGGTGTTCTAAACCGAAACGATGCATTAATCTCCAAGAATCTTTGATTAAAATTTCCAGGTAATAAAACCCTGAAACCAAGCTTATTCTATATTGGTTATATCCGGTATCTTGTATGTCTTTATGATTCAATACCAATGGGGCAGAAAATGAGGCAGAACCAAAACCCACATCCAATAAAAAACTTACACCATTGAGATCCAACAATAACAACATATGATCCCTTGGTCTAATCTCTCCTTCCTCAATTTCCCAAAAAACCCTGGCTGAAAGCCCAACAATATTGAAGCCTAAAGTCCTCAAAACTGCACCAAAAAGAATATTCTGTTCAAAGCAAAACCCTCCTCTTCCCTGCTCAACCAGCTTATTAAACACTCGATCCAAAGACAAGTCAACAGGCACCCCTATTAATGGATCAATATTTTCAAATGGGATAGCTTCCGGATGAAGGGCATGAAGGTCCTTTACCGTTTCCAAATTTAATTCTGCCTCACCCCTATACCCAATCCGATCGAAATAAGCTTTCATCGAAAGCTTATCTAATTGCAAATCATTGAAAAGAGAAATATTCTGTTGTTTAGAAATCATAATCCATTAATAATAAAGCAAACCAAACTATTGATTCTTAAGAGCGGAAAGTTACATAAATACCTTATACCTCGCAGTATTTAGACTAAATTATAGACAATTAACAGAAAAAACCTGCTCTAAACTTGTAACTCCCCAACAATGTTTTTTTTCAAAAAACTTTATGCAATAGAATTATAAAAAAAAGCTTCCAAAAGTTGGCTACTCAATCAATTCAAATAATATCGATGGAACTATTCACCATCTACCGTATCTTAAATGTGTTTTTTTACTATATTTGGTAACGTACACTTAAACCACTATAGAAACCTAATATTTTATTCATTATGATAAAAAATACTTTTGTTGATTTATCATCACGAAGAAAATTTTTAAAGCAATCAACAATCATCTCAGCAGGCATAGGCCTACCCTTGGGCAACCTACATGCCCAGGAAAAAGAAAGTAATAGCCGCAATTCAACAGAAAATTCAACTTTAGCGGCCTTTGCTGATGCAGATATTTCTCCAGAAATAGGGATGGAGAAACCCGGAAACTATGGTAAAGCTTATCATAAGGTTTTCCATGACCCGTGCAAAGTTCGGATTTCTGCATTCCAAACCGGTACTAAAAAGGCTTTGGTCATTGGTTTTGATGCATTGGCCATCTACCAACCATGGGTAGATGAAATCAAGGAAGGCATTGCAACAAAACATGCCATAGCTAAAGATGAAATAATGATTTCAGCTTCTCATTCCCACTCTTCAGGCCCCACCGCCATGGTAATGCCGGGTCAATATGACCATGCTCCAGATTTCATACAGGAACTGGCTTATAATAAATCTTCCTGTGCTGATCCCAAATACCTGGAAAGCACCAAAAAAATCACTATCAATACTGCCCTCCAAGCATTGGAAAAACTTGAAAAGGTACAAGTTGGAGCAGGAAGTGGCAAAGAAGAAAAAGTGGCGTTTAACCGTCGATTTTTTATGAAAAATGGGATGACCTACACTCATCCCGGACAACTAAACCCGGAAATATCAAAGGTTGCCGGGCCAATAGACCCTGAGGTTGGAGTCATTGGTGCCTGGAATGAAGCGGGAGAGTGCACCGGTTGCATAGTAAATTTTGCCTGTCATTCTACTACCAACCCCCAAGGAATTTCAGCCAACTGGATTTACTATATGGAACAAACCATAAAAGGGGCCATGGGTCAAGACTGCGTGGTAGTATTTCTTCAAGGAGCTAGTGGAGATGTGACCCAAGTCGATAACCGCAACCCCTACAAACACCGCTCAGGTGAAGAATGGGCTAGATTTGTTGGCGCCAATGTAGGTGCAGAAGCCGTCAAAACATTATTGTCCATGCCAAGAGGTAACATTTTCCCAATTGCGACCTCTAGAGATTTTATAGAAATTAAAAGAAGGATGCCCTCGCCGGAAAAAGTAAAGAAAAGCCTAAGCTTGGTCAAACAAAGCCCGGAAAATGTAGGTCGGACAGCTTGGGTATTTGCCAAGGAAACGGTTATGCTTGATAGTTATGGAAGGCAGAAGCCAAGCCATAAGGTTGAAATTCAAGCCATCCAACTGGGACCTGTGGTACTTATTAGTAATCCGGCAGAATTTTTCTGTGAACTAGGCCTTCGTATAAAAAGTGGAAGTCAGTTCCCGCTTACATTTCCTGTAAGTATGGCCAATGATTGTGTAGGTTATGTACCTACCTTGGAAGCTTTCTCTGAAAATACGGGTGGAGGTTATGAAACCAGGTTAACTTCCTACAGCAATTTAGACATCACTGCAGGCAATCAAATTGTTGACAAAAGTTTAAATCTTATTGCCACTCTTACCCCCGGGCCCATGCCGACCTTCCAAAAAGCACCGACCTTTAAAGGCGCCCCCTGGACTTATGGAAACGTACCACCGGAAATACGATAAACTACCCCTCATGTATCGCGAACTTAAAAAAAACCACAAATTGCTAAACATTATTTTATTTCCAAGAAATTGGTCAATCCTGTCCTGGCTCTTATTATTCATAGCTTGTAATCAAGAGAAAGTACCGGTAGCAACAGATACCTCTCCGGAATTTAAAACACAAGCCAATTTCGTAAACTCTCCGGCCTACACTTATAAAGACTCAGCAGAGCTAAAGACCTCAATGGCAGCCTTCCAATTGGAACCCGGTTTACAGATTGACCTGATAGCAGCAGACCCCTTGGTGGCAGATCCTTCTGCCTTCACTTTTGATGAAAAAGGAGTACTCTATGTAGCTGAAAATACAGGGTATCCTGATCCAATGGATGGAAAAAAACCTGATACCCTTGGAAAGATTTCGAGATTAATAGACAGTGATGGTGATGGGAAATACGATCAAAGAACTGTCTTTGTAGAAGGTCTGACCTACCCCAATGGCATCATGGCCTGGAAAGGTGGAGTATTTGTGACTTGCGCTCCACATATTTATTATTTCAAAGATACTGATGGTGATGGTTTGGCAGATATTAAAGAAATTGTCCTAACAGGATTCAATGCCAATAGGACCGCTCAAATTCGAACCAGCCACCCTACCCTGGCTCTGGACGGGTGGATATATGTTACCAGTGGGCTCAATGGAGGAGAGGTATACTCCCCGGCTCACCCGGAAAGAAAACCAGTTTCTTTTAATGGTGCTGATGGAAGATTTCATCCTGAAACTTTGGAATTCCAGACCCGAGGAGGGAAAAGTCAATTTGGACTGGCCTTTGATGCTTTTGGTAGAAGGTTTGGTTCAAGCAATCGGCACCCATTGCAGCATATAGTGATGGAGTCTGATCAATTAAACAATAATCCGAACTTACTCTTTAACAAAACTATAGAAAACGTATCCCCTGCTGAGGCTGAAGGCTATGTATATCCCATTAGTAAAAGCGTAACCACTGCGGAATACATTCCTAAATTGATGGGCAAATCCCATCAAGGTACTTTTACCTCTGCTTGCGGCACATTAATCTATGAAAGTGAAGGTCTGGACATAAGTCACAAAGGTGATGCATTTATCTGTGAACCCGCCCAAAACTTGGTTCAAAGGCAATCGATCAAAAACAATGGAGCTACTTTCATTTCCGAAAGGGTTCATGAAGATTGGGAATTTCTTGCTTCTTCAGACTCTTGGTTTAACCCAGTATTTTTAGCTCACGGCCCTAAAGGAGCCATGTATTTGGCCGACATGTATAGAAAAGTAATTGATCACCCTTCCTATGTCCCTGAAGAAACCAGAGGGGCCTTAGACTTTGTAAGTGGTAAGGGAAAAGGAAAAATTTATAGAATCAGCAATGAAGATGCGCAATATACTCAGGTGGAGAGCTTATTTCCAAAAACTTCCAAGGTAGAAAATAAAACCCTGATTGCAGCCCTTTCCTCTACAGATGAATGGGAAAGAAGCACCGCTTTTAGGTTAATTTTAGAAAAGCTGCCCCTAGATATTGTTAATAGCCTTAAAGAACTGGTTTTGTCCAATACTATCGATGAAGGAAAAGCCAAGGCCATTTGGTTGTTGCATCATTTTGATGCCTTGGACGAGAAATTATTGACCACAATATATAATGAAAACGGACCGGAAGTAAAGGAACAAGTCATCACCATCATCGGGTTGAAAAAAAATATTTCAAGCGAATTGGCCGAAAACTTAATAAAAGGGGCAACAGCTACCAATCCTAGGGTCAGGTTCCTAACCGCAGCTGCATTTGGTTCAGACACCAAATCACAATGGCTACCCTACCTGGCAAAGATCGCCCAGCAAGATGCGGCAGACCCTTGGGTAAGAGCTGCTGTAATGACTGCTTTAAATGGACAGGAGAGCAAATTCTTAAAGATTTTAGAAGCCGAAAAAACAGCAGTCAACTACCATCAATTGCCAATGTGGTCAGAATTAGGAGAACTAATAGGCAGTTCAGTTCACCCGCAAGAATTAAAAGCTTTGATAGATGCCGGAATCAATAGCGAATGGGACAATCCAACTTTTTCTCTTTTGCTTGGCCTGTTAAAAGGAAGTGAAAGAGGGCAGCATAAAGTAAAGGGAAAAAACTATTTAGACTCCTATACAAGATCCAAAGACCAATTGCAGGCCCTTATTCAAGAAACAGCTGATCGGGCATCTTCTTCTGAAGATAGCCTTACCTCTCGAATTCAGGCAACAGCCTTACTCAGTTATTTTTCTCCGGGAAACACCGAAGCTACCTTGAAAGGCCTGATTTCTCCAAACAATCCTCCTGAAATTCAACTGGCAGCCATCCAGTCCCTAGGGAATCTGAATAGTGCTGAGGCAGGTGAAATACTCACGGAACCCACTGCCTGGAAAGCCTATACCCCCAAAACAAAAGGGGCGGTGATTGCCATCTTGGTATCCAGACCCATTTTGCGGGATCAATTGTTGAAATCCATAGAGAATGAAAAGATCAAACCAGCTGAGATCCCTTCTTCCACCAGGCAATCTTTAATGAAAGCAAGAGACGAAAAGGTGAAAATGCGAGCTGAAAACCTGTTCAAAGAATTAGAATCCGAGGGAAGAATGAAAGTTTATGAGGATCTTAAATCCGTACTGGATTTAGAAGGAATAGCGGATAATGGGCAAGGGATTTTTAGGACCAATTGTGCTACCTGCCATGCCTTTGCCGGTGAAGGTGGAAATGTCGGGCCGGATTTATCAGGTATAAGCAACCAACCTTCATTGGCGGTGCTCCTGCATACCATTGTGCCTAATTATGAAGTATACCCCGGCTTCCAGGCAATCACAGTGACTACAAATGAAGGCAAACAAATCACAGGTAGAATTGCTGCAGAGTCTTCCAATTCCTTGAGCTTAAAAACAGCCTATGGTACAGAGGAAAACATACTGCGAACCCAAATCAGAAACATAGACAATCCCGGTTTGTCTCTAATGCCGAATGGACTGGAGCAAAACATGAGCAAGCAGGAATTGGCAGATTTATTGGCCTATTTAAAAGGAAATTAAAAACTTCCTTCTATCCGTCATAGTTCCCCATAAGTACTTGTAATGCAGTGGTGATAATATTATCCTCTCCTCTCAATGTACTTATGGGACTTTGGTCAATGCTAATATCAACCAGCACCCCGTCCTCCAGTTGTCTACCTTCCAAATCTACGGTCTGAGTCGTTGAAAATCTATAAGTCCACCCATTGGGCAATTCACCATACGCGGGAATACCACCACCTCCTCCGGTTTGGTCACCAATAAGGATCACTTGGGGTAATTCTTTCATCATCTGAGCAAAAAAAGTGGTTGCACTGTAAGACCTACGGTTCGTCAGCACGACTACAGGTCCTTCGTAAATATTTTCCCCGGCAGGAATACTTATATTTTCCCAAGAAGAAAAGTCGTCCATCTCAGGGCCATTTTTTATCCGTTTCTTTGCCACCACTACCTCAGTATCAGTAAAACCTGAAGCAAGGGTATAGGCATTGCCAAGACTACCTCCTCCATTGCTTCTTACATCAATAATCATTCCTCTACCCTGTCTGGCCCTTTCCAATATTACCTGAAGGTTTCCTTCAGAAATATCTTGAGAAAAGGATCTGTAATTGACGTAGAGCACATCATTAATAAATTGATGCCTAAAGGGGCCGCTGATCCAAAAATCCCGTCCCAAGTAATTTTTATCTATAAGATTTTGATCATAATTGTCTGGAAAATCCTGGTACCACTCCCAGTTTCGGCTGTTGTCAAAGCCTGCATTCAGATTGACATGCCCATCTCGTAATTCGAACAGCATCTCTGCCAACACATCGAATAAACCTTTGGTACTAATGGTTCTGGATACCTTTGTTCTATAAGTATTTCTTATTTCCTCCCAGTCAATGTCCTTATGTTCAAAAAAAGAATACCGCTCATTAACGTCTTCCCACAGTTTATCAAATACCACAAGTGGTTCTGTAGTTGGCTCCTCCGGCAAAAGCCAATTGTCACAAGAGGACAGAACAAAAATTAAAGTCACATAGAAATATTTTTTTCTTACCATAGCCTGACTTTTAGCAACAGATCAATGGAATGATCCACCCTATATACTTTCTTGATTCCTGAAAGCTTGCCATAATTAAATTGATACCTCAAACCTAAGGCATTGCTGGTAGGCAATTCCCAATAAAGTGCAGAAGAGAAACCAAGGTCTACATCCTTAAATAGGATAAATGGTTTGACCGTATTAAAAAAATTGTTAAAAAGAGTGCTTTCTTCCTGGTAATTTTCAGGTTCAGCACCTATATAGCCTGACTTTATCTGCAAGCCAATCAACTGCCAACTAGCCATGCTTTTCCAGGTAAACATTTTATTTTTCCACTGAAAAGGTAAATTATACTGAGCTGCAGGACCTAAGGTGCTATAATAATCATAACGGAAATTATAATTACTAAAATTATTATGCCTCCTAATATGGAAAGCGTTTTTATTGGACCATCCCCATAAAAAGCCCTTGTCTTTCGTTTTGTTTTTGTGGTAAAAAGTAAAATTACTATAATTTAACCCCAGTTCATTAATAGTCGCCCCAGCTGAATTTGCCAATACACCATAGGAAAAATCTCCCTGAAAGTAAAGGGTTTTATTTTTACGTGTCAATACAAAGCCCAGGGTACTCGTAGATTTATTTCCACGGTAATTCATCGATGAAAAACCTTCATCACGCCCGGCAAAAAACTGAATACCAGTAGACAGAAAAATATCTCCTTTCGTTTGTGCTGAACTTTTTGTAACAAACAGAACACAAGAGAATAAGATTAAAAGGTTACAAAATATCTTTCGCATTCAGGGTTAATTTAAACTATTAATCGTCCAAATTAGCATTTTATTTCAAATTCGTTCATCTAATCATTCTCAAAAGAGGTTAATACTCAGAAAAGTTTTATTTTTGGACATAACTTTTTGCTAAATCTTTTAAAACTTCACGATGAAAAATTTAATTTTATTAGCTGTTTTGTTTGTAATCATCTGTAATGATTCCATTGCCCAGCAAAATTACTATGGGGTCCAAAATAGCAAAAGAAAGGGAATGATTAATGCTATGATGAATCCCGCAGAAATTAACAATCTGACCAAAAAGGTTGAAGTTTCTCTTTTTTCATTTAACCTCGGACTTGACAATAATGTTTTATCTGTTCAAGACATTATTGACAATCCGGATGTTTTAGAAAATATTTTTGAAGACATTGAGGGGCCGGTCAACCTTAGGACTGATGTTTCTGTGATGGGCCCTGCTCTGGGCTTAAGGTTTAATAAATGGTCTTTTGGTCTTACTACAGAAATCAAAGCAAAGGCAGATATTATAGATTTCAATCCTGACCTGGGTAGTTCGATTATTGAATCAGCAAATAATGACAACAATCAAACTATAATAAACATTCCTGATAACCAAAGAGTAAATGCTACAGGTTGGATGGAAATAGGCATATTGGCGGGTAGGAAAATTTTTGATACAGATCTACATACCCTTTCAGTTGGAGCCAATTTCAAATTACTTCTACCGGGAAGTTACACCAATTTTGGTATGGACAATATTAATGCTACCATTATTTATTCTGAGGATGAAGTTTTATTAACTGATGCACAAGGAAGTCTAAACCTTTCTTACGACGAGAGACTAGAAAATGACGATGACTTTAACGTTGAAGATGATTTGTGGAGAGGATTAAGCCCTTCAGGCCTGGGCATTGACTTAGGAGTCAATTATTTGTTAAAAAGAGACAATAAAGCTTTTTTAAATCTAGGATTGTCCTTGAAAAATCTAGGAAGCATGGGCATGGGTAACAACCAGATAAACAAGTACTACAGCATGAATATCCCACAAAATGAATACTTTAGAACGGATGATTTGGAAGGAAGTATAGAAGAAATAGAACAGCAGCTTGTAGATTCCGGCTACTTCAATATTACCAATAATGATGCTGATGCCAGAATTAATATGCCAAGAACTTTGTCCGCTTATGCGGAATTTAGCCCTGTCAAAATCTTTCAAGTTTCATTATATGGCCAAAAAAGAGTAAGCAATGAAAATGGCAATTTCAACCTAAGTTCCGCAGACCTGCTTGTGCTAACACCCCGTTTGGTCTTGGGTAAATTTGAACTGTACTCACCTTGGATGCAACACCAAATTTCAGGTCTTACCGGAGGCTTAGGTTTTCAAATTGGCGGATTTTTTGTGGGTAGTCAATCCATAATTACCAATGTCATGAATGGCAATAATAGGGCCGATGTCCATATGGGCTTCTCTTTAGGCTTTGGGTCTTAAGCTGAATCCTTGAAAATAAAACAAAATGCTACCATACACGCTGAAAGGACTAATCATATGGTAAATGGGTATTGGCTTGGAGACATGGCCTCCTTTTATATTCCCTTTCATAAATGGTACTTTCATAAAATGAATTATTATATTGGACTGTCTAAAAAAATCCATAACCACATTTTCAAACCATGTTATCTAACGAACTCAAGAAAAAAATAGAAACCCAAGGGATGTCCTTGGAAATAGTTGAAGAACAAATTAAAAACTTTAGGGAAGGATTTCCTTTTCTAGACATTGATCATGCTGCTAAAATTGATGATGGTATTTTGAAATTATCAGATGCTGACCTTCAAAAATCCATCACGGATTATTCAGACAAATCAAAGGAAAAAACGATTGTTAAATTTGTGCCGGCCAGTGGTGCGGCAAGTAGGATGTTTAAAAACCTTTTCAGTTTTTTAGAAAAGAATGACAATGATCTAGAAGACGATGCCTTTACACAAACTTTTATTGCAAATATTAGCTCATTTGCTTTTTACGAAGACCTTGACAATAGCTTAAAAAAAGTAGGCTCAAGTATTTCTAAAGCCATCGAAAACAAAGATTTTACCCTTATAGTAAAGCACTTACTTGATGACGACTACCTCTCCTATGGAAGTTTACCAAAAGGCTTATTGAAGTTTCATAAGTATGCTAACGAAAGCCGAACACCTGTAGAGGAACATTTCGTAGAGGGAGCGCAATATGGTGTTGGAAAAAACAACACGGTAAGACTTCATTTTACAGTTTCACCTGAACATCAAAAAAAGTTTGAGGAAAAAGTGGCAGAGGTTCAACCCAAAATGGAAAGTGCTTTTGGAGTGAAGTTTGAAATAAGCTTTTCCCAACAAAAGAAAGCTACAAATACCATTGCTGTAGATCTTGAAAATCAGCCCTTCATTGAAGAAAATGGAGAACCTTTATTTAGACCTGCAGGTCATGGTGCTCTGTTAGAAAATTTGAATGAAATAGATGCAGATCTGGTATTTATAAAAAACATTGACAATGTTGTGCCGGACAGGTTAAAGGAAACCACAACCGATTACAAACAAGCTATTGGAGGGTTACTTATAACTGCTCAGGAAAAAACCTTCGCAGCCTTAAAACAAATGGATGAATCCATCACCGATTCCTCAGTTAAACAGGCTGAAGAGGTCTTTACAAGTGTAATTGGAGGAAAATTAGCTCCCTCATATGATTCAAAGAACCTGGAAGATAAAGCAGCCTATCTGATAGAAAAACTAAACCGACCAATGCGCGTTTGTGGCATGGTGGAGAATACAGGTGAACCCGGAGGTGGCCCTTTTTGGGTAAAAGATACGGATGGAAGTTTGTCCCTTCAAATAGGAGAAACTGCCCAGTTAAATCTAGAAGACGAAGCACAAGAAGCTCACTTCAAATCTTCTACTCATTTTAACCCCACCGATTTGGTATGTGGCATCCGTGATTATCAGGGTAATGCCTTTGACCTTATGAAATACAGGGACCCTAAAACCGGATTTATCACACAAAAATCAAAAAGTGGAAGAGACCTTAAAGCCCAAGAGCTTCCCGGGCTTTGGAACGGATCCATGGCCAATTGGAATTCAATATTTGTGGTTGTACCATTGATCACTTTTAATCCTGTCAAAACCATCAATGATTTGTTAAGAGACGTACATCAATAACAAAAGGCACATTTATACATTGTCTTACACTATTTTCACCATGTGAATATGAATTTATACAACAAGAACAAAACCCTGACCTTATTTCTTCTAAGCCTTATGTTTCAAATTCCATTATTGGCGCAAGTTGGTGTGGGCACTGAAGCTCCTAAAGGTGCTGATCAATTGTTTAATGGAAAAAAAGGCTCACTAAAAAGAAATTGGACCTATTGGGAAGGGCCAAGAATAGCTGCATCACTTCCCATTAAATGGGAAATTGTGGATGATCCTGTAGATAAGGGCCAGGCAGTTAGTGCCAATGATCCCGCTGCTGCCGGAGGTAAATATGGAGCTGCAGATATTGTTACAAAAAAGAAATACACAGACTTTAGACTTCATGTGGAATTCTTAATAAAAAATGAAGGTGGCAATAGTGGAGTTTATTTACAGAATCGCTACGAAATTCAAATTCTCGATGGTGACAGCACTACGCATGGAATGGCAGCCATAATCAATGAACAAGCTGCTCCCTATGAGGTGTACAATGGCCTTGGTAAATGGAATGCTTATGACATTCAATTTAGGGCTGCAAGATTTGATGAACATGGTAAACTGACCGAAAAAGCGATGACCACCATTTATTTTAACGGTAAAAAAATCCATGAAAATGTCTCTATCCAAAAAGTTTGGGGTGGACCCAATTCCGGATTGGATGGTGGACGAAACGGTGGTGAAGGAATTACAAACCGACCTGGAGGAATTAAACTACAAGCGGAAGGTCACGAAGTACTATTTCGAAATATATGGATTGAAAGATTAAAATTAGAAAAAGCAGATACCGATTTTTAGATCAACGATAAGGTCTTAATTGCTTTAGCAAACACTGTAATCACTGGATAAACGCATTTTCCGAAATTATCGGAAAATGCGTTTTATTTATAGCCCTATCAATCTTTAATACCGAATTATTAAAAGTTAAATTAAGGTGAAAATACCCTATACACGCTATTACAAAAAATTTGATTTTTCCACTCAGGCCCTCCAACGCTATCAGGCAAATGTTTTATTTCTTACTCTTTACTGAATTTTGGCAATATATTTGCCTCAAAGTTTGGTAAAAAAACATTATGAACTTTAAAAAGATATTTGGTCCCTTTTTATCAATTTTAGGATTAGGGGCACTAATATATGGCGCTTACTTATTTTTAGTACCTGAAGAAGGTGATTGGAAGATTATTACCGTGTGCCTGGTTTTGGGTTTTATCTTTTTTAGCTCCGGTTTGGGCCTATTAAAAACCCTAAAGGACAAAAACTGAAAATTCACAGTTAAACAATAGTAAGGTACACAATCTGTCCTAATAATAATTTACAAAACCTACAACAAAGGGATCAATATCTTGTTTTACCCATTAATTTTGAACTAAAATTTCACCTTTCATATAATCAAAACCATAATTCATTGATTGTTTAGGGAATAAACCTTAAGTTAACGAGGTTAATTATTAACTATTTCCTTCCAATTAATGAAAAGCCTCCAATTAATCTATTGCCTCATTGCACTTTCTTTGCTTTCTTGTAAAAGGCAGAACGATGGCGCTGAAGCTGACAAAAGGTTACAAGATCCCACAGCCTATATTGATGAAAAGCCTGACCCTATTTATGCGGAACATGTCAGGACCTCTTCCTTCCAGAGTCCTGCTGAAGAACTCAAGGATTTCACCTTACCCCCGGGCTTTGAGATAACACTTTTTGCTTCCGAGCCGGAAATCACAAAGCCAATCAATATGGCATTTGATGAAAAAGGCAGATTATGGATAACACAATCCTCGGAGTACCCTATCAAAGCCGGCCCTGGCTTGGGTACAGACCGTATAAGTATTTTGGAAGATACCGATAAGGACGGACAAGCAGATAAAATAACCGATTTTGCCAATGACTTAAACATCCCCATAGGCATCCAACCTGTAAAAGACGGTGCCATCGCCTTTAGTATACCCAATATCTATCGATTTTATGACACCAATGGAGATGATGTCGCAGACAAGAAAGAGATCTTACTAGGGCCTTTCGAAACCAAAGATACCCATGGTATGATCAACAATCTTTTCAGAGGCTTAGATGGATGGATTCATGCCTCCCATGGTTTTAGCAATGTCTCAACTGTTTCAGGAAAAGATGGCAATTCTGTTACAATGACCTCCGGTAACACCTTCCGTTTCACGATGGATGGCCAACATGTGGAGAAAACCAGTGATGGAAGAATCAACCCATTTGGATCTGACCTGGACAAATGGGGTTACCATTATTCCGCTGATTGTCATACCCTGCCGATTTATCAAATCATAAGAAATGGCAACTACACCCAGTGGGGTAAAATGGTACCCAATATTGGACATGCCCCCACCATGATGGATTATGGACTTAACTCCACTGCCTTGTCGGGACTTGTATATTATACCGACAATCAATTTCCGGAAGAATACCAAAACAGCTTTTACTCCGGCGATGTGGTTACCTGCAGGATCAGTAGAAGCACCATGGCATTTACCGGATCAACCCCTAAAGCTAACAGAAAAGCAGATTTTTTGGTAAGCAAAGACCCCTGGTTTAGGCCTGTGGATATAAAGATTGGGCCCGATGGAGCCATGTATATTGCAGATTTTTACAATAGTATCATTGGTCATTATGAGGTACCCTTAGATCATCCTGAAAGGGATAGAAACAGTGGTAGGATTTGGAAAATCACCTATAAAGGGTCACAAAAATCACCGATCGATTGGTCTGTAGCTAATCTTGACTTTCTCATAGAAAAATTAGGGGATCCGATCTTACAAACTAGAATGATGGCAACAGATGAGCTTGTAGATAGGTTTTCAACTACTGCTATCCCTGTTTTAAAAAAGCTTGTAGCGAACGGGGGAATGCCGGAGATTCAACAGGTTCAGGTTTTATGGGCTTTATTTAGATTGGATGCATTAACAGATCAAAACTTAATAACCGCCCTCACTAGTAATAAGGAACTCGTTCGAGTTCATGCTTTTCGGATTTTAGGTGAATACCAAAGCCTAAACCAGCAGGAATTTGAATGGATTAAAAATGGCTTGGCAGACGCTAGTGCCCATGTGAGGAGAGTTGCAGCTGAAGCTTTAATCAGACATCATAGTATGGTCATGGTTTCGCCCATCCTACAAACCCTACAAAAAACCAAAGAGGAAGACAGCCATTTAATATATGCATTAAAATATGCACTTTTTCAACATGCTCAAAATCCCGAAATTCTAACTGAAATGGCTGCAAAAAACTGGTCAGCCGATGAAAAAGAGGTAGTGGCTTTGATTTTTTCAGATACAAGATCAAGAATAGCAGGGGAATTCCTAATGGAATACTTAAAAAACACCAAGATTTCAGAAGAAAAGTTTCTGGCCTATTTAACCGCTATATCCAGAAGCCTTCCTGTAGCTAAGATGGCAGGTATTATTGAGCTTGCAAAAACCAAAATGCCCCTTATTCCTGCTTTCAAAAAAGCAATGGCTTTAAACAATGGAGCAAGACAACAAGGAATGACTTTTCCAGCATTACTCAATGCTTGGAATTTACAAATTTGTCAAGCGGTTTTTAAAACATACTCTACCGGTAAAGCAAATAAAACTGAACGAGAATTGGAAGCATTAAAATATGCCATTCAACTGTCCGGTCAATTAAAAAGTGATGAAAACATGCCATCAATTAAAGCCTTAATAAAAGATTCAGAGGAAGTGACAGAGTTGAGAGAATTAAGTGTAAATGCTTTAATGGAAATTGACCCAAAAAATCAAATCTTTTTCTTGGAAAAATGGTTAAGAGATGGCAATAGTAGTATAAGTTTCCGGAAAATAATAGCAGAAGCAATAGGGAAATCCACTTCTGATCAAGCTTTGGACGCCTTAGGAAATGGCTTGAAAAATACCCCAATGGAATTGCAGGAACATATTGCCGCACAACTTTCAACTTCTGGAAAAGGGAAAAGCCGGCTTTTAAAATTAATAAAAGAAGGGCATGCCCCGGCAAGGGTGCTCAAAGCAAGGCAAGTGGAGGAACGGTTTCTGTCAGGAGTCAATAAAGCACAAAAATCAACTTATGAGGAATTAACCTTGAATTTGCCTCCAATCAGCGATGAAAAACAAGCCTTAATCGTTCAGCGAACCGAAGCTTTTCAATACAAGCCTGAACAATTGGTTGCCGGGAAGGCGCTTTTTGAAGAAAATTGTGGCATATGCCATCGAGTGAGTGATAAAGGGGGAATGATTGGGCCTCAGTTAGACGGTGTGGGCAATTGGGGTGTGGAAGCTTTGGCCACCAAAGTATTGGATCCCAATAGAAATATTTCAGAAAACTTCCGTACCTACACCATCCACTTAAAAGATGGACAAACCAAATCCGGTTTGTTTAGAAGAGAAGATGGGCAGGTGCTGGTAATGGCAGACCAATCCGGAAATGAATTTACCATCTCCAAAAAAGACATAGCAAAGCAAACACCCTCTACCCTCACCCTAATGCCAGATCATTTTGGAAGCACATTTGATCAATCCCAATTCAATGGTTTAATGACCTATTTACTAAATCTTCGCTAAGATGTACCAGCCAATTCAACCCTTTCTTTTTGCCTTAGTTATATTTGCAGGCCTCAGTCCTGCCTTGTCCCAAACCTCCTCCCCCGTTACTTTCAAAAAACATGTTTTGAGTACCCAATTTCTTGCTGAGGGTGCTGCCATAGGAGATGTTAATCAGGACGGATTGATGGATGTTATGGCAGGAGCTTATTGGTTTGAAGCACCAAACTGGAAGCCTCATGAATTGGAGAAACCTAAAATTTTTGAATACGATAAAGGGTATAGCAATGCATTCATTAGTCATGGGATGGACGTGAACATGGATGGGTGGGTAGACTTTGTAAGGATAGGATTTCCTGGAGAAGCTGTACTATGGTTTGAAAACCCTAAAAACCAAGCCGGTTTGTGGGAAATTCACACCATATGTCCGGCATTAGGCAATGAGTCTGCCGGCTTTTACGATGTAGACAGTGATGGCCGAATGGATTTGGTAGGAAGCATTCCTGAAAGCGGTGAAATGGTGTGGTACCGTGCTCCTACAAGCCCTCGCAATTTAAGTTGGGAAAAATTTACAATTAGTGGTAAGGAAAGCCCCGGCACTGCGCGCTATGCGCACGGTTTAGGCATGGGGGATATTGATCAGGATGGAAACAAGGATCTTATCATTACTGAAGGCTGGTGGAAATCACCAGAGGATCCAAAAAAAGGTCCCTGGAAATTTCAACCTGCTACTTTTGGAGAGCCTTCGGCGCAAATGTATTCCCATGATATTAATGGAGACCATAAACCTGAAATACTTTCTTCTGCTGCGCATGAACTTGGTATTTGGTGGCATAAACAAGACCAAACCGGCGCATGGAAAACACATTTAATTGACGATAGCTTTTCCCAAACCCATGCCTTGGAACTGGTTGACATCAACAGGGATGGGCATTTGGATCTGGTGACAGGCAAGCGGTATTATGCCCATATGGGAAAAGACCCGGGAGGCAATGAACCACCGGTACTGGCTTGGTTTGAGTTTCAACCCGGCACACAAGCCAAGTGGATAAAGCATACCATCGACCTGGATTCAGGCGTGGGAGTACAAGTAACTGTAGCAGACTTTTTTGGGCAAGGCCTCATGGACATTATCGTGGCCAATAAAAAAGGGGTTTTTGTCTTTGAACAAGAGCGGGAATAAACCTACTCCCCTGCTCTTTTAATTTCTTCCAAATTTTGCTTCATCCGATCAACCTTCTCCGGGAATGCTTCAAATAAGTTGGTGCTTTCCAACGGATCTTTATTCAATTGGTACAATTGGCCTACGGGCCCCTTCTCATCGGGGTTTAATCGAACCGGATAAGTGAAACCTCCCGAACCCAGGCCATCAATGTATTTCCAATCGCCTTCACGAATGGCAAACATTCCAGCAGACGAATGGTGTACCATATTATTTCGGCTGGTAAAAGACATGTCCCCCGTCAAAACATCTCCAAAATCTTTACTGTCAATACCCTCGCCTGCCGGTATCTTCTCACCGGATAAACTTGCCAAGGTTGCATAGATGTCGGTTAGGCTCACCAACCCCTTATAGGTATTGCTCTTTTTAATGCCATTTGGCCAAGAAATTACCAAAGGCACTCTGTGACCCCCGTTCCAAACATCTCCTTTTTGCCCCCTACTCCCTTTATTGGAATCATGTCCATGCAAAAGAACTTCTTCCTCCGGCCAATAAGCGCCATTATCGCTACTAAATATGATAAGGGTATTGTCCAATAAACCTTCTTCTTTCAATTTTGATTTAATTCTGCCTACAACCTGATCAATATCCATGACAAAATCACCATACAATCCGGCACCAGATTTTCCTTTGTTTTCTTCAGAGGGCAACCAAGGGGTATGTGGACCGGTCAATGGCATATAAAGTAAAAATGGCCTCTCAGCACTTTGTTTTCCAATAAATTTTTCTCCCTGTGCTACAATATTCTCCAGACAATCTTCTACCTTAAATGAGGCGGACATCTCTCCTAACCTCCACCAAACACCTTTTTCCCAATAAACAGCTTTGTCGTCACTGTGTTTTTTGTCCCAAGAAAACTCAGTATTTTCTTTCCTTATGGGGTAAACGTCTGTTGTCAAAATAATATTAGGATCCACCACCTTTCCATTTTCAAGAAAAACATAAGGTGGGATATCCAATGAAGCTGGATGAATAAAAGAATAATCAAAGCCATAATCATTTGGCCCGGACTTTACCGGAGAAGAATAATCTACATTGGAAAAGCCCGTAGTAGCATCTATTTGGGCTATATTTTGATCTTTGGTAGCCCAATTTAAACCTAAATGCCATTTGCCTGTAATGGCTGTATTATAGCCCGCATTATTTAAAATACTGGCAAGGGTAAGCCTTTCTTTTTCTATAACTGAAGGTGTAAAACCACCAATCCCACCTGCGGCTGCCGGTGTTCTAAATGCATACCTTCCGGTAAGCAAACCATACCTTGAAGGGGTACATACAGATGCGCTGGCATGGGCATTCTCAAATGTAATCCCAGAATTTACCAGCTCATCAATTGCGGGTGTTTTTATCCTGGACAAGGGATTTAAAGATTGTATATCCCCATAACCCATATCATCTGCAAAAATAATCACGACATTTGGTTTCTTGACCATTGAAGATTGTCGACCGGAAAATCCCAATAGCAGAACAACAATAAGCATGGAGGCGATTCCAAATAAAATGAACGAATAGCCCTCCCGCATTCCGAAATACTTTTTGACTTGGTCTAAAAACTTAAACATGAAATGGTCTTTTTACTTTAACATTGGTTCCGGGCAATACCCTATCGCTCACCCTAAGCATCTTTTTTTTCTTACAAAAGAAAAATGATTCTGATAAGTAGCAATTAAATTGCTTTCTTATCAGAATCAAATTTAAAAGTTAAAATTCTTTTCCAAGAATCTCTTGCTTAAAGTGGCTTCTAAAGTTTATAAAACTCTTCCCATCCTTTTCTAGGAGGAACTCCTGCCAACAACTCATTGGCCAGGGCGTGATTGGTGACTTGCTTGGTTTTTCTGTCAAACTCCAATTTGGCACCTAATCTTTGGGAGAGCACTCCTAAAGAAAATACTTGACTCAAGGGGCCTGCAATATCAAAAGAAGATCTGGCTTTCTCTTCACCTTTACACGCTTTCAGGAAATTGGCAAAGTGATTGGAAGGGCTTTCCGGAACTTCTGGTAATTGGCCGGCCATATCTTTTGCCTTTTCCTCAGGTATTATGGAAAGGGTGCTTCCATGTGACCCACCTTTAAAGGTAAGGTCTCCACCATAAATAATTTTTCCAGGATTCAGTTTTGCAGGCTGCAACTGGCCATTACTTGGAGGTGGAATATTGGGATCAAGCTCAGAAACACCATAACCTTCCGGAACCGGAGGGATATTATTCTGCCCATCATACCAGGTAATGGTCATTGCCGGCATATCACCCCTTTTGGGGAATTTAAATTCCAGGGTTGATTCCATTGGAAAAAAGAAAGTATTGTGGTCATCCAATCTCACAGGAACGATTTCCTCAGGCAAGCCCAGCTCCAGAAACTCATGTGCAGTATCCATAATATGAGCGCCCCAATCACCTAAAGCTCCCATACCGAAGTCATACCAACATCTCCATTGGCCATTGACCAAATCTTCATGGTAATCGTGATGATGAGAAGTTCCCAACCATGTATCCCAATCCATAGTAGATGGTATCGGTTGTTTTGGAGGGAATGAATGAATATTAGGATCCCATCCGTGCCACCTTCTTCGCCCATTCATATGAGCAGTCATGGCAGTAACATCCTTGATAATTCCTGCTTCTTTCCAAGCTTTGAATTGGAAATAGTTGGCTTCTGAGTGGCCTTGATTACCCATTTGAGTAACTACATTGTACTTTTTCGCACCATCCATCATCAGCTGAACTTCATTAAAAGTCCTGGCCATGGGTTTCTCCACATACACATGAATTCCCATAGACATGGCCAACATGGTGATTGGGAAATGAGAAAAATCCGGGGTTCCAACAGAAACAGCCTCTATATCTTTGCCCATCTTATCAAACATCTCCCTAAAATCCTTAAATCTAGGGACGTCCGGAAACATTTTCATTACCTCCACTGTATGTTCGGCACCCATATCCACATCACATAGTGCCACTACATTTGCCAAACCGGTGGCATGTAAAGATTTGACAACCTCTCCTCCCCTATGACCAATGCCACAGCAGGCCAGGTTTACTTTTTCGCTTGGTGCAACATGTCCGGTCTGGTTTCCAAGGACAAACGAAGGTATTAAAGATATACCTGCTGCACCCAAAGCACTGGACTTAATAAAATGTCTTCTTTGGTTATTCATTATTAATTGTTAATTGATCGATAAAGTATCAAACTTATTTTGCTAAGCAAAGCTAAAGATAGTAGAAAGGTCTTTTTATAGAAACATAAATTTGAAGATAAAGGTAAAGTCTATATTTTTGATGAATTTTAAAAATTACTTTAAACAAAAAACTTGAAAAGGCTGAAAATTGCCCTTAAATTTCAGGATGAAAGTTAAAACCTACCTATTTCCTATTTTAGTTATTGCCCTTTTAAGTGGCTCATGCAATCTATTTCAAAGTAGTGGTGATCAGTATGAATTGGTGGTTTTAGACACCCTAAACATTCCATTTGCTGGTGATATTCATGCAGGCACCTATGCTCACCATACAGGCTTAATTTACAATTATCAAACCGGTGAATACCTGAAATTTGACAGTTCAGGAAATGTATTGGCCAATAACAAAATCCCTATAAAGGGGGACAGCGGTTTGTACTATGTTAATGGTTTGAAAATAATAGAAAATGGAAACATCCTCGCCAAATCTATTAGAGGTGAAATTGGCTTACTTGACGATCAATTGAATTTGATAAAAAAAGCAAATATGCCCTTTCCCAATGGATCGCTTGACCTCAAAAGAAACCAAAATGCAATTAACATCTATAAGGATGAGTTATTGTTGTTTTACCCGGGAAGAGACAACAAAAGCCCCTATGATTTAGGCTATTACAGAGACAACTTTTTACTGGAAAAATTAAACCCCAGCACCGGAGAGGCTACTCCTTTTCTTAAACTTTCTCCGGAAAGCCAATATCAAGAGAGCCTTCACTTTGAACCACCTACAGCATTAATTAGTATTTCAGGAAATTCGCTGTATTTTGTTTTCAATAAAGAACCTCTGATCAGTAAATATAATCTGGCAAATAAAGGCGCATGGGTAAACAGTGTACCTTTAGAATCAGAGGACTTTGTACAAATCAAAGGCCAGAAACTTCCTCTGGGTAATGATGGTTCTGTATTAGTAGAAGGTGAAATTACCAATCTTTTTGCACTTAAAAATGGCTTTGCCGTGGTTTATATAGACGGCTTATTAAAAGAACCAAGCCTAGATAAAAAGATTCCGGGCAAACAATTACAGGTTTACAATGATGAGACCGGTTGGTCAAACCCAATTGAACTGCCCTTTAACTTACTCTTCCTGCTAAATTTTGAGCAAGAAGGACAGGCTTTTTACGGTTTGACAAACCCCAAGACAGTACCTCTGGGTAGTAATCAAGCCCAAGTACTTAAACTTCAATTAGCAAAAAATTAAAAAACAATATACTCCGATAACCTGATGAAAACACAACTACTGAAAGTCCTGCCATTACTAATCATCCTTGCTACATTACTGGCCTCCTGTTCAGGATCCAACAAAAGTGAATCTGTAAATATCAAAGATGGATGGCGCACTTTATTTAATGGCAGAGACATGGACAATTGGCGCATAAAAATAGCCAAACATGAACTTGACGAGAATTATGCCAACACCTTTTCTGTGGAAGATGGCTTACTAAAAGTAAGGTATGACGGTTATGAAGACTTTGACCAGCAGTATGGGCATATCTTTTATGATGAGCCTTTTTCATATTACCTATACAGGGTTGAGTACAGGTTTGTTGGAGAACAAGCCCCGGGTGGCGAAGGATGGGCCCTGAGAAATTCCGGTGTAATGCTCCATGGCCAAGACCCGGAAACCATGCTGAAAGATCAAGACTTCCCCATTTCCATAGAAGGCCAACTTCTGGGAGGAGATGGCGAAAACCCCAGAACCACCAGTAACTTATGTACCCCCGGAACCAATGTGGTGATGGGAGATGAACTTTTCACACCTCATTGTGTAAACTCCTCTTCAAAAACCTACCATGGTGATCAGTGGGTAACTGCCGACTTTCTGGTTTTGGGTGATTCAATAATTCACCATATCATAGAAGGTGACACTGTACTTACTTACTTACAGCCTCAAATGGGTGGTGGCAATGTAAGCAACCATAATCCGGAAGTCAAGAAAGATGGCCAGCTTATCTCTGAAGGTTATATTAGCCTACAGAGTGAAAGCCACCCGATAGATTTTAAAAGTGTGAAAATCTTTGACCTGAGTCCTTATAAAGACGATTCCCAAACGCTTAAAAAGGTATTGAATCAATTGAAAGCTGCCGATAATCAATAGGTTAAGGTTAAGCAATAGGCAATCGCTGGAAATTTTTGAGCTGATTACGCCTTTCGAGCCTTGATAAGCTTGCATCTAATTAAAATAAAATGGGGCTCGGATTAAAAAAACCGAGCCCCATTTTTTATGAATCACTCCCATAAAGAATATAGGGGCTTATTTGAAGCGCCAACTTAAGGCCTTGCCCATAAGAGCTCACATTCCAATTTTCGCATCGACTTGTACTTAAGGAAAAATACCCAAGTCGGTATAAGAAATGGCTATTCTTTCGAGGGCCACAATAAATCCTGCTGTTCTTAGGTCTTTGATCCCTTTTTCCTTACGCACACTGTTCATATGGTGGTAAGCGGTTACCATTGTTTCTTCGAGTCCTGAGTTAACCAAATCCCGCTCACTTGCTCCTTTGATTATTACTCTTTTCTGCTCATCACTGAATGAATCTCCGGTTGCCTTTTCAATGCCTTCTAGGAGTTCATCATACTTTTTCATATCGTACCTTTTCTCCAATTTCCCAAAAGATACCCTTGAAAGGTTTTTCAACCACTCAAAATAAGAGACAGTAACTCCTCCTGCATTGAGGTACATGTCTGGAATAATCATGATTCCTTTCTCCAGCAATATGGTATTGGCCTCTTGTGTTACGGGGCCATTCGCAGCCTCAGCTATTAGTTTGGCTTGAATCTCATGGGCATTTTCTGAAGTGATTTGGTTTTCCAAAGCTGCAGGGATCAAAATATCACAAGGTTTGGTTAAAAGAGAATTGGCATTCTCAATAAATTCACCTTTATCATACCCTTTAAAACTTTTATTTTCTAATTGATAGGCTTTAATTTGATCGATATCTATGCCATTTTCATCCCAAATTCCACCATTATATTCCGCTATACCAATAATCTTAGCACCGGCTTCTGAAAGATATTTGGCGGAATAAAAGCCTACATTCCCCAAGCCCTGCAATACAACGGTCTTTCCTTTCAAACCAACTTGTAATCCCAGTTCATCCATGTCTTCTCTGACACTCACAGCCTCTCGAATCCCTATGTAAACTCCCATACCTGTGGCTTCTGTTCTACCTTCTATACCATGCTGAGAGAGCGGTTTACCGGTAACACAACCCTTGGCATTAATCACTTCAGGGTTAAAAGCTTCAAAAGTATCTACTATCCAAGCCATCTCTTGACTGCTTGTGCCATAATCGGGGGCAGGTACATCTATGGCTGGGCCGATAAACTTCTTTTTAATTAACTCAGAAGTATACCTTCTAGTAATTTTTTCCAATTGGTCACGTGTATACTTCTTGTGGTCTATCCTCACACCACCTTTGGCCCCACCATAAGGAATATTTACCAAGGCACACTTATAGGTCATCAATGCTGCAAGTCCTTTGACCTCTTCTTCGTTCACAAAACTGCTATACCGAATACCACCTTTTACAGGCAATTTATGATGGGAATGCTGAACCCTATACCCTTCTATAACTTGATAGGTCCCATCACCATTCCTAAGCGGAAAATTAAATTTATAAATGCTATTGCATAATTTTATCTGGTCCAACAAGCCCGGGTGTATGTCCATATGGCTGGCTGCATGATCTACCACTTTATTTACATCATCAAATAGACTGTATTCTGCTTTTGCATTCATAAACCTAGTATTTATTCTTTTAAACAAAATTTTCAGATACCTGACCGCAAGGTCTATGCCTAAAATGACAAGCTAATGATCCGTTAATCATGTACCCCCCATCATTGCTACATTATTAAAGAATCCATTGATAATTATTACTTATAAGAATCGAAATTCTTTGCCAAGCGAACATTTAGTCCCACTCTTTGTTGCAATGCGTCTCCCATATCCTCCCTTGCTTTTTCAGCCAAAGCTTGCAACTTATCTACCACCTCAGCATGGTCTTCAATAACATTATTACGCTCTGATGGATCATTTTCTAAATCATACAACTCCATTTCTTCCAATGTTAACATCTCGTATTTACCGGGTATTCCATTGGTAGGCTTTACAAAATCATCAGGAAGCGTCCGGTACCTGTGCGGGAAATACAACTTCCATTTACCAGAGATAACGGCTTGCAATTCGTTTTTGTTATAATAAATATAATAGGCCTCCTGAGGTGATTCAGCTCCCTCTTCCATACTTATCAAAGGCCAAATATTTTTTCCATCAATAATTTTCTCAGGCAAAGGAGCACCCACAATATGAGCAATGGTAGGTAATAGGTCTATGGTCATGGCTATTTTATCTTGAACTTGCCCTTTAGGAATTTTCCCTTTCCATTGCATTAATGCCGGAACACGTATTCCTCCTTCCCAAGAAGTTCCTTTTCCTTCTTTATAAATACCTGTACTACCCGCATGGGTTCCATAAGAAAGCCATGGGCCATTGTCTGAAGTAAAGACGACCAAGGTATTTTCTTCCAAGCCATTTTTCTTTAATGCTTCCATAACCTGTCCTACTGACCAGTCTATTTCCATGATTACATCTCCATAAATTCCTGCCTCAGACTTCCCTTTAAATTTATCAGATACATATAGGGGTACATGAGGCATATTGTGAGCCAAATAAAGAAAGAATGGTTGATGGCTATTCCTGTCAATAAAATCAACAGCCTTTTCTGTATACCAGGTTGTCAGCATGCGCTGTTCTGTCAAGGTATCTATAATTGTTTCATTTTGATACAATGGAAGCGGAGGATAATTATCCGGTCTTTCGGGGTGGTAAGGCCACATATCATTAGAATAAGGAAGCCCGAAAAACTCATCAAAACCCTGCTTAGTGGGTAAAAATGGTTCAAGGTGTCCCAAATGCCACTTGCCTACTATTCCGGTGGCATACCCTTTAGGTTTGAGTACCTCTGCAATGGTGGTCTCCTCCGGTGACAAACCATGCTTGCTGCGATCTGAAAGGGCTCCAAAAATACCTAGGCGATTGGAGTAACAACCGGTAAGGATAGAAGCCCTAGAGGCAGAACATACTGCATTGGATACATGAAAGTTGGTAAACTGAACCCCATTTTTTGCCATAAGGTCCAAGTTTGGTGTCTCAATATTTTTCGCACCAAAAACCCCTACATCTTCATAACCCTGGTCATCTGTGAAAATAATTACAATATTGGGTAGGTTTGGCGCAGGCTGCTGCTCTTTTTTTACAGGACTGTTGCTTGTACAACTAGCAATTGTAACAACTATACATGCGATAAATAAAATTTCTATTCTAACAAATGGCTTCATAAAGTGTGTATACATTCTTATCCAATTTATTTCGGACAGAATATACCTATATCCATGCATTTAACAAATAAGAATTATGTAATTCTAGTCTATCTTAAGGTAAGAAAAGAGCAGCTTTTCGTTTAATTTAATCTTAAAGTAAAAAAACTCAAAAATTAATTTACAGGTAAGGAAGCGGTCTCAAACCAATAATTCTGTATGGATGCAATGACCTTTAAAAAATCAGCAACCTCCGCAGGTTTAGTAATGTAGCAATTGGCATAATTCTCATAAGATAAATCAATATCCGTTTTGGAACTTGAAGTTGACAGAATTACAACAGGGATTTTTCTATAGCTATGGTGTTGTTTAAGTTCATACAGCACTTCATGACCACTTTTTCTTGGAAGGTTTATATCAAGAATAATCAAATCAGGGGTGTTTTCTTGCTCAAAACCATTGGTTTTAAAAACAAAATCCAAAGCCTCTTGTCCATCACGTGCAATACTTATTTTGTTATTTAAATCACTTTCATTTAATGCTTCTAGCGTTAAAAAAATATCACCTTCATTGTCTTCTACCAATAAAATATGTGCTGATTTCATTGTATCTATTGTATTAAAATATAAATATCCCCAATTCTTATTTACTATTTTTCGGGTGTAGGAATTTACCCTAACAGGTTTGTTTAAAATCAATCAATAGCGTAATTTTTCTTCCTGTTTTAGGAAATCACCTACTTGTATTTGTTTTAGTAAAGAAAGATTTATTTCAGTTACAATTTATCTGAATAAGTATTTAAACACCACCACCTTATTCAAATGATGTTTTGAACGATAATTTAAATAACTAACCTTTACTGTTAGATTGTGGGCCTAAATTAACCACAAATTAAAACCTTTCTATTTAAATTAAAAATTTATGATTTTGAGTGGTTATTCTTTTAATTTTTCTGCAAAGTATCGAATATTTTCCAAATACTTTAGCAATCATCAAAAGATAGTTTTTGTTATTTCAGAAAATAAATGAGCGGGATTTATATCACCCGCCCATGTTGATATTAATCAAGTTAAAACAAAATCATCTTTTTAATTGTGTTGATTTTAATAAGGTTGTTGCTTTAACTCTCCCAAAGGTCCGATTGTTCAAAAGGACTACCGGGGACCTCCGTAAAAAATGTACCATCTATATATCTGTGGCGCCCTTCGATGGATTCTATACTTTTTAAATCATCTGCAGAGAGCTCAATATCCTTTGATTTTAGGTTGGCCGTAATTCTTTCCTTATTTGCTGATTTTGGAATCACAGCAATGTCTCTATGCAATGACCAAGCGATAAGAATTTGTGCTACAGAACAAGTGTACTTTTCGGCCAGTTCTTTAAAAACATTATGCTCCATTAATATTGGATCACTATCTTTTTGTCTGGCCTTTGGTCTGTCTGCTGAGCCTAAAGGAGAATAAGCCGTAACATTTATCCCATTTTGCTTGCAATAATCCACCAGTCCATTTTGGGGTAAATAAGGATGAAGCTCTATCTGATTCATCTCAGGTGTGATGCTGCAATTGAGTTGAACTTCTTTAAGTTTTGCTATATTAAAGTTGGACACCCCAATATGTCTGGTTAGGCCTTTTTCCTTTAATGCTTCCATTCCCTTCCAGGTTTCAGAAAGGGGAACGGTTTTGTAATCAAGAAAATCTTCTCCACTACTAGGGAAAGTTACCCCCGCCTTTAAGGATATCGGCCAGTGGATTAAGTAAAGGTCCAGATAATCCAACTGCAAATCTGCCAAAGTCTGCTGAATACCTCCTTCCACTTTGGCCAACTCATGGGCATTGTTCCAAAGCTTGGAGGTTATCCAAAGCTCTTCTCTTTTGACAAGCCCCTCTTTAAAGGCTTTCTGTAAAGCATCTCCCACCTCTTTTTCATTTTGGTAGATAGCTGCACAATCAATATGCCTATAACCTGCCTCAATAGCCCAGAGCACAGCTTGATAAACTTCACCGGGTCCGGATTTCCAGGTTCCCAAGCCCAGCATGGGCATTTTATCTTGGTTTTTAAATGTAATGTATTTCATGCGTTATTTTTTAATTAAAATGAAGGTTTAAATTATAGACATTCTTCCCAAATGTCAGAAAAATCATAAGGACTGATTTCCCCAACCCAAGCACTGCCATGCGTATAACGATACGGGCCGCCTAGATTACTAATCATTTTCATATCTTCTTGGTCCAGAGTCAAATTGCCAGCAGAAAAATTCTCTTCTATTCGCTTAAAATTAACAGATTTGGGCACTACCGATACTCCTTTCTCTATGGCCCAGGCAAGTACTACCTGAGCCACTGTCGCTGAATGTTTCTTGGCGATCTCTTGCAATGTTTTGTTTTCAAGCAAAATAGGGTGATCCACTTCATTATCCGCAACCCTATAGGCAGCTCCAAGAGGGCCATACCCTGTAATGTAGATACCATTTTTGTCACAATATTCTTTTAGCTTCTCTTGAGGCAAATAAGGATGAAACTCAATTTGATTCACCGTAGGCATAATGGAAGCATTTTTCTTCAATGATTCAATTTTTGCGGAATTGAAGTTGGAAACTCCAATTTGGCGGGTTAAACCTTGGTTGTGCAACTTTTCCATTTCAGCCCAAGTATCTGCCAAAGGGGCCTCTTCTTTGGTTAGAAAATCATCAGGATCAGAGGGTAAGCCCACACCTTTTTTTAATGCCACTGGCCAGTGAACCAAATACAAATCAAGGTAATCCAATTGTAAATCCTTTAAGCTATTTTGAATGGCAGGTAGCACATCTTGAGGCAGGTGAGCATCATTCCATAATTTGGAAGTGATCCATAAGTCTTCTCTTTTTACCATCCCTTTAGCAATGGCGTCGCTGATAGCTTGACCTATTTCAATTTCATTTTTATAAACATAGGCACAATCAATGTGCCGATACCCTACCTTTATGGCATGCAACACTGCTTTATAGACTTCATTTGGTTTGGATTTCCAAGTTCCGAGCCCGAGGGTTGGCATTTTGTCCCCGTTTTCAAATATTAAGTTTTTCATTTTAATAAATTATATTTTGGTAGCAGATGATTGACCTCTTGATCTCACCTCTTTAAATTGGTTTTCATCAAGCAAAGTTAAAAAACACTGCGTCTTTTACAGGATTTAAGGGCAATTGATCAAACCAATAATTCTTTGATTACGCGACCGGAGACATCAGTAAGCCTGAATTTTCGTCCTAGATGCCTATAGGTCAACCGCTCATGATCCAACCCAAGCTGATGCAATACTGTGGCTTGAAAATCGTGTACGTGCACCGGATTTTCTGTGATATTGTAACCCAATTCATCTGTTTCTCCATAAACGATACCAGGTTTTATTCCTCCACCGGCCATCCAAATGCTAAAACACCTGGGATGGTGGTCTCTCCCGTAATTGTCTTGGGTTAATCGACCTTGTGAATAGTTTGTCCGACCAAATTCTCCTCCCCATATCACCAAGGTTTCGTCAAGCAGTCCTCGCTGTTTTAAGTCTTTTACCAAAGCTGCAGAAGCTTGATCCACATCTTTTGCCTGAACGGTCATTTCATTGGGAAGGTTTCCATGTTGATCCCAACCTTGGTGATAAAGCTGTACAAATCGCACGCCAGACTCTGAAAGCTTACGTGCCAACAAACAATTGGCCGCAAAAGTCCCCGGTTTACGGCTGTTTTCACCATACATTTCAAAAACACTATCCGGCTCCTTGGTCAAGTCAGTAGCTTCAGGAACAGCTGTCTGCATTCTATAGGCCAGTTCATATTGGGCTACTTTGGCCTGAATCTCCGGGTCTCCAATTTTTTCATAGGCATGGTGATTCAAAGCTGCTAAGTTGTCGAGCATTTTTCTCCTGTCTGCCTTGGTCATCCCATCCTGATCACTGAGATAAAGTACGGGATCTTCCCCGTTGCTAAATTGCACACCCTGATGTGCAGAGGGTAAGAAACCATTGCTCCAAAGTTTGGAGTATACCCCTTGCCCATTTCCTTCACCTTTTGATAATAATACGGTAAATGCCGGTAGATTATTATTTTCACTACCAAGACCATAACTTAACCAAGCCCCCATACTAGGACGGTTCCCTTGCTGGGCTCCGGTTTGGAAAAATGTTAGGGCTGGATCATGATTGATGGCTTCAGTGTGCATGGATTTTATGATGCAAATGTCATCTACAATCTTTGCTGTATGTGGGAATAAGGAACTTATCCAAGCCCTGGCTTGACCGTATTGCTGAAAATCACAAAATGAGCCAACCATTGGAAAACTACTTTGGCTGGCAGTCATTCCTGTTAGCCTTTGTCCTTGTCTAATAGATTCCGGCAACTCCTGCCCCCATAAATCTCGAAGCTTGGGTTTAAAGTCAAACGATTCTAATTGAGATGGGGCGCCATTTTGGAACAAATATATCACTCTTTTGGCTTTAGGAGCAAAATGGGGCAATCCTTTACTCAAGTCATCAATTCCCCCCAAATTATTGCCCATGAATAAATCCGGGATTAAAAGAGAGCCTAAAGCTGCACTTCCCAGACCCAAGCTTAGCTTGGAAAGAAAATGCCTTCTATTAAGGTTCAACCCATGATCCAATATTTCTTTTTCCATAATTTAAGCTTTCGTAATGCTGGCTTCCAAATTATAAATAAGCGTGATTACCTGTGCCAAAGCGGCATGTTTTTCTACAGGTATATCATCCATTAAAGGAAATTTTCCTACATCTACTATCTTTTTGGCTTTTTCTTTATCATCACTATACTCTCCCAAAAAGCTTGTCAAATGATTGCTCAAAATCTCGCGTTCTGTCTCATCAGGTTTTCTGCCAATAATACTATAGAAAGCATAGGCTATTCCTCTTTCAGGTTTTGGATCCATTTTTAATAATCTGGAGGCAAACACCCTGGAAGCCTCCAATACCACAGGGTCATTCATCATGACCAAAGCCTGTAAAGGGGTACTGGTTTTCAACCTTTCCACCTCACAGGCATCCCTGTTACTGGCATCAAATAATATCATATTGGGAGGCGGGACAGTTCTCTTGATAAAAGTATACAACCCCCTTCTATATAGGTACTTTCCGGTATCCAATTGAAACTTGGATAGATTACCTCTACCCGAGGTGGCTGCCTCCCAAAGGCCTTCAGGTTGGTAGGTTTTTACAGAAGGCCCTCCAATTTCTTTATTCAATAGCCCACTGCTGGCCAATATTAAATCCCTAATCTCCTCTGCTTTTAGTCGGCGCCTTGGAAATCTGGCCAAATACTTATTTTCCGGATCAAGTGTTAAATGCTGCTTTTTGACCATTGAAGATTGCTGGTAAGTAGAGGAAAGCATGATCTTCTTTAATAGATACTGTATATCCCAGCCATGTGCTATAAAGTCAACAGCCAGCCAATCAAGTAATTCCTGGTTGGTAGGTAAATTACCTTGCAAACCAAAATCTCCGGGAGTATCCACGATTCCTACACCAAAAATTTCTTGCCAAACCCTGTTTACAAAAACCCTTGCAGTCAATGGGTTACCCTCATCAAAGAGCCATTTCGATAATCCTAACCTGTTTTTTGGAAGACTATCAGGAAAAGGAAGAATAGAAGCCGGGAGCCCGGGTTCAACTTTTTCTCCGTGAGCATCATAGGCACCTCTCTCCAAAATATAAGTATTTCGGATACTGTCCGGTTCTCCCATTACTGCAACCTTCAGCACTTTGGCTTCATCAAGTAAAGAATTGTAATTGGCTCCTTTGGTCATTCCTGTCATCAACCTATTTACGCGAGAAGCACTATCGGGCATATTAATAAATTGGAGCAATTCTTCGACATCTTTATCACTGATTTCCATTAAAGGGTATTTTGCCGGGCTTTTCTTGGAGAAACCAGGTTTTTTTTCCTCTATCCCCCATTCAGCAACATTATTAAAAAATGCATAGGTCTGAAAATATTCTTTTTGAGAAATGGGGTCGTATTTATGATCGTGACACTGTGCACATTCCAGAGTAACCCCGAGAATGGCTTTACCTAAGGTGTTCGTTCGGTCTATCGCATACATTACGCGGTACTCTTCGTCGATGGCACCGGACTCCTCTGTAATTTTATGGTTGCGGTTAAAACCTGTGGCCAATAACTGCTCCTTGCCTGCATTGGGAATCAAATCCCCTGCCAGCTGCCATGTTATGAATTGATCATAGGGCATGTTTTTGTTATATGCATGGATGACCCAATCCCGCCACGGCCATTGCGTTCTGTAATAATCATCCTGGTAACCATGGCTATCGGCATAACGAGAAACATCCATCCAGGCAACGGCCATTTTCTCTCCATAAGCCGCTGACTGAAACAATTGGTCTATTACAGCTTCCGGCACCATGCCATTTTCTTCCAAATCATCCAATTCTTCAGGACTTGGCGGCAAGCCAGTTAAATCAAAATAAAGCCTTCTCAAGAGGGTTAAGTCATCCGACATTACGGAAGGATCCAATCCTACCTCCTCCATCTTGCTTAATACAAAGTAATCTATTTCATTCTGTGCCCAATCCTCATTTTTCACTTTCGGAAGAGGGGCTTTTTGGGGAGAAACAAAGGCCCAGTGAGGCTCATAAACCGCTCCCCCATCTATCCATTTTTCGATTAATTTGATCTGCTGATCACTTAGTTTCAAATTGGATGTTGGAGGAGGCATTTTCTCTTCCGGGTCTGATGAAATCATTCTGCTAAATGCCAAAGATTCTGCAGAAGAACCGGGTATAATGGCATGTTTTCCGGGACTTTCTTTTAAAGCTGCATACGCTTCTGAAGCAATATCTAATCGAAGCCCTGCTTCCCTTTTATTGGCATCAGGGCCATGACAGGTGAAGCAGTTTTCTGATAAGATTGGTCTGACATGGAGGTTATAACTGATTTGGTCAGGAAATTCCAAAACATTTTGGCTCCCGCTTTCTTTACATCCAAGGATCAGCACCATGCAAATTACCCCAACTGAAATGGGCGAAATCCAGAATATTTTAACTCCTTTACCAAAATTCATATTGGTAAAATAGCTATTTACCCCGTAAAAGCAAAACCATTACTTCTGAGCCCAAGCAATTAAAGTACATGTGGATTATTCTTTCAACAAACTAAGCTTACACTTCTTCCAATAGGTCTCCAACAAATAAATCTTAACTCTTTTATATGGTATTTAATAAAAATAAAAGCAACTCAAACTCATTTCCAACAGCCGAAAATAATAATTTAATTGTCCAAGCAACAAAAGTTTATGGATGAAGCCAATAGGCAAGACTTGGTAATGGACAATTTAGATTATTGGCGTGGAACTTATGCCATCGGTCTTGACACCGGAAAGCAAAAGTTGCTCTATATGAATTTGGAAGCTGAGATAAAATTTAAATTGATTTCAACGGATTATATTTCTCATATTGACCTTCAAAAACAAAATCATCATATAGGAAAAGGTTCAAATAGAGTGGAAGTAATCGATAGTTTAGTATTAATAGTCCATCAAAAGGAGACAGCTGTAAAAAAGTCCCATTTGTGTTTTTTTGACGGTGAAAAAAATTCTGATTTATCGGGAGAATGGCCTTTGATCCATAAATGGAACGCTTTATTAATTAATGAAATGGCAGCAACAAAATAGATTCATCTAATCATAATTACCTCTACTACACCTCTTATTTACCGCATTATGCAATATAATTCTTGACAGGGGTTGCAATCGCAATAAATTCAGGTTATTTGAGATTTTAGAATAGCAACGCTATGGTGAAATTCAAAACCGAAAAGAAGTGGCTGATATTGAAGCGAATTCAGCAGGTCATAGAAGGCTAATGCCTATTTTGGATTTAATAAGAGGTGTTTTTTATACCCCTCTCCCAATCTATAATGTTGAGAAAGGCACAACCTTCCCTTTTCCCTAATCATTCCATAAAAGGAATTCAATATTTCTTCGTTAGGAATAAAATACTAACTAAAGTACTGATTAAGTTTGAGATAATCCATTACTCTAATACTAAAAATCATCTTACAAACCATAAAAATTGAATTTTTTATTCGTATTATTGTAACTAGAATAATAAATAGGGGGAAGTTTCTACTATCACCTATAAAAATATCAATTTAAATAACCCTTTTAAAATTGATAACCTAAGATGACCAACATAAAAAACTCTTTAGCACTTGCATTTCTACCCGGCTATTTGTATTCAAGCAAATACGAAGAGCAGGTGAGAAAGAATGTGGAAGGTCGAAACCCTCCGGTAACTAAAAATCCCGAAGAACAAAATGATCAGGAATTGATTAGAAAATACCTTAAAGGGCTTCAATTGGAAAGTTATGATTATATCAATGAAATTATCCATCCTGACTTTAAGTGTATAAATACCAATACGGATTCTATTCACGATTCTATTGAAGAGATTTCTCATTGGAAATCAAAGCACAACCACTTAAACCACCTTTCATTTAGTGATCCTAAACTTACCAGTGTACGCGTAAATCGAGGTATTTTGAAGGGAGACTGGACACTGGTTTGGACAATATTCTCTGCATTGGATAGCAAAACATTGAAATCTATAACTTACGAATACCATATGGCCATCAAAACCGTAGATAATAAAATATTAGAAATCCAGACTTGGCATGAAGCTGAAGACGTTTAATCAGCTGATCCAAAATTGTGGCCAAAGTACTCTTTTTTTATAAGTTTGAATGGGCCGTTATCCATTTTTTCCGTATATTTTTACATCAAACTTGAAACGGGTTATGGAATTTGTCAAGAATACTTTTTTTATGAATTATTAAATTTAAAAAAGGCCTTCGCTTTATTGGTCCTTGAATGTTACATTCAGAAGTATTTCAAGCACTCTTAAACAATTCTATCTTCTATTTCAAGTCTTCATTAGATTCTCGCTATTTAACAATCCAAAATAATCACTATGGACAATTACGTATTGGGTGTAGACTATGGAACAGATTCTGTCAGGTCCATTTTGGTCAACACCCGTGATGGTGTAACCCTTGCCTCTGAAGTATACATCTATCCGCGCTGGAAAGCAGGTAAATACTGCAATCCGGTAAAAAACCAGTTTAGACAACATCCTTTAGATCATCTTGAAGGGCTTTCATATACTGTAAATGCGGTTATGAAAAAGTCCGGCATACCCAAAACTCAGGTCAAAGGTATTTGCGTAGACACAACAGGATCATCACCCCTTCCTGTGGATCGTTCCGGCCGTGCATTGGCACTTTCCGATAAATTTTCAGAAAACCCCAATGCCCAAATGATTCTTTGGAAGGACCACACGGCTATCAATGAAGCGGATGAAATCAATCATTTGGCAAGGACATGGGGAGGAGAAGATTTCACCAAATATGAAGGAGGAATTTATTCTTCAGAATGGTTTTGGGCAAAGATTTTACATATTGTCAGAGCGGACAAAGAAGTAGCAAAAGCTGCCTATTCATGGATGGAGCATTGTGACTACCTAACCTACACCCTGGTTGGCGGCGTTGACCCTGTCAATTTTAAGAGGAGTCGCTGCGCTGCAGGCCACAAAGCTTTGTGGCATGAGAGCTGGGGAGGATTGCCGGAGGAACAATTTTTAGAAAAACTTGACCCAAGCTTGAAAAAACTTAAGAGCAGGCTTTACCAAGAAACCTATACATCTGATCAGGTTGCCGGGGAATTGACAAAAGAATGGGCTTCAAATCTAGGCTTAGAAGAGGGTATACCCGTAGCTGTTGGAACATTCGATGCCCATGCGGGCGCCATCGGAGGAGAAGTAGATGAAGGTACCCTTGTCAAAGTAATGGGCACCTCCACCTGTGACATCATGGTGAGTCCTTATGAAGCACTGGAAGATAAGTTGGTAAAAGGAATTTGCGGACAGGTAGATGGATCTGTTATCCCGGGAAAAATTGGCTTAGAAGCCGGGCAATCAGCCTTTGGAGATGTCCTTGCATGGTTTGTCCAGTTATTGCTTAAACCTGCCAGCACTACTATAAAAAATGCTACTATGGAAGAGGCCGTAAAAGAGGAAACGATAAACCTTTTGGAAAAGAATTTAATCATAACCCTGTCCAATGAAGCTCAGAAAATAGCTCCTGAAGATACAGATGTAATCGCAATGGACTGGATCAATGGTAGACGAACACCCGATGCCAATCAGAATTTGAAAGGAGCGATTCAAGGTCTTGACATGGGCTCAGGTGCTGCCCATGTATTCAAGGCTTTAGTGGACAGTATTTGCTTTGGATCAAAAAGGATTATCGAAAGGTTTAGGCAAGAAGGGGTGAAAATTGAACAAGTAGTTGGCTTAGGGGGAGTTGCAAAAAAATCATCTTTGGTCATGCAAACCTTGGCAGACGTGCTGAATATGCCCATTAAAGAAGCTAAATCAGAACAAGCTCCGGCCTTGGGTGCTGCCATTTATGCAGCTACTGCAGCGGGCATATATCCAAGCGTAACCGAAGCCATAGCAGCTATGGGCAATGGTTTTGATAAAGTTTATAAGCCAAATCCGGAAAAAGTTGCTATTTATCAAACTAAATATGAAAAGTACCTGTCTTTGGGTGACTTTATTGAAAAACATAGCTAATAAGTAAAAACGTATTCAATTCCTGTATATTAAAAATGGTAAGCCTTTGGGCTTGCCATTTTTTGTTTCTACCTATTTTTTCTATTGACGATTTCGCTAAGCACCATTTTCACCTAGGATTTATCTTGAAAATGGGATTGTATAGATCATTAACATTCAACCAGATAAGTTTAAGCAATATGAAACAAAAAGCTTGCATTTTATATTGAAATTCATTAACATTAATTCAGTTTTTAGCAATAAAACCCTAAACAAAAATCCTATTCTGAAGTTTATTTTAAAATTCCAGTTTTATGTTTTGAAAAATAAAACTCACTTGTTTCACTAAAACACAAACCTATTGCTTCACCTCTTTTCAAGAAAAATGTATGAAAAACTTCAATTACTTAATCTTCGCCATACTGATTATTAACTCAGCATGCTTGTCACAAAGAGACTTTATTGCCGAATACGATTACAACTACAAAGGAGCTTTCAAAAAGTACAAAACTTTTGGATTTGTAGCTGAAGAAGGGAAAAACGACAGAGATTTTACGGGAATTATTGAAAAATCCATTTCTTCACGTTTGGGATCTCAAGGGTTTAGGGAAAGGGATAAAAATCCGGATCTTTTAATCATCCACAAACTCTACATGAGTGAAGTGAGGTACAGAGGATACAACCAACCAAATTTTGACTATTGGTTAAAAAAGCAGGGAATAGAGTTGGTTGAGGAATCTGTTTTGGATAGTCTTGAAAGACAAAAAAGGGGTGAAAATTACAATGCCATTAAGTATACGCAAAATGACGGAATGCTAGTTGTTTTGGTAATTGACCATAAAAAAGGAAACACCATTTGGCAAGGATATACTTCAGCCTATTTTGATTACAACTCACCAAATATCCACATTGATCTAACCCGTGCCACCTATAAGGTAATGGATCAGTTCAAGATATTGACAAGAAATTAACCGCTAATTGCGAGCCTTTTATTTGCTTACGCTGTCAAAATAAGCAATGACAGTCTGCCTGTATTTATCATCTACAGACTGTCATTTTTTAAATTCTTCGTATAAAACACTCTTGTCTCACTGCCTATCCCTATCTTTGTAGCATGGATAAGAATAAGCAGACAAGTAAGGAAACCTTTTTGGAAAGGCTTTCATTAAAAAATTTCAATAAAATGCAATTGGAATTTATGGAGAAGGCCTCTGAAGATGCTCCCATCATGCTATTGGCCCCTACAGGCTCCGGAAAAACCCTTGCTTACCTTATTCCAATGGTCCAACACTTGGAGGGCTCCACCTCGGATGCTACTGCATTGATCATCATTCCTTCTAGAGAATTGGCTCTGCAGATCACTGACGTTTTCAAATCCTTGAAGACAAGCTTTCATGCTTGTGTTTGCTATGGAGGTCATTCCATGCGAACGGAAGAGAACAGATTAATGGAAAAGCCAAAAGTGATTATAGGCACCCCGGGACGGCTCTCAGAGCATGCTCAGAAAGGTAATCTATCAAATTTAAACATAGACTTGGTCATTTTGGATGAATTTGACAAATCCTTACAGTTTGGTTTTCATGAGCAATTAAGCGTGATTTTCAAAGACCTTTCAGAGGAACAAAAGTATTTTCTTACTTCTGCAACTACCCTCAATACCCTACCAGAATTCCTGCCTTTTAAGACTTACGAGAAAGTAAATTTTCTGAAAGAAGGTGAAGTATTGACTTTATTGTTACAACTGGTAAGGACCTCAAGTGTAGAAAAAATAGACAGTCTTATGCGTCTTGTTTCAGATTTTGGTCAGGAAAGCACATTGGTATTTTGTAACCATAGGGATGCTGTAGACCGCATCAGTCTACTCTTAACTGATTTTGGCTTTGAGCATGTGGTATTGCATGGAGGCATGGAACAAATTGATAGAGAAAAAAACCTGATAAAATTCAGAAGCGGCACACACTCCTTATTGATTGCCACTGATCTTGCCTCTCGAGGTCTGGACATACCTGAAATCAAGCATATTGTCCATTATCAATTGCCTCCAAAAAAAGATGCCTTTGTTCATAGAAATGGTAGAACGGCGCGAATGATGGCCGAAGGACAAAGCTATCTGCTGCTTGCTCATGAGGAAACCTTCCCGGATTATGTAGACAGTAATTTACCGGAATACGAACTTCCGCAAGAATTAAAAACCCCTGAACCTTCCCCTTTGACTTGTATTTATGTGAGTGTAGGGAAGAAAAACAAAGTGAGTAAGGGAGATATCGTTGGGTTCTTCACCAAAAAAGGAGGCTTGAAAGGCAATGAAATAGGCATGATCAATATCCTTGATAATGCCAGTTACGTAGCCATCCCTACAGAAAGAGTAGACGACCTACTTAACAATACCCAAAATCAGAAATTAAAAAAGCTGAAAGTAAAAATGGAAGTGGCCAACTGATTGAATCAATTCCCCCCCCTAAGAATCAATTATTCCCAGCCTGTGTCTTTTAATGCCGGGTCATCTTCCTTTTTAAGGAAGTCTGCCTGAGATAAAGAATCCGCTTCCCAATTTAATATGGCTTCATCTGGTATAGGATCTATGGCCTCTTTCCAAGCGGTTGAAGTCTCACTGTAGGCAATATTGGATTGGGAATTGAAACAGGATATGATGGACCACCTGGGTTTGTCCGAAAGATTGGCCGCAGACCTGTGTAATAAATTGCTATGGAAAAACAGTGCATCTCCTGGATCTATTTCACAATAGACAAGTTCCATGGTTTTTAAGGCATTTTCTACCATCACCATATCAGCCCCAACTTGCTCACCGGCAAATCCATGGTTTACTCTGCCAAGTTTATGAGAGCCTTTAATCACCTGCAAACAGCCATTTTGCTTATTCGCCTCTGTTAAGGCAACCATTACACTAATTAACTGATCAGGAAACATAAATTGATTTTTATACCAATAGCCATAGTCTTGATGCCATTCCCATGCCCCTCCTACTTTGGGCTCTTTTTGCATTAACTTGGAATGAAAATGGCATACGGGCGCTTCTCCTTCCAGCAATTGCGCCACAGCATTTACCATTTTTTTACTCCTAGTCAAATAGCCAAACACATCATTCCCCGGCTTAAACCATAAAGAAAGCTTGGTTTTCATGCCCGATTGGTCATTCAGGTCCATGGCATTTTTGCCCATTGCCTCATCCTCTATAGCAACTTTATAAAGCTTATCGGTCTCTTGCTGAGTACAAAATCCTTTTACAAGTACATAGCCATCTTTATGGTATTGGGCAATTTGTTCATCAGTCAATTTCATAGGATTATCAACAATTATATGCTTATGATTATATTAGATTTCAAATTGGCCTCTAGTCAGTTTAATTAACGCTGAGGGTTAATCATTTCCCAACTAAATTCCATACACTTAGGTGGTCAAGTAAAAAAATACTACCACTAAAGCCAACAAAACCTTTATCAATATCCCTTTATTTCGCTTCATAATCAAGTAAAATGTAAATATTGACTGGTTTTTCCTCTCAAATTCTAATCAATATTAAAAACCATTGGCTTAAAAAAAATCCTATGATTAT
This sequence comes from Cyclobacterium sediminis, assembly GCF_054781075.1. Taxonomy (NCBI): domain Bacteria; kingdom Pseudomonadati; phylum Bacteroidota; class Cytophagia; order Cytophagales; family Cyclobacteriaceae; genus Cyclobacterium; species Cyclobacterium sediminis. The sequence continues at coordinate 75,009 of NZ_BAAGVC010000001.1, read as the reverse complement.
CTTACTTCGTCATTAAAATTAGAAAAATGAAAAATTTAAACTTTCTGTCTCTAGGACTTCTTATTATACTAACCTGTTCATGTAATGAAGATGTAGCAAAGACTGTCAAAGAACCTACTCCTTCTAACAATATCATGCATTACCTTAACCAAGAGGCCAAGAAATTGACTAAAAATTTTTCTTCAAACTCCCTTTCATTGGAAGAATGGAACACAATTCGCCCTGAAAAATACCATCAATTTATAGAAATGATGGGTTTCAATTTGGAGGAAGAAAGAAACCCTCCCAAAACTTACTTCCAAGGTACATTGCAACAAGAAGGATTTCACATTGAAAAATTTTACTATGAATCCCTTCCCAATTTATTTGTTCCTGCAAACCTCTATGTACCCGACAATATTTCTAAGCCTCGGGCAACTGTAATTTATCTTTCCGGTCATTCTCATGGGCAAAAGGTAAATTACCAAGCGCATGCAAGAAGATTGGCAGAACTTGGGTTTATCACTCTAATATTTGATACCATCCAATTTGGGGAAGTTTGGGGACACCATTGGGGACCTTATAATAAGGGTTGGTTCAATTGGTACTCCCGGGGCTACAACCCCGCAGCTGTAGAATTATGGAATGCCATTAGAGGACTGGATTACCTGGAAACAAGAAATGACGTAGACAAGGAAAATATAGGCATCACCGGGATTTCCGGAGGCGGCTCCCAAAGTTGGTATTTTGCCGCGGCCGACCCAAGGGTAAAAGCTGCAGCCCCAGTTTGTGGCGCAGGAACCATGGACTCTCAGGTGGGTGAAAGAAGAATAGATGGCCACTGTGATTGCATGATGGTCAACAATGGCTTCCAAATGGATTACACAGATATCGGAGCTTTAATTGCACCCAAACCCCTGCTTATTGCCCAGTCCGATAGAGATGAACTTTATGGCATCGAGTCCACCCGGCAGTTTTACCAGACCTTGAGCAACTTCTACAAAAAATTTGATGCAGAAAATAATATTTCACTGGTAGAAACCCCCGGAGGACACTCTTACCATCCAAAATCCAGAAAAGCCATTTTTTCATTTTTCCTTCAGCATTTAATGGGCAAAGAGGTTCCCGCTGAAGAAATAATGGATATAGAATCCAACAAAGAAAAATTGCTTCCTGCTGACAGCCTTAATGTTTATAATGGCACACCCCCTCCTACAGACATTACCAAAACAATACAGCACTCCTTTATCAAAACCGCTAAAATACCGGATATCAATAGCCGAGAAGCCCTAAAAAACCATCAAAACAAGGTGAAAGAATACCTTAAATCGAGAACTTTTGGGGCATTTCCGGATTCTGCGATTGATTTGGGAGGCAAAATGATTTATAGAACAGCCGACCTGGCCAAACATGGCAATAAAACCTACAGTTTTAACAGTGAAGAGGGCTGGGAACTCAAAGTAAATTTCTTTTACCGACAGCCTCAAGATGAGAAATCGCCTCTGCTCTTGGTACTAAGAACCCCGGGAGAGGAAAGATGGGAAAGTGAAGGCTATGCAAATAAAGTACCCGGAATACATAACATCGCCTATCTGGAAGTAAGAGGTGTGGGGGAAGCCGGCTGGGCTCCAGAGCTCAATTGGCATGTGAGGCGTTCAGCAGCTTGGCTAGGCAAAACCATTGCTTCCATGCAAATTTATGACACCATGCGGGCTTTGGAATTCTGTAGAACATTGCCTGAGGTAGCTCCAAGTAAAATAAGCGTTCTTGGAAGGGATGGAATGGCTTCCATAGCCATGTATGCAGCATTGATGGATGAAAAATGTGAAGGTATTTACCTGAGCAATCCACCGGAAACGCATGACCAACCCAGCCCAAAAAATGGAAGGGATTTCGCTTTAGAATTATTGAATGTACTTCGGATTACCGACACCTATCAGCTTCCGGCCTTGATTCATCCAACAAAAACCTATTTTCTGGGTGAAATCCCTCCAGCCTACCAATGGTCAGACACCATTTTAAAGGAGGTAGTAAACGAACAAATACACATTATTAACTGATGTAAAATTGGAAATCAAACTTTTGTAATTCAATGAAACCAATGGGTGTAAATTCAAGGCTTCTTAATAACCTTAATTTTAAACAATCACTTACTGCCTGCCTCAATTCAAAATACATTTACCATATATTAATATAAATTGGTCATTTATTTTGTTTTTTATTAAATATATTTAATTTTATAAGGACAAATCCAACACTACCTTTCCAGTTCAGTAATTGTCAACCATTGCTTAGTTGTAATTACGCTGATCAGATTGGTTATTATTGCGCCAACCAGCTACTGTACTTGCTAAAAAAGTCATTTACATCTTCAGGTTAAATAATAAATTGATCCATGAAAAAAGCACTTAAAGGATCCAGTTTCTTATTCTACTTTCTTACCATCGTTGTGTTTTTTATTTCGGGAGGACTCTTTTCAAATTACATGGAGGTAGGAAAAAATCAAGGACTAGCCGGTGGGGCCATCGTATTAGGCTATGCCCTCATGTATGCTTTCGGAGCCTTAATCGTAGCCATAATTTTGGCAGGTAAATTGAAAACAAAAATCATCGTTTATACCAATTTTATTCTCTTCATTGTGTTGACCCTATTTATCTTTCTTGGGTACCGGCGACACTTGGAAATGGAGAAAAACAAGGTTCCTGCCCAAGAAAGGTTAATTTCTCCGAAACCTACCGCCCCGGCCCAGCCCATTCACAATATACAATTTGAAAATGGAATGGGCCAGGGCTTCTTTAGCCCTAACTTTGTAGAAAATGACAAATTGTATTTTTATTCCCCTTCTGATCCAAATGCTTGGAATGGTGTTGGAGAAGCTATAGACAGTTTGGTGTTTTATAAAAACCGGAATGGGCAATACGATATCCAATATGCTCCCCCCTATTTTTTTCCTGAAATAGTTAAAATGGATTATGAGTGGTTGATGATAAAGGTCATTATCTCCGGTAAATATATGCTGGAGGTTGAGATCAATCAAGAAACTGGGCAATCCGTACTTGTAGACAAATTTAGTGGCAACCTTATCTACTGGCCGGAATTTATTCTCAATACCAATAGTGTAGAAATTATGGAAGCGTTTCCACAAAAAGTATTGATTAAACCCTTAGAAAATGCTGCGGTAAACAGTATCTCATATGTTTTTTTGCAACCCATTGCTGTGCAGGGGGATTGGCTAAAGGTAAACCTGACTGACAAAGAATTCTTTAACCTTGGTCAAGGATGGATAAAATGGAAATCAAATGATAAGTTGATTATTCGCTACAATTTATTCAGCTAATCCCACCAGATCAATTTCAATGGCTCAGAAAGAAAATTCTTGATTTTACACAATAAAAAGAACACGATTTTGGAGGGAAGATGCTTATTATTTCTTCAATACCGAATTAAATCGTATGTAAAATTAAGGTTTTAACAGGCTTGCTTTGATATCCTTAATCCTGGATTGTAGGGTAGTTTCAGCCATGTTAACCTCATCTGTTGTAGCCAATAAGAAATCTTTGACCGCACCTTCATGGTCCTTAGACTTCCCATATTTCATATCCACATAACGCATGGTGGTCCACATCAATGTTTTCAGTTCCTCTTTATTATCATCAGTCATATAATACTCTACAATTACTGAATGGTGATCATGCCAAATCACCCTGCTCATGATTCTCACCCATTCTCCAACTCTGGCAGGCCTGACATAGGAAATACTATGATTATATACCACCCAGGCGGCCTGGTATTTACGGATAAAATCCATCATTTCCACCCCATACAATTTCGGCACCTGATCTTCTCTGGCATTGAAGAAATAATCGAAATACTTCGCATTATTGAGATGCTGCAATGGATCACAATCCTGAAACCTGATGACTACCCTACTTTCTGTCTCTTTCGGATAGTGCTTGTCTTTATTATATTCGAACATAATTTTTGAGTTTGATACCTATATTCTTCAAAGATATATGATATAAATCATTGTGTAATTTAGATAAATATTCATTAATTTAAAGAAACTAAAAGGCCTAATATGAAGATACTTGTTCCAACTGACCTATCTGACAATGCTGACCAGGCACTAAATTTCGCAGTGGCCTATGCCCAGCAGCAATGTGCTACCATAACATTAATTTTTTCCTATTTTGCAGTATATGATTTCGCTGCAGAAGCTGTAAGAATGGCACAAACAATTGAGAACAATGCCAAAACTGAGTTAAATAAAATAATTAGCAAAGTAGGTAGGGAGGTAGAGATAGATTATAAAATTATTCAAGGCACAGTGGCCAATGCTATATTTTCTACGGCCAATAATGATGATTATGACCTGATCATTATGGGAACCCAAGGGGCCAGTGGGATTAAAAAAAACCTTATTGGTTCCAACACTGCTAAAGTTATCAAGGAAAGTAGCATTCCGGTAATTGCAGTGCCTTTTGGTTCATCATTTGAAAGCATTGAAAAAATTAAAGTTGCTGTAGATCTTCAACATGATAAAGAAGGCATTTTTAGGAAATTGATTAAACTCACTGAAACTTGGAACCTACCTTATGAAATTATTCATATAGAAAACAAACCTAATTTCAGTAAAAAAATCATTTTTAAAGGACTCGAATCCTACTTAACTGAAAATTTTCCTGATTGCGATTTTAGTTTTGAGATGCTTCAGGAAATAAATACTGACAAAGGGCTGGAAAATTATGTGAAAAACAAATCAGATAGCTTATTAGTGATGTTTTCGAAAGACCGGGGTTTTCTTGATTTTATTTTCAAACATAGCCACAGTGCAAAAATGGTCTATCATACACATATTCCTCTATTGGTTATCAAATAGCATATGAAAGCAGTAGTAATTACCGAAGCAGGTGCACCGGATGTTTTAAAAATTAAAGAAAGAAGTAAACCTAAAATTGGAAAGAATGAAATTTTAATTAAAGTCCGGGCCATTGGAATCAACAGACCTGATATCGCTCAAAGAGAAGGAAAATACCCCGCTCCCGAAGGTGTCCCTAAGGATATTCCGGGACTGGAAGTTTCAGGATGGGTAGCCGAACTGGGTGAAGACGTTAAAACTTGGGAAATTGGGGATAAAATATGTGCCTTATTGGCAGGTGGTGGATATGCTGAGTATGTGGCTGCACCCAAAGAACAATGTCTAACGATTCCTGAGGGGCTGAGTCTGGAGGAAGCAGCTTCTCTTCCCGAAACCTTTTTTACCGTTTGGAACAATATTTTTCAAATAGGAAAATTCATCAAAGATGAAACCGTCCTTGTCCATGGTGGTAGCAGTGGGATTGGTGTTGCAGCCATTCAGATGGTAAAAGCCATGGATGGACAAGTGATTGCTACTGCAGGTTCTGAAGAAAAGTGTGAAACCTGCCTGGAGCTTGGAGCAAGCCTGGCTATCAATTACAAAAAGCAAGATTTTGAGACCAAAATCAAAGAGCACTTGGGATCCAAAAGAGTTGACATAGTCTTGGATATGGTAGGTGGTTCTTATACCATGAAAAATCTTCGCTTATTGAATAGAAAAGGAAGGTTGATCATGATCAATGCCATGGAAAATAGAATGGGAGAAGTGGATCTGCTTAGAATAATGACGCATCAGCTGGTAATAACCGGATCCACTTTAAGGCCTCAATCAAAGGAATACAAAGGGCATATTGCCACCCAGTTGATGGAAGAAATCTGGCCGTTATTTCCGGATAAAATAAAACCCGTTATCCATACAGCTTTCCCTATGGCAGAAGCTGCTGAAGCACACAGGTTATTAGAGAGTTCCAAGCATATTGGTAAAATTTTACTATTGGTTTAATGTCTCATTTGTTTTCAGGTCAACCAAACCAACAAGATCATGAAAAATCATTTATTCATTTTTATTCTTATAGGAATCGCATTTAGTTGCACCGCAAAAAAAGCTAAACAAAGTTTAACGGCTGATCAGACAGTTTTTAGGGAAGTAAACATCGTAGATGTATCAACAGGAGCTATAAATAAAGCGCACGTAATCGTCAAAGGGAAAACCATTGAAAAAATCCTTTCTCCGGATGAAGAAGTTGATTTTGCCAAGGCGAAAGTAATTGATGGAAAGGGAAATTACCTAATTCCGGGCTTAGCAGAAATGCACGCCCATATTCCGGATAAGCCCTGGGATGACCCTCTGGTGCAAGAAACATTGTTTTTATACCTGTCAAATGGTGTAACCACAATAAGAGGAATGCTAGGTAACGAAGCTCATCTTCCACTGAGGGAGAAAGCTGCCACTCAGGAAATCCTCTCTCCAAGAATCTTTACCTCCAGTCCTTCTTTAAATGGAAATACTGTAAGCACAACCGAGGAAGCAACCGAAAAAGTTAAAAATTATGCAGAATCAGGTTACGATTTTCTAAAACTTCACCCGGGCATCCGAAAGCATGTTTTTGACAGCATTGTGGCAGCAGCAAATAAATATGGGATCCCATTCGCCGGCCACGTCTCTAATTTAGTAGGTATCAGGCATGCCTTAAAAAATGGCTACCAGACCATAGACCATGTAGATGGTTTTATTGAAGGGCTGGTACCAAAAGAGGCAGGTGTAAATCCTACAGAGAATGGTTTCTTTGGTTACAATTTCACGGAATTAGCCGACCCAAACACCATTCCGGAATTGGTTGACTTAAGCAAAAAAAACAAGGTTTGGGTAGTGCCTACACAGTCTCTTTTTGAGCGTTGGTTTTCTCCTATTCCTGCAGAGGAATTGGTCAGTCAGGAAGAAATGCAATACATGAGCCCCAAAACCAGAGAAAACTGGGTAAATAGTAAAACCAACTTGACCAAAGCTGACAATTTCGATGAAGCAAAATGGAAGCAATTCAATCAAATCCGATATCAATTGATCAAGGCCTTGCATGAAGATGGACAAGGTTTACTATTGGGTTCTGATGCACCCCAAGTATTCAATGTACCCGGGTTTTCTATTCATCATGAAATGAAAGGAATGCTGGCTGCAGGCTTGAGACCATTGGAAATATTACAAACAGGTACAATTAATCCGGCAGTATTTTTTGATGGCAACTTCGGATCTATTGAAGAAGGATTGGAAGCAGACCTGGTACTGCTTAGGAAAAACCCTTTGGAAGATTTAAGTCACATGAAAAACCCACTGGGCGTGATGGCTAGGGGGCAATGGATAAGTGAAGAAATGATCAAAGAGAAACTCAAGCAAATCGCCAAAAAAAACAAATAGCCCACTTAATGCGGGCTATTTGGGATAAAAATTAAGCTATAAATTAACCTAAAGTATCGACGATTCCACGGTAATACCCTACAGATTCTGCAATACCGGCCATTGGTGCTTTCATGTCTTTTTCATATTCCATGGCTAAATGTCCTTCATAATTGGTTTTGGCAAGCATTTTCACCACCCCTGGAATATCAATAACACCTCTTCCAAGCTCAACTGTTTTGCCATCAGCCTCTGCCTTAGAAACATTTTTCAGGTGCAAATCAAAGATGCGGCTTTTGTATTTTTTAATGTCTGCTACAGGATCATGTCCGTCACGCATATTGTGTCCAATATCAAAACACATCCCGATTCGATCATCCAAATCTTTTATATGGCTCATGATAACGGTGGCATTTGGATACAATTTATCTTCAGGGCCATGATTATGTATGGCAAACCTAATATTGTATTCTTTTACTTTTCCATCTAGGTAAGGTAAATCTTCTATACTTGGAATACCTACAATCATATCTACACCAACCTTTTTGGCATAATCAAACGCTATGTCTAAGGCCACTTGCGTTTTAGAATAGATAGGGCCTACTGCATAACCTTTTATGTTTGCATCTGCCAATTTCTTGTGAAAAGCTGCAATTTCTGCATCTGTACTTTCCAAAGGCAAATGAAAATCCTTGATACAAAGGTAGTTTACATCTACTTTTTGTATCATTTTTATGGTTTCATCAAGATCGAAATTTTTAAAAGTATAGCCCGCAAATGCCAATTTAAGATCTGATGGCTTGGCCAAAGTTGCAGGAGCTGCTTTTAGGTTAGATCCGGCTAGAACGACTCCTCCCATTGTTCCTAAGATACTTTTTTTGACAAAGTCTCTTCTATTGTTTTGTGTTTGTGACATGATAAGATGGTTTATTTTATTCTATTGTTTATTGGCAGCGTGACATTTTATTCCCGCAATATAAAGGGAAGTAAGGAATTTTAGGGATGGGAATTCTAAAAATTTATGGTTTATTTACATTTTTAGAAAATTTGCCTCATCCAAAACCTTTTATCAATGAGACCTTATATCCTGGCTGAAACGAACTGGAAAGCACTTAAAGAAGAAAAAATTGAGTTGGCGGTACTGCCTTGGGGGGCCACAGAAGCCCATAATTACCACCTGCCTTATGGAACAGATGTCTATGAAGCCGATGCCTTTGGAGCAGCGGCCGGAAAGATTGCTTGGGAAGCCGGTGCGAAAGTGATGATACTGCCAACCATACCTTTTGGCGTAAACACCGGACAATCAGACATCTATCTGGACATGAACCTAAACCCAAGCACACAACTGGCAATCTTGAAAGATCTTGTTACGGTTTTACATCGGCAAGGTATTCCTAAACTGCTTATTTTAAACAGTCACGGCGGCAATGATTTTAAAACCATACTGAGAGAAATAGGCCTGTTATTTCCTGATATGTTCTTCAGCACCTGCAATTGGTTTCAGGCCATGGACAAACCCAAGTATTTCGAACATATGGGAGACCATGCAGACGAAATGGAAACCAGCCTGATTATGCATTTGCATAGTCATTTAGTTTTACCTCTCGAAGAAGCCGGTGACGGAAAAGACAAGAAATCAAAAGTAAAAGCCATTCGAGAAGGCTGGGCATGGGCAGAAAGAAAGTGGTCCATGGTCACGGAAGATACAGGAATTGGAAACCCTAAAGCGAGTTCACCGGAAAAAGGCGAACGTTTCCTTAAAGATACTAGTGAGAAAATTGCCGAATTAATGATTGACCTGGCCAAGTTGGATATCAATGACAGGTACGAATAAACCCGTAACAATTAATGAAAAAACCTTTGCGAACAATAACCTATGGCCTAGGCCTGCTTTTTTTAACCATGTTGTCCATAAGCTCAGGCATGGCACAACATACAAAACAATCTTATTCCAGACAGGACAGCTTGCGTGGGAGTATCACTTCTGAGAGAGAATGGTGGGACCTGATTTATTATCACCTCGACATCGAGGTCAAGCCCAAACAAAAGTCCATTGAAGGAAGCAATACCATTTATTATAAGGTATTGAAGCCAGGGAAGGTCATGCAAATAGACTTGCAACAGCCAATGGAAGTCTTGAGTTTCAACCAAGATGGACAAAATCTTCAATATAAAAAGGAAGGAAGCGCTTATTTCATCCAATTGGAGGCCGACCAGCAAACCGGGACTGTTCATACCCTAAAGGTTAGCTATGAAGGGAAGCCAAAAATAAGCCCCAATCCTCCATGGTCTGGCGGCCTGACTTGGGAAGAAGACAAAAAGGGAAAACCTTTTATCGCCAATTCCAACCAAGGGGATGGGGCAAGCCTTTGGTGGCCATGTAAGGACCATATGTACGACGAACCTGACAGTATGCTCATCAGTGTAAAAGTACCCGATCCGCTTATGAATGTATCCAATGGAAGGCTTCGTAATATAGAAAAACACCAGGATGGGAAAAGTACTTACCATTGGTTTGTAAGCAATCCGATAGCCAATTATGGGGTAAACTTAAGCATAGCAGATTATGCACATTTTTCTGAAATGTATCAGGGTGAAAAAGGCCCCTTGACTTTGGACTATTATGTACTCAAGGAAAACCTCGAAAAAGCAAAGGTCCAATTTAGGGATGCTCCAAGGCTGATGAGGGCCTTCGAACACTGGTTTGGCCCCTACCCTTTTTATGAGGATGGTTTTAAGCTGATCGAAGTCCCCTATCTTGGCATGGAACACCAATCTGCTGTAACCTATGGAAATGGCTATTCCAATGGCTATAAGGGCAAGGATTTTAGTGAAACAGGCTGGGGACTAACCTTTGATTATATCATCATTCATGAAGCGGGACATGAGTGGTTTGCCAATAATATTACCTATAAAGACATTGCCGACATGTGGATTCATGAAAGCTTTACCACCTATTCGGAAAGTCTTTTCTTGGACTATCACTATGGAGTCATTGCCGGAAATGAATACCTTCAAGGAGCAAGGAGAATTATCAGAAACGATGGGCCTATAATCGGGGATTATGAAGTAAATCAAAGGGGTTCCGGGGACATGTATTTCAAAGGAGCCAATATCCTCCATACCCTACGGCAATGGATTGACAATGATGAGAAATGGAGAGGCATTTTAAGGAAAATGAACAAGGTTTTTTATCATCAGACGGTAACATCTGTTGAAATAGAGACTTTTTTGGCTGAAGAAAGTGGTTTGAATCTTCAGGCTTTCTTTGACCAATATCTTCGTACAGAAAAGGTTCCTATTTTTCAATATTACTGGAAAGGGGATAAATTGTATTACCGGTGGGAAAACAGCGTTGCCGATTTTGCCATGCCGCTTAAAATCAATCAAAATGAAAAGACACATTGGATTGATCCGGAGAAAGGCTGGAAAAGTTCTGAAAAATTAGGAGCAAATGTAGCCATTGAAGTAGATCCTAATTTCTATATTTATGTACAACAAATCCAGGCCATCAAATAAATGGTCATTCCCGAAATCTCATAAATTATGAGTAAATTTATCGCTTGATTTTAAATAAGGACTATATCAATGGACAATAATAAAAAAATAGCCATTATAGGCTGCGGAAACCTAGGGTTATCTATAGCCAATGGCTTATTAAGTACTGAGGGTTTTGACGGAAAAAGACTTATCGTTACCAAAAGGCATCCGGAAAGCTTGGTTTATCTTAAATCGCGAGGAGTCACCGTTTTGGCTGATAATAAGGAAGCTGTAAGAGATGCAGATTTTGTGATTTTAGGTGTAAAACCTTACAATATTCAGCCTATTTTACAGGAAATTAAGCCATTTTTAAAGAGAGACAAGCAAGTTATTGCTTCACTAGCGGCTGGCATCACCCTCCAGGCCATCAAGGCTGAACTCGAACCCGGCACTACTGTTTTCAGGGTTATGCCCAATATAGCTGCAGATATTAAAGAATCTATCACATGTATTTGTGGTGATGATTTTAACCCGGAAACCGAGAATACAGTCAAGGAAATATTCAATAGTGTAGGCATAAGCATAACGATAGAAGAACACTTGATGGAAGCCGCTACGGTATTGGGGGCTTGCGGCACTGCATTTGTTTTGCGTTTTATGCGCGCCATGACACAAGGAGGTATCCAAATAGGTTTTGATGCCAAAACCGCCAATAAAATTGTAACACAAACCGTAAAAGGTGCAGCCGAATTGGTGATGCAAAAAGGGATTCACCCTGAAGCAGCCATAGATAAGGTAACAACGCCAAAAGGCTCTACCATCAAGGGCTTGAATGAAATGGAGCACCATGGCTTCAGTTCTGCTATGGTTCGAGGAGTAGTTGCCTCTTACGAAGACATCAAAAAATAAAACCATGAAAAGAGTCCTTCCCTGGCTGATGGGTTCAGCCATTTTTATTGTCATCTTTTATATGCTCGGACCAAAAGAAAGCATTCAGGACCTATCCGGTACCTATCCTGAAGTGCCATCAAATCTCAATGAACTGGAAGCCTATATACAGCAGGGTGAAGACACTGTGCAAGGCCTTAAACCTAACAATGAAGCCAGGATAGTCTGGGCTGACCCTGAAAAAAAGGAAAAAACGAATTTCAGCATTCTCTACGTACACGGTTTTGGTGCCAGCCAGATGGAAGGTGATCCTGTACATCAGCAATTGGCCAAACATTTTGGTGCCAACCTCTACTTGGCCAGGCTACCGGAACATGGCATAGAGCGAGCAAATGCCTTTGAACACTTGGATGCCAAAAGTCTGGTGGATGGGGCAAGAAGGGCCTATATGATCAGCAGGCAATTGGGGGATAGTGTAATTGTAATAGGGACCTCTATGGGGGGTGCCTTATCATTGATTCTGGCGGAAGAAAGACCGGAAATTCATTCCTTGGTTTTGTACTCCCCCTGTATCGGAATCTATGGTGATCGACTTGATCCCTTGTTTCAGCCTTGGATGAAGCAATTAATGGAAATGACCATGACCAATGAAAATGGGGTGCAGGTGGTAGAAAGAGAACCCGAAGAAGGAAAATATTGGGCAACAAATTATCATATCAATGCTTACACAAGTCTGGCTGTGCTGCTAAAAAGTAAAATGAACAAGGAAACCTTTGAAAAGGTAAAACAACCACTGTTTCTGGCCTATTATTACAAAAATGAGGAAGAGCAGGACAAGGTGGTATCCGTTCCAGCCATGCTGGACATGTATGCCAGTGTAAGTACTTCTGACAACAAAAAGCGGAAAGTAGCTTTCCCTGAGGCCGGTGACCATGTGATTGCTTCAAGTTTGAAAACGGAAAGTTGGGACAAGGTGCTAGGGGAAAGCATAAAGTTTCTGGAAGAAGTAGTCCAGCTAAGCCCGGCGGAAAGTATGGAAGTGATGGAGGAATAAATAAAAGTCAGTTACGCAATCGTCAATTGGGGAAATATCAAAATCCCCCTTTTTCCAAAGGGGGACTAAGGGGGATTTCTAACGTAAACATTCTAAAATATAAGGTTGCTATAATTGGAAATTCAAATTGGGATTTTTTACATAACTGTAAACCCACTAAAGTATTTTAATTATTAAGGTGACACCATTTAGAGGACTTGCAATATTCTTTGCGATAATTCTGATAAACTTATCTCTCCCCCAACTCCGGGGTAAATATCAAGTACCTTAACATATCCTCATTATATTCAGGGTTAAAGGGATTGTTTGCAGAAATGTACAAACCTTTCTCACCCACAAAATGGTTGTTTGTGGTATAAACCTGAAATTTATCAAAAATATGTTCTCCGATAATATTCAGTTCGCTATCCAAAACCATCACACCCGAATAGGGTCTTGAGAATTCGAGCTCTCTATGGTTGTATTCTTCCTCCAAGTTTTCAGGATCAAAGGAAGGTAAAAATATTCGGTAAAAAACGTCCCTGTACTTATCATAAAGAAAGTTCTCATAACGGTCTGAGGAAAACCTATTAAGCCAAGCTTTTTCAATAGGAGGAATTTCGTTAACATAATTAAATTTGTTGACATGGAATGATTTAACCTCCTTTCGATTTGTAACTGTACCTGAGGCCAAATCAAAAACCTGAATCTCATGGTCATGCCAAGGTGCAATGTATAGCTTTCCATCCTTTTCTGTCCATGAGTAACCGGAAGGTTTTTTGCCCTTATCCCAATAGTCTTCTCTGTAAAATACATCGTACCACTCCACATCTCCTGTATTAATATCTAAACTAAAGACCAATCTTTGCTTTTGAATGGCATCTTTATTCATCCCATGATGATCCATGAATAGTGGCTGTGAGCCGAAAATTTTGTTTCCATATTGATGCATTCGCCGATCAAAGTCAGACCTTATTACGGTAAGTGGTGTTTGATCGTCAATAATAGTCACCTTTTTTAATACTTCTCCGCTAAAGTTAGTTAAAACTAAGCTTGGAGGCCTGTTGGTTACCCAAAGAGAATCCCATCCGGTAACTGTTCCGGCATTTAACCCTGAAATCCCATTTTCTCCCTCTCGCTGAATTGTTATTTCATGCGCTATCTTTCCTGAGGGAAGTTCAAGAGATTGGAATTTATCCTTAAAGTGGTTTAATAGTAAAAGGTATTCACCCGAGTCAGAGGCAATCAACTGGGTATATCGAGGATTAACCGGAGTGGTTTCTAAAAGCTTAATTTCAAGAAGATTGGTCTTAAAATCAATTGTCTTCTCTTCTACCGAACCATTACATCCGGTAGCTATCAATATCAATAACGGAAAAAATATTCTCATTCTCACAAGCAATTAAGGGTACTTAATAGTTTACAAAATTTTAAAAAGCTCATTTAAACTTTAATTTAACCAAAACCCATGTATCCTCTTTTAGTCTTTGTTTATTCATTTGAAAAAAGGCATGAATATTTCCTTTCATTATTTTAATTTTTTTATTTCCATACAACTCCACATATTTATTAAAGAAGTTAGATGAATGAAACCTAAATACTAAATGATCATCTGTTCCTGTCCAAGGGAAAACATATGGCATTCCATCTATATCATTTTCTAGATTTTTCCATTGATTAAGAATATTAAAATCATGGTCCATAAAAATATAATGTCTTTGATCAAGACCTTGCCTAATAAACAATACATATTTATCCAAATACGAATGAATTAAATCAATCCTACTAACCAATTTTCGGTCTCTGACTAAAATTTTTAATTCTTCTCTTTTTTCAAATCCTCTTTTTTCATCAGCTACATTGTGTTTTCCAAAATCAAAAAAATAAGTATCCTTCAAAAACCCTGAAAATTTATCTATAAACACAACCTTTGTAGCGTGTGGCATTGAAAAATATAGAAGACCTTTTGATTCTATTTCTTTAAATCCGTTTAAGTTATCGACCCTTACAATGTACTCTAATGGTTTGTCTATCTTATAAAAAAATTCTTCTACATCTGTTGAGTTATCCCTTCTAACAAAATTATATCCTTGGAAATCAGCTTTATAGGACATAAAGTAAATAGAATAAGTATCTGCTACATAAAAGTTGGTGTTTTGGTAGCTATTTTTTATTTCTTTAATGAATTCGCCATTTCTATCAAATTCAAGTTGTTTTTGTAAATGAGTGTCTTGAATAAAAATCCGATCTTCAGTAACCTGAAAGTCATCCATTTGGATATACTCTCCCGGCCCCATACCATTGGCGTTAATCGTATTGACAACTTGGCCTTCTTCATCAAAGACAAATAAATTATGGGATCTATTGTCTCTAATAAATATCAACCCATCTCTAAAAACAACATTATAGAGGTTAATTACAGGGTTGCTGTCCGGGTAATCCAAAATAATATATTCGGGTTTTTCAAAATGATTTGATAATTTCCCTTCAACCGATTGATCCAGATCTATCTCTATTGTTACAAGCTCTTGATCTGACGCAACTTTTTCTGAGCAGGAGCAAACAAACATTGTCAGTATGAATACTATTCTTTTCAATTTTCTTTAGGATTATTTTAATTATTCATAATAATAATAATAATAAAACTAAAAACAAAGTTATTTAATCCTAATCATGAATTTCAAAAACTATTAAGCAAATAGAAAACCCGGCGGCTGAGCGGAGCCGAAGCCAAAGGGTGATGTATCCGTATTACCTACTCGACTCCGCTCAGGATCCGGTATGATATCAAAACGCACCAAAATCGAAAATAATATTTCAAACTATTGGTCTCGTCTAAAATTTAACCTATATTCAATCCTAAGGGCTTAGCCCTGTGATAGGATTTCAACTATTATAAAAGAACAAATGCTACCTAGCCACTTAAAACCTGAACAAAATAAAATATGGGAACTGAGAATGTAGAATTGATGAAAATGGCAAAAGCCTCTTTAAAAGGAAATTGGGGATTGGCCATAGGTACTTTTCTTTTATATATGTTTATCATGGGCTTTTTACAAGGAATGGCAGATTACTATCCTATGATAGCCTTGGGGACCTTGTTAATTACAGGACCTATGACACTAGGTTTGGCCTATTTCTCCTTGAGTATTGCCCGAGACCAAAATGCCCAATTGCAACAAATATTTGATGGCTTCAATAACTTTGGTACAGCTTTAGGGGCCTATTTATTGATGTTCATTTTTATACTTCTATGGATGCTTTTGCTGATAATACCCGGAATCATTGCGGCCCTTTCCTATGCCATGACTTTCTATATCATCGCTGATGACCCAAACATCGGCCCACTGGATGCCATTGACAAAAGCAAGCAAATGATGAATGGTTACAAAATGAAGCTTTTCCTTATGTTCTTGATGTTTCTTGGTATGGCTTTGCTTTGTATCCTTACCTTGGGAATTGGATTTTTGTGGTTTATCCCCTTTGCCAATGTGACCCTGGCTAAATTTTATATGGACATAAAAAACAGGAATGTCATCCCTGAGGTTATCTAAAATCAATTTACTTACAAAGCGTAAAGCTATCTCGAAGAAAAAAAAATCAACAAACCAAGTCCCTTGAATATTGTCAAGGGACTTGGTTTTCTTTTTTTAACTCAGCCAATTTAACTATTGATAGCCTATAATTTCGAATAAACATAAAACCCCGGTCAGGGGTGACATTTTTGTAGGCAGGGGCAATAGGACCTGCAATATGGTCTGTAGGCCAGCTGATTTTGGCGGTATTGTTGCTTCTTTTTTCTGCAACAATGCTGACAAAATCTTAACCTAAATCGAATAGTAACGCCATCTTAAAAAAACCAGGAAAATCAGGAAAAATTAAATCTAATCCCCTACCTTTATCATCTGTTTTACTGAAATCAACATATCATCTGTATCTTTTTTAAAAGGCAAACTCATCTAACGAGTAATTGCTCCATGGGAATCTCCTGACCTCCTATGAACAGATGATAATCACACCCTTTTTAATTATTTAATCAATTGTCGCATTGATTTTAAATGTTTTCAACATTTATAGATCTGCAGGACATTTATATTTAAAATGAAAAGTAAACAGTTCATCAATAAAAGCATCAACCATTTCTACACCAAAGCTTCTGAAGAAACCCGGCTGGACAAAGGTATGGGCTTATTTGAATTTGAAAGAACAAAATCACTTATAGCCAAATACCTGACTTCAACCCCTTCCCGTATCCTAGATATAGGTGGCGGTACCGGAAAGTATTCAGCATGGCTTGCGCAAAAAGAACATAAAGTTCATATGGTAGAACCGGTTGATAAGCACATTGAAATCGCCTTAAAAAGAGCCAATAAACGGGGCAATAAATTTCATGTACATCAAGGAGAATCTCGAAAATTAGAATTCCCAAATAATTTCGCTGACCTAATCATTCTCCACGGACCACTTTACCACCTTCAAAAAAAGGAAGACAGGGAATTAACGGTTCGTGAAGCAAAACGGGTTTTAAAAAACAACGGTATTGTTTTGGGTTTTGCAATCAACTATACGGCCTCAACTTTAGTAGGCCTACTAAATGGTTTGATTCACAAAAAATCATTTTTCGAAATGTGCAAAGAAGAATTAACTTCAGGAATACACAACCCACCCCTTGATTTACCATGGTTATTGGCCGAAGCTTATTATCACAATCCCCCGCAGCTCAAAGAAGAGTTTTTGAGTCAGGGATTTATCCATTTGAATACTTATGCAGTGGAAGGTATGGCCTGGTTAGACAAGAATTATTTTGCCAACATGGAAAATAGTGAAAGAAGAAAAACATTGTTAGAACTTATTCAGCTCACTGAAAAGGATGGCAACCTACTGCCTTTTAGTCCACACATGATGATCGCAATTAAAAAAAAATCGCCCTATGAAAAATAAAGTACAATACTTCCAAGCATTGTCAGCAAACAGAGGAAAGCACAATGAAATAGATTTGGGAGAACAAATTGGTCTTGATGAGCAAGAAACCCAAGCTATATTGGCTTTGCTCCTATCCGAAAATAAAATCAAATACGAGCGCAAAGGAGTCTGTAATTATTCGCTTATGAAGACAAAGAAAAAATAAAACCCTGTGTAATTTCCCCTGAAGAATCAGGGGAAATTCTATTTCATGCTCACTACTATTCATTCCAACCTTTTGAATGCGCTTAATATTGAGCCTTATTCAATGCATAAAATTACGTTCATAGGTAATTTATTTAGCTAGGGGTAAATAACCCCTGGCTAAATGTTTTAACGAAAATTGATTTTGGCGGTATTGTTGCCTTTTTCTGCAACATTACTGACAAAACTTCGACCACCTAAAATTCAAACTAGAAATTACTTCTTTTCCTCCACATTATTTTTTTTTGGAAAACTGTTGCTTTCTTATTAACCTACTCTTTAAATACATGAAAGCATAAAACCCCGGTCAGGGGTGACATTTTTGTAGGCAGGGGCAATAGCCCCTGCAAAATGGTAAGTACGCCAACTGATTTTGGCTGTATTGTTGCTTTTTTTTTCTGCAACAATACTGACAAAATCTTAACACTACCTTAAACAAAAAAAGCTTCATATTTATCATTTTTTATCTTACTATTTCTACATATTCCAAAACCCAAGTAACCCATTATTGGAAACTAGGAGTATATTTATAGGGGAGCTCTTTTTCAAAGCAATCCTCACCCCGATGAATACTTAAATGCCACCCAATAATCATTCAATCAATGCACTTAAAAGCTTTAAACAAACTCTCCGGCTCGTTTTCCAATGCGCAAAAAATGCCTGTCTTATTTTTAGGACACGGCAGCCCTCTGAATGCCATAGAAGAAAACATCTTTGTCGCAAACTTTAAAAAAATCGGAGAAGAAATCCCTAAGCCAAAGGCTATTTTATGTATTTCTGCCCACTGGGAAACCAAAGGCACCTATGTGACTGCCATGAAGAAGCCTAAAACCATTCATGATTTTGGCGGTTTTCCTCAGGCATTATTTGACGTACAATACCCGGCCCCCGGAAGCCCTTCCCTTGCACGGGAAACAAAAGATTTAATCACAAAAACTAAAATAGGACTGGACAAAAACTGGGGACTAGATCATGGCACATGGAGTGTCGTTAAACACCTTTACCCCAATGCAGAAATACCCACCATTCAAATGAGTTTGGATTATTCCAAGTCGCCAAAATACCATTTCAAATTGGCGCAGGAGTTGTCTCAGTTGCGTCAAAAAGGTGTATTAATCATTGGTAGTGGGAATATGGTTCATAATTTAGGTAAGGTTGCATGGGACAAACTACAGGGAGAGCCATATGCCTTCGATTGGGCCATGGAAGCCAATGAAAAAATGAAAACCTGGATTTTAAATGGAGATTTTCAAAAGTTGATAAATTTTAAAAAACAGGGAACAGCTTTTGATCTGGCTATACCAACTCCAGAACATTATTTGCCTTTGCTCTATACTTTAGCACTCAAACATAATCGAGACAATACAAGCTTGTTTAATGACCAACCCGTGGGGGGCTCCTTGTCTATGACTTCAGTAAAATTCGATTAAGCAGCAGTCAATTCTTATATAGATTGGTTCCATTAGTGAAAGAATATTGACAAGAATCTAATTATTATAAACGCTAAATTTTCATGTACAAGAAACTCCTTATTCTAATTGTTCCATTTGTTATAGGTACAGCTTTAACCGGCTCAAAACCGCAAAGTGATGAGATTCTTTGGGACAAATGGGGTATCCCTCATATTTATGCCAGCACGGACAACAACCTTTATTATATGATGGGCTGGGCTCAAATGCACAACCATGGCAATTTGATGCTAAAACTATATGGAGAAGGCCGGGCAAAATCTGGGGAATACTGGGGTGAAAATATTGAACGAGACAAGCTATTGCATCAGTTAGGGGTATTGGCTGCTTCCAGACGATCTTTTGCCCAATTACCACAAAAGGAAAAAGACGTTTTAATTGCCTTTGCCAACGGGATTAATGCCTATGCCCAAAAAAATCTCAATGAGCTGGAGGAAAAATTCAAAGTTGTTCTCCCGGTAAAACCTGAGGACATCCTTCAACATACCTTTAGGGTATTTTACCTTGAATTTCTCGTCAACCGCAATATTCGAAAAGCCAATAATTGGACCCCTGGATCAAATGGTTGGGCCATCAATGGAAGTAAAACTGCTTCAGGAAACAGCATGCTAATGGCCAATCCACACCTAAACTGGAATGATTTCTGGTTGTTTTTTGAAGCACATTTAATTTCCGGTACCAATGATTTATATGGAACCACCCTAGTGGGCCTACCAACCATTGGTATAGGCTTCAATAAAAACCTGGGCTGGACCCATACCGTCAACACCTTGGACAATGTGGATCTATATGAACTTACCCTTAAAAATGGGCAGTATCAACTCGATAATAAATTTCACGATTTCACCATAGACAGTCTCCTAATAACTGAAAAAACAGAGACAGGAAGTAGGGAAATTGTAGTGGTAAGGAAGCAGTCTGAGTTTGGTATGGTGGTGAAGGAAGGCGAAAACAAAGCGATTGCCATGAAGTGGCCAAATAGTGACGGAAAACTCAATATCATTGGGCAGTGGCTTGCTATGGGAGAGGCTCAATCTCTCGGGCAATTTCAAGAAGCACTAAAAATGAATGGCCTCCCACTGTTTAATGTGATTTATAGCGACAAGGAAAACAATATCCTTTATCATTTTGGTGGAAATGCCCCTAAGAAAAATGGAGATTGGGGAAAATGGCAAAACATCGTTTCCAGTACTTCCAGCGATGACTTGTGGCAGGGCTACTATTCCTCAAAAGAAGTTCCTTCCTACCTTAACCCAAAAAGTGGCTGGATTCAAAATGCCAATGACCCTCCCTATACCAGCACCATTCCTGCCGCCATTAGCCCTAAGGATTACCCTTCTCATATGGCTCCAAACGCCATGGGATTCAGACCCCAGCGTTCAGCTTTATTGATTAAAGATGCTGAAAACCTCAGTTTAGACGAGTTTATAGCGTTGAAACACGATACAAAATCAGAATATTTTTTAAGGCTAAAAGAAGATTTAAGCAAAATCGATCCCAGTGAGCTGGATAGCTTGACGAAGAAAGCTTTAGAAATATTGCTCAGTTGGGATGGTGCTTTCGAGGCAAGTAGTACCGGACCGGTATTGTTTAGCATGTTCGCAAAGGAACTTGGAAGCAAAGGCGTTTTCGCTGAAGAATGGGATTTTAATGATCCCCTCAACACTCCTGCAAAACTTAAAAATTTACCTTATGTTATTTCTTCACTTAAAATAGCTGCAGCAAAGCATCAGGACGTTTACGGATCCTTGGCCGTAAGTTATGGAGAGGTTTACCGTCTGGAAGTGGGAAAACATAGCTTTGGTGCCAACGGTGGCGCAGGAAGTTTAGGGATTTTTAGAACCATGAATTTTTCCCCGAAGGGAAATGGACAATTCTTTGCCGCCCATGGTGAGACCTACGTTTGCGCAACTGAATTTGGTGATGAGATTACCGCCAAGGCCCTTATGTCCTATGGCAATGCTACTCAACCCGGCAACCCACATGTAGGTGACCAATTAGAGCTGTTTTCAAAAAAGAAGCTTAGAAAGGTGTGGCTCAAAAGGGAAGACCAATTAAAGAATTTAGAAAAGCATGAAAAATTTAGCAGTATGCAGTAATAAGCCATTGGGGGTATTGTTGCAAAATGCGCCGATACCCCCATTTCTTTTTCCTAGGCTGGAATTCAAAAAACGGTCAATTAATCCAATTGATTATTGCTGATTTTCGCCAATCGGTTTATTTTAACCTGCAAGAGCACAGCCATGGCTACAATGGCCACTATAATTATACCTACCAACACCCTTATTTCAGGGCCAATTGAAACTAAGTCCCCTCCATAAAAGGCCACTTTTCTAAAGCCACTCAAATATTGAGTTACGGGAATAAAATGGGCTAAATTGGTAATTAACTCTGGAATCGCTGAGGTAGGCCAGGTAAATCCACTCAAGATAAATGCCGGTGTAGAAATCACCATTAACAACTCTGTCGCTTTCAACTGGCTTGGAATAGCTATGGAAAATAACATACCAATAAACATGGAAGCAAAAGTTAACAAAATGGTCAACACCAGCATGGGAAGATTTAAAATATCCACTCCAACATTAAAAAAAGACAATAACAAACTTATAGTCAACCACATAAAAGGAAGCATTAGCAAAAATGGCGTTGCTTTTAAGAGGATGTAGTAAATTGAAGATTTGCTTTCTTTTACTAGTTTACCAAAATACCCATCTTCAAAGTCTCTGGAAAACACCAAGGCCATTGCCAAAAAGATGATTTGTTGCATAATGGCCGCAAGTAATCCCGGCAGCATGAATGTCACGTAATTACCCGTAGAATTGTAAAGCTTGTTGAAATTTATTTTAAAACTTTCATATGTATCTTTTGCTTGATCCGGATGTAGTCCCTGTTTTTTAAGCCCCTCAATTTCAATTCCGGCATTGATGGTCATCAATACGGTATTGATTTGGTTGCTCGCCGTATTGGCATTTAAAATATTTGCCATATTTAGGTCAACCCGAACTTCAGGATGTTTTTTTTGCAAAAGGTCTTTCTCAAAACCATTTGGAAAAGTAATGACAGCGATATACTGATTGGTTGGCATTTCGCTTTTAATATTTCCCGGCACCGGTCGCACATCTTTCACATGCAATCCCTCATTGTCTTCAAAAGCATCAATTATCTTATCCGTAGCCGGACTTTGATCCTGATCCACAATAACAATGGGCAAATCCTTAACTTTGGCTTGTTGATACACATAACCAAACAAGATACCGTAGCCTATGGGTGCCCCAAAGAAGATGGCCATTAAGACACTGTTGGAAAAAATACGCTTAAATTCCAGCTTCAATAAACCTATGAATTTTTTCATCTTTTTTATTTTATAAGGAATGTCGCATTGATGTATAATTTTTGTGCGGACACATCTGAAGTGGGCACTACCTTTAATTCGTATATAGCCTCAGACAATTCGTACAAAGGTGCTGTACTTGTAATGTCCGCATACTTGGCGAGTTGTTTTATGGCAACAATTTTTGCCATTACCTCTTCCTTTGTATAAGGGTTTACCAGAGTCAAGGTTTCTCCCAATTGAAAATCATAAATCTTTGATTCAGGAAT
Organism: Cyclobacterium sediminis; assembly: GCF_054781075.1. Taxonomy (NCBI): domain Bacteria; kingdom Pseudomonadati; phylum Bacteroidota; class Cytophagia; order Cytophagales; family Cyclobacteriaceae; genus Cyclobacterium; species Cyclobacterium sediminis. The sequence continues at coordinate 52,145 of NZ_BAAGVC010000001.1, read as the reverse complement.
TGTAAATCTAAAATAAAGGCTGTTGGTTTTATACCCATTAAAAAGGGTAAATCCTGGACTAAGCAATTCTCCTTTGTCCAAACTGATGGTTTCTATTGACATGTCGGCAGGAGCTATAACAAACTGTTCCCTAGAGGCAGAAACAACCTCTTCTTTGGCTCCTTTAGCTCTGTCAAGCTGTCCTTTGGCTTGTTCTATTTGCTCTTCTCTGGCGCCTTTTCTCACCTCGTCCCGTTTGGCAGACAAAGCGGCCACTTGGGCTTTGGCCATGTTTAATTTCATTTTCACCACATCAAATTGTTGTTGGGTAACCAATGAATCCTTGTACATGGCTTCCAATCGATTATACGATTCCTGGGCAAAATCCAGCTGTGCTTTTCCAGCATTCAATTGCTCATTAATCTGATTCAATTGTTCTGCAGTTGCCCCATTAAAGGCCATATTTAATTGACCTTTGGCAGCCATAATGGCCCCTTCTGCCTGAAGCATTTTAGCCTGCACTTCAGGAATATCTATAATAGCCAAAGTATCGCCCTTCTGGACGGTTTGACCTTCCTTTACTAAAATTTTATCAATTCTTCCCGCAAGTTTGCTGCTTACTGAAATGGTTTCAAATTTAACTTTTCCTCTATTTGGAGTGATCTCTTCCTTTTGGCAAGAACTTAATGCGAGGAGTGCAAAACAGCCTAATATTGTATTTTTATAATTAATCATTTTTTTGTTTTTTGAAGGGTTAGTAATTAAGTATTCCTTTGGCATGAAGCAGATCTGCTACTGCTCTTCTCTCCTTAAAGTAGGACTCTTGTAACTTGAAATTGGCTTTTTCTACATCATTCAAAGCATCCAACACATCATTGATTGAAGCCAAGTTGTTTTTGTATTGCGTATTCACCATCTCATAGTTTTCATTGGCCAGGTCAACTTCCTTTTGAACTATTTTGGTATTCATTAAGGCCGATTCGTAGCTTATTTCAGCTTTGGATATGCCTAAAGAAACCATTTCATTTGCTTCTGCTATTTGTTCCCTATACTTAGCAGACTCCAGTTGAACTTTTCTTCTTTTTAACCGGGATTGATTGCCATCAAACACATTCCATTTAAGTCCTACACCCACATACCATTTGGGGTCTAGCAGCGATAAATTCTCTTCTAAAAATTCATAATGTCCTTTTAAAGCAACCTTAGGAATAAAGTTGCTCTTCAGCATTTTTGCCTGGTATTGGGTGGCCTTTTCAGCTTCTTCCAAAGCTTTGATTTCATTGCGTTTTTCACCCCTCACTTCAGCATCCACAGCAAAAGAATACAACTGTGGATTCAGCATTTGCAAATCCCCTCTGCTTTCACCCGTAAGCTGGTGAAGGGCTTCGATCAACAGTGTATTATTATGTTCAAACTCAAGCTTTTTACCCTCCAATTGTTGCTTTTCCAAGGCTATTTTATTCCTGCTAATAGGTGTTGCCAGACCATTTTCAATGGCTTTATTGACATATAGTACTTGCTCATCTAGGTAATCTTCAGAGCTTTCAAGTACTTTTTTAGAAGCCTTTACTAAGGCAAGTTTATCATAGGTCTCGATGATCTTTAAGGCAATTTTATCTTCTTCTGCCATTCCTGCATAATTCAAAGATGCTTCCTTGTGTTTGCTCGCCTGCAGGGCATTGCTCGCTTCTAAACCGCTAAACAAAACCCAATCTAAATCAACAGAAGACCTCAAAATATTTTGATTCTGTAAAACAGGGACTTCTTGAAGTGGAATGGTATTTGGAAAAGTTGAATTAAAAGGTAGTCCTATGGCATCTTTGATAACCAGCTTTTGGGTTTCGGTCAATAAAGTTTTGGTATTTTCATCAAAAGTAATGTCATCATTTAGGTGGGTATAACTTCCATTCAAAGTGATTTTAGGCAAGAATACCGATTTCGCCAATTGCTGATCCACCTTCGCTTGTTCCACATCAAATCCATTGCTATTGAGACCATGGCTTTTATCAAGCCCTTTATTGATCAAATCTTTCAAGATAGGATCTAACTGCTGGCCCTTGGTTACCGAAGGCAAGACCGCTACAAGCAATATCAATAGCATTACTAATGCTCCTTTGTATGGTTTCATGGTAAATCGTTTAATAATTACCATACAAAGATCTTGGAACAGAAGCAGCTTTCTTTTGACCTATATCAAAAAGTGAAATTTAAATTATGTCGGGCGAATATTCTAAAATTGTATCTTTTCTTTATTAACTATTAATCAACAGGTCAAACATGCAGTTAAAGCTTGTTTGACCTGTTCATTTTTTCCCCTGAGTTGTTACGCTTCAGGGCAGGCTATGATGAAAAAACGAACCAAAAAAATCAAGGCTGTCAAATCTTATTTCAAATGATGGATAAAAATGAGGATTAAAGTCCATTTACGTTTCCATCATTTGATTTTTGGAGCAGGATTACAGGCTAAAAAAGAGTGGATCTCTTTAAGGAGCTAACTCTTTTTTTTAACGCCTTCCACCCTGCTCCAAAAACCATAACCTTTGAAGGCCCGAAAAAGCCTGGTATTTTATTTTGTCAAGAGTGACCGATTTGGATAAAAGCTTTTCAATTATAACCTATTTACTCGAATTGCTTTTCCTGATACGGCTTAAGGTTTCTTGGGTCATTCCCAAATAAGATGCGATATGTCCTAAGGGAACCTGATAAGCAATGTCAGGAAACTCAGCCAACATGTATTCATACCGCTCTTTGGCTGTTTGAAACTGAATGGCATTCAATTTATTCACTACCTTGGTAAGCATTTCTGTAGTGACAAGCCGGCCCAACTTTTCCATTTTGGGATAGGTATCGAATAATTCATCCAACTTCTCTTTTGTTATACTATATATCACAGCATCTTCCAAGATCTCTATATAATACAAGCTTGGGCATTGCTGAAAAAAGCTATCTGCACTGGCCATAAACTTCCCACTACCAAAAAACCATTGGGTAATCTCTTTTCCTGCTTGATTAAGATAATAACTCCTACCCAAGCCACTCTCAATAAAATACAAGGATTTGGACACTTCTCCTTGTCGGACAAGGATTTGGTTCTTAGCAACCGTCTCTTTCTTAAAGTGTCTTAGAATGTCCTCTAATTCTTCTTTAGTAAACGGCACCAAGGCTTTTAAAAAGTCAAAAAGGTTCATATAAATCTATTGGATAGTAAAATACTGATTCAAGCAAATTTAATAGCTATTGATGCGATTCAATGAAATCCGCTATTTTTTTTATTTCTAAGTACTAATTAAAGTTCTGTTAAATTTCCGAAATTGCATGGTTAAAGGGATTAATTTTTAAAATCCCAGCTATTCAAAATTTATGGAACAAAAACTTCAATTGCGAACGGTCAATGTAACCAGATACATGCAAGCACTCAGGGAAGGTGGTTCACTTCCTGCCCTTGCTGCTGCAGATGACGGCTTCAAATATGTGCTTAAGTTTCGTGGGGCAGGTCAACGCGAAAAGGCCCTGATCGCCGAGTTACTTGGCGGGGAAATTGCCCGAACTTTAGGGCTTAAAGTACCTGAATTAGTTTTTGCTAATTTGGATCCTGCTTTTGGTCGATCTGAAGGAGACGAGGAAATCCAGGATTTGCTAAAAGGAAGCCAAGGATTAAATTTAGCTTTGCATTATTTATCCGGAGCGATAAACTATGATCCGGTAGCATCAAAAGTTGAGACGCTCTTAGCCTCCAAAATTGTATGGTTAGATCTGTTTATCACCAATGTAGACCGGACCTTTAGAAACACAAATATGCTGATGTGGAACAGAGAGCTTTGGCTCATTGACCATGGGGCTGCATTTTTATTTCAGCATGGATGGACGAGATGGAAAGAAAATGCAACCAAACCTTTTCCTATTATTGCCAATCATGTTTTGCTCCAGCAAGCAGAAAATCTGGATCAGGTCAATGAAGAATTATCCGCTCTCTTAAGTGAGGAGAAAATAGATGCCATCGTTTCTCTGATTCCTGAGGAATGGCTGCTGGCCGGAAGAGATGGGGACAATGCAGCGGAATTAAGAACAGTTTATGCCGATTTTCTAAAGTTAAGATTGTCGTATGCAGATCAATTCACCAAAGAAGCCAATGATGCAAGAAAATCACTTATATGAATATGCCATCCTTCGGGTTGTCCCAAGAGTGGAGCGGGAGGAATTTGTAAATGTCGGAGTCATTTTGTGCGACCACAAAAGTGATTTTCTGGGAGTGAAAATCCACCTTTGCCAAGAAAAAATAAGGGCTTTGGATCCAGATGCAGATTTGGAAATGATTAATGAAAATTTAAAATCTTTTGAGAAGATTTGTAAAGGGGAAAACGATGGTGGCCCAATAGCCAATATGGACCTTGCTTCCAGGTTTAGATGGCTTACGGCTGTAAGAAGTTCAGTAATTCAGACTTCCAGACCCCATCCCGGACTGAGTAAAGACCTTAACAAAACCCTTCAGCAATTATTTGAAGAGTATGTGATGTAATAAAAAATTAAAAGCCGAAACTTTCTACTATCTACCCATTCTCCCAACAGCATAAAAAAAATCCCACCCGGAAAAATTTCACGGGTGAGATAAATATTTAAAAGCCATTCACGCCGCCAGCCACAAGGCTTATCAATAATAAAACGACAAAAATATAAAAGATTACTTTAGCAATTGAGGCCAGTCCGGAGGCTATTCCTCCAAAACCCAATACCGCAGCGATTAAAGCTACAACAAGAAATGTAATTACCCATGTCAACATAATATCAGTGGTTTTTGGTTTAAAATTTATTTAATCAACTCATTACAAAAACCAATCCATTAAACCGGGTAACACCAGCTAAGCCCTTATTGCGGCATATTTTGTGCGATTAAGCTATTTTTTTGATTTATTCAGTCAATAACACTCCTATTTCAGCAAAAGTAGCGGATTGACCATCAGTCGTACTTTTTGCAATCAATCGAATATACCTTGCGGTTCGGGGTTCGAATTCCACCTGCTGTTCGATGGGACTATTGGCTATATTTCCAAACTCCCCGGACACTGCTTTTTGCCAGTTTTTGCCATCTATACTGGTATGAAATTCAAAATCCTTGATCAATCCGGACATGTACCTGTTTTGTATGGGATAATAAGTAAAGCCTGAAACTTCCTGATTTTCTCCCAGATCTATGCTTGCTCTGTTTTGTTTGCTGGTATAATTGGTGTAAGGATCATCGTCTATAAGCTGATTGGCATCTTTTTCGGGATCAATTACCTTCCACTTTTTCTTGGCCAAAGGAAAAGCGATGGTGATCGGCTCACTAAATTCTCCTGTTACCGGATCTTTGGAGACTGCCTTTAATGTAGCGGGCTGAAGGAGTTCAAAGCTTTCTTTATAAGCAATACCTCCGGATTTGGGGTCACTCCCATCCAAACTATAAAAGGCCTGCAATCCTTCCTCACTAAGGTCAAAACTTACCTGACCATTTTTATCTCTGGCAATTGTAGGGGGTAATAATAATTTGGGGGCATTATAAAAGGCTAGGTGACTGATAACCGGGCTGTCCTTGGCATCATGAATGGTAAATTTTACTGCTGATGTTTTGGTATCCGGAAGCCTAAGAATTCTTTTATAACCTATGGTGGTCTCCTTGGCTAAAGTTTCCCATTGGCCATTCTCATTTTTGATTTCAAGCGCAAAAGATTTTACCCTTTGCCCTAGAGAAATATTCTCTTGCACCAAAAAGCGATTAAATGTTTGTTCGGCACCAAAATCTATGGTTACTGTAGCCGGCAGTTCACCCGATTTGGGATTCCAAAATGTTTCCATTTCCGGTTGAAGCAAATTGTCTACTAGGTACTCCCCATTTTCAGAAGATGCGGATAAATTGCTTCCACTTAAAGCAATCTTCCGGCTAAAATCCTCTTTAACTTTTGCCACCAATTTATTAAGCTGTCGCACATCGTTTTCGTGGATTTGTCCTGTTTTATCCACAGGGAAATTCAATAATAAGGAGCTATTCCTACCTATACTATTATAATATATGTCCAACAATTCAGGAAGTGACCTTACTTTATGATCTTCATAGGGGTGGTAATACCAGCCGGGACGGATGGAAACATCGGCTTCTGCAGGTACCCAATGGGTGCCATTCTCTTGTCCGGAAGAATACTTCTTTGCGTATTCGGGCATCCCGCCATAGATAGAGTCCCTCATAAGATTTGACCAGGTGGTAGGATATGCAAAGCCATGCTCATTGCCGACCCACCTAACATCCGGCCCGGCATCTCCGAAGATTACGGCATTGGGCTGAAGTTCTCTTACAATTTCTATCGTTCCGGGCCAATCGTAATAATTCTTTTTATTTACCCTTCGCTCCTCATTGGCCCCACCGTAATAGCCGGTACCTCCGTTGGCACCATCGAACCAGACTTCGAAAATTTCCCCATAATTGGTCAAAAGTTCTCTCAGTTGCTCCCTAAATACTGTTACATATTCCGGAGTTCCATAAGCAGGGTGATTCCTGTCCCAAGGGGAAAGATACACTCCAAATTTTAGCCCTTCAGCCCTGAATGCTTCAGACACCTCCTTGATAATATCCCCTTTACCATCTTTCCATGCTGCATTTTTTACCGAATGCTCCGTGGTAGCTGTAGGCCAAAGGCAAAAACCATCATGATGCTTTGCCGTAATGATTATCCCTTTCATCCCTGCTTCCTTGCATACCTTCGCCCATTGCTTTGGATCAAAATCTGTGGGATTAAACAAAGAAGGATCTTCATCCCCCATGCCCCACTCCATATTGGTAAAAGTATTCATGTTGAAATGTGCAAAGGCATAAAATTCCAAATCCTGCCAAGCCAGTTGCCTTTCATCCGGAATAGGATGGACGGGAGAAATGGGCTCAGTTTCACCTTGGCGACAGCCGACCAAAAGCACAAGAGCAAGAACAAATAGTAATTGGTTACGCATCATTTTTATATTGTTTTTGAAATTGAGAAGGTAAAGTACCAAAATAACTTTTAAAGTGTTTAGAAAAATATTTAGCATTATTAAACCCAACCTGATAAGCCACCTCTGAAACCGAAAATTGGTTTTGTTTTAGCAGTTGAGCAGCCCTTTGCAGGCGAATGGATCGAATAAATTCCAAGGGGCTTTGCCCGATTAGCGCATTGCACTTTTTATACAAATGCATTCTGCTCATCCCTAGCTCTCGGCTAAGGGTCTCCACAGAAAAATCAGGATTTTCTATTTCTTTTTCTACCAAAGCTATGGCTCTTTGTATCAGCTTATCATCCAGTGACTCCAACTCCGGTTCACTGGTTTGTACGGATATGACTTTCTGGTAATGTTGCTGTAGTCTACTTTTTTCCTTCAGAAGATTTTGTAAACCCGAACGAAGGAGTGCCAGGTTAAATGGTTTTTCAAGGTATAAATTGCATCCGGAGGCCATTCCCGATAAATGGGCTTCTTCAGCAGTTTTGGCGGTCAATAAAACCACAGGTATATGCGAGGTTTTGAGGTTATTTTTGATATGCCTACACAAGGTTACACCATCCATTTCAGGCATCATAATGTCGGAAAGAACAATATCCGGATATTTTTCTTGCGCTATTTTTAAAGCTTTTTCACCATTGGCTGCTTGGTCAATTAAATAATCCTCCTTTAAAACCTCATAGAGGTATTGGCGAAGGTCTGCATTGTCTTCCACCAGAAGAAGTCTTGGCTTTTGTTCTAACAGCTCTTTCTGTGTTTTTTCTTCCGGCTCTTCCCTATCGTTAAGAAAAGGTTCATCGCCCGGTGGTTTGAAACCTTTCATTAGCTCTAAAGGAAGCCTTACTGTAAACGTTGTTCCATATCCTATTTCACTATCTAAACAAACACTGCCACCATGCATTTTGGTAAATTCATCTACCAAAGATAGACCAATTCCTGTTCCCTGATTTTGGTTGGCATTGGTGGTATAGTATCTCTCAAAGACCCTTTTTTGTAGATGTTTGGGTATACCAATTCCGGAATCTTTTACAAGCATTGTCAAAACTCCTTGATGGGATTCTTCCTGCTTAAAACTTAATTTCACCTCAATTCTCCCCCCTTCACAAGTAAATTTAAAGGCATTAGACAATAGGTTATTGATGATTTTTTCAACTTTATCTGAATCAAAAGAACAAGGTAATTTTTCAATCTCAGTACTAAAAGACAATTCAATATTGGAATTAATAGCTAGGCTTTGGAAAGCAAGTACCTGCTCCCCAATCAAAGCAATAATATCACCTTCTGCCTTTACCATTTGCAGGGTCTGCGTTTCAATATTTCTTAGGTCCATTAATTGATTAACAAGCGTCAATAATTTATGGGCATTTTGCTGAATTGTTTTCAGATGAAAATTGGTAGGACCTTCACCATACTCTTCTTTTAATTTATCTAAAGGGGCCAAAATTAAGGTGAGCGGGGTTCTAAATTCGTGGCTTACATTGGTGAAAAACTTACTTTTCATTTGATCTAACTCGGCCCGTCTTTGGATCTCTTTGATTTCACCCTGTCTTCTAAGCCTTAGCCTTTCTTTGTTAACAAACCACCGCCATAAGACAACCATTAACAGGAACAATGAAATTAAATAAATAAGATAGGCTACACCGGTTTTCCAGAAGGGAGCCAAAACCTCAATAGCTAAGGATGCTGCCTCTGAACCCGGAATGCCATCTATGCTGGAAGCTTTTACCAATAATTGGTATTTACCGGGATCCAAATTTGTAAAGGTTACCTCAAATGGAGGTTCGGAAAGATTGGTCCAATCATTACTAAACCCTTCTAATTTATATTGAAAGCTACTTTTTTCCGGATTAAGGTAATTCATTGAAGAAAATGAAACAGAAAAAATGTTCTCATCATGGTTCAATTGGATGCTCCGAGATTTATCCAGAGGTTCTTTCATTAAAATTCGGCCATTTACATCCTCATTGACGGATATCGATCGGTTGAACAACGAAAAAGCTGAAAAGACCACCTTGGGTTCATCCTCATGGAATGAAAAAGTAGAGGGATCTACAAAATTGAAACCATCTGAACCCCCAAAATAAATGTTTCCTTTTTCAGCAATGAACATTGCATTTTTATTGAAATAATCTCCTTGAAGACCATCCCTTGCATTAAATAGTCTAAAATCAGCTTTCAGCTTAGCCTCCGACCTATCGATCATCGCGTGAATGATTCCGTCTTGGGAGCTTAACCATAAGTCTCCCAGGTAATCTGCTACCAAGCTAACCAAGAATTCATTTTTTAAACCGTCTGACTGATCAAAAACGACAAATTGGGAAGCCTGTTCATCGTAATAGCAAAGACCTTTGTGGGTACTTACCCAAATCTTTCCGTACTTATCTTTGATAAGGTCTGAAACCTCATTGCTACTTAAGCCTGAATCGTCTCCTATGCCTCCTGGGAAATACCGGTAATACCCGGTTTCAGGGCTAAAGACATCAATTCCTTTAATACCCGCAGACCAAATATTACCATGCTCATCTTCAGTTATTCCGGTAATGTAGAGGTTTTCCAACGCCATACCTTCTCCTGCTTCAGTAAACTGTAAAAAGCTATTCTTCTCTTTGTCGTATAAAAATAGCCCCTCCCTAAGTGTACCTATCCACAATCGCTTTTTGCTGTCTTCAAAGATATTCCAAACATTATTGTCTTTCAATTTCCCGGCATTTCTCTCCATACCCGGATCAAAGTGTTTCAAGGATTCACCATCATAAGCATACAAACCATTTTGATAAGTACCTATCCATAACACTCCTTCACTATCTGTCAATAAGTCAACGACCACCAAATCTTTAGGAAGCAAGGTTTTGCCTAGTTTTACAACATCTGTAATTGCACCATTTTCGGGAGAATATTGCCATAGGCCTCCCCCATTGGTTCCGATAAAAATGTTTCCTTCGCCATCTTCTTCAAAGGCATTGACATCGTTCATGGGGTAGGGCTTACTAAGATCTATTTCTCTTTTTACCAGTCCAAATCTGCTAAAATCCGGATGGTATAACTCTACACCTTTTTTGTGGGTGCCTATCCAAACAATGCCCTGATCATCTTCAAACAATGCATAGACCGCATTATGGGATAGGGAGTAGGGATTATCAGGCTGATTTAACAGGTAACGAACTTTAGTTTTATCTGCATTGATTATATTAATTCCTCCATGGTCTGTCCCAATCCAAACCTCACCATTGGAATGGGGCATGACTGCCTTCACCAATGAATTATTCAATTTCAAACCATGGGAATTTTCATTGATTGCCTCTATTGTCTTTGCTTTATGGTTTATATAAAAGACACCCAAGGCAAAATTAGGACAGTAAACCCAAGCATCTCCTTGCTTATCAAGCTTAATTTTAAAATTAAATCTCTGGTTTTGACCAATTACATCCGCTATTTCAAAATGACCTGTGATTTTCAATGACTCTCCTGACAGAATGTCTACTGAACCATTGTCATAAACCAACCAGATACTACCGTTTAAATCTTCTTGAATATCCGAAACATTATTGTGACTCAAACTAGCCGTTTCTGAAGGCTTACTTATTATAAATTTTGACTCATCCTTTTCCGGAAAATACAATGTCATTCCATCAAAAGGGTGCAAAAACCATAACCTCTTTTGTGAATCCGCATATATTTTACTAACCTCCTGACTTTTTAATTTGTACCGATCTTTGATAACCTTAAAATCTCTAATAAAAACACCTTTGTTTTTACTATAAACATTAAAAATAGAATCTTCATTCTTTAACCAAAGGTCCCCTCCAATCCCCTCAAAAATATCATAAATATCATTGCGATATAATGCACTTGAATCACTCTGATCTGCAAAAAAGGTTTTTATGGTGGATCCATCATATCGGTTTAACCCATTATTGGTCCCAAACCACATATATCCATCAGAATCTTTAAAAATCGCCTGTACATGATCGTTAGATAGCTTTTGTTCCGTTTGAAGTTTTCTTAAATTATACTCTTGCGCCAAAAGATTTGAAAATGCAGAACATACAGCAAAGAGCAATAGATGCCATCGAATCATAAAACTAAGATAATGACTATAAAGTAAAATAAAAATCACCGAAACCGATATAGCCCCTGACTATTTACAACCATTTATAGCCGGGGCCTTTCCGTTGGATTTATAATATCCTTTGCATCCGTTTCAGAAGGATTTACTCAAAAAAAAAGCGCTTCAATTGATCAATTCATATGAGTAATCAATTCCTCAAAGTCATCCCTGATATAAATGACATTCCTACCCAATTCAATCCATTTCTTTTTCTCCAGCTGTTTAAGCAATCTTGAAACCACCTCTCTGGAAGTCCCCAATTCATTGGCTATTTCCTGATGGGTTGTTGAAAGTTCGTTGGTTTTTAATTGTTTCATCTTGGCAACCAAATACCGCATCAATCTTTCATCCATGCGTTTGAAAGCAACTGCATCAAGGGTCCTAAGCAATTCCTGAAATTTTATTCGATAAGAATCTGTCACATAATCTTTCCATTGTCTGAACTCTTCTGTCCATTTTTCGTGCTTATCCACCGGCACACTAAGAATTATACAATCCTCCTCTGCCACCGCCCTGATCTCACTAGGCCTATAAGATGAGCAACAAGTTAGAGATAAGGCACAAGTTTCTCCCGGATCTATATAGTACAATAATAACTCCCTCCCCTCTTCATCCAAGCGCAAAACCTTAATGCTTCCACTTAATAAAATTGGAACCATCTTGATGAATTGGCCGGGTTCAATTATTGCCTCCCCGCTTTTAACTTCTAAAATTCTCCCTTCACTACCCAAAGCAGCTAAAAGTTTAGAATCAGAAAAAAATGTCAAGTAACTGTTTAAGTTTTCTTTTGTAATCATTTCTCTTTACTTATTCCTTTGAAGTATCCAATGCAAAAGCATTGGCTTTATTGAATTCATAAACCACAACAAAAAACAATAAATGAATCATCTGAGAAGGCAAAGCCGACCAATTTTCAATCAATGATGTGCCTGTAATTAATGCCAGCATTAAAAATCCCCCTACTATCGCTGCTCTTTTCGTTTGCCATCCGATAACTAGAAGTACACCCAGTAAAAGTTCCACAAATGGAAGCGCATAACTAAAAGGGATAAGTAAGAACTCGGGAAGTAAGGAGTCCTGAAAATTATTGATCATCCCTTCGCTAAAAGCCTTAAGTTTAGGAATCCTTACCAAGCCATGGCCCAGCATACTAATGCCAATGCCTAACCTAACCATAAAATAAGATACTGATTTCATATTGCCTGTATTATTTAATCTATGAAGTGTAATTAACAAAGTTTTACTTCTAATCAGTCCCCTAAGTTGTATTTTTTTTCTTTGGCTTTAAAGAAAGACTAATAATGCTACATTTTTCACGAAACCGTCTAAAAATAGTTGGCCAAAATACAGCACCAATCTTTTCTCATCTAATATTAAGTAATTCTTAAGGAGAATAAATAAATATTGGCAGAAAGCATCTAAAAATAATAAAGGCTTACCTTATTCAGGTAAAGCATGCTATCTTATTTTAGTACTAGCTACTTAAGGCTTTGCTACATTCTTCCATGCTTTAGCAATCATTAAAACAAAAAACCTCAACCATAATACAATGGTTGAGGTTTTCTTAATGAGAAAAATAGGATCTATTAATACCTGTAGTAATCAGGCTTAAATGGTCCCTGAGGAGCCACTCCAATATATTCTGCTTGGTCTTCTGACAATTGATCCAATTCAACGCCTAATTTCTTAAGGTGCAATTCAGCTACCTTTTCATCCAAATGTTTAGGCAACATATAGACTCCCGGCTTGTATTGGTCGGTATTGTTCCACAATTCTAGCTGGGCCAAAGTTTGGTTAGCAAATGAATTGGACATCACAAAAGAAGGGTGACCTGTAGCACAGCCCAAATTCACTAGTCTTCCTTCAGCCAAAACGATGATGTCGTTACCATCTACATTGTATAGATCTACCTGAGGTTTGATTTCGTCTTTGGTATTGCCATAAGTTCCATTCAACCAGGCCATATCAATTTCATTGTCGAAATGACCAATATTACAAACAATGGCCTTGTCTTTAAGTGCCCTGAAGTGTGCTTCTGTAATAATGTCTTTATTTCCGGTGGCTGTAACTACGATATCCGCTTCTTTAACTGCGTCAATCATTTTCTTAACTTCAAAACCGTCCATGGCCGCCTGTAAAGCACAAATTGGATCCACTTCCGAAACAATGACTCTAGCACCGGCTCCACGAAGAGAGGCTGCAGACCCTTTTCCAACATCACCATAACCTGCTACGGCGGCTACTTTCCCGGCCATCATTACATCTGTTGCACGTCTAATGGCATCCACCAAAGACTCCTTACAACCGTACTTATTATCAAACTTAGACTTGGTTACAGAGTCATTTACATTAATCGCAGGAATTGGCAAGGTTCCATTCTTCATCCTTTCATAAAGCCTATGCACCCCTGTGGTGGTTTCTTCAGAAAGCCCCTTGATATTGCCTACCAATTCAGGGTACTTGTCCAATACCATATTGGTCAAGTCTCCGCCATCATCCAAAATCATATTCAAAGGCTCTTTTTCTTCACCGAAGAATAGGGTTTGCTCTATGCACCAATCAAAGTCTTTTTCGGAAAGCCCTTTCCATGCATATACGCTCACACCTGCTGCCGCCACTGCTGCTGCAGCATGATCCTGGGTGGAAAAAATATTACAAGAAGACCAGGTAACCTCAGCCCCTAAAGCGACCAAAGTTTCGATCAATACTGCAGTTTGAATTGTCATGTGAAGACAACCCGCAATTCTTGCCCCCTTCAAAGGTTGGGAATCTCCAAACTCTTCTCTAAGGGACATTAATCCGGGCATTTCACTTTCAGCAAGTCTTATTTCTTTTCGACCGTAATCGGCAAGAGAAATATCCTTTACTTTATATTGAACGTATTCCTGTGATTTCGTTGCTGACATATTTGAAATTATATAGTTTCTAGGAAAATTTTGTCAAATTTAGGTATAAGTGAACACAAATGAAAATTAGTCATTTCTAATTAGCCTAATTTGTTTTAGCTCATAACGAATATGTTTTCCATTTTGTTTAAGCATTTCCAAATGGCCAAAATTCCCCACTCCGGTAATTTTACCTGAAAAAATCTCTCCATCATCATAGGTAGCCCACTTATCAAACAAATAAAGGCTGTTTTGATAGGTTTCTTTAATGGATTTAAATGATTCGGTTTTCAAATGAAGGTACCATTTTTCAATATTCTTTAAAATTTCGCTCAGGACTTCATTCAAATCCAAATCAGTTCCTAAAATGCCTTTTAATGAGATGGCTCCTTTCGTCTTAAATGCTGTCTGATTGACATTGATACCTAAACCAATAATAGAGTGGTCCAGATATTGACTTTTTAAACGATTTTCAAGCAACATCCCTCCCAGCTTTTTGCCTTGATAATAAAAATCATTCGGCCATTTCACTGCTACGTCATTTACATATCGATTGAGGCCTTGCTTAACCCCAATGGCAATGGCCATGTTCAAGATAAATTGATCATTGATAGATAAAAAGGAAGGAAATAAGACCAAGGAGAAAGTCAGGTTTAGCCCTGGCAATGATTCCCACTGGCTCCCTCTTTGCCCTTTGCCCCTACTTTGATTGTGTGCAATGACAACTGCGCCATCATTAATTAGTCCTGACCGAACCATCGAAAGCGCAACGTCGTTGGTAGAGTGACAGTCTGTCAGGTTTATAATTTCTTTTCCTAAAAAAACAGTATTGGCAAGGATTTTATGCATGTATTATTAGTTATTTCACCCCATAATCTGGATATTTAATGTTTCATCTCAAGTTATGGATAACAAAATAAATAAATTTAAATTACACGATAAATAAATATATGACGGCAGAAGAGCTGTGCAAGGTTATTGTAAAAGGAATGGAAGATAAAAAAGCTTCTAACATCGTATTGATGGACTTGAGAGATATCTTTAGCACGATGACTGATTTTTTTGTGATTTGTTCAGCCACATCCGACACACAGGTTGATGGTATTTCCAACGCAATCGAAGAAGAGGTTTATAAAACGAATAAGGAAAGACCATGGATGAGTGAGGGAAAAAACACGCGCCAATGGGTCCTACTTGACTATGCAAATGTTGTTGTTCATATTTTCTTAAAAGACACGCGGGAGTTTTACCAATTGGAGGAACTTTGGGGGGATGCTAAGATTACCAAAATCAGTTCGTAATAATACCTTAGGTAGAAACTTTCTTTTATCTAATTCGTTTTAAAAAAATTCAAGCATTATAAAATACCGACATGAGTAATAATAAATCTAAAAAATTTGTTCCAAAACCTCCCCAAAAGCCGAATTTTCAACTTTGGTTGATCATAACCGCGGTCATTGTCCTTATTGGCGTCACCTGGTTTAATCAAAACACGGCCACTGTTGAAATTACCATGAAGCGTTTTGAGGACATGGTTTTAAGCAATGACGTAAAGAAAGTAACTGTCATATTTAATCAAAATTATGTTGAAGTCACTCTAAAAGAGGAGGCACTCGAAAACCAAAGGTATAAAGATGAACTGGAGAGTCAGAACAGGTTTTCAAATCCTACGGGACCACATTATAAAATTAAGATCGCCTCTGTTGATAATTTTATAGAAAATTATTCACAGCTGGAAGAAAAATTACCTGAAGAGCAAAGAATAGGTTATTCAGCTAAAGAAGAAGAGAGCTGGGGCAACTGGATTTCAAGTTTCGGCTTCTTGATTTTAATTTTCTTCCTTTTTTGGATGATGATGCGAAGGATGTCCGGACCAAGTGGACCGGGAGGACAAATCTTTAATGTAGGCAAGTCAAAAGCCCAACTGTTTGATGCTGAAAACAAAGTTAAAATCACGTTTGACAATGTGGCAGGTTTAGACGAAGCAAAAGAAGAGGTTGAAGAAATTGTAGAATTTTTAAAAACCCCTGCCAAGTTCACCAAACTGGGGGGTAAAATACCAAAAGGAGCTTTACTAATAGGCCCTCCGGGTACAGGTAAAACTTTACTTGCCAAAGCAGTGGCTGGGGAAGCAGGTGTTCCTTTCTTTACACTTTCCGGATCCGACTTCGTGGAGATGTTTGTAGGGGTAGGTGCTGCGAGGGTTCGTGACCTATTCAAACAAGCCAAAGAAAAAGCGCCTTGTATTATATTTATTGATGAAATAGATGCCATAGGCAGATCCAGAGGAAAAGGACAGATGCCCGGATCCAATGACGAGAGAGAAAACACCCTTAACTCCCTTTTGGTAGAAATGGATGGGTTCGGAACGGATTCAGGAGTAATTGTCCTTGCGGCAACCAACCGCCCGGATGTACTCGACAGCGCATTGCTAAGAGCAGGCCGTTTTGATCGCCAGATAAGCATTGACAAGCCCGATATTGTTGGTAGAGAAGCTATCTTTAAGGTTCACTTAGAGCCCATCAAAACTTCAGATGATATAGAGCCGAAAAAACTAGCTGCCCAAACCCCGGGATTTGCAGGTGCAGAAATTGCCAATGTTTGTAATGAAGCTGCTTTAATAGCGGCGAGAAGAAACAAAAACGCGGTGGACATGCAAGATTTCCAAGATGCAGTGGACCGGGTAATTGGTGGTTTGGAAAAGAAAAATAAAATCATCTCTCCTGAGGAGAAAAAAATAGTTGCCTACCACGAGGCAGGACATGCTGTAGCCGGTTGGTTCTTAGAACATGCCGATCCATTGGTTAAAGTAAGTATTGTCCCTAGAGGAATTGCTGCTTTGGGCTATGCTCAGTACCTTCCAAAAGAACAATTCCTTTACCAAACCGAACAGCTTATCGACGAAATGTGTATGGCATTGGGAGGAAGAGCTGCTGAAGAAATTATCTTCGGTAAAATCTCAACCGGAGCATTAAGTGATCTTGAGAGAATCACCAAAATGGCTTATTCCATTGTCTCTGTGTATGGAATGAATGATAAAATAGGTAATGTTTCTTTCTATGACAGCAAAGGTGGTGAATACAAGTTTGACAAACCTTACTCTGACAATACGGCTCAGACCATAGATGAAGAAGTGCGCAAACTTATTGAGTTTGCTTATTCCAGGACCCTTGACCTTTTAAGGGAGAGGAAAAATGAATTGGTTAAAATAGCCAAAGAGCTTTTGGAGAAGGAAATATTATTCCAAGCAGACTTGGAGGAGCTTATTGGTAAGCGGCCTTTTGACAAGGAAACAACTTACGAAAAGTTTACCAAGTTAAAAACCGATGACAAAGCCATCGAAGCACCAAAGAACGATGGAACAGATACGGATGATAAAAAAGAAGATGTAGTGGAAAACAAAGACTAAGGTCTAAGTCAAACGATACAGTCACAATAATTAAAGGAGGGGAAACCCTCCTTTTTTGATATATTGGTGGTCTATAAGCTATTTTTATAAATAAACAGTAATTTTGTAAGTAAAACAGATCGTTTCCAAAGCATGCCGCCATCTCAAATTGCTACAAATAGCAACAATTCTATGAACATCACATTACAGCAATCTCAAAAGGTCTATTTTGTTTCAGACTTTCACCTTGGAACCCCGGATGACATTAGCAGTAGACAAAGAGAAGATAAAATAGTTAAGTGGCTAAGCGAAATTGAAGCAGATGCTGCTGCAATTTTTTTTGTAGGGGATATATTCGATTTTTGGTTTGAATACGAAAAAGTAATACCTAAAGGATTTTTTAGATTCTTCGCCAAGATCACCATGATGAGAAGCAAGGGAATACCTATGTTTTTTTTCACGGGTAATCACGATTTATGGATGAAGGATTACTTTTCCGAAGAATTGGGAATACCCGTATTTCACCACCCTCAAGAGATTGAAATAAATCACAAACGTTTCCTCGTTGGACATGGTGATGGCTTGGGGCCGGGAGATAGAAAATACAAATTGCTCAAAAAGTTTTTTACCAGCAGCTTATGTAAATGGCTGTTCAAATGGCTACACCCGGATATTGGAATCGCAATAGCTCAAGCCTGGTCCAAAAACAGTCGCCTCTCGAACGAGTTGAAGAAGGAAGATGAATTTAAAGGTAAAGAACAGGAATGGCTTTTTCAATACAGCAGAGATATTGAAAACAAAATTCATTTTGATTATTATATATTTGGCCACAGACACTTACCTTTAAATTTACCCATCAATGACACTTCAGTGTATTTCAATCTGGGAGAATGGGTGAATCAATGTTATTACGGTGAATTTGACGGAATAAGCTTTCAACTTAAGCAGTACAATGGCTATGCAATTAAGGCTAATTAAGACGTTTTCAGCGAGCCTATTGTTGCTTTGTATGGGAGGAAATGTTTATGGACAAAACGATGACCTTAACCAATTATGGGAGCTTTCCCTATCGGGAATAGATAAGCTGGCCACCAATAACAGAGGCGATATCTTTGTGACAGATAATCAAGGTTATCTTTTTCAGTACGATTCAAAAGGAAGTTTAATCAATCAATTGGCTACATCATTAAGTGCACCCGTCACAAATTTGGATGCCTACAATACTGTAAATGTTTTTCTCTTTAGCTCAGCTCTGCAACGATTTGAGTTTTTGGACAGGTTTCTAAACCCGATTAGTAAACTTTCCATCGATGCGTCAATTTCCTCAGGTTGGGTAAGTCAAGCCTGCCCCGGCAACAACAATAGCCTGTGGCTGTACGATGAGTCAGCTCTTAATTTAATTAAGTTTAGCCTTATCAACAATGAGCTTTTGCAAGCTCAGGCCTTAAATACGCTGATTCAACAGAATGACCTGAAAGTGATCTTGCTAACTGAAAGAAATAATATGTTGTTTCTTCAAATTGCTGAAGATGGGTTGTATATTTTTGACAATCAAGCCAATTTTATAGAGAAAATCTCTCTTACCACAGAAAACAGGTCGGTAGTAGAAGGAGATTATGTTTATGTGATTCAAGATGACCAATTGATCAAGATCAATTACTTGACCAAAAAATCCCAATCATTTGCTATTCCTAAAAATAAAAACTTTAAAAAAATAAGCCTTTCTTCCTTACAACTGTGTTTGGCCAACGAAAAGATCCTGGCTGTTTATAAACGCCCTGAAAATTTCTAATAAAACACCATACAACCATTTACATAAAACAGAGTAATATTTATTGCTTTAGGGCCAATAATTCGTTTATTAGTTATAATTTTGTTAAATTATATTAATTAAAGTTGAATTTTTAAAATTATTCGGATCGATCTTTGCTATTTGCACATTAATGAATGTAGAAAAATACACCTTAAAATTTACAGTATCTGTACTCCTTTTTTTAGCACTTTTCCAATTGGGGAGATTTTCTGCAGAGGCTCAGAACGTTAGCAGAACCTTTGAAACAGAAATTTCATTTCCAAAGGATTTAAACACCCCTACCGTAAACTTTAATTTGCAATCATTGGGAAATAAAAAGTTTAAACTTATCCTAGATAAACCGAATACCCAGTCAACGGAAGTGAAAATCTTTGATATCTTAGGTAACCTTATTTTGCAAGACCAGCTTTTACCTGATGAAGGCCTTCAAAAAAACTATGACTTCACCCATCTAAACAGCAAAATATTTGTTGTGGAAGTTGGCAATGCCAAATACAACAAAACAAAAAGTATTTATGCCAACCCTCCTGGCACAATTGATAAACAAACCAAAACAAAGGAATAAAAAAAAGGACTTGAATAACAAGTCCTTTTTTTATTGTTAGATTATATGATCCAAATTTAGATTACTTCAACAAGTTGGATATCAAATACCAAATCTTCTCCTGCAAGAGGATGGTTGGCATCAAGTGTGATTTTAGCTTCGTCTACATGTACCACTTTTACCGGAGTGGGCTGTCCTTGTTGGTTTTGAATGGATAGGTCCATTCCAACCTCAGGT
Organism: Cyclobacterium sediminis; assembly: GCF_054781075.1. NCBI lineage: Bacteria > Pseudomonadati > Bacteroidota > Cytophagia > Cytophagales > Cyclobacteriaceae > Cyclobacterium > Cyclobacterium sediminis. Next base: position 32,195 of record NZ_BAAGVC010000001.1, on the reverse strand, counting down.
TTAATTTCTGCAGGCACCTGATCCAAAGGTACGTCTAACATCATGTCCTCTCTTTTCTGACCATAAGCTTCGTCAGTTGGAATTGTTACACTTTTATCGTCGCCTACCTTCATGCCTTCTACGGCCACGTCAAATCCTTTTATCATTTTGCCATCTCCCAAAACGAACTCAAGAGGCTCTCTGTCTTTAGAAGAATCGAATATTGTTCCGTCTTTAAGTTTTCCTGTGTAGTGTACCTTTACGGTATTTCCTTTAGTTGCTACAGACATAATTTATGTTTTTTTTGTTTGATGCACAAAGGTAACAGAAATATCAGGCTATTAAAAAATTAGAACTCACGAATGTCATTGTGTTCAAATTCGAAAAGAATTTGTTCACTTTCGAACATTTTTTTCTACCAATACACACAATTTTTCTTATTTTGGGGTATTAAAGCTTGGCATAATTTCAGCAGTTAAAAATCAAAAACAATGGAGGAGAAAAATTTAGGTAAAATTTTGATAGTAGATGACAATGAAGACCTGCTTTTTGCAGCCAAAATGTTATTGAAAAAACATGCCAAAGAAGTAAACATTGAAAAAGACCCAAGAAGAATTCCTTTTTTGATCAACAATAACACTTACGATGTCATTCTTCTCGACATGAATTTTACGGAGGACACCACCTCCGGTAAGGAAGGGTTTCATTGGCTTAAAAAAATAAAAGAAATCGATCCCAAGGCTGTGGTAATCCTGATAACCGCTTTTGGAGACGTGGAAATGGCGGTGCAAGCACTTAAAGAAGGAGCCACAGATTTCATCCTAAAGCCATGGCAAAATGAGAAATTGCTAGCTACCTTATCAGCCGCCATCAAATTAAAAGAAAGTTACAATCAAGTGGACAAGCTTTCAAGTCGTCAGAAGCAACTTCAAGCAGACTTGAAAAAACCGTTTTCGGAAATTATTGGCCGCAGTGCTTCCATGAAAAATGTATTCTCTATAATTGAAAAAGTGGCAAAAACAGATGCCAACGTTTTGATCTTGGGTGAAAATGGAACAGGAAAGGAATTGATTGCGCGTGCCATTCATGACCAATCTGAGAGAAATGATGAGATTTTTGTTGGGGTAGACATGGGGGCTATTACAGAAAGCTTGTTTGAAAGCGAATTATTTGGACACAAAAAAGGGGCTTATACGGATGCAAAAGAAGACCGTGCAGGGCGATTTGAGGTGGCAGACAATGGCACCTTATTCTTGGACGAAATAGGTAACCTCAGCATGCCCTTACAATCCAAACTATTAACAGCCCTTCAAAAAAGGGAGGTTACAAGAATTGGTTCCAACAAATCGTTGCCCATAGATATTCGACTGATATGTGCGACCAATATGCCCATTCACAATATGATTATGGAAAGCACTTTCCGTCAAGACCTATTGTATAGGATTAATACGGTGGAAATTTTTCTTCCGCCACTCAGAGACCGACAGGATGATATCCCTATATTGGCTGAACATTTTCTTAAAGTCTATGCAAGCAAATACAGAAAAGAATTTAAAGGTCTGAAACATAGCGCACATCAATTGCTGCAAAGGTACAGTTGGCCGGGAAATATCAGAGAACTTCAGCATGCCATAGAAAGGGCCATAATCATGGCCGAAGGAGAGGAACTAGACAGTCGGGATTTCTTTTTTCTATCAGCAAAACCTGCTAACGAAAAAATAAGTACCAACACCTTAAATCTCGATGAAGTGGAAAAAAACATGATCCAAAAGGCAATCGACAAAAACAGTGGTAATATTTCTAAAGCAGCGAAAGAATTGGGGTTGACCAGGGCTTCCCTATACAGAAGGTTAGAAAAATATGGATTATAAAATAGGTTTACTGGGAAGGGTCTTTGTGCTTGCATTAAGTCTTTTCTTTCTGGCATATATCATCGGCAATGATGCAGGAGTATTTGCCATCTCATTATTTATCATTCTTACTTTTGTTCAATTGATACTGCTTATCCGCTATGCAGAAAGCAGTTTCAAAAAAGTCAGACAGTTTCTGGACAATATCAAGCAAAACAATTATGCTACAGTATATCCGGTGAAGTTTGATGGCACAGAAACAGATGACCTCCATATTGAGTTCAACGCCATCCTGGCAAAACTCAAAGAAGACCAACTGGAAAAAGAAGCCAACTTTCAATATTTCAGAACAGTATTTCAGCACCTCAGCATCGGACTAATCACCTTTGAAGCGGATGGAAGTGTACAGATACTCAATACGGCTGCCAAGCGGATGCTCAACATTGATAAACTCAATCACATTCGAGAGATTTCAGGTATCAATAAGGAATTGTATCAAGCCATAGACCAACTACGGACAGGAGGAAGTGAACTTATAAAAATCGCCCATCCAGATGGAATCATGCAATTGTCCGTTTATGCCATAGAACTGGTATTGAGGGATACGAAGTTTAAATTGGTTTCCTTACAGAATATTCAAAGTGAGCTAGAGGAAAAAGAAATGGAAGCCTGGCAAAACCTTATCCGGGTACTTACCCATGAAATCATGAATTCAATTGCCCCCATTTCCTCTTTAGCAGCCACCATAAGCACTGATTTAAAAGACAAGATCAAAAATAAAGGACAGGTAGAACAGGATGATTTACAAGATTATCAAATGGGGATTTCCACGATAGAGAAAAGAAGTGAAGGCTTGATCAATTTTGTTAGCGATTTTAGAAGTCTGGCCCATGTGCCTTTGCCAAAATTTACTGCTATAAAATTAAAAGAGCTTTTTGACAGGCTAGACATCTTGTTTCAAAACCAAAATGAAGAAAAATCCATCCAGTTTAATAAAGAAATTCATCCCAACGACCTGCTTTTATTTGCTGATTGTTCCTTAATTGAACAGGTATTGATCAATCTGGTTCAGAATGCCATCCATGCAGTGGAAGAAACACCAAGCAAGAAAATAACCTTGCGGGCTTTCATTGATGACAATGGAAAGATAATCATTGAACTGGAAGATTCCGGAAAAGGAATCGAAGAAGAGGCATTGAATAAAATCTTTATTCCTTTTTTCACTACCAAGCAAAAAGGCTCGGGTATTGGGCTAAGCCTTTCTAAACAAATCATGCGTCGGCACAAAGGCAACCTTCAAGTTAAATCAAAAGTGGGTGAAGGAACTGTTTTTAAATTAATTTTCAATGCATAATTCTTCTTTGTAGCACAAACACTACTTTTCTCTTTGGTATAATTCGGTTTTTAACAATTCCTTCATATAGACAGAGGATCCTCCCTCCAAATTAGCATTTAAATAATAAGGGCTTCATTACCAGTTTATTTGGCATGATTAAATTGCTTCCAAAATAAAATCATTTTGGAGACAAATTTTAAAACGATTATTCTATCTGACATCCACCTTGGAACCAAAGGTTCCAAAGCCAAAGAAGTGGTCAGGTTTTTAAAGCAGCACGAATGTGAAAACTTGATCCTAAATGGCGACATTATCGATGGATGGCAACTAAAAAAGTCAGGCAGCTGGAAGAGAAAACATACCAGGGTTTTCAATAGAATCTTGAAAATGATAGATTCAAATAAAACAAAGGTTTATTATCTCCGTGGCAATCATGACGATTTTTTAGATCAGGTCCTTCCCCTTGAAATCGGTCGGCTTTCTATTCTGAAAGACATGATTTATGAGAGCAATGGTAGAAGGTATTTCATCACACATGGGGATGTCTTTGACAATATCACCACCAACCTTCGCTGGATAGCTTATTTGGGAGATATAGGTTACACCTTTTTGCTGTGGCTCAATACTCAAGTTAACCTATATCGTCGCAAAAAAGGCTTGCCATACTTTTCCCTTTCCCAATATGTAAAATCCAAAGTTAAATCGGCTGTTACTTATATTGATGACTTTGAAAAAGAGCTATGTAAAATTGCCAAATCAAAGAATTGTGATGGGATAATCTGTGGCCATATTCATAAGGCAGAAATTAGAAATATTGATGGCATTGACTATTATAACTCCGGAGATTGGGTGGAATCTCTTAGTGCCCTTGCTGAGGATCACGAAGGGAATTGGCAACTGATTTACTACAATGAACTGGATTTTAGCCAAACCGATAAAAACAAGGTGGTTAAGATGAAGGACATTACAATCAATCAGGCCAAGAACTTTTATTAAAAGCGAAAAATGAAATTTTTATTTATCGTTCAGGGTGAAGGAAGGGGGCACATGACCCAAGCTCAGGTGCTTAAAGGGATTTTAGAAAAGCAGGGACACAGCATAGAAGCAGTGATTTTAGGAACTAGTCAAAGAAGGAAAGTGCCCACCTATTTTTTAAATACTTTCAATTGCCCTATTTACAGTTTCCCCAGTCCCAATTTTATCACAGATAAAGAAAATAAATCTATCCGCATCAGTGCAACAATTATTGAGAACTTGAAAAAGTCTGCACTTTTTATGCGTACATTAAAACAAATAGACCAACGGGTAAAATACCATAAGCCGGATGGCATCATAAATTTTTATGACATTTTGGGAGGCTTATACAACTTGCTTTATAAACCTAAGGCAAAATTCATTGCCATAGGACATCAGTACCTTACCTTTCATCCTGATTTCATCTTTGCCAAACAGGGAAAAATCAACAGTTATTTATTTAAGCTAAACACCCTGCTTACTTGTTATGGTGCCCAAATGAAAATTGCTTTGTCCCTTTGGCAACCCTCACCGGAAACGCCAGGTAGAGGACTAAAAGTTTGGCCCCCACTAATTAAAGAAAGCATAAAAAAATCAGCAATTGCACAAGAAGATTTTTACCTGGCCTATGTGGTTAACCCGGGCTATGCTCAAGAAATCATAGATTCTGCCAAGAAAAACCCGGAGGCAAAAATTGAAGCTTTTTGGGACAATACTGCCTTTGAGAACCCTTATCAGGCATTGCCAAACCTTACTTTTCACCTGATAAATGAACAACTATTCTTAGAAAAAATGGCTACTTGCAAAGGTTTTCTTACCACAGCAGGTTTCGAATCCATAGGTGAGGCCATGTTTCTGGGCAAACCAATCCTTATGGTTCCGGTAAAGGGACAGTATGAACAGCGTTGCAATGCGCTGGACGCAGAAATGGCCGGTGCCGGCAAAGCCTCGGATACATTTGATCTATCCGTTTTGGAAGATTATATGCAAAAACCAGCCAAAAACTTTCAGAAGGGCTATACTTTTAAAAACTGGCAAAGTACTTTGGACAACCATATCACGGAAATGGTGGCAGAACTATCGAGTCAAAGAAGCCTTAAAGTTTAAGCCTGAGGCCCTGATCTTCTCTAGTCCTCCGCAATAATGGACCATGGCCTTTTGAGGCCAGCCTATATCGAATGAACCTCTTTTTCCCATTACACCAAGTTAAAACCATACATATAAAGGTTTATTTAAGGCTTTATAAAGAGAGGTTGGTGATTCAATCCATAATAATATTGAAACAAATTGAAAAAAAATCAAATTGAAGCATGAATTTTTAGCATAAAGAAATCTAAATAGCTTAAATTCGCTCTTTATTAATTCGGCGAGAACTACCCATGAATATAGAGCTAAAGCGATTGAAGGAAGACCGGGAAAATACCCGGCACTGGAAGAAATGGGGCCCTTACCTTACGGAAAGGCAATGGGGTACCGTTCGAGAAGATTATAGTCCAGATGGATCTGCCTGGGAGAATGTAACCCATGATGATGCCAGAAGTAAAGCATACCGTTGGGGAGAAGAAGGTATTGGCGGTATCAGCGACAACAAACAAAAAATATGTGTTTCTTGGGCATTCTGGAACGGTCAGGATGAAATGATTAAAGAAAGGCTGTTTGGTCTCACAGGAAATCAAGGAAATCACGGTGAGGATGTTAAGGAATTGTATTATTACCTGGATTCCTCTCCCACGCATAGTTATATGAAAATGCTCTATAAATACCCACAGAGCAAATTCCCCTACCAGCAAATACTGGATGAAAATCTAAGAAGAGGAAAAACTGATAGAGAATACGAGATATTAGATACAGGTATATTTGATAACAACGCTTATTTTGATATTTACCTGGAATATGGGAAGGAAGACATAGAGGACATTGTCTGCAAAGCCACCATCCATAACCGAGGTTCGGAAGAAGCCGATATATGGGTAATGCCTACCATTTGGTTTAGAAAAACATGGTTTACAGGAGATGAGCCTTTTATGCCCACCCTCAGAAAAAGTGGCAAAAATAGAATTAAAGCCTACTCTCCAAAATCAGGGAATTATAGCTTTATTTTTCAAGGGGAGCCTGAACTTAAGTTTTGTGACAATGAAACCAACCGGGAAAGGCTATACCATATTGGCAATCAAAAAAAATACCTTAAAGATGCCATTAATGACTATGTGCTTCATGGGGATAGTACTCACCTAAACCCTAAAAACACCGGCACCAAGTCAGCTGCCATTTATAAACTGACCATCCCTGCCGGAGGAAAGTCCGAAGTACTCTTCAGGATGCAAAAGTTGCAAACTGAAAACCCTATTGAAAATGCCGAAAGGATTCTTCAAAACCGCATAGAAGACACCAACAATTTCTATGAAAATATCCAAGAAAGGGTTAAAGACGACGAAATGAAAATGATCCAAAGGCAAGCCTATGCAGGTATGCTATGGACCAAACAATTTTATTACTACAATGTAGAACGTTGGCTGGAAGGTGACCCGGGAAGGTATCAACCTCCACAAGAGAGAAAATCCGGGAGAAATAGCAATTGGCGCCACCTACAGAATTATGACATTATCTCAATGCCAGACAAATGGGAATATCCATGGTATGCGGCATGGGATCTGGCATTTCATACCATCCCCCTTGCCCGTTTAGACCCGGACTTTGCCAAGGATCAGTTGCTTGTCTTGCTAAATGATTGGTACATGCACCCCAATGGTCAAATGCCTGCCTATGAATGGAATTTTAACGATGTCAACCCTCCTGTCCATGCCTGGGCTGTCCAGCGTGTCTATCAAATTGATAAAAAAAATAACGAAAACAAGGTAGGAGATCAGGAATTTCTGGAAAGAGCCTTTCATAAGCTACTTCTTAACTTTACATGGTGGGTCAATCAAAAAGATGAAGAAGGCAAGAATATTTTTGAAGGTGGCTTTTTGGGGCTTGACAATATCAGTGTTTTTGATAGAAGCCATGTAGACAAGTTTTTTGGTAAACTTGAACAAGCAGATGCCACCTCTTGGATGGCCATGTTTAGCCTCAATATGCTTAGGATCTCCTTGGATCTATGTGAATTCAATAAAGTTTATCAGCATACAGCCATTAAATTTCTGGAGCACTTCCTGAATATAGCAGGTGCCATGAGCAATATTTCTAAAGAAAACATCAGCCTTTGGGATGATGAGGACAATTTCTTTTATGATGTCCTGCACCTTTCCGGAGAAGAACCTAAGCTCATGAAAGTAAAATCCATTGTGGGCATCATTCCAATGTTTGCTGTAGAACCTATTCGGGAAGAGTTGTTTGATGACCTGCCTGAATTTAAAAAGCGATTGAATTTTTTCTTTAAGGAAAAACCTAAATTGGCTGCTTTGGTATCCAACTGGATTCATCCAGGGCGAGACAAAAGGCGACTCTTTTCATTGCTGCGAGGACATCGAATGAAAAGCATTCTTAACAAAATGCTTGATGAAAAAGAGTTTTTATCAGAATATGGCATTCGCTCCCTGTCCAAGTATCATCTGGAACACCCCTACTCTATACAAATCAATGGCAATCGATTTTCCATCAGGTATGCTCCAGGAGAATCAGAAACCTCTATGTTTGGTGGAAATAGTAATTGGCGAGGCCCCATTTGGTTTCCTATCAATTACCTGATCATTGAGTCACTGAAAAAGTTTGATTACTATTACGGCGGCACATTCTCCATAGAATATCCAACGGGTTCAGGGAAATACATTACCCTGGATTTGATCGCAAAAGAATTGTCTCTCAGATTGATCAACATCTTTATGAAAGACAAGGATGGGAATCGACCCATCTATGCAGAAAATGAGAAAATGCAGAAAGACCCTCATTTCCAAGATTTGATTCTTTTCTACGAGTATTTTCACGGGGACAATGGACGTGGACTGGGCGCCTCCCACCAAACCGGCTGGACAGGCTTGGTTGCCGAATTGATTCATAAATACCATAAAGAACAGGAATTTTACCCCAATGCTGCTACCGAATTTAGCTCCTAATAGATTAGAAGCCGGCTGTGATGAGGTAGGCCGGGGTTGCCTTTGTGGTCCTGTGACTGCCGCTGCAGTCATTCTTCCGGAAGACTATGCCAATGAGTGGATCAACGATTCAAAAAAGTTAACCAAGGGCAACAGGGAAAGGCTTAACAATGAGATAAAGGAAAATGCCTTGGCTTGGGCCATTGCTAGTGCCTCAGTCGAGGAAATAGACGAAATCAATATTTTGAATGCATCCTTTCTAGCCATGAACAGGGCGATTGATGCATTAAAAGTCACGCCTGAGTTTTTATTGATTGATGGCAACAGGTTTAACCCAGTCTACGATATTCCTTACCAATGTATCGTGAAGGGAGATGCCAAATATGCAAGCATAGCCGCCGCCTCCATTTTGGCAAAAACACATAGAGACGAATTAATGGCCAAGCTAGCACTGGAATATCCGGGGTATGGTTGGGAGAAAAATGTTGGTTATCCAACCAAAGCCCACCGCCTAGGAATACAGACATTGGGTCCTTGCCCTCACCATAGAAAATCTTTTCTCCTGCTACCGAAATAAGCCGGTATACTTATTCTATCCCAAAAGCCAATAAACTTTGTGGAATACTGTTGATGATATCTGTAGGCAATGTGCCCCTTCCATTTTTTTCTCCGGCAAGTTCTCCGGCATGTCCATGATGAAAAACACCGCATATGGCCGCATTTTTCATTGAATACCCCTGACCCAAAAAGGAGGTGAGTACTCCTGTAAGCACATCTCCGGAACCTCCTGTGGCCATATAAACCGTCCCGGAATTGTTAAATATTTGGCTTCCATCAGGAAAAGTGAGCAGACTAAATGCTCCCTTTAAAACCAAACTACAATTATTTTCTTCGCAAAAATCTCTGGCCAAATTAATTCGCTTAAGGTGATTGTCACAAGCCTTGCCCGTTAATCTTTCAAACTCTTTTAAATGCGGTGTAAGGATAACATTCGGGTGTAATAAAGATATCCATTCTTGTTTTTCCCCTAGGATATTGATGGCATCAGCATCCAGTACAGTAGGCCCTGAATAATTTTTAAGAACATGGTGAACCAGCTCCTTGGCATTTTTTCCTTTGCCCAGACCGGGACCCAGCCCAATCGCATCTATGCCTGAAAAATCTAGGTCTGCATCAACTTCCCTTTCCGAGGATGGTGGCAATACCATGGCCTCAGGGATAGTAGATTGAACAATATTTACCCCACATCTCGGTACTTTGCAAAACACAAGCCCTGACCCTGTTCGCAATGAAGCCATGGTACTCAGACAAATAGAGCCCATTTTACCATAACTTCCTCCAGCCAAAATGATGCGACCAAAATCGCCCTTATGGCTAAAAACAGGAAACTTCCTATGGTAGGAAGCCATGTTCTCTCCTGAAAAAAACCAATATTCGGAAGAAAAAGGTTTAAAATGCTTTGGTTCCATCCCTATTTTTCTCACCACCAACTTGCCTACATAAGTCGCATGCTCAGGAAATAGTAAGGCCAATTTTGGAAATTGGAAGCTGACGGTATAATCCGCATGAAAAACTTCCCCCTCTGCCTGAGCATCAGATGGAAGTCCTGAAGGCATGTCTACGCTGATTTTTACCCCTTCCCTATTATTTAGCATTTGCACCAGGGCATCGTACTCCCCTTCCAGGGGTCTGTTTATTCCTACACCAAAAATAGCATCGATGCAGATGTCAGAAGGCTTCAATTGGCTCCAGCTGCTTGCTCTTATTTTTTCCGGTAAAACCTTTAGGTTTTTGGTAAAATCTACAGATCCTTTTTCTTGATTGCCTATTATAGCAACATTTACCTGATACCCCATACCGGACAATATCCTTGAGATGGCTAGGCCATCTCCCCCGTTATTACCCGTTCCACAATAAATGTTTACTGTACTGGCTTTCTTATATTTGGCTTCAAACCAATGACAAAATTCATTGGCAGCCCTTTCCATCAACTGATAGGAGCTAATACCCGATTCATTGACATACAATGCATCTAACTCCTTCACTTGTTTTCCTAAAATTATTTTTTGCATAAAACATTATTAGTGACAATTGAATCATCAACCATTCAGCCAAGCATAACAAAGTCTGTGCTAAAGGCCGCTTAATTAATTTTTCCCGTAACTAATTATGGTGGACATCCAATACTTCTTTGTAAAAAAACCTACTTAAATTAAGGCATCTTATCCTCTCCAATTGAGGGAAACACCCCCTGCAAACCATCAGACAAAATACCATAGCAATGTAATAGCATTAAGTTGAACCTTGAAGGGATCAATTATGGGAATTTAAAGTAATCAATGACTAGACAAAAACCAATTAAAGGTTAAATCAGAATTCTTAGTTTCTTAAAATTCAGTTGAAAATAATTAAGACTTAGTTGGAAATATTAATTATAAACTAAGTATTTTTGCTACAAATTATTTTTAGTAGGTGGATTGAGGTTCTTGTAAGAGAAATTTCAATTTTCACTATTTAAACAATATCTTAATTCAAGGGTAAATCCGTTTACTTTTTTACTTGCCTTTTCCTCTTTACCACTTCTATTGCTTTTGGGCAATGTAGGATCTTAAATAAAAATGACTCCTACGGACTTTTGCTTACAGACGGGCTGAGCCCGGCATTCGAGTTCAAAAGTTTTATGACCGATAACCGGGCAATCTTTTGGCAAAAGCCAAGGAAATGAGATAATATTCAAAACCCCCAGCTAAAGCTGGGGGCTATTGAGAAACGTAATCCATAAATAGATTCCAAATTCCATTAGATTTTTACATTAAACAATCCTCTCAATAGGAATGGGCTTTAGCCCATTTATTAAAGCAATAACCTATTTAACCGGCTTTAGCCGAAATTTAGAGCGGTTAAGGGTTTATAGCATAATTTCCCGAAGGTAAATGCCTAAAATCCTATGTCCCTACCTGGTCTAAGTTTAGCGAAGCGTAACTTGGACCTAAAATGGGAAAGCTTTCAACTTTTGTAGGATAGGTTCATTTTGCTATCATCTCTTAAATCAAGGTGGAAAGCTTTTAACCTGAAAAATTTGGCTAAAGCCATATAAACGTACAAATTATTGAGATCCCCCAGCTAAAGCTGGGGGCTATTGATAATTTAAATTCATCACCATTGAAAATAGAAACAATCAAATCCATTTAACCCACCCTAATATCCACCACGTTTTTTTATAAACAAATCCCTCTCAATAGGAATGGGCTTTAGCCCATTTATTAAAGCAATAACCTATTTAACCGGCTTTAGCCGAAATTTAGAGCGTAAAATTTTTTCATATATAGCAACCTTAACCAATAGCTTAGGTCTCAAACACCTATGGCTTCGACAGGCTCAGCCACCGGTGTCAAATATAAAAAATTAGGCATAAAAAAAGCCGAGATTGCTCTCGGCTAATTTGTGGGCCCACCTGGGCTCGAACCAGGGACTTTCTGATTATGAGTCAGATACTCTAACCAGCTGAGTTATAGGCCCCACTATTTTTAAGATTTTATACTCTCCTCTATTTGACCACAAATAAAAGAAAGTAATCGTCCAAGTCCAAAATTATTTCAAATTCAACTCGGCTCCCATATGAAGTTTAAAAGTCTTTTGAAGCTTTTACCTTGCTTTTGGGAATGCAATGTTACATATTTGATTTTAAAATCACAACATAATTTGTAATGAAAAATTGGCAAGAAATTGAATTTTTGATTTTTGATTTAGGCAATGTTATCTATGACATTGATTACCAACGGACTTTTGAAAAAATAAATAGTCGCCTGCCGGAAAACCAACATCATTTAATTAAAGAATTTATGGTCTCCCCTATTCACTTTGACCTTGAAACAGGGAAATCAGACGAAAATACTTTTAGAAATGGAGTGAGGGATTTCTTTTCTTCAGACTGGGAAGATGCATGGATCGATGAGGTTTGGAACAGTATCTTGGTGGATATTCCTCAGGAAAGATTGGAGCTGCTAATGGAGCTAAAGAAAAAATACCCTTTGTTTATGCTGAGCAATACCAATAGCATACATTTTAAGGTGGTGGAAGAAACCTTTAAACAAAAATTACCCAAAGACACCTGGCCTCAGCTTTTTGACCATTTGTTCTTAAGCCAGGAAATGGGTTTGCGTAAGCCGGATGAAGCCATTTACAAAGAGGTGGTCAAAGGCATTGGGGCAGCTCCGGAAAAATGTTTATTTTTTGATGACCTCAAAGAGAACCTTTTGGGCGCGAAAAAAGTTGGCATACAAACATACCATATTGACCACCCAAAAGCATTAATCAATTTTTTTCAAAATGTATAGTACCAAAGAATATTTAAAACACGGTACCCTTTTCCTATTAACAATTGTTGCAACTACCCTGGCAGGCGGTGAATGGCTCTATGGAAGGAGCATACTCTCCTCCGAGCAACCGCTTACCTGGGAATATTTTGTCCTCTCTCTGCAGTTTTCTCTTCCCTTTATAGGGATTCTACTGATTCATGAGTTGGGGCATTTGTTTACTTCCATTTACCATAAAGTAAGGTCATCCTTACCTTTCTTTATTCCTGCCTGGCTAGGTTTCCTAGGTTCACCCTCCATAGGAACCTTTGGTGCCGTTATACAAATAAAAGGGCTAATTAGCAGTAGAAAGAAATTCTTCGACATTGGTGTTGCAGGCCCAATTGCCGGCTTTGTGGTAGCCTTGGCCGTCTTGTTCTTCGGTTTCACAAATTTGCCGGAAGCTGACTACATCTATGAGGTCCACCCTGAATATGCAGATCCGGACTATGTGCTGGGAGAGGATGAAGAAGTTATGGATTTTGAACTGGGCTATAATTTATTGTTTTGGACCATGGAAAAAACACTGGCAGATCCTGAGAGGATGCCGGCCATGTCCGAAATAATCCATTACCCTTACCTATTTGCAGGATATTTGGCTTTGTTTTTTACAGCCATTAACCTTTTACCCATTGGGCAATTGGATGGAGGCCATGTGGTCTTTGGCCTTTTTCCCAAAAAACACAAGGTTATCTCCTTAGTGGTCTACACTGCATTTTTATTTTATGCCGGACTTGGGATAATCAGCCCTTTTGAGGACATCAACTATCTGGCACTGGCCTTGCCCCTGTATATAGGTTTTCTGTACATCTGCTATAGAAAATCAGACCTGTCCAATACCAACAAATGGATAATGGCACTTATGATTGCCTCCATTCAATACAGTCTGGTAAGTATTTGGCCGGATGTTAAAGGTTATTCCGGATGGCTTTTCTTTGCTTTCCTAGTGGGCAGGATCTTAGGTATCAAGCACCCGGAAGTAATTGATGGGAGAAATTTAAATCAAAAACGAATCGTTCTGGGATGGATAGCCATAGTCATTTTTATCCTATGCTTTACCCCTGAACCATTCGTTTTTGAAGAATAAAATCTAGTAAAATTATAATTACTCTTCTTCTAATTCTCTGTAGGCCAAAATACCTCCAAGAACATTTCGGACCTTTGTAAAGCCTTGACTTTCCAGATACTGTTTGGCATTACCACTTCTGGCACCTGATCGACAGTGGACAATGATTTCATCATCTTTGTGTATTTCTATTTCAGATAGCTTATTAGGAAGCTGGGCTAGAGGGATATTTTTAGCGCCTAGATTGTCGTCTTCATATTCATAAACTTCTCGGACATCTAAAAAAACAAACTGTTCCTCTTTGTCTAATCTTTCTTTTAATTCTTCTACTTCTATGTCTTTCATCGCTACTTATTGAACAATAATTCTATGAGTTAAAATCTGACCGTTTTTTACCATTTTGATCAGATACATTCCTTTTTGACTTTCTGTAAAATTAAGCATTTTACCTGCTTTATCCACTTCCTGTGGTATATTTATCAATCTTCCCTGAAAATCAAAAACTTTGATATCAGTGACCTCTCCTACCACATACAACCTTTCCGTTACCGGGTTAGGGTAAAAAACCAATTCTTCATCCGGTATTTCGGTTTCTTCCACCACCGGGTCTAAACTCAAATGTGCCCGCATCATTAAATTACCTCTAACAAGCTCATTTTGCTGCCAGGCTCCCACCACATTATAAAAAATCCGGTCCCCGGAATCTCCACTTTTGTCTAAACCGATCGGTAGGTAATCATTTGAAAACTGAGTGAAACCAACAAAAAAGTGGTCCTCAACAAGTACATTGGAATCCAATTCAAAATAAGAATAAACACCCAAGCCGGCATCGGCCGGTATCAAGACCTCTTTTTGATATAAAGGTTCACGGCTAACGGTGTCCCATACCATCAATTCTATGGCATTATTCCTTTGGGCAGGGTCGACAAATTGAATGCTTACTCCTGCAAGGTAAGAAGGGTTGGTCAACTCAAAAGACAGGGCCAAAATACCACCTCTTTGGTTAATTCCGGCCGCATAATCTGCCATTCCATTGTCATAGGCATAAAAATCTCGAAAGGGGATGACAATTTTACTGGTATCATTCACCCTAAAATCCACATTGGAAGCCTGTCCATCTCCCTCTTCTTCCTCAAGAAACGTATCCCCTGCCATTAGGTACATGGACACTTCCACATCCATAGGCTCATCAATCGCCTCCACCAATTCTTTGACATCTAAGTTGCTGCTACTAAAAGCTCTTCGCTCCAAGGCCTGTGGAACCGGGTTAAAAGGAGTGTTGGTATTGGGTTCATCCAAAAGCTCACCTGTAGCATTATTTTTTAAGCTGACAGTATACTCCATGGCCCTAAACCTATTCGCAAAATTATTGAATTCGTTGCTTATTGGGCCGGTGATTTTTTCCTCGGTAATTTCAAAATAGGGTATGGCAAAATAAGGTGCAAAAGGGCTGCCGGGAATTTGAGTGATTGCCCTGTCCTCTGGAAACCTGTCAATAATACTCCTATCTTTGTTCAGGTAAATATAATCTAAAATCCAGGAATCAAAAGGCCCGGAAATCCTTCCGGATTGTTGAAATTTAAACTGAAAGGCACCATGCAAAAACTTATCTTCCACAGGCAATAAAACTTGAATAAAATCATCGGTTGACAAATCAGCCTCCCCACTTTGGCTCCACGCCAATTCCCAATTACCCTCTGAATCTAAAAAATACAACTCAAGGGCATCTGAATCATCAGGGCGTTCTGCTTTGCCTCCTGCCTGCCAATAAAAGCTAAGGTAAGTATCAACTGTGGAAGTCAAATCAATGGGCTTGGAGAGCAATTGATCCCCCTCCCCTTCTTCCAATCTGGTAGAGCTATATGGTTGCCCGGTTTCATCCACCCCATCAAACACCACAACCCCTAAAGATGGGGCTGAAATTCCGGTAGTAAAGGAAGCATTTACTCCCTTGGCTTCCCACAATAATTCCGAAAATTCACCGGAGGAGAAATCATCCCAAAAAGGAAGCTGTAGCACCTCTTCTGCGGTCTTAAGGTGATAGGTTGATCCATCCTCTGTAGCTACCGGTTGGGGAGGTATCGGAAGTTGCCGAAACTGCGCTTGACTATTAAAACTTAATAAAAGCCCTAACAACAAAACACAAATCAGAACCGATACCTTGAATTTCTCCATCTAAAAATCTATTTCTTGGGCAAGTTCAGAAACCCATACATCCACACGCTCTCCAGTTCTCATGCTTAATCCGGAAGGAGGAAGTTGCTTAATAACTGTACCCTTAGGAACAGTATCTGTTTCCACATAATTGATTTCCCCCATGGTAAGACCAGAGCCTAATATTAAAAACTCAGCTTCAAGATCATCCATTCCTATAATATTTGGCATGGTCAATACCTGATTGCCCAGGCCATCACCTACCACTAAATCAATTTTGGAGCCTTTGGGAATCTCCAAACCTTCCTTAATTTCTCTGCCCCTGTATTTTTGTTTTAATACCGCATTGTGGCCAATATCCGGAACATATACAATATCTCCCCTCACCAAACCAAAGTTAGCTATTATTTCTTGGGCATTTTTCAGCGGTGTATTGACCAAGTTAGGCATCTTGATCAAAGGTGCATTTTTTGCATTCAGGGTAACATATATTTTACGCTCTTGTTTTACTTTTGCCCCCGGCTTTGGGTTTTGCTTTAATACCACTAGAGGCTCAGCTTCAGCTACAAACCCACTGTCTAAAGTAACCTCCATAATAAGGTTCCTTCCTTCTAAATATCCTTGAACTTCATCATAATGAAAGCCCTCTAAATCCGGAACAGTAACCGATTCCCCATGATGGGTATAACTCGGTAAATAAATTTGGAAAAAGGTAAACAATAGCCCAAAGGTAATGGCTAATATGATCAACAGGTGAATACCTATTTTCTTAATACCTACTTTAAAATCACTCATAATTTGTCTAATGCAAGATTTGATCCAACTTTTTAGGATGTCACCTTTTTTTCATTTGAATACTTATGCAAATTAATGCTATAATTTATATCTTATAAATTACAGCTCAAATTTTTCTAAAAGAACTATCCCTTCCTATTTCATTATCATCATTGTAAAACCAATCTTTTTGTCAGAAGAAAATCTTCTCCCATGATTTTTACGATAAACAAACCGCTACTCAAATGTTCCTTCCCAAAACTATACGTTTGATTCAATGTATTGGGAAAGGTAATATCGTAAGCTTTCTGCCCGGATGTACTGAAGAATTGAATGGTTATGTCTTCATAATCCTGTAGGTTAAAGGTAATATTGAATACATCCTGAGCGGGATTTGGGTAAATCAAGCTCTGGTTTATTTCAGGTACTACAGGGTCAGGATTATCGGACAAGTACAATGAAATATTGTCTACCTGTAGTACTCCTTCAGAATCTTCTTCATTTTGTACTTTAAAATATATCCTAACTTTTTCTTCCCCCGCAAAGTCATTCAAGTTGACAAAGCTGTGTTGGCTTGCTTCATCCGATCCATTGGAACCTATTTCCTTATTGAGCCCTTCACCTGTCACCTCCCACACCTTTTGTCCCGTTTGACCTCCATCTGTGCTCACCAAAATTGAAAAACCGGAAATACCCTCTGTGGAAAAACCATCTCCTCCATAATCAAATATTAAACCGGCCCTACTTGTTCCATCAAGTGAGAATTCAGGTGAAACCAACCAATAGGCATTGTTGGATTCCATTCCGGACAATACAGCTTGATTTTCTCCTGATATAGAAGACACTTGCCATGAAGGCAAATTATTTTCAGGATTGATGCTTAGCCAGTCATCAAGTTGGCCGGAATCAAAATTTTGACGCCAAGGAGCTAATATACTTACCTCATTCTGAATAAAATACCTGGTCATTTGGTCTCCGGAGTCGTCGTTCTGGTCAAAATTAGGCATTGAAACCTCATAGGTTACCTGATTTAAACCAGGATCAAAGGAATTGTCCAATTCCACGGAGATGGAGGATCCCGGTGAAAGGCTGACACCTTCTATCAAATTGGAATCTCCTGCACCTTTATTTAGATAAAAACTGGACACGGATAGGTTCCCATTATTGGACAAGGTCAATATATCCGATACCTGTGCTCCATTTACTACTGGCAAAGGTTCTTCCACAGCATCTATCTCTACTTGGTAATTTAAGTTTTCCTCAGTGTTCAGGTTGATGTTTTTAATGAAAATATTATTTCCATATCCATTGATTGACACAAAAGCAAGGCGCACATCACTTTCTCCGGCATAGGCACTGAGGTTGACCAATTCTTTTCTAAACTGTTCCTCAGTACTTGGTACAAATTCATTGGAGGAAACACCGACTGTTCCAAGAATATTGCCTGACTTGTTATAAGGAGCTGTCAATAGATTAAATGTATTGCCACAATCAGTGGAAACAGCAACAATAAGCGACTCACTGTAGGCGCTATTTGAAAAAGGTGAATAGGCCAAATCAAATGACAGCTGTGGATTTTGTAAACCGGACAGGTCAAAAACCGGACTAATCAAATAATCCAATTCACCTTGACCATTGTAATCGAAACCATTGAGCAGAAACACCTCGCTGGAGCTGCCGTCGATCGGAAGATCAATTGGCGACCAGGTATAGGATTGGTCCTCGTTGATGTATTCCCAACCGGAAATCACACGGTGTCCGGGGTAGGAATAAGGCAGAACTGCCGTGGCCGGCAAATTGGTAGTAATACTTTGAAAATTATTTGACTGGTCTTCATCTTCGGCATCATTCACCAATAAAATCTCTGCTCCAAATGTATTGCTGCTGCCACTTAAGAAAATTTCATCAAAGGCAAGTTGTGCAGATTCTCCCAAGGCAATGTTTACTTCAAAATCTTTCGTTTCTTGCGCTGCCCCATTTAGCTGAATACTAGCCTTAATTTTGGTGACCGTTTCCTGTCCTGCATTTACTACTTCGATGACAGGAGTAATGGTATTGCTACAGCGATAATTCGACGGTGAAATGATCTCAGTAAGTTCAATATCATAACTATAAATTTGTGGGTCTGATAGTGCCCTGCTACTGAGCAAAGATGCTCTCCTGGGGCTATAGGTCAATATTACATCCATGCGTTCCACCTGCCCTACAGTAAAGAGGCTCATGCATCGATCCGGTGTATAATCCATGAAATTTTCCACCATATCTCTGGAATCACAAGTAAATCTAGGAGTAACAATACAAGTATTGTTAGATTGGCTTTGCAGTGGAGTATCAGCCACATAATCGTCAACTTCACAACCTCCATCACCCCAGGTATGCCTGAGGCCTAAAAAATGTCCCATTTCATGAGTGGCGGTCCTTCCTTTGGAGTTTTGAGAAACATTGCCAATGCTTCCGAAATAATTATAATCAATGGCAACCCCATCGGTCTCTCGGGTCACAGTAGGGTTGCTTAAACCTTCCAATTCGTTGGAAATAGGGAAACTGGCAAAGCCTATTGTGGGTGGGGTCAGCGGCATTACCCAAATATTAATGTATTCTTCAGGTGCCCAAGAGGCAAGTTGACCTACCAAAGCCGCATCATTTAATCCATAAGTATCTTTTGGTCCTTCCACCCTATTGATCCCATTAGACGGCATGCCTTGGGGATCTTGTTTGGCCAAAACAAATTCAATCCCTGCACTTGAGGCAACATCTAAAAATTCCGTTGGGGTATTGGTAGTGAAATCAGAATTTTGCATTTGAAAATCCTCATTCAATATTCTTATCTGATCTAAAATTTGTGCATCAGAGATATTTGCCCCTACACCAATCGCTTCTCCATGATGGATCACATGAATAACCACGGGTAGCTGTCTAATTTCATCGGCAAGTGTGCGGTTCCCCTCACTTTCCAACCTTAATTGCTCTCCTTTGGCCGCTACCCATCCTTCAAAATAAGCTTTGGAACCAAAATAGCCCAGAGACTGTGCTTGCTTTTCTTCAAAAAAAACGGTGGCGCATTGTTCCAATGATCGGCCTATACTGTCGGTAATTGCTTCATTTTGACCTAAAGCAATATTTCCACCCCCTATAAAAAAGAATTGCACTGATACTAAACATAATATCAGTGCATTATAATATTTAATCATATTTTAAATAATAAGTCAGGCTACTTCAATATTTACGGCTTCAACCCTAATGATTTCAGGTATTGCCTTTTTTATCGCTTCTTCTACACCGGCCTTAAGCGTCATGGTAGACATGGGACAAGAACTACAAGCCCCTGTAAGTTCCAACTGAAGCACCATATCTTTGGAAAGGTCTACGATCTTCACATTTCCACCATCTGCTTCTAAATAGGGCCTGATCGTATCCAGCGCCTTTTCAATTTGATCTTTGTATTGATCCAACATTGTCTTTAAACTTTAACCTGTACTACTTCTGTTTTACTTGCAGCAGCATTTCTGATGGCTACTTGTCTTGCTACACCTTCTGCAAAGTTGCCGAAAGCTTCTGCCATTACTCCCTCCTTCAACACTGCCGGATAACCACTGTCTCCACTTTCTCTGATGCCTTGAACCAAAGGAATTTCCCCCAAATAGGTAACGTCATATTTTTCAGAAAGTTTGCGTCCGCCTCCTTGTCCAAATATATAGTACTTATTGTCAGGTAGTTCGGCAGGTGTAAAGTAAGCCATATTTTCTACAACTCCCAATATAGGCACATTGATCTGGGCTTGCTTAAACATTGTTAACGCCTTGGTAGCATCCGCCAAGGCCACTTTCTGGGGTGTGGTAACAATTACAGCACCGGTAACGGGTAAGGTTTGAACCATAGTAAGGTGGATATCTGAAGTTCCCGGAGGCAGATCAATCAGCAGGTAATCCAATTCTCCCCATTCCACATCTCCAATAAACTGCTTCAAAGCAGAACTTGCCATCGGACCTCTCCAAACAACTGCATTTTCTGCAGGAGTCAAAAAACCTATGGACATCAATTTTACACCATACTGCTCTATGGGAATGATAATGTTTTTGCCATTCACTTTTTTGATGGCAGGTTGCTCCCCTTCTACATTAAACATTGTAGGAACAGAGGGACCAAAAATATCTGCATCTATCAAACCTACTTTGGCCCCTGATTTGGCCAAGGCAACGGCTAGATTAGAGGAACAAGTACTTTTCCCTACCCCGCCTTTGCCTGAGGCGATGGCAATGATATTTTTAACATTTGGCAATAAGGGTGCATCATTTCTGACTGTAGTTACATTTGAAGTCATCAAGATATCTGCCTTTACATCCTCGCCAAGTGCTTTTTTTAATGCCTCTTCACAGTTCATCCTGATCAACTCCTTTAAGGGACAAGCCGGGGTGGTGAGCACCACCTTAAAAGAAATCTTTTGGTCACTAATAATTTCCAAATCCTGAATCATACCGAGGGTCACCAAATCTTTTTTTAGATCAGGGTCCTCCACTGTAGATAGGGCCTGTAAAACTTTTTCCTTAGAAATATTCATTCCTGATTTTTGATTTTTATGCAATTTATAGCTAATCCTCCGTTAATAAAATATTTTCATGCTTTATGGCGGGATTTGTCCTTGCTAAACTTACTTTACTTTTAAAAGATCTTGCCTTTACCGTTATCACTTCAGAGAAATTTTTCACCGTCACAATATGCCTTTATTATTTAAAGTACAATTTGTCTTGAAGATAGCCAGCTTTTGTATCAAGCCAAAGGTTGACGTTTCAGCAAGTGCCTGTATTGTGTTAGTTTTAAGATCTTTTAACCCTTTGTAGCGAAATTCACTTAACTTCTCAACTATTAAAAGGCCAAAATAGTTTCTAATTTTGAAGGAGTACTGTCCAAAGAATTCTCGTTCATAAAGCTTATCTTTACACTTCGATAAAAAACTATGGCCATATCTAATCAAACAACGGACAAGGTAAGAGAGCGGGTAGACATTGAAGAAGTGGTCAATGACTATGTCACCCTGAAAAGAAAGGGACAAAACCTTTGGGCTTGTTGTCCTTTTCACCAGGAAAAGTCCCCTTCTTTTTCCGTTTCCCCTGCCAAACAAATTTACAAATGCTTTGGTTGTGGTAAAGCCGGGGACCCTATACAGTTTATCATGGACATTGAAGGGGTGGGCTTTCCGGAAGCGATCAAGCATCTGGCCACAAAGTATGGCATTGAAATAGAGGAAGACAAGAATATTGATCCCATAGATATTCAAGCATACAATGAAAAAGAGAGCCTCTACATTGCCCTAAATTTTGCTAAAGATTTTTTTCATGAAAACCTTCAATCCGGGGAAGGAAAATCCATTGGTCTTAGTTATTTAAAAGAACGTGGGTTTGATATCGCCACCATAGAGAAATTTGAACTGGGCTATTCACTAGATGGTTGGGATCATTTATTGAATAAAGCCAAAACCTCGGGCTTTGAGGAGACCAATCTCCTGAAGGCAGGGCTGATCCTCGAACGTGAGAACAAGCCCGGCAATTATTATGACAGGTTTCGAGGGCGAGTGATGTTCCCTATTCATAACCTGAGCGGAAAGGCCATTGCTTTTGGAGCGAGGATAATGACTCAGGACAAAAAGCAACCCAAATACATCAACTCTCCTGAAACGGCCATTTACCATAAGAGTGATGTACTCTATGGAATCTATCAGGCCAAACAAGCCATTCGCCAAAAGGAAAACTGCTACCTCGTAGAAGGCTATACCGATGTAATCTCCATGCACTTGGCTGGTGTGGAAAATGTGGTTGCTTCTTCAGGCACCTCACTTACTGAGAATCAAATAAAGTTAATCAAGCGATTTTCTGATCAGGTCACTGTATTGTATGATGGAGATGATGCCGGTATCAATGCTTCTTTGAGGGGTATAGACATGTTGTTGGAAGGTGGGCTGAACGTGAAGGCGGTGGTCTTCCCCCCCAATGAAGATCCGGATAGTTTTTCCCGAAAAGCCGGAAAAGAGGGTTTCCAAAAGTTTCTTGAAGCCGAAGAAAAAGATTTTATTCATTTTAAAATTGACCTGTTCACCAAAGGGGCGGCAGATGATCCCATAAAAAAAGCAGAAGCCATTCGGCAGGTGGTATTAAGTATTTCCAAGGTTCCGGATCCGATTATTCGTTCCGTATACGCAAAAGAATCCGCCAGGCTCCTGGGTATGGAAGAGGACATCTTACTCACAGAACTCAATCGCCAATTACTAAAAAATCAACAAAAGAAAAGCCCATCAAAATTCCAGAAAGCGCCTGAATCCAGCCCTATTGAGCAGCTACTTCCCGGCACACCGGCGGAAGAAACGAAGAAAACAGGACCAAGAACCATAAAGGAAGAGCGCGAACTTGTTAGGATTCTAATCAACTATGGTTTTGAGATGGTTTCTGAGGAAATGCATGTGTGTGAATACCTGCTGGAGGAAATAAAAGACCTGAACTTTGGTACACCCATTTACCAAGAATTGCTCAACCATTATAAAAATGCTTTGAGGGAAGGCACCATACCCAAATTCGATTATTTCTTAAAAATTCAAAACCCTCAATTGAAGACTGAAGTGATAAACATGGTGGCCCCAACCAGAGAAATTTCTCAAAACTGGGAATCAAAGCATCAAATTTTTTCCAGAAGGGAAGCCGATGATCTTCCGGAAACCACCTATAAAACCTCATTAAAGCTTAAAAGTGCCTATTTAAAAAGGATGCGTGATGAGCTTGAGGAAAAAATCAAGTTAGGGAAAGAAGAGGAATTAGAGGAATTATTGACCATGCATATGGAACTTACGCAGTTAAAATCCAAAATAGATCGTGAATTAGGTAATGTAATCCCTTCCAGAAATTAAACTAATATTTTGTAAAAAGGGTTAGTAAATAAATAATCGTAATTTTGTGATTACATATTAAATACTTTAAAGAATAAAATGAAAGATACAGTTTATCTTGATCCAATAGAAGACGCGATTGCGGCAATAAAAAACGGTGAAATCATTATTGTGGTAGATGACGATGACCGCGAAAATGAAGGGGATTTTATTTGTGCAGCAGAAAAAGTTACCCCGGAAATCATCAATTTTATGGCCACTCATGGTCGTGGGTTAATTTGTGCTCCTTTGGTAGAAGACCGATGTGAAGAGCTAGGTTTGGAGTTAATGGTTGGTACCAATACTGCAGCTTTCGAAACCCCTTTTACTGTATCTGTAGACCTTATTGGACATGGCTGTACCACAGGCATTTCCGCAAGCGACCGTTCCAAGACCATCAAGGCTTTGATCGATCCTGAGATTAATCCTGATGAGCTAGGTAAACCCGGACATATTTTTCCATTGAAGGCAAAAAGAGGTGGGGTATTGAGAAGATCAGGGCATACAGAAGCAGCCATTGATCTGGCCCGTCTCGCCGGCTTACAACCTGCCGGGGTACTGGTAGAAATCATGAATGAGGATGGCACCATGGCCCGTCTTTCTGACTTGGTGCATGTGGCCAAAAAATTTGATTTAAAACTGATATCCATAAAAGACCTAATTGCTTATCGACTGAAGAATGATAGCCTGATAAAGCGAGAGATAGGCGTGGAAATGCCTACCGAATTTGGCAATTTCAAATTGATTGCTTACAAACAAACCAATACCAATGAAACCCATATGGCCTTAATCAAAGGTGAATGGAAAGAGGGCGATACGGTGATGGTAAGGGTTCATTCTTCTTGTATTACAGGAGATATCTTTGGGTCTTGCCGCTGTGACTGCGGACCACAGTTGCATGAAGCCATGAAGATGGTAGAAGAAAACGGCAAAGGTTTGGTACTTTACATGAATCAGGAAGGACGAGGCATCGGTTTAATCAATAAGTTAAAAGCCTATAAATTGCAAGAAGAAGGAATGGATACCGTGCAAGCAAATTTGGCACTTGGTTTCCCAATGGACAAGCGGGATTATGGTGTAGGGGCTCAAATTCTTAGGGATTTAGGCGTATGCAAAATCCAATTGATTACCAACAATCCAACCAAAAGAGTGGGCCTTTCAGGTTATGGTTTGGAAATTGTGGATACGGTGCCTCTAGAGATTAATTCCAATCCACATAATGAAAAATACCTGATGACCAAGAGAGATAAAATGGGGCATCAGATTCTGAAAAAATAGTTTTTGGTGATATTATTTCATAGGTCATTCAACACAAAATGATTTTTTTTCGTTATTAGTGTAGAATCAAAATAGAATCTGTCATGAAAAGATCCATAAATTTAATTTTGTGCTTGTTTCTTATCACCGGTGTTTCCATGGCGCAGGAATTCCCTTCCCAGGTTTGGCATCCGGGAAAAGTCTTCCTGACCTCCGGGCAAATGTTTGAAGGAAAGGTGAAATATGATTTGGATGCAAATGTTGTATTGGTACAAACTAATACTGTGGAAACCTTTAGCTCTGCCTCTATCACCTATTTCGAAATTTTTGACGAAGTATATGGTGGAATCAGAACTTTCTATAGTCTGCCCTATGCATTAAATTCAGATTATAAAACCCCAATATTCTTTGAGGTGCTAACTGAGGGAGAAGAAATCACCCTGCTATGTAGGGAGTTTATTACCACAGACAATCGAGGTTATAACTCCTATGGCATGAGAGGAATGTACATGAATCCCATGTGGGGAATGCCAATGATGGGTAGAGGTTTCAGTAGATTGGACTTCAACTTTTATTTCCTTCAAGACCAAAAAATATATAAATACAATCAAAAGAAAAGTGTTTTACTCAAAGAGATTATGGACGACAAATCCTCCGAAATGAAATTGTACATGAGAAAACACAAGCTTCATCATGACAAAAGAGGGGATCTTTTGAGAATCACAGCCTATTACAATCAATTAAAAAGTAATTCTTAATGTCAAAACCTTTAATTTTAGTTTCCAATGATGATGGCATAACATCCAAAGGAATTCGCGTGTTGGTAGAAGTGATGAAGGAATTGGGGGAAGTCATTGTTGTGGCCCCCGACAGCCCTCAATCGGGCATGGGACATGCCATCACCATTGGTAATACTTTAAGGCTATCAGAAGAAACGATTTTTCCTGAGGTTGTTGCCTATAAATCCAGTGGCACACCTGTGGATTGTGTAAAACTTGCAAAGCACTATGTTTTGAAAGACAAACAGCCTGATTTGGTGGTCAGTGGAATCAATCATGGAAGCAATACCTCCATTAGTGTGCTTTATTCAGGCACCATGTCTGCTGCCATAGAGGGAGCCATTGAAGGTATTCCTTCTATCGGTTTTAGTTTGTGCGATTACAGTTCTAATGCAGATTTCTCCCATGTTAAGGAATATGTAGCACAGATTGCCCGCCAAGTCTTGGAAAATGGAATTCCTAAAGGGGTAGCATTAAATGTAAACTTTCCACCCAAAAGGAATGAACCCTTAAAAGGCATTAAAATTTGTCGGCAAGCCAGGGCCAAGTGGCAGGAAGATTTTGAAGAAAGATACGATCCCAATGGCCGGAAATACTTTTGGATGGCAGGGAATTTCGTCAATTTTGACAAAGGAGAAGACAATGATGAGTGGGCCATCGCTAACAATTATGTCTCCGTGGTGCCTTGTCAATTTGATATGACGGCACACCATGCCATTGCTCAAATCAACAATGACTGGAACTGGGAAGATTTGAAAGCGAATTTATAGTGCCTACTGCTGATCCATCAGCATAGACACAGTACCTATATTTAAAGTGCCGGTTTTTAAATCGGCACTTTTTTTATGGATGCTTAGTCCCACAATTATTTTTACCCGGATTAGGTTATAAGCATTCTCCGCCCTGACAATAGTCAGGGGTTAAGCCTGTGAAAATGTACCGGGTTTTGATTTATTTTTTGATCGAGACACAATAGCCATAAACGACAGTAAGAACCCTATACACAGGTAGACGAAGCTATCTTGAATAAGAGAGAATAATGTAGTGACACCTTTGGTAGGTAGCAGTGAATACATGATTTTATCATTATCATCAAAACTGCTCATTTGTGAAACCATTTCACCGTAGGGTGTAATTGCTGCAGAGAGCCCAAAACGCGTTGAACGAAGAACCGAGTGACCTTGCTCAACTGCTCTAAAGGCTGCCATTTCTGTATGAACAGGGTCAATGCCTCTCCAATCACTTGACGGTAGCATAACCATATCTGCTCCTAATTCACCATATCCTTTTGCCAGATACGGAAAATCATAGTCATAACAAATTGCTGCTGCGACTTTTGTTCCTTTTATATCAGCCACTTTTAAAGGCGACTTACCTTGCACAGCTGGCTCTCCTGGTACGGGTTCATGCTTGAGGTAGGTATGCGTAATGTTTCCTGACGAATCGATAAATTGGTACTTGTTCTCATACCTCAAGGGAGTTTGTGAAATGGGTGACACATAAGAAGCTACCAAAGTGATATTAAGTTCAGCGGCTAGTTCCCTGATGGAGTTAATCCATTCCTTCTCATCTTCAGGCATAATAAATATGGCAGCTTCGTTCCATGAAATTATTTTTGCACCTCCGGCTGCGGCAGTTCTGGTTCGTTTAAATAATGAAGTTTTAGTCTGTTCAGTTCTTTCCTTGGTTGGCAATGGTAAACCACTTGCCTCCGAGTCTGTTCCAACTGCAGCAACAGTTACAGTGTCACTACCATTGGCTTTACTCCTATCGTATCGGATGGAGCCAAAAGCAATTAAAAGGAACAGCATAATTAACGGGAGCTGAAATGTGGGAATGGTGGTTTTTCGTTCAATAATGATATTGGCAATTGATACATTAACCCAGTAAATCAGAAAGCTTAGACCGGCCAAGCCAAACAAGGATACTGTTTGAATCAATGATACATTATCATGCATGGTATATGCAGCTACTCCCCAACTGGCAAGAGGTGTAAAGGTGTATTGAATCCATTCCATAATAACCATGATGACCGGAAATAGCAACAGTGCATATTTTTGGTTTTTAAATTTACTCCAAATCAAGTATCCCGGTAAATGAAATAAACTTATTGGAATGGAGTAGAGGAAGACCAGCATTAGTGGAATTGGATCGCTAATAATCTTCGTTACAACAAAGGACCAGGCCATAACCAAAGCCAGGAAAAATGTTAATCTTGACTTCCAACCTTGTGTAAGACTTAGATAAATTAAAAATGGAACACTTGAAACCCAAGCCATAACCTCAATACTAAAGGTCATATGCGTTAGTGCCATGGTAGCTACTCCAATTGCGAGATACCAAAGTGGATTGATTTTATTTACATTAAATCCTTGTGTGGTGGTACTTGAGAAGTTCTTCATCTTTCTTTGTTTTTAAGTTCACTACAAAGATTGATGATGCGAATTTCGAATCCATTAACATTTGTTAAAGGATGGCATTTTACTCCAAGAGCCCTTTTCGGAGCCTGCTTAGGGAAATATTTGTAATTCCCAAATAGGAGGCGATGTCAACATGTGAAATTAGATTCTCCAGAAAGTGATATTTTTCCCTAAAAAGAATAAGCCTTTCTTTAGCGTTCAGGGAGGCAAGTGCTATTTCTTTTTCGACTTTTGCAAGGAGTTCATTTTGTAAAACCATATTTCCAAACTCGCGTATGTCAATGTGATTTATCATCAGCTGCTCAAACTTGTCAGCGTTTAAACTGGCTACGGTAACCTTTGTAAGCGCTTGAAAGTTGAGGTGAGATATTTGGTTCGCTGTTCTCGTTTTATTTGGAGAGAGTACACCCCCTTCAAGAAAATAAGATATGGTTACTTCCTCACCTTCCGGGCTTAGCAAAAAGCTCCGGCAGATACCTTCGTAAACAAAGTATTCCTTGTTATTTTTTTTCCCTCTATCAATAAACACATCTCCTTTTTCATAAACTTCAACTACAATCAAGTCACACATCAGATCTAATGCCCCCTCCGATACAGGAGACACTTTGTTGACTAATGGTCTTGTTCGTTCTTTAATCTGGTCGAAATTCATGATTATCTATTATTTGCTACAAAGGCCTCGGAAATGAAACTGGGGCATTTCGGAGCGATTAACTTTCCACCGAAACGAAAGTTGCTACGGAGAACAAACCTTTCGGATACCACTGCCCTTCCCATGTTTTCTTAGGTGCTGTTACCGGGAGGTTATTTTCTTTCTGCCCAGTTTTCTAGTTTTATGTTTTGATGTACCGGAAGTCTTTAATGTTGTCGGTTACTAAAATAATTTCATTTGTTTGTGCAGTAACACCAATTATCAAGTCAAATTTATCATGCATAGGTGTTCCATTTTTTCGAAGCAAGACCTTTTTCCTTGATGATTTACTCGAGATCGAGTTTACCTCTCAAAAAAAATGCACATATACTCGTGCCAAGCAAATATTGCACATATCAAATTTTCAAGTCTTTTGATCTGAATTTCCTGCTTTCCCTAATATCTTTTCTGATTTCTTCGGCTGGATTTTCTGAAGAAAATCCTCCGAAGGAACTAAATAAATCCTTTTCATTAGACTTTCTTCCTTTCCTAATAGATTTTGTGAGCCGTTCCAGCAACTCAAATTTGCTTACCGAACTCAAACTTCAAAAAGCTCCGAATAGGTTTCCACAATATGGCATTCTGCATGTGTCAGAGCCTAAATTTTAATAAATATATGAAATTATATCAAAAAACTGATTTCCATTCTACTTGGTTCTTCTTAAACTTCCCTGTAAGGTTATGGCAGATTGACGTCGGCCCCTTTACGTGTCCTTCCTCTGGGCCTGATTCCAATCGGGGTTCAGCTTGAAGACGGCGGGCTTTCGGAGACGTTCACTTTAAGCCTACTCCTAACTTCTTAAAGATACTGGTTTTTATAGTTACTCGGTACCGTCTGCTGTATCCAAAGTGAGGTTGCTACAGTTTTTTAATTTCATTTTTTTCAGTTCCGTTCGGATTTATTTTTTAGTTCGGTTTAGAATTTTGCTTTGATTTTAGTTTTCAATATTCAATTCCGCTTTAGTTCCACTAACACTTTTATTTTTTTCTAAAATTCTCAATATTCTAATTCTGTTATATCGTTGCAGAAATATTGGGTAAACATTTGCATATAAATTAATTGCAATTATCAATAACCATTGTAGGACCGATAACTGGTCGTACTTAAAAACAACAATCAGGACACTAACCAAAATGAAAATCAAGTGTATTATTTCATATTTTCTTGTTTCCTTTTCTGCTTTCTGTAATTCTAATATCCTACTGTTTCGAGTTAAATTAATCTGCTTTACGTTTCTCCATTTTCTAACTAAATCACCATCAGTAATCAAATATTTTTTGAAATGCTTTATTCCCAAATATTCATAGATGGTTTTTTGATTGTATGTTTCAAAATATTTAGGTTTAAAATATTCCAACGTTTTTTATAATTATGCTAATTTTAAAATTGTAACCAAGGGGTTTCAGCTTGGCGGCGGGTACCCGGAACTGTACTCTTCCAGCCTACTCCTGACTTTTTAAAGATATTGGTTTTCATATTTAATCGAAACCGCCCGCAGTATCCAAGGTGATGTTAGCGTTTTATTGTTTATTTCTTTTTCCCTACATCCCAAAATGTTGTCTCTAAGAGCTTTTTTAAGGATTTAATTAAATCTTTGTCATCTAGCGTTGCTAACTGTGACTTTGCTATTTTACTGAGCTGAATAAATCTGTCTTCCTTTTTCTCTTCTCTTTTCGTTACTCTCGGCATTGGTATGAGTCGTGGCAGATTGCGCGGTACTTTCTTGTCAAACCTCAGCGCAGTTTGGGCAGCCTACAAACCTTGATATTTAGTACTTTCCCTGACATTACTTATACAAAATGTTGTGTTTTCGTGCTTTTCCTTTCCTCGTAGTAGGTCAATAAATATTGCATTAAAGTCCTCTAAGTCAATTTAGAAAGGAATAGCTACAATGCGCTTATTCAAATTGCTTCTTAAAAAATGAAATCATTGGCCTTAAATAATCTTCATTTTCACCTATTAGGAATCCGTGTCCACCCTTTTCAAAATACAACACTTCCGAATTGATACCAACATCGTTCATTTTGTCAAACATATCCTGAGATTGAATCCATGGAACCACTTGGTCATCTTTACAATGCATAAACAAAATCGGAGGATCATTTTTATCTACATAATTAATTGCGCTAACTTTTTCCCAGCTTTGGTTTTGCTCTGAAAAATGAGAACCAATCCATTCTGAATTTGAGGCAATTTTTGAATTTATATTTGGCTGTAGATCAATTTGAGCGCTATCTGTAAACCTAGAAACAAAATCAAAAACGCCTGCAAATGCCACTGCAGCCAAAATGGAAGTTGAATCGCAATCGCTCTTTTTCTCATAAGATAAATTTCCCGTTACTGCTAAAAGAGCCGCCAAAGTACCTCCTGCAGACCGCCCTGTCGCACCAATTTTGTCGGGATTGATCGCATATTTATTGCTTACAGAACGAATAAAACAAACTGCCGATTTAACGTCCTCTATTGTTGTTTCATAAGTATATTCAGGCCTTCCTCTATAGGATATCAATGCTGCTGCATAATGGTTTTCTGCAATATATTCTGCTACATACCGAAACCTCTGTCCATCCTGGGACTTAAAGCCACCTCCCTGAATTACAACAATGCATGGTACATTTTTAGGGATATTATTTGGAATAAATAAATCCAGGGACAAAGGATCATCTTTTGTTTCTATGAATTTTAAGTTCTTATAAATAGTATATGTGTCCTTGCTTTCAATGTTTTGCTGTGAAAAAACGGAGGATGAAAATAAAACTGTGACAAAAAATATACAGACAAATTGTTTTGGGGTGTTTTTTAACTTAAGAACCATAAAAAAGGTATTGTAAAATAGATAATTATGACTTGGGATATCCATATTATTATATCTTTTTTGGTGAAGGTATGCTGTCCATCGTTTGCTAAGCATGAAACGTTTCATGTATGGTGTCATAGCATCCCGAAGGGTATGCTACTATTCATTTTGTTGAACGAATCCTGCTAAAGCAGGAAGCCGGCTTTAGTGCCGTTTCTTACTACATTAGACTTATCGTTAATATTCAACATTTTAAGCTATGAAAAAAAAGCAATCTATCCTTGAAAAAGCCTGTGAAAATGTACCAGGCTTTGATTTTCAACTCAAAAGACTCCGTAGATCAAAAACCATTTCGGGGACACTTCATAACTTCCCCGGCTGGGTGTAGAATCCTCTACACCCTTTTATTCCTAACTTACTTTGAAGTCGAAATCTTTTATATGCCATTTGCAATGGCTTCTGAAGTCCCCCTTTATGTAAACAAATGGACAAAATTTTGAATACTATACTGAAATTTGAGACCCCATCCTAATCAACAATTCCCTCGGGCAGCATTCATTTGCAATTCATTCAAGGATAGCCTATTTTTGGTTATGGGAGAGGCTTATCAAATAAGAGATCAGGAAATCGAGCCTGCCCGAGGCAGACCGGCATGACAAAATCGTAATGCCAAAGGAGGTCTCGTCCTGAAAATGGTTGACACTTTTGTTTTTCAAATATAGTAAGTGTTTTAATTTTTAAGAAGTTTCATTTAACTTACAGTACCACGATAAAGCGGAGG